>NZ_CP114902.1:2466250-3165625 GCF_027497235.1 Micromonospora sp. WMMD1128
CGTGGTCCGCCACATGTTCGCCACATCACCCCAGTCCCGCTGCGGACCCGTCTTCGAATGCACACTGTTGGAGTTGATGCTGTACACGATCGGCCGACCCGTCCCCGCCAGGGCATCACGCATCAGGTTGAACACCCGCACCTGCTCATCGATCGACCCAGACGGCGAACACCAGTCGTACTTCAGATAGTCCACCCCCCAGGACGCGAACTGACGCGCGTCCTGCACCTCATGCCCCTGCGCCCCCGTCGACCCCGGATAACTGTTGAAATACTGCGCACACGTCTTCGTCAACGGACCCTGATAGATCCCGAACTTCAACCCCCGCGCATGAATGTAGTCACCCAGGGCCTTCATCCCCGACGGGAACCGACCCGGATCCCCCTGCAGATTCCCCGCCGAATCCCGATTCGGATTCATCCAACAGTCATCCACCACCACATACTCATACCCGGCATCCCGCATACCAGAACTCACCATCGCGTCCGCCATCTGCCGGATCAACGACTCACTGATATTGCAACCAAACGTGTTCCAACTGTTCCACCCCATCGGCGGCGTACGAGCCGCACCGTTGTCAAGCGCCCGCGCCGGGTGCGGGGTGACGACCCCGTCGGTGACGGTGGCCGCGAGGGCGACCGCCGCCACTCCCAGGGCGGCGAGCATCCATCGTGTCCTTCTGCGCACAGGTCCTCCTCGGTTGACGGGCGCCGACGAAGCCGGCGTCCTTCAGGGAGCGACCGCCGGCCGCGGCCCGTGCCACGGATCGTCGGTGGGCACCGGGGAGGCCGTGGCGTCGAGGGGACCGGTGGACCGCCGGCAGCCGCTCTTCGGTGGTGGATTCGGCGATGGCCGGGACGCCGCCGGCCGCCACCTCGCTGCGTGCCGGTTGCGTCCGCCCGGGGATCGGCACGCCGGTGCAGTGATGCCGCGGATGTTATCGCTGACATCAAACTGTGTAAATAGTTGAAGGCGTCTCGCAACGCTTGCCGACCGGGTCGACGGGAACCCGGCCGGACGGAAAAAGTGCCGTTGAGAGCCCCTCTGCCGGCCCGCCGGGCGGCTGGCCCGGTGTCCGTACCGGGGCGCGGGCGGATGATCGACGAGTGTCCACGCAAGGCATCGATTGTTCTCGCTAACACTGCGGCGCGCGGGTCCGGATCCGCCGACCGCCGGTCGCTCTCGTGGATCTCGCGCGAGGGGTGGGCGGGCCGGTACCCGCGCCGTCCGCGGCGGGTGTCGCGCGGCGACCGTTCCCGTTACGTAGCCGTTGCGTTCGGGTGTCTTGACGGATGTATATGTGAGCGCTAACACTAACTCCGTGACACGGGAGAGGTGCAAATGAGCGAGGTGGACGCGGCCGACCGGTACGTGATCGGGGTCGATTTCGGCACGCTGTCCGGGCGGGCGCTCGTGGTGCGGGTCCGCGACGGCGCCGAACTCGGCACGGCGGTGCACGAATACCGGCGCGGGGTGATCGAGACGGCCCTGCCCGACGGCGGCCCGCCGCTGCCGCCGGACTGGGCGTTGCAGGATCCCGACGACTACCGGGACGTGCTGCGCGAGGCGGTGCCCGCCGCGCTGGCCGCCGCCGGCGTGGACCCGGCCCGGGTGATCGGGATCGGCACCGACTTCACCGCCTGCACCGTGCTGCCGACGCTCGCCGACGGCACCCCGCTGTGCGAGGTGCCGGAGCTGCGTCACCGGCCGCACGCCTGGGTCAAGCTCTGGAAGCATCACGCCGCGCAGCCGCAGGCCGACCGGATCAACGCCCTGGCGCACGAGCGGGGCGAGCCGTGGATCGGCCGCTACGGCGGCAAGATCTCCGCCGAGTGGCAGTTCGCCAAGGGGTTGCAGATCCTGGCCGAGGACCCCGAGGTCTACCGACGGGCCGACCGCTTCATCGAGGCCGCCGACTGGATCGTGTGGGAGCTGTGCGGCGCGGAGACCCGCAACGCCTGCACCGCCGGCTACAAGGGCATCCGGCAGGACGGCCAGTACCCGTCACCGGACTACCTGGCCGCGCTCGACCCGGACTTCACCGACTTCGTGACCAAGCTGGACGGCCCGCTGCTGCCGCTCGGCGACCGGGCCGGCACGCTCAGCGCGCGCGCCGCCGCCTGGACCGGGCTGCCCGAGGGCATCGCGGTCGCGGTCGGCAACGTCGACGCGCACGTCACCTCCGCCTCCGCCCAGGCGCTGCACCCGGGCCGGCTGGTGGCCATCATGGGCACCTCCACCTGCCACGTGCTCAACGGCACCCACCCGGCCGAGGTGCCCGGGATGTGCGGTGTGGTCGACGGCGGCATCAGCCCCGGCGCCTGGGGCTACGAGGCCGGGCAGAGCGGCGTGGGGGACATCTTCGGCTGGTTCGTGCGGCATGCCGCCCCGGCCGGCCTGGACTCGCACGAGCGGCTCACCGAACTGGCCGCCGCCCAGCCGGTCGGCGCGCACGGCCTGGTGGCGCTGGACTGGTGGAACGGCAACCGCTCGCTGCTTGTCAACCACGACCTCAGCGGGCTCGTCGTCGGGCTGACCCTGGCCACCCGCCCGGCGGACGTCTACCGCGCGTTGCTGGAGGCCACCGCCTACGGCACCCGGATGATCATCGAGGCGTTCGCCGAGGCGGGCGTGCCGGTCGACGACCTGGTGGTGGCCGGCGGGCTGACCTCGAACCGGTTGCTGATGCAGATCTACGCCGACGTCACCAACCGGCCGCTCGGCATCATCGGCTCGGCCCAGGGGCCGGCGCTCGGGTCCGCCATCCACGCCGCGGTCGCCGCCGGGGCGTACCCGACGGTGCACGAGGCGTCGGCGGCCATGGGCCGGGTCGACGAGGGCGTCTACCGGCCGATCCCGGACAACGTCCGCGCCTACGACGCGCTCTACGCCGAATACCGGGCGTTGCACGACCACTTCGGTCGCGGCGGGAACGACGTCATGCTCCGCCTGCGGGCGATCCGGAACGCGGCGGTGGACGCCGCCGCGGCGCCGCACGACTCGACCCTGGAGGTGGTCGGATGAACACCGACGTCGCCCGGCAGATCGCCGCGCTGCGGCAGACGGTCGCCGGCCTGCACCGCGAGCTGACCCGCTACAACCTGGTCGCCTGGACCGCCGGCAACGTGTCCGCGCGGGTCCCCGGGCAGGACCTCATGGTGATCAAGCCGAGCGGGGTGGACTACGACGACCTGACCGCCGACACCATGGTGCTCTGCGACCTGAACGGCGTCGTGGTCGACGGCGGCGGCTCGCCGTCCAGCGACACCGCCGCGCACGCCTACGTCTACCGCGCGATGCCCGAGGTCGGCGGCGTCGTGCACACGCACAGCGGGTACGCCACCGCTTGGGCGGCCCGGGGCGAGTCGATCCCGTGCTGGCTGACCGCGCAGGCCGACGAGTTCGGTGGCGAGATCCCGGTCGGGCCGTTCGCGCTGATCGGCGGCGACGACATCGGCAAGGGCATCGTCAGCACGTTGTCCGGGCACCGGTCACCCGCGGTGCTCATGCGCAACCACGGCGTCTTCACCATCGGCAAGGACGCGCGCGCGGCGGTCAAGGCCGCGGTGATGTGCGAGGACGTCGCTCGCACGGCGCACCTGGCCCGCGCGCTCGGGCAGCCGCTGCCGATCGCGCCGGCCGACATCGACGCGCTCCACGACCGCTACCAGAACGTGTACGGCCAGCGCCCGCCCACCGGGTGACCCCGACCAGCACCACCTCTCATCCCACCACCACAACCGGTCGCCCCGGCCCCGCCGGTCGCGCGCCCGGATCACCCCACCCACGAGGAGAACGATGCGAACCAGGAGTATGACCCGTACGGTCATCGCGGCCCTTGCCGGCGTGCTGCTCGCCGGCAGCATGGCCGCCTGCGGCAACAGCGACACCGGCGGCGATTCCGGCGGCGGCGACGACAAGCTCGTCCTGGGCTTCTCCCAGGTCGGCGCGGAGAGCGGCTGGCGTACCGCCAACACCACCTCGATCAAAGAGGCGGCGGGCGAGGCCGGCATCGAGCTGAAGTTCGACGACGCGCAGCAGAAGCAGGAGAACCAGATCAAGGCGATCCGGAACTTCATCCAGCAGAAGGTCGACGTGATCGCCTTCTCGCCGGTGGTGGAGTCCGGCTGGGACACCGTGCTCAAGGAGGCCAAGGACGCGAAGATCCCGGTCATCCTGACCGACCGCGCGGTCGACTCGGCCGACAAGTCGCTCTACAAGACGTTCCTCGGCTCCGACTTCGTCAAGGAGGGCCGGCTCGCCGGCGAGTGGCTGGTGGAGGAGAAGAAGTCCGCCACCGGCCCGGTGAACATCGTCGAGCTTCAGGGCACCACCGGCTCGGCGCCGGCCAACGACCGGAAGAAGGGCTTCGGCGAGGCCATCGCGGCCAACCCCAACCTCAAGATCGTCGCGTCGCAGTCCGGTGACTTCACCCGCGCCGGCGGCAAGCAGGTGATGGAGCAGTTCCTCAAGGCCAACCCGAAGATCGACGTGCTCTTCGCGCACAACGACGACATGGGCCTGGGCGCGCTCGAGGCGATCACCGCGGCCGGCAAGGTGCCGGGCAAGGACATCACCATCATCACCGTCGACGCGGTGAAGGACGGCATGCAGGCCCTGGCGGACGGCAAGTTCAACTTCATCGCCGAGTGCAGCCCGCTGCTCGGCCCGCAGCTCATGGACCTGACGAAGAAGGTCGCGGCGGGCGAAGAGGTGCCGGCCCGGATCGAGACCGAGGAGACCACCTTCACCCAGACGACGGCGAAGGAAGCCCTCCCCAACCGCAAGTACTGATCCACACCGGGGGTCGCCGTCACACCGACGGCGGCCCCCGTGCCACCACGTTCCCAGAAGAGGTCCGATGGCATGACGGGTGACCGTCCGGTCCTGACCATGACCGGAATCAGCAAGTCCTTCCCCGGCGTCCGCGCGCTGCACGACGTCGACTTCCGGCTGTTCCCGGGCGAGGTCCACGCGCTCATGGGTGAGAACGGCGCCGGCAAGTCCACCCTGATCAAGGTGTTGACGGGCGTCTACGGCACCGACGCCGGCGTCGTCACGCTCGCCGGTGACCAGGTGTCGTTCAGCGGGCCGATGCAGGCCGCCGCGGCCGGTGTGAGCACCGTCTACCAGGAGGTCAACCTCTGCACGAACCTGTCGGTGGCGGAGAACATCTTCATCGGCCGCGAACCCCGCCGCCTGGGCGCCGTGCGGTGGGGCGAGATGCGCCGGCGGGCGCGTCAGCTCCTGGCCCGGCTCGACCTCGCCCTCGACGTCGGCGCGCAGCTCGGGACATACTCCCTCGCCGTGCAGCAGATGGTCGCCATCGCCCGCGCCATCGACGTCCAGGCCCGGGTGCTCATCCTCGACGAACCGACGTCCAGTCTGGACGCCGGCGAGGTCGCCCAGTTGTTCCGGATCATGCGCCAGTTGCGGGACGACGGGATCGCGATCCTGTTCGTCACCCACTTCCTCGACCAGGTCTACGACATCGCCGACCGCATCACCGTGCTGCGCAACGGCAGCCTGGTGGGGGAGTACCGGACCGAGGAACTGCCGCAGTTCAGCCTGGTGGAAAAGATGATCGGCCAGGAGCTGGACGTGCTGGAAGGGCTCGACGTGCAGCAGCAGCGCGCCACCGTCGCGTCGGACAAGGCCCCGCTCGTGGACGCCGCCGAGCTGGGCCGCCGTGGCGCGGTCGCCCCGTTCAGCCTGCGCATCCACGCCGGTGAGGTGGTCGGGCTGGCCGGTCTGCTCGGCTCCGGTCGGACGGAGGTGGCCCGGCTGCTCTTCGGCGCCGACCGCGCCGACCACGGTCAGGTCCTCGTCGACGGCGGCCGGGCCCCGCTGCGTACCCCGATCCAGGCCATCGGCCGGGGGATCGGCTTCTGCTCGGAGAACCGCCGCGCCGAGGGCATCGTGCCCGAGCTGTCGGTCCGGGAGAACATGATCCTGGCGATGCAGGCGGCGCGCGGCTGGCTGCGGCCGATCCCGCGCCGCCGGCAGGACGAGCTGGTCCAGAAGTACGTCGAGGCGCTCAGCATCCGGCCGGCGAACCCGGAGCTGCCGGTGCGCAACCTGTCCGGCGGCAACCAGCAGAAGGTGCTGCTGGCGCGCTGGCTCATCACCGAGCCGCGCCTGCTCATCCTCGACGAGCCCACCCGCGGCATCGACGTCGGCGCCAAGGCCGAGATCCAGAAGCTGGTGGTGCAGCTCTCCGACGGCGGCATGGCGGTGCTGTTCATCTCCGCCGAGCTGGAGGAGGTGCTGCGCCTGAGCCACCGGGTCGCGGTCATGCGCGACCGTGAGATGGTCGCCCAGCTCGACAACGACAGCTCGCTCGACGCGGACCGCGTCATGCGCACCATCGCCAGCGGAACCCCCCGGGAGGAGGTGAACCGATGAACACCGTCACCGACCGCCTCCGCCCGCTGACCGGGCACCGCCTGTTCTGGCCGGTCCTGGTGCTCGTGGTGATGCTCGCCGCGAACACCGTCTACCGGCCCGGCTTCCTCGCCGTGGAGGTCAAGAGCGGCCACCTGTACGGCACGCCGATCGACATCCTCCGGTTGAGCGCGCCGCTGATCCTGGTCGCGCTCGGCATGACCCTGGTCATCGCCACCGGCGGCATCGACCTGTCCGTCGGCTCGCTCTGTGCCATCAGCGGCGCGATCGCCTGCCTGCACATCAGTGAGTCGGCCGACCAGAACAGCCCGTCCACCGTGCTCACCGCGTTGGCCCTGGCCTTCGGGGCCGCGCTCGTGCTCGGCGCGTGGAACGGCGTGCTGGTCTCCGTCATCGGCATCCAGCCCATCATCGCCACGCTGATCCTGATGGTGGCCGGCCGGGGCATCGCCCAGCTGGTCACCGAGGGGCAGATCATCACGATCAACTCCGAGCCCTACCGGGCGATCGGGCTCGGGCACTTCCTGACCCTGCCGCTGGCCATCCTGATCGCGCTCGCCGCGGCGCTGCTGGTGGCCGCGTTCACCCGCCGCACCGCGCTCGGGCTGATCGTGGAGTCGGTCGGCGGCAACGCCGAGGCCAGCCGGCTGGCCGGCATCCGGTCGCGCCGGGTGGTCTTCCTCGTCTACGTGGTCAGCGCCGCCTGCGCCGCGCTCGCCGGCTTCATGGTCACCGCGAACGTGTCGAGCGCCGACGGCAACGCCGCGGGGCTCTGGATCGAGCTGGACGCG
The DNA here is from genome assembly GCF_027497235.1 of Micromonospora sp. WMMD1128. Classification (NCBI taxonomy): domain Bacteria; kingdom Bacillati; phylum Actinomycetota; class Actinomycetes; order Micromonosporales; family Micromonosporaceae; genus Micromonospora; species Micromonospora sp. WMMD1128. Next base: position 2,473,447 of record NZ_CP114902.1, read on the forward strand.
ATCCTCGCGGTGGTGATCGGCGGCACCTCGCTGGCCGGCGGCCGGTTCTCCCTCGGCGGCACCGTCCTCGGCGCGTTGATCATCCAGACCCTGACCACCACCGTGTACGCCATGAACATCTCGCCACAGACGTCGCTGCTGTTCAAGGCCGTCGTCGTCATCGCCGTCTGCCTGGTGCAGGCCCCGGCGTTCCGGGCCCGGTTCCGGCGGCGCCGGCGCGGCGTCGAGCCCGGTCCGGCCACGCCGCAGCGGGAGAAGGAGCAGGTTTCGGCATGAGCAGCACGTCGTTGTCCGCCGTCCGGTCCTGGCGGCCCAGCCTGCCCCGGCGACACGTCCCGGTCCTGGCCACGCTCGCGCTGCTGCTGGTCATGTACGGCATCGGCGTGTCCCAGTACCGCGCCTTCTCCAACGTCCAGGTGATCTTCAACGTCTTCATCGATAACGGTTTCGTTCTCGTGGTCGCGGTCGGGATGACGTTCGTGATCCTCACCGGCGGCATCGACCTGTCCGTCGGCTCGGTGGTCGCGATGACCGCGATGGTGTCGGCCGCCCTGCTCCGCGACGGCATGCCGGCGGCCCTGGTGCTGGTCATCGCGCTGCTCATCGGCCCCACGCTCGGGTTCCTGATGGGCTGCGCGATCCACTTCTTCGAGATCCAACCGTTCATCGTCACACTCGCCGGGATGTTCTTCGCCCGGGGCATGTGCACGTTCATCAGCGGCTCCTCGATCTCCATCACCGACGGTTTCTGGACCGGCATGTCCCAGGAGCGCATCGGCAACCCGGCCGGGAACTTCGTCTCGATCAGCGTGCTCATCGCGTTCGCGGTGGTGCTCGTCGCCGCGTACGTGCTGGCGTACACCCGGTTCGGCCGCAACGTGTACGCGGTCGGCGGCAACGCGCAGTCGGCGCTGCTGATGGGCCTGCCGGTCGGGCGGACCCGGATCGCCGTCTACACGATCAGCGGGCTCTGCTCGGCCATCGGCGGCCTTCTGCTGTCGTTCTACACGCTGTCCGGCGCGCCGCTGATCGCCGTCGGCATGGAGCTGGACGTGATCGCGGCGGTGGTGATCGGCGGGACCGTGCTCACCGGCGGGTCCGGATACGTCTTCGGCACCGTCCTCGGCGTGCTGGTGCTCGGCGTCATCCAGACCCTGATCACCTTCGACGGCAGCCTCAACTCCTGGTGGACCAAGATCGTGATCGGCGGGCTGCTCTTCGCGTTCATCCTCCTCCAGCGCCTCATCGGCATCCGGTTCAAGTGACGGCAACTAGCGCGGAAGGCAACAACATGGCAACTCACCCCCAGCCCGAGGTCTGGTTCCTCACCGGGAGCCAGGGCCTCTACGGCGAGGACACGCTCCGGCAGGTCGCCGACCAGTCCCGGCAGATCGCCGCCCGGTTGGACGAGTCGCCGGACATCCCCGTCCGCGTGGTCTGGAAGCCGGTCCTCACCACCAGCACGGACATCCTCGCGGCCTGCCGGGACGCGGCGGTGCAGGGCGCGGTCGGGGTGATCGCCTGGATGCACACGTTCTCGCCGGCCAAGATGTGGATCTCCGGGTTGGACGCGTTGCAGACGCCGCTGCTGCACCTGCACACCCAGGCGAACGTGGCGCTGCCGTGGGACACCATCGACATGGACTTCATGAACCTGAACCAGGCCGCGCACGGCGACCGGGAGTTCGGGTACATCCAGACCCGCCTGGGGGTGGCCCGCAAGACCGTCGCCGGGCACGTCACCGACCCGCGGGTGGTGGGTCGGGTCGGGGCCTGGGCCCGCGCGGCCATCGGCTGGTCGTCGCTGCGGACGCTGCGGCTGGCCCGCTTCGGCGACAACATGCGCGACGTCGCGGTGACCGAGGGGGACAAGGTCGAGGCGGAGCTGCGGTTCGGCGTCTCGGTCAACACCTACGGCGTGAACGACCTGGTGGCGGCCGTCGACCAGGTCGCCGACGCGCAGGTGGACGACCTGGTCAAGGAGTACGACGACGCCTACCGGCTGGACGCCGCGCTGCGGCCGGGCGGGGACCGGCACGACTCCCTGCGGTACGCCGCACGCCAGGAGATCGGTCTGCGTTCCTTCCTGGACGCCGGCGGCTTCCGGGCGTTCACCACCAACTTCGAGGACCTCGGCGGCCTGCGCCAGCTCCCCGGCATCGCGGTGCAGCGACTGATGGCCGACGGGTACGGGTTCGGCGGCGAGGGCGACTGGAAGACCTCGGTCCTGGTGCGGACGCTGAAGACGATGGCGGTCGGCGTCGAGGGCGGCACGTCCTTCATGGAGGACTACACCTACGACCTGACGTTCGGACACGAAGTGGTCCTCGGCGCGCACATGCTCGAGGTGTGCCCGAGCATCGCCGCCGACGTGCCGACCGCGGAGATCCACCCGCTGAGCATCGGCGGCCGGGAGGACCCGGTTCGGCTGGTCTTCGACGCGGCGTCCGGCCCGGCCGTCGTGCTCGGCATGGCCGACATGGGGGAGCGGTTCCGGCTCGTGGCCAACGTGGTCGACGTGGTACCGCCGCCGCAGCCGCTCCGCCGGCTGCCGGTGGCCCGGGCGGTCTGGCGGCCCCGCCCCGACCTGGCCGGCTCGGCGGAGGCGTGGATCACCGCGGGCGCGCCGCACCACACCGTGCTCTCCCAGGCGGTGGGCGTGGAGGAGTTGCGCGATCTGGCCGAGATGGCGCGTACCGAGCTGGCGGTCATCGACGGCGACACCGAGCCGCACCGGTTCGCCGACGAGTTGCGCTGGAACCAGGCGTACTACCGGCTCGCCCGCGGCTTCTGACCGCCGGGACCACCGCCACGGGTGGCGTGCGCCGACGTTCGCGTCGGGGCGCGCCACCCGGTTCGTGTCCGGGACGTTACGGCTTGACGTACGGCATGTTATCGCTCACAGTCGATGCATTGGGATCGCCGGCGCCTTCCGCGGGCCGTTCCGTGCTCAGCATGCGCCGCGGTTGCCGTGCGTCCGGTTTCCCCTCAGGCGGGGGCCGCTGTTAACGATCACATGAGGAGGGTCATGGTGGCGACAGGTCGGCTGTCCCGGCTCCTGGCGGGGTTGGTGGCGATGGTGGTCGGCGGGGTGCTGGTGGGGGTGGCCCCCGGGCCGGCCTCGGCGGCGACCGTGGACACCACCGCGTACTACGTGCTGGTGAACCGCAACAGCGGCAAGGCGTTGGACCTGTACAACCAGGCCACCAACGACGGGGCGCGGATCACCCAGTGGACGCGCAACAACGGGGCCTGGCAGCAGTGGCAGTTCGTCGACTCCGGCGGCGGCTACTACCGGGTGCGCTCGCGGCACTCCGGCAAGGTGCTGGACGTGACCGGCGCCTCCACGGCCAACGGCACGGCCGTGGTGCAGTGGAGCGACCACGGCGGGACCAACCAGCAGTTCCGGCTGGCGGACTCGGACGGCGGCTACGTCCGGCTGATCAACCGCAACTCGAACAAGGCGCTGGAGGTGCAGAACGCCTCGACCGCCGACGGCGGCAACATCGTCCAGTACGACGACTGGAACGGCGCGAACCAGCAGTGGCAGCTCGTCCGCGTCGACGGCGGCGGCACCCCGACCGACCCGCCGCCCGGCGGCACCTTCACCAACCCGGCGGTCTGGCAGGACTTCGCCGACGTCGACATCATCCGGGTCGGCGACGTCTACTACATGTCCGCCTCCACCATGCACTACTCGCCCGGCGCTCCGATCCTGCGCTCGTGGGACCTGGTGAACTGGGAGTTCGCCGGGCACTCGGTGCCCCGGCTGGACTTCGGCACGAAGTACGACCTGCCTCCCGGCAGCCGGGCGTACGTGGACGGCATCTGGGCCTCGACGTTGAACTACCGGCCCAGCAACCGCACCTACTACTGGGCCGGGTGCATCGACTTCGCCCAGACCCACATCTACACCGCCGGCGCGGTCGACGGCGCGTGGAGCAAGCTCACCACCATCCCGAACTGCTACTACGACGCCGGCATGCTGATCGACGACAACGACACCATGTACGTCGCGTACGGCAACGGCACGATCAGCGTCGCGCAGCTCTCCGCCGACGGCCGCACCCAGGTGCGGGCCCAGCAGGTCTACCAGACCCCGTCGAACATCGGCACGCTGGAGGGGGCACGCTTCTACAAGCGCAACGGCGCCTACTACATCTGGCTGACCCGGCCGGCGAACGGCCAGTACGTGCTCAAGTCCACCAACGGCCCGTTCGGCCCGTACGAGCAGCGGCAGGTGCTGCTCAACCTGCCCGGCCCGATCTCCGGCGGCGGCGTGCCGCACCAGGGCGGGTTGGTGCAGACGCAGAACGGCTCCTGGTACTACATGGCCTTCACCGACGCGTACCCGGGTGGCCGGATGCCGACGCTGGCGCCGATCACCTGGACCGCCGACGGCTGGCCGCAGGTGCAGACCGTGAACGGGACGTGGGGGGCGAGCTACCCCAACCCGCTGCCGCTGCATCCGGTCAAGCCGCTCACCGGCACCGACACGTTCGCCGGCACCACGCTCGGCGTGCAGTACGAGTGGAACCACAACCCGGACAACAGCCGGTGGTCGGTGAACAACGGCCTCCGCCTGCAGACCGCCAGCGTGACCAACGATCTCTACCAGGCCCGCAACACGTTGACCCACCGGATCCAGGGCCCGACCTCGACCGCGACCGTCGAGCTGGACTACTCGGCCATGCGGGACGGCGACCGGTCCGGACTCGCCATGCTGCGCGACAGCTCGGCGTGGATCGGCGTCCGGCGGGACAACGGCGCCACCCGGGTGGTCATGACCAACGGCCTGACCATGGCCAGCGGCGCCTGGAACACCACCTCCACCGGGTCGGAGATCGCCAGCGCTCCGGTCTCCGGCGGGCGGATATGGCTGCGGGCCAAGGCCGACATCCGGCCCGGCTCCGGCCGGCAGGCGACGTTCTCCTACAGCACCGACGGGGTCACGTTCGTGCCGCTGGGGAACGCGCTGACGCTCAACAACGCATGGCAGTTCTTCATGGGATACCGGTTCGGCATGTTCAACTACGCGACCCAGGCGCTGGGCGGCGCGGTGACGGTGCGGCAGTTCTCGCTGACGACGCCGTGACACGGGCCACCGCTATCCGCCGTTGAGTCGTCCGGTAATTGCCCGGGGCGGGGGTTCCGAAGTTATCGGAATTGCCCCGCCCCGGGTTCGGCCGTCAATTCCCCGACATTCCGATGCCGCCACTCGAATGGTGATCGATCGCACCGTGACCGGCGCGACCTCTGGCGTAGACTGTCGCCACCCGGGTCGACCCGGTCGACGGCGACCCGTCTCGGCCACGCGGGCATGTGCGAAAGTGAGGTGGCCGTGCGCGGTCCTGCGATGACTGATGTGGCTCGCCTCGCCGGTGTCTCGCACCAGACGGTCTCCCGGGTTCTCAACGGGCATCCGAACGTGCGTGAGCAGACCCGGCTCCGGGTGCAGGCGGCCATCACCGAACTCGGCTACCGGCCCAACCGTGCGGCCCGGACGCTTGTGACCGGCCGGTCCCAGGTGATCGGTGTGGTCGCGCAGAACACCACGCTCTACGGTCCGGCCTCACTTCTGGCCGCGCTGGAACAGGCCGCCGCCGAAGCCGGCTTCGCGGTCAGCATCGGCAGCGTCAGCGACCTCGACCACCGATCCATCTCCGAGGCGGTGGAACGCCACCTCGCGCACCGGGTGGCCGGCATCGTGGTGATCGCGCCGGTCGAGTCGGCCGGCGAGGCGCTCGAACGGCTGCCCCACGACGTGCCGCTGGTGACCGTCGACGGCGATCCCCGCCGGCCGATCCCGCTCGTGACGGTCGACCAGGTCGCCGGCGCGCGGGCCGCCACCCAGCATCTCCTCGACGCCGGGCACCGCACGGTATGGCACGTGTCCGGCCCGTCGGACTGGTTCGACAGCGCCGGCCGGATCGAGGGTTGGCGTGAGGCGTTGCGGCTCGCCGGGGCCGAGGTGCCCCCGCTGGTCCCGGCGGACTGGTCGGCGGCGGCGGGCTACCGGTGCGGGCAGATGCTGGCCCGGATGCCGGAGGTCACCGCGGTCTTCACCGCCAACGACCACCTGGCGCTCGGGGTGCTGCGCGCGTTGCACGAGCACGGCCGGCGGGTGCCCGACGACCTCAGCGTGGTCGGGTTCGACGACGTGCCCGAAGCGGCCTACTTCATCCCGCCGCTGACCACTGTGCGACCCGACTTCGCGGCCGTGGCCCGGGCGAGTCTCGGCCTGCTGCTGGCGCAGATCGAGTCGGCAAGCGTGGGGCCGCTGCGGCGGACCGTCGCCCCGACGCTCGTGCCCCGGCGCAGCGTCGGCCCGCCGCCCCGGCGCTGAACCCTCGCCGGGTGGCGGTCGTCAGCTCCCATCCTTGTCGGTCGGCTCCACCCTGCTCCGGCGGCACTCCGTCCGGCGGCCGACGTCCACCCGGAGGTCGTCGAGATCGTTCTGACCTCGCTACGGCGATCTGACTCGCCGCCGTGCCGGTTGGATGGTGCTGGCCCGCTCGGTGCCTTGAGAGCTGATGGCGTGAATCGACTCACGCTGTCGATGCCGGCCCACGGTCACCGGCGTCCAGCAGTTGATCGACTCCACCTCGGCGAAGTGGCGTGATCCCAGATGCCTCCACCCCGCCACCTCGGCGAAGTGGAGTTGATCAGCGCTGAAACGCCCGCCTTTCGGGACCGTGTTCCACTGAATGGGACGAAAGTAGATCTTGGTACGAAATGGCCCCCATGAGGGCCACTTCGTACCAAGATCCCGCCCGTGCCCGTGCCCGTGCCCGTGCCCGAGCCCGAGCCCGAGCCCGAGCCCGAGCCCGAGCCCGAGCCCGAGCCCGAGCCGTCGACCGTGGGGCGGAGCCGTCGTCGCCGGGTCGCCCGGCCCGGCGACGACGGCGTCTCCGGGGGTACGCGGGTCGGCCGCGACGGCCGGACCCGCGTACCCGGGATCTCAGACGAACCGCCAGCGCTGGTGCGCGGCGCCGGTGTCGTCGGCGAGCACGGCCTGCGCCCCCTGGCTGCCGGAGCCGCCGCTGAGGCCGAGGACCCGGCCGCCGTTGGCGCACTGGATCCGGAAGTAGCCGTTGCCGCCGTGGCGCAGCCGCCACCTGTGGTCGGCGGTGCCGTTGTCGGCCCACTGCACGATCCGGGCGCCGGCGGCGGTGGAGGCGCCCTCGACGCCGAGCACCTTGCCGCTGTGCGAGGCACGCAGCCGCAGGTAGCCGCCGGTGTCCACGAGCGCGGTCCAGAGGTGGTCGGCGGTGCCGGTGTCGCCCCACTGGATGACGAGGCCACCGTCGGCGGTGGACATGTTCTGCACGCCGAGCACGAGCCCGCTGCCGAGGTTCTGCAACCGGCGGGCCCCGTTCGGCAGGAACCGCCACTGGTTGTCCGGGCTGCCGTTGTCCGGGTCCTGCACGGCCATCGCGCCCTGCGCGGTCGAGCCGCCGGAAATGGCGAGCAGCTTGCCGGTGTGCGAGTTGCGCAGCTTGTGGGTGCCGTCGCCGACGTCGACCACGGTCCAGAGGTGGTCGGCGGTGCCGTTGTCGGCCCACTGGAGGATCCGCGCGTTGTCCGCGGTGGACATGTTCTCCACGCCGAGCACCTTGCCGCTGTTGACGTTGCGCAGCTTCAGCGCCGACCCGTCGACGACGAGTTGCCAGTCGTGGTCGGCGGTGCCGGTGTCACCCCACTGAAGGGCAAGCCCGCCGTCGGCGGTGGACATGTTCTGGACGCCGAGCACGAGGCCGCTGGCGGCGTTCGCCAGCCGGAAGCTCGCCTCGCCGCCACCGCCGCCGCCCGTGCCGGCCCGCCAGTAGACCGTGTAGTTGAATCCGTGCGCGTCGTAGAAGGGCCCGAGGTTGACGGTGGCGCCGTTGGCCCGGGCGGTGAACGCCAGCGAGTCGGCGCCGGTCCGGGTGACCGAGCCGGTCTCCAGCGTCGGCAGCGCGCTCAACGTGGTGTTGCCGTAGTTGCCGGAGAGCACCACCGGCCCGTACATGACCGCCTGGACGGCCGCGTCGTCGTTGGCGGCGACCGTGGTCACCCGCATCGGCAGCCGGACGGTGACCACGTCGCCGGAGGCCCAGTCGCGGGTCAGCACGGCGTAGCTGCCCGGTGCGGTGGCGATGCCCTGCGCCGTGCCGTTGACGCTCACCGTCGCCCCGGTGGTCCACGACGGGATCCGGATCCGCATCGTCCAGGATCCGCCCACCGAGCCGGTGACGGTGAGCGTCGTGGTGTCCGAGGCCGGATACGTGGTGCTCTGGGTGACCGTGATGCCGCGCTCGCTCCAGGTGAGCACCGAGGGCAGGAACAGGTTCACGGTCAGCGTGGTGCCGTTGTGGTAGTAGATGCCGTCGGCCAGGTTGGTGTTGGTTTCCAGCCCGGTGCCCTGGCAGCACCAGAAGGAGTTGTAGTCGGTGCTCCACGTGCCGCCGCCCCAGGCCGGGCCGACGCCACGCCGCCCGCCCGGTTTGAGCGGGGTGAAGTAGGTGATGTGGCCGTGGCTGTCGGCCGGGTTCTGCTGGCCGATCATCTGGTTGAGCAGCGCCCGCTCGTAGAAGTCGACGTACGCGACGCGGTCGGGGTCGAGCTGCCACAACTCCCGGGTCAGCTTGAGCATGTTGTAGGTGTTGCACGCCTCGCAGGTGTCGTTGCTCAGGTAGCCGGCGATGGCGTTGGGGGCGCGGAAGTGCTCGGCCTGGCTGTTGCCGCCGATGGCGTACGTGTGCGCGCCGACGGTGATGTTCCAGGCGTTGGTGGCGATGTCGCGGTAGCGGGTGGTGCCGGTGGCCTTGTACTCCCGGGCCGCGCCGATCCACTTGGGCACCTGGGTGTTGGCGTGCAGCCCGTTGAGCTGGTCCTGGTTGGCCGCGAGCGGGTTGAACACGGCCGCGTGGTCGAAGCGCTGGGCGGTGGTCAGCCAACGGGCGTCGCCGGTCTGCTGGTAGATGTCGGTCAGCACCGCGTTCATGCCGCCGAACTCGGTGCCGAGCATGGCCTGCATCTGGGCCGAGCTGAGCCGGCCGGTGCGCCAGTCGACCCAGCCGGCGAGCGCCAGCAGCACGTCGCGGGCCTGCGTGCTGCCGATCAGGCGCCACACGTCGAGCAGGCCGGCGAGCGTCTTGTGGATGCAGTAGTAGGGCACGTTGCCGTTGCTCAGCGTCCGGGCTTCGAGCGCGCTGAAGTCGGACTCGGGGAAGCCGGACAGGTATCCGGTGCTGAAGCCGGCCGCGCCGTTGTTGGCCTGGCACTTCGCCAGCTCGGCGACCATGGTGACCGCCTTGTCCCGGCAGGTGGTGTCGCCGGCCACCGCCCACGCCTGCGCCCACGCGGTGAGGAAGTGGCCCTGCATGTGGGTGCGGAACGGGAAGTTCGGCGCGTCCCAACCGCCGTTGGCGGCGGCGCCGGCGGTGGAGAGCCGGTGGTTGGCGCGGAAGTTGTAGAGCAGCCGGTTGACGTCGACGAACCGGAGGTAGTTCAGCGTGCGGTTCTGGTTGTCCATCCAGCGGCTGGCGGTCAGTCGTACCTGGCCGGGGTCGAACGTGTAGGCGGAGACGCCGAGGTCCGGACGGGCCGGGGCCAGGGCGGCGCCGGCCGGCCCACCGCCGGCGAGGGAACCGACGGTGGCGCCGGCCGCGGTCGCGACGGCGGTGGCGCCGGTCGCGCGCAGGAGCGTCCGGCGGTTCATCGAAGGAGTGGGCATGAGGGGCCTTTCGTGGTGGGACGGGCAGGTGGCGGGGTGCGGGCCGGGGCCGGGCGGAGGTGCTCCGCCCGGCCGGTGGCTCAGTTGCGCAGGCTCCACTGCTGGTTGGCGCCGCCGTTGCAGGCCCAGAGGATCAGCTTGGTGCCGTTCGCGGTGGCGGCGCCGTTGGCATCGAGACACAGGCCGGACTGCTGGCCGGTGATGGTGCCGTTGCTGTTGAGGTTCCACTGCTGGTTGGCCTGGCCGTGGCAGTCCCAGATGATCACCGTGGTGCCGTTGCTGGTGCCCTGCCCGTTGGCGTCGAGGCACTTGTTGCCGAACACCTGGAGTTGCCGCGCCGACGTGTAGGTCCAGCGCTGCATGGTCCCGCCCCAGCAGTCGTAGAGCTGCGTCTGGGTGCCGTTGGTGGTGGTGCCGTTCGGCACGTCGACGCAGCGTCCGGACTGGCCGCCCACGATCTCGACGTTCTGCCGGCTGCCGCCGGTGCTCGCCGCGTAACCGGCGGCGGTGATGTTGGCCTGGACCGCGTCCTCGGTGGCGCTCGACGGGTAGCCGGAGGTCATCACGCCTTCGTAGAAGGTGCCGGCTGCGCCGATGCTGTTGTCCCCGCCGATGCCGAGGATGATGGCGCCTTCCTTCTTCATCGGGTTGTAGCCGGAGGCGTTGGGGCGCTTGCCGTCGTAGAAGGTGGACAGGCCGCCGGACTGGGCGTTGCCGCCGCGGATCGCCCAGTGGTTGGGTTCGCCCTTGACGATGGCGGTCAGGAACCGGTGGCTGATGGACGGGTCGTTGGCGTTGTAGCCGGGGTTGACGCCGGAGAAGAGGCCGTTCTCCAGGTCGGCCATGATCCAGGGGCCGTTGCCGGTGCCGTACCCCCAGACCTTGATGTTGCCGAAGTAGATGGCCTCCATGGTGCCGTTGCCGTTGTCACGGCTGTTGGTTTCGGCGTTGCCGTAGTCGAAGCAGCAGCCGCCGTTGTAGTGGGTGCCGTCGAAGATGGCGTACATGCCTTCGGGTTGGTCGCCCTTGGCGATGCCGTTGGTGTTGTTGTTGCGGTAGCCGGTGCCCGGCGCCACGAAGACGCCGTACGCCTTGCGCCCGCCGAGCGTGACCGGGGCGAGTGTGGCGTCGGCGAGGTTGTCGTAGCCACCGGCGGCCGGGCCGGAGAACCCGCCGGGCGGGGCCTGGGTGAGGTGGTTGCCGCGGCCGGACTGGTCGTAGATGACGCTGATCAGACAGCTCGTGTTGGCGCAGAAGGAGTCCTGGGTGGCGGCGTTGGCGACGTCACCGGCGGCGAGCGGGGCGACGTCGCGGGTGGCGTTGTCGGACGCGCGTCGCAGCTGGTAGAGCGGCCCGGCGTAGGCGCCGTAGAGCGCGCGGGTGGTGCTGTGCGCGGCGACGCAGGGGGTGCCGCCGGAGGCGTAGATGTCGCAGGGGCCGGTCCCGGCGGCACGCGCCGCGGCGCTGGGAGCGACCACCGCCGCGGTGACCGCGACGAACAGGGCCAGGGGTGCGAGGGCGACGGCCAGGCGATGGCGACGGGTGGTGGGGCCCATCGATCCTCCTCCACGGAGATGACGACCGAGTTAACGCTAACAATTGCCCTTAGCGTGGCGTTCATATAGGCGACTGTCAACACGTCGGTCACCGGATGGATGCGACGCCGGGTGCGATCGAAGATCCAAAAGCTGCGATGTTAGCGCTCTCACGAGCTGCCGCCGGTACAGCAGGCTGTACTTTTCGCCGCCGGCGCTGCCGGCGGCGACCGCCGTGACCTATCGTGACGCCGGGGGTGGGCCGACGTGGGGTACGTGCGGAGGCGGGTCCGCGCCGCGGTGGACGCGCTTGAGCATCTCGTCGGCGGGTTGGGCACCGCGGTGCTGGCGTGGGGCGTGCTGCTCTGGGCGCTCACGGTGGCCGCCGCCTGCCTGGTCGGCGTCGGGCTGCTGCTGGCGCCCGGCGCGCTGCGCGGGGTGCGCTCGGTGGCCGACCGGGAACGCGCCCGGCTGTCCCGCTGGGGCGGCCCGCTCCCCACGCCGGGGCCGGCGCCGACCGACCTGCGCGCGGCGCTGCGCGACCCGGTCGTGCGGCGGGAACTCGGCTGGACCGCGCTGCACGCGCCCCTCGGCTTCGGCGCCGGGATCGTGGGCCTCGCGCTTCCGCTCACCGCCGTGCAGGACGTCACGTTCCCGCTGTGGTTCCGGCTGCTGCGACCCGAGGACGGCGCGCCGGGGATCGTCTGGTGGCGGATCGACGGACTGCCCGACGCCCTGGCGGTCGGGTTGCTCGGCCTGGCCGGGCTGGTCCTCGGCGTCGCGGTCGGCCCGGCGCTGGCGCGCGTCCAGGCGTGGCCGGGCCGGTGGCTGCTCGCCCCGCCACCCGGGGTCGACCTGTCGATGCGGGTCGCCCAGCTCACCGCCACCCGGGCCGCCGCGCTGGACGCGCACGCGGTGGAGCTGCGCCGCATCGAACGGTCGCTGCACGACGGCACCCAGAACCGGCTGGTCGCGGTGAACGTGCTGCTCGGGGCGGCGCGGCGGGCCCTGCGGCGGGACCCGACCCGGGCCGACGAGATCCTCGAACGGGCGCAGCACGCCGCCGAGCAGGCGCTCGGTGAACTGCGTACGGTGGTGCGCGGCATCCTGCCGCCGGTGCTCGACGACCGGGGGCTCGCCGGCGCGCTCGCCGGCCTGGCCGGCGGATCGACGGTGCCGTGCCGGCTCACCGTGGACGTCTCCGTGCGCTGCGCCGCCGCGGTCGAGGCCACCGCCTACTTCGTGGTGGCCGAGGCGCTCACGAACGTGGTCCGGCACAGCGGCGCGAGCGCGGTCGACGTCGCGGTGCGCCGCGAGCGGGACCGGCTGCTGGTGACCGTCTCCGACAACGGCCACGGCGACGCGGACGAGACCCGCGGGTCCGGCCTGACCGGCATCCGGCGGCGGGTCGAGGCGTACGACGGCCGGATGACACTGACCAGCCCCACCGGGGGGCCGACGAGAATGCACGTGGAGCTGCCATGCGGATCGTGATCGCCGAGGACGACGCGCTGCTGCGCGAGGGGCTGGCGTTGTTGCTGCGGGCCGAGGACCTGGACGTGGTGGCCACCGCCGGCGACCCGGACGAGTTCCTGGCCGCGGTCGACGCGCATGGGCCCGACGTGGCGATCGTCGACGTGCGGATGCCGCCCACCCATACCGACGAGGGTATCGTCGCCGCGGTCGAGGCCCGCCGGCGCCGGCCCGGCCTCGCCGTGCTGGTCCTCTCCGCGTACGTCGAGCAGGCGTTCGCCACCGAGTTGTTCTCGGTCGGCGCCACCGGGCTCGGCTACCTGCTCAAGGAACGGGTCGGGCGGGTCGAGGAGTTCCTCGGCGCGCTGCACCGGGTGGCGGCCGGCGGCAGCGTGATCGACCCCGAGGTGGTCGGGCAGCTGCTCGCCCGTAACCGCCGGGACGACGGCGCGCTGGCCCAGCTGTCGCCGCGCGAGCAGGAGGTGCTGGCGCTGATGGCGGAGGGACTCGGCAACACCGCGATCGCCGAGCGGCTGTTCGTCACCGAGGGCGCGGTGCACAAGCACATCCGCAACATCTTCGCCAAGCTGCACCTGCCGCCGGACGACCGGGCCGACCGCCGGGTCACCGCCGTGCTGCGCTACCTGAACGACGGCCGGCGCGCCGCCTGAGCGAGGCGACGCGCCGGCCGTGACGCGGTGCGGTGTGGCGTGGCGCGGGGGTCAGCGGGGCGTGGCGCAGATCGCCGCGTCCACGCTGTCCGAGACCGCCTCGGTCATCTCCAGCGAGGTTGGGAGCCCGGTCACCGCGACCACGGCGCTGCGTCCGTCCGTGGTGGCCAGGTTGCGCGTCTCGAAGCCCTGGATGTCGCCGCCGTGCCCCCAGGCGTGCCCGCCGCAGGGCAGGTCGTGCCGGGCGATGCCCAGCCCGTACGCCCAGACGCCGCCCGGCTCGAACTCCGGCGCGGGCACGGTCCGCATCATCGCGGCCTGCTGCGCGGGCTTGAGCAGCCGGCCGGCCAGCAGCGCCTCGAAGAACGTCCGCAGGTCGCCCGGGGTCGAGACGAGCTGACCGGCGGCCCAGCCGAAGGACGGGTCCATCTCGGTCACGTCGACCCACGGCGCGCCCGGCGCGACCGCCACGTAGCCCCGCGGATGCCGGCCGGCGAGGCGCTGCTCGCCGACGCCGGGCCAGGAGGTGCCGCGCAGCCGCAGCGGCTCGATGATCCGCCGGGTGATCTCCTCGCCGACCGGACGCTCGGTGACCCGCTCGACGATCAGGCCGGCCAGCACGTAGTTGGTGTTGCTGTACTCCCACTTCGCGCCCGGGGCGAACCGCGACGGCCGGGTCAGCGCCGCGTCCACCAGAGAACGCGGCTCGAGGTACGCGTGCGCGCGGTCCACCAGGTCCTGCGGCCCGGTGAACAGCACCTCGTCGTAGTCGGGCAGCCCACTGGTCTGCTGGAGCAGGTGGCGTACGGTGATCCGCCGCCCGTCGTTGCCGTGGCCCCGCACCATCCCGGGCAGGTAGCGCTCGACGGTGGCGTCCAGGTCGATCCGGCCCTCGCCGACGAGTTGCAGGACGACCACGGCGGTGAAGGTCTTGGTGTTGCTGCCGATCCGCACCGTGCCGTTCGTGGGCACGTCGCGGCCGGTCGTGCGGTCGCCGACCCCGGCGGTGTAGTCACGCACCCGGTGGCCGGTGCCCCGGACGGAGGCCAGCGCCCCGGGGAAGCCCTGGTCGGAGACCAGCCGGTCGAGGTGTCCCTGCACGGCGTCGGGCCGCCCGGCGTGGGTGGGCGCGGCGGACGCGGTGGGCACGCCCAGGGCGGTGGCGGTCAGCACGGCCACCGCGCCGGCGACCGGAAAGGTTCGGCGGTTCATCGCAACTCCTCGTCGGCGGGAAACGGGTACGGCTTCCAGCCTTGTCGGGCCGGCGTCCGTCCTCCATCCCGCCTGCTGCCGGAGCGATGGTGGCGCAGGCACTACCGACACCGTCGGGGAATGGCGGCAGCCATCAAGAAGCATCAATTGCATAGCAGGTCGACGTCGTCCACGCGCGCCGTTCGTACGCGCATTGTGCACGGGCTGTACGCGGGCCCCCGTAGCATCCCCGAACGCATTGATCTTCGTGGCGGCCGGGGGGCGGCCAGGTTCGCGGTCAGGGGAGGAGAAGCGATGGCGGTGCCAGGTGTGAGCGGTGCGAATCCGTGACGCGGACCCGGTTCTTCGTCCTGGGCCCGCTGCACGCCCAGGTCGGCGGCGAGTGGCTCGACCTCGGGCCGGTACGCCAGCAGGCGGTCTTCGCCCTGCTGCTGTTCAACGCCGGCCGGGTGGTGACCCCGACGTCGATCCTGGAGGGCGTCTGGGGCGGTGACGCCCCGCCGACCGGCACGAAGCTGATCCCGCCCTACATCTACCGGCTTCGGCGCACCCTGCGGGCGGCCTCCGCAGGTCCCGACGGGCCGGTGATCGACACCCTGCGCATCGGTTACCGCCTGCGCCTCGGCGGCGCCCGGATCGACCTCGGCGACTTCGACGAGGCGGTGGAGCGCGCCGCGGCGGCGGAGGCGTCCGGCGACCTGGCCGCCGCCGCCGCGACGCTCGCCGTGGCGGAGAAGATCTGGGCCGGTGAGCCACTCGCCGGCCTGCCCGGTCCGTACGCGCAGAGCCGCCGACACCATTTGCTGGAACGCCGCGTCGTGTGCCTGGAACACCGGATGGAACTGCACCTGCGGCTGGGCAACTTCCACGAGGCGATCCCGGCGCTCCTCGCGCTGCGTACCGAATATCCCCTGCGGGAGCGGCTGGCGATCATGCTGATGACGGCGCTCTACCAGGCCGGCCGGCAGGACGAGGCGGTCCACGTCTTCGGCGCCTTCCGCAGCCGCCTGGACGCCGAACTCGGCGTCGAGCCGACCCCGGCGCTCAGCGCCGCGTACACCTCGATGCTTCGCGGCGGTCTCGCCGCGCCGTCCGGTCCCATCCCGAGATGAGCCGCCCGGATCCGGGCGGCCGGCACGTGACGCGCGACGAACCGCGCAGTGAGGCGGAGCAGATGCACGACAGCACCGACCCGGTGCGGCCCGGGGACGCCGCCTGGTTCCTGGGGCACTCCCTGCGGGAGCGGCTGACCGGCCGGTCACCCGCCGGACCCGTCGACGTCGAGGTCGGCCGGATCCGGCTGAAGATGTGGCGGGACGAGCCCGTGCACACCAGGCGGCCCGACCTGATGGCGCGGCACCTGGCCGAGCACGGCCTCGACTCCGACGGCCTGGCCCGGATGCTGGGCGAGGCGCCGGAGACGGTCCGGGACCGGTTCGACGAGGAGCCCGGGTACGCGCGCCGGCTGACCGACGCCTGGCGCCGCCACCCACCGGCCGACCAGGGCGACGACGACGCCGCGGGGTTCGCCACGATCGCCGCGCCGCTCGTCGCGAGCGCCCGGGACCGGCTCCGGTCCCGGATCGACGCCCTCGTCGCCGGCCATCCACAGTTGACCGCGCCGGCGCTCGCCGCGCACCTGGGGCCCGGCCCGTCGGACACGCTCAACGGGATGCTGGCCCGCGTCATGGCGTTGGAGCTCAACGTGCTGCGCGTGCGCGGCGACCTGCCCGGCGACGACCCGCACGCACGCTTCCACCACTTCCTGCGCCGGCTGCGGCAACCGGAGCACGCGCTGGCCCTGCTGCGGGAGTATCCGGTGCTCGCCCGCGACCTGATCCGGGTGGTCGACAACTGGGAGGCCGCCCGGCTGGAGTTCGCGCGGCGTCTCGTCGCCGACCACGCCACCCTCGCCGACCGTTGTGGCGTCCCGGACGCCCTCGGCGACCTGGCCGGGGTCAGCTTCGGCGCGGGCGACAGCCACCGCGGCGGACGCTCCGTCGCGGTGGTGCGCTTCACCTCCGGCGTACGGGTCATGTACAAGCCCCGCCGCCTCCAGGTGGACCGGCACTTCCAGCAGTTGCTGCGCTGGCTCGACGAGCGCGGCGCGCAGCCGCCGTTGCGGACGTTCTGGGTGCTCGACCGCGGCGCGTACGGCTGGACCGAGTTCGTGGCGGGCGGACCCTGCGCCGACCGGGACGCGCTGAGCCGGTTCCACCGTCGGCAGGGCGCCCTGCTGGCCCTCCTCCAGACGCTCGGCGCGACCGACTTCCACCTGGAGAACGTGATCGCCGCCGGTGAGCACCCGATGCTCATCGACCTGGAGGCGATGCTGCACAACTGGCAGTGGGAGCGGCCGGCCGGTGACGACGATCAGGCCGGCTACCTCCAGGCCGTCGGGGTGGAGCTGATGAGCCGCTCGGCGGTCACCGTGGGGCTGCTTCCCGCCCCGGTGATCTGGACCGAGGGCAACCAGGTCAACCGCTTCGACATGAGCGGGATGGCCGGCGCCGGCGGGCAGTTGACCGCCCGGCCGGTGGCGGTCTGGGACGGCCTCGGCACCGACGAGATGCGCCTGGAGCGGCGGCGGGTGGCGCTGCCCGGCTCGGCGAACCTGCCCACCCTCGGCGACGGCGCGGTCGACGTGACCGAGTTCGCGCCGGAGATCGTCGACGGCTACCGCCGGCTCTACCGGCTGCTGCTGGCGCACCGCGACGAGCTGCTCGCCCCGGCCGGCCCGCTGGCGGCGTTCGCCGGGGACGAGGTCCGCGTGGTCGCGCGCGCCACCGAGTCGTACGTCCGGCTGCTCACCGAGGCGCACCACCCCGACCTGCTGCGCGACGCCCTGGACCGGGACCGCTGGTTCGAGAACCTCTGGGCCGGACACGACCGGCGCCCGCAGCGGGACGCGCTCGTCGCCGCGGAACTGGCGCAGTTGCACGCCGGTGACGTGCCGATCTTCGTGACCACGCCGTCGTCGACGGATCTGGTCGCCGGGGACGGGTCCGTGCTGCCGGGCGCGCTGCGGAAGACCGGGCTGGACGCCGTCCGGGACCGCCTCGCCGGGATGTCGGAGGAGCACCTGGCTCAGCAGAGCTGGATCATCGACGCCTCCCTGACCGCCCTGATCATGGGGGACGCGGGCACCTGGCGACCGCCGGCTTCGGCGAGCCCGGCGAGCCCGGCGCCCGGACCGGTCCCACCCGAACGGTACGTGGACGCGGCGCGCCTCGTCGGGGACCGGCTGCTGGCCACCGCGCTCGAGGACGGCGACCGGATCTGCTGGCTCGGCCTGGGCCTGGTCGCCGACCGGGTGTGGGTGCTCGGGCCCAGCGCCATGGACCTCTACAACGGCATCAGCGGCATCGCCCTGTTCCTCGGCCGGCTCGCCTCCGTCACCGGCGACCCGACCTACCGGCGGGCCGCCGACCGGGCCGCCACGATGATGCTCCGCGAGGCGCGGGCCTGGCTCGCCGCGCCGGTCGCCGAGACCCTCGGCGTCGGCGGCTTCGACCACCTGGGCGGCTCGGTGTACGCGTTCAGCCACCTCGCCGCCGACCTGCGCCGTGACGACCTGCTCGACGTCGCCACCCGGCTGGCCGCCGCGATGGTCGCGCACACCGCCGACAGCCGGGAGTACGACATCATCAGCGGCACGGCCGGCGGGCTGCTCGCCCTGCTCTCGCTGCACCGGATGACCGACGACCCGGACCTGCTGGCCGGCGCCGGCGCGATGGCCCGGCACCTGACCGGCGGCGCGTCCCCGGTGGCCGGCGGCCTCGGCTGGCTCGGCGCGCTCTCCGGCGACCGGCCCCTCGCCGGCTTCTCCCACGGCGCGTCCGGCATCGCCACCGCGCTTGCCCGCTGGGACCGTCACCGCGGCGTCGACGAGCATCGCGCGACCGTGGACGCGGCGCTGCGCTACGAACACACGGTCTACGACGACGCCGCCGGCAACTGGCGGGACCTGCGCCCGGACGCCCCGACGGGCGACGGCATGGTCGCCTGGTGCCACGGCGCGGCCGGGATCGCGCTGGCCCGCGCCGAGCTGCTCGGCTACGCCAGCGATGACGCGCTCGTCCGCGCCGACCTGCGGCACGCGCTGACGGCCCTCGGCGATCCGCGGAACCTGCTGCGCAACCACTCGATCTGCCACGGCGACCTGGGCAACGCCGAGGCCGGGTCGGCCGCGGCGGCGGTCCTCGGCGACGACGCGGCGGCCCAGCACGCCGCCACGGTCGCGGCCGGGGCGGTGGCGGACGTCGAGGCGGGCGCCTGGCGGTGCGGCGTACCCCGGGGCGTGGAGACGCCCGGGCTGATGAGCGGCCTCGCCGGCGTCGGCTACGCGTTCCTGCGCCGGGCGGATCCGGCGGGCGTGCCGTCGGTGTTGCTGCTGGAGCCGCCGCGTGACCATCGCGGTGCCATCGATCTGCCATAGGCCGGCCCTACGGTTCCGGCCGTGGAGGCCCACCCGGACACCATGCATCACCACTTCGATCGGAGACTCGTATGGACTACATCAGGGCGTGGAAGGACCCGGTCTACCGGGCGTCGCTCAGCGACGAGGAGCGGGCGGCCCTGCCGGCCAACCCGGCCGGCTTCGTCGAACTGAGCGACCAGGAACTCGACACCGCACCCGGTGGCACGTGGACCCCGACCCCGACCATCACCGCGGTCACCGGGGTCGCCGGCTGTTTCACCATCAACGGCACGGTCTGCAACGGCACCTGCGCGGCGCTGACCGTCGGCTGCTGCGGCTGACCGATCCACCGAGGCGGCCCGACGCGCCCCCGCCCTCCACGGCGCGTTCCGCCGCCGGCCATCGAAGAATTCACCGAGGAGAACCCCGATGAACATCGTGCAAGCCTGGAAGGACCCCGAGTACCGGGCGAGCCTGTCCGCCGAGCAGCTCGCGGCGTTGCCCGAGCACCCCTGCGGCGTGGTCGAGCTGGGTGACGAGGTGCTCGCGCACATCGCCGGCGCGCGCACCGAGTACCTGCTGACGCTCGGCTGCTGCGGCGGCTTCACCGCCCGCGAGACGCCGTGCGGCTCCTGCGGCGCCACCTGCGGCGGCACCACCTGCGGCACCTGCCAGACGCAGTCGACCTGCGGGCTGTGCACCGCCTGATCCATCCACCACACCGACGGCGCCCGGGCGTACGGGACGCGCCCGGGCGCCGTCGGACCCGCGAGACCCGACCGCCGCGCGAGAGAGAGCACCGATGACGCAGTCGCACCTGACCGGCGATGGACCGGTGGACGTTTCCCACCCCGACTGGTATCTGGCGTACTCCCTGTCGGAGCGGCTCGGCGCCGGGGCGCCGGTCGGTCCGGTGGACGAGGAGCGGGGCCGGCTGCGGCTGCGGCGGTGGCGGGAGGAGCCGGTCTTCGCCGGCGACTCGGAGCTGTTCGACAGCTGGCTGCGCGCGCTGGGCCTCGACGAGCCCGCCCTGGTCCGGGTGCTCGGGGAGATGCCGGAGACGGTCCGCAGCCGGTTCGCCGACGTGCCGGACCACGTGCGCACCATCGAGCGGGCCTGGCGCGACCACCGCCCCGGCGGGACCGCCGCCGACCAGGAGCACCACCACCACGACCACGAGCATGACCACGACCACGAGCACCGGCACGACCCGCACCCGCACGCGGCCTTCGTGGAACTGGTCCGCCCGCTCGTCGACGACGGGTTGCGCCGGGTACGCGCGGCCGTGCGCGAGGCGTGCGCCGCCGCACCGGGACCGCACGTCGACGCGGACCTACTCGCCGACCAGCTCTGCGACCCGCCCACCGCGGCGATCAACCTGCTGGTCGGCCGGGTGCTGGTGCTCGAACTCAACGTGCTGCGGGTCCAGGGACAACTGACCGGCCACACGCCGCAGGAACGATTCCAGGACTTCACCCGACGCCTGCGCGACCCCAAGTACGCCCTCGACGTCCTGATGGAATACCCGGTGCTGGCCCGGGACGCCACCGTCCTGGTCGACAACTGGGTCGACGCCCGGGTCGAGTTCGCCCGCCGCCTCGTCGCCGACCAGGCCGCGCTCGCGGACCGGCTCGGCGACCCGGCCGGGCTCGGCGCCGTGACCGGCGTGTCCTTCGGGGCGGGCGACTCGCACCGGGGCGGGCGCTCGGTCGGCTTCGTCCGCTTCGCCAACGGCGCCCGCGCCGTCTACAAGCCGCGCGGACTCCAGGTGGAGCTGCACTTCCAGCAACTGCTCGACTGGCTCAACGACCGCGGCGCGCAGCCGCCGCTGCGGACCATGTGGGTGCTCGACCGGGGCGAGTACGGCTGGTCGGAGTTCGTCGCCGCCGGGCCGTGCGCCGACCAGGAGGCGCTGCGCCGCTTCTACACCCGCCAGGGCGGCTACCTGGCGCTGCTGCACAGCCTCGCCGCCGTCGACTTCCACCTGGAGAACGTCATCGCCGCCGGCGAGCACCCGATGCTCGTCGACCTGGAAGCCCTGTTCCACCCCGATAGCGAGCACACCGACCGGCAGGTCGGCGTCTCGGTGGAGTCGTTCCGCACCATGCGCGAGTCCGTGCTCGAGGTCGGGCTCCTGCCCCGGCCGATCATCTACCAGGACGACGACGGCATCGGCGGGGTCGACTTCAGCGGCCTGGCCGGCACCGCCGGTCAGCTCACCCCCGCCCCGGTGGCCACCTGGGAGGAGTCCGGCACCGACCGGATGCGCCTGGTCCGCAAGCGGATCGAGATGGGCGGCGGGCAGAACCTCCCCAGCCTCGACGGCGCGACGCACCACACGCTCGACTTCAGCGACGACATCCTGGCCGGCTTCGACCGGACGTACCGGCTGCTGCACCGCCACCGCGACGACCTCCTGGCCCCGGACGGACCGGTCGCGGCGTTCGCCGGCGACGAGGTGCGGGTGATCCTGCGCGCCACCCGCACCTACGGCAACCTGCTCCAGGAGAGCCGGCACCCGGACCTGCTGCGCAACGCGCTGGACCGCGAGCGGTTCCTCAGCTTCCTCTGGCTCCAGGAGGACTGGCCCGGCGCCGAGACCCGGATCGCCGCCGCCGAGCAGGCGCAGCTCAGCCGCGGCGACATCCCCATCTTCGGCACCACGCCCGCCTCGCGTGACTTCGTCGCCGGGGACGGCACGGTCATCGCCGACGTGCTCACCACCAGCGGCCTGGACCGCTCCCGGCAGCGCATCGGCGGGCTCTCCGAGGCGCACCTGGCCCAGCAGACGTGGATCCTGCGCAGCTCCCTGGCCGCGCTGACGATGGGCGTGGAGAGCCAGGGCCAATGGTCGCAGTACCGGGTCACCGCCGCCACCACCCCGGCCCCCGCCGACCGGTTCCTCGCCGCCGCCCGCGCCGCCGGAGACCGGCTGCTGCTGACCGCCGACGCCGGCGACGACTCGCTGGCCTGGCTCGGGCACACCCTGGTCGCCGACCGGATCTGGCAGCTCGGCCCGGTGGGGATCGACCTCTACAACGGGCTGTCCGGGATCGCGCTGTTCCTCGGCCACCTCGGCGAGGTCACCGGCGAGCAGCGGTTCCGGGCGGCGGCCGAGGTCGTCGCGACCATGCTCACCCGCCAGGTCGACCTGCTCGACGAGACGCCGAAGGCGAACCTGGAGAAGTTCACCGTCGGCGCGTTCAACGAGCTGGGCGGCCCGCTGTACGCGCTGAGTCACCTGGGCGCGCTGTGGCGGCGGGAGGACCTGCTCGACGCCGCCGAGCGGATCGTGCCGGTGCTGCTGCACCTCGCCCCCGCCGACGACGCGTACGACGTGATCAGCGGCTCGGCCGGCGCCATCCTGGGGCTGCTGGCGCTGCACGCGGCGCGCCCGTCGCCGCACCTGCTCGACGCGGCCGGCACGTTCGCCGCCATCCTGCGCGCGAAGGCCGAGCCGGCCGGTGACGGGATCGGCTGGGCCGGCTCGGTGAACCCCAGCCGTCCGCTTGCCGGCTTCTCGCACGGCGGCTCCGGCATCGCCGTCGCCCTGGCCCGGCTGGACCGCGTCCTCGGTCACCGCGACCACCTGCCGCTGGTCGAGGGCGCGATCCGCTACGAGCGCTCCGCCTTCGACCCCGAGCAGACGTGCTGGCTCGACCTGCGCGACACCACGCCGGACGGATACTCGATGATCGCCTGGTGCCACGGCGGTCCCGGGATCGCGCTCGCCCGCGCCGACCTGGCCGGCTACGTCGACGACCGCGAACCGGTCGAGCGTGACCTGCGCGACGCCCTGGCCGGCATGCTCCGCTTCGGGTTGACCGGCGAGGTCATCACCGGCACCGGCAACCACAGCATCTGCCACGGCGACCTCGGCAACATCGAGGCGGTGCTGGCCGCCGCCCGGGTCCTCGGCGACGCCGCCGCCGCCCGGCAGGCCGAACTGGTCGCGGCGAGCATCCTCGACTACATCGACCAGGACGGCTGGCTGTGCGGAGTCCCGCTCGGCGCGGAGACGCCCGGCCTGATGAGCGGCATCGCGGGAATCGGCTACAACCTGCTCCGCCTGGCCGCGCCCGACCGGGTCCCGTCGGTGCTACTCGTCGAACCGCCACGACCGGCCGGGGAGCGTGACAACCGTGGCTGAAGCGCCGATCTGGCCCTACCGTCCACAGGCGCTCGCGACCTACCACCACCGCCCGCCCGGCGAACCGGCCCGGCGTACGATCCGGTCCTCGCGCCGGCCGCTCGTCGCGCTCGCCGCCCTGCTGCTGGTCTGCGTGGGGTTCGCGGCGGTCACCCGGGTGCCCAGGGCGGTCGACGGCGCCGTCCTGAGCGCCGACGGGCCGCACCTGGTCGCGGTGTTCGCCGGCCGCGTCGACCCGGCGCCCGGCGCCGAG
Organism: Micromonospora sp. WMMD1128; assembly: GCF_027497235.1. NCBI lineage: Bacteria > Bacillati > Actinomycetota > Actinomycetes > Micromonosporales > Micromonosporaceae > Micromonospora > Micromonospora sp. WMMD1128. Next base: position 2,496,879 of record NZ_CP114902.1, read on the forward strand.
GTCACCCTCAACCAGGACACCGGACGGACCACGGTGCGCGTGGTCCGCTCGGAGATCGTCGACGACGAGGCAGCCGCCCGGCGCTGGCGGATCCCCACCGAGGCGGCCCGCCCGGCCACCGTCGTCCTGCTGTCCGGCGCGCCCGCCGGTCGCGCCTACGGCCGGCTCAGCCTCGTGGTGGCCGAACCCACCCTGCTGCAGATGCTGCCCGAGGTCACCGGGGCGCTGCGGTGAGCGGGACCCCGCCCCGGCCGCGCCGCCGGGTGCCGGTGATGCTCCAGATGAGCGCCACCGAGTGCGGCGCCGCGTGCCTCGCCATGGTCCTCACCCACCACCGCCGCTGGACCTCGGTCGCCGAGTGCCGCGACCGGCTCGGCGTCGGCCGCGACGGCGCCACCGCGTTGCAGATGGCCCAGTTCGCCCGCGAGAACGGCATGCGGGCCCGCGGCGTCAGCGTCGACCTCGACGCGCTGCCACAGCTCGAACTGCCCGCGATCGTGCACTGGAACTTCCGCCACTACCTGGTGCTGGAACGCTGGGACAAACGTGGCGCGGTCGTCGTCGACCCGGCGATGGGCCGGCGGCGGCTGAGCCGGGAGGAGTTCGGTGCCGGTTTCACCGGCATCGCCATCGAGCTCACCCCCGACGAACGGTTCGCGCGTCGCCCCGGACCGGGCCGGCTGGCCTCGCTGCGGTTCGCCCACGGCATGCTCACCTTCTCCCGCCCGCTGCTCGGCCTCGTCCTGCTCGTCTCGCTGCTGCTGCAACTGGCGGTGCTGCTGCCCGCGCTGGTGACCAAGTTCGCCGTCGACGTGGTGATCGGGCAGGGGCAGGTGGACGCGCTCACCGTCCTCGGCGCCGGAATGGTGCTGCTGCTGGCGGTCCAGGGCGTCGGCACCTACACCCGGGGCCTGGCGCTCAACGTGCTGCACGCCCGCATGGACGACACCATGATGCGGCGCTTCTTCGACCATCTGCTCGCCCTGCCGTACTCCTACTTCCAGCTCCGCAGCAGCGGCGACCTGCTCATGCGGATGTCCAGCAACACCGTCATCCGCGACATGCTGACCAGTCAGACCATGTCGCTGGTCCTCGACGGGCTGTTCGTGGTCGCCTACGTCGGCCTGCTGCTGGCGCTCACCCCGCTCTACGCCGCGCTGGTGCTGGGGCTGGGCCTGGCCCAGCTCGCCGCCATCGTGGCCACCTACCGGGCCATGCGCGAACGTACCCACCGCGACATCGCCGCCCAGGCCGACGAGCAGAACTACGCGGTCGAGGTGCTGGCCGGCGCCGAGACCGTGAAGGCGATGGGCGCCGAGCAGCAGGTCCTCGGCCGGTGGTCCGGGCTGTTCCAGAGCCGCCAGTTCGCGTCCCTGCACCGCCGCCGCCTGGAGACCGGCGTCGAGGCGCTGCTCACCGCGTTCCGGATGGGCTCGCCGATGCTGCTGCTGTGGGTCGGCGCCCACCAGGTCGTGGCCGGACGGATGTCGCTGGGCACCATGCTGGCGCTCAACGCGCTCGCCGCCGCGGTGCTCACCCCGCTGATGGGCCTGGTCAACACCGCCCGGCAGTTGCAGACCGTCGGCACCCACCTGGAACGGATCCGCGACGTCATGGACGAGGCCGTCGAACAGGACGCGTCGACGAGCCGCCCGACGCGACGCATCACCGGCCAGGTCACCCTCACCGGCGTCGGCATGCGTTACAGCACCAACGCGCCGTGGGCGGTACGCGGCATCGACCTGGCCGTCCCGGCCGGCGCGAAGGTGGCACTGGTCGGCCGGACCGGATCCGGCAAGACGACGCTGGCCAAGACCATCATCGGGCTGTACGTGCCCACCGAGGGGGAGGTCCGCTTCGACGGCCGCCTCCTGCAGGACCTCGACTTCCGGGACCTGCGCCGGTCGTGCGGCATGGTGACGCAGGAGCCCGCCCTGTTCGCCGGCTCGATCCGCGACAACATCTCGCTCGGCCACCCCTCCGCCACCTACGAGGAGGTCGTCCTCGCCGCGCAGCGCGCGCAGATCCACGACGAGATCATGATGATGCCGATGGCGTACGAGACGCAGCTGACCGAGGGGGGCGGCGGGCTCTCCGGCGGGCAACGGCAACGCCTCGCCCTGGCCCGCGCCCTCGTGCACAACCCGCCGCTGCTGCTGCTCGACGAGGCGACCAGCCACCTGGACGTGGTCACCGAACGCCAGGTGGACGAGGTGCTCACCGCGTTGTCGTGCACCCGGATCGTGATCGCGCACCGGCTCAGCACCGTGGTCAACGCCGACCTGATCGGGGTGATGGAGGACGGGCAGCTGGTCGAGCAGGGCACCCACCAGGAGCTGATCGCACACGGGCGCCACTACGAGGCGCTGATCCGCGACCAGCTCCAGACCGCCCGACCCGGTTGACCGGGCCCGCCGGGTCAGCCGGGTGGCAGTCCGGCCAGCCGTCCCCGTATCTCCTCGGCGGCCGGATCACCGAGGTCGTCATAGATCCGCAGCGCCCGCTGCCACGCCTCGACGGCCCCGGTCACGTCCGCCATCGCCGCGCGGGCCTCACCGAGACGGATGAGGGTCAGCGCCTCGTGGAACCGGTTGGCCGACTCGACGAAGTGCCGGACCGCCTGCTCGTAGCAGGCCGCGGCCCGGGCCGGGTCGCCGAGCCGGTGATAGGCGAAGCCGAGACTGTCCAACGTCGACGCCTGCCCCACCCGGTCACCCGATCGTCGCTGCCGGGCCAGCGCCTCGGTGCAGTCGACGACCGCCTGCCGGTGGTCGCCGGTGAGCGCGTGCAGATAACCCTTGTTGTTCAACGCCCGCGCCTCGGCGTAGTCGTTGCCGATGAGGCGGGACACGCGCAGCGCCTCCACGCTGTGCCCGAGCGCCTCCGCCAGCCGGCCGGTCTGGGTGCAGAGCTCGGTGCGGTGCCGCAGGATCAGCGCGAGACCGTCCAGGTCGCCGAGTTGCTCGTACAACTCGATCGCCCGCCGCAGGTGGTGCTCGGCCGTGTCCTGGTCGCCCAGGCGCATCAGGGCGCGGGCCAGCATGCGTCGGGCCAGCGCCTGCGCCCCCAGGTCACCGACCCGTTTGGCCGCGTCCAGCGCCACCCGCTGGACCGCCAACTGGTCCTGAAAGAGGCCACGGGGCGCGAGGTAGGCGGCCAGCGCCCAGGCGAACTGGCCGGTGTGCCGCTCGAAACCGGTCGCCGCGGTCTGCCGCAGCACCCGCAGCAGGACGAACCGTTCGGCCTGGAACCACGCCTCCGCCGCGGCCCGGTCCGACATCGGCACCGAAACGTCCGTCGGCTGCGGCGGCATCGGCCCGACCGGCGTCCACGTCGGTTGGAGCAGCGCCGCGGCGGAGAGCCCGACGCGCAGGTAGTGGTCGAACATCCGGTGTCGGGCGTCCCGCCGTTCCTCCGGCCGGTCGTACGACTGCGTCAGCTCGACCGCGTACGACCGGAGCAGGTCGTGCAGCGCGTACCGGTCGGGTCGGTGCTCGGTCAGCAGGTGCAGGCGGGTCAGCTCCGCCAGCAGCGGCGCGACCGCGGCCCCGGGGCCACCGACGAGCGCGGCGACGGCGTCACCGGTCAGGTCCGGACCGGGGTGCAGGCCCAGCAGCCGCAGCAGCCGGGCCGCGTCGGCGCTCAACGCCCGGTAGGACCACGAGAAGACCCGCCTGACGTCGCCGCCGGCCAGCAGCCGCAGCCGGCTGTCGGGCGAGCGTAGCTGGGCCGCCACGGCGTCGAGGGGAAACGCCGGCCGGGCGGCGACGCGCGCCGCCACGATCGAGAGGGCGAGCGGTAGCCGACCGGTCGACTCGATCATCTCAGCGGTCGCCGCCGGGTCCGCGGCGACCCGGCCGTCGCCGAGCCGGCGGCGCAGCAGCAGCGTCGACTCGCCGGCGGTCAGCACCCCGAGCGTCACCGGTCGGGCACCCTCCGCCGCGGCCAGCCCGGTGAGCTGGTCGCGGCTCGTCACCAGCACGGCGCACCGGCCCGCACCGGGCAGCAGCGGGCGCACCTGCGTGGCGTCCCGCGCGTTGTCGAGCAGCACGAGCATCCGGCGCGACGCCAGCAGGCTGCGGAACAGTCCGGCCCGGGCGTCGATGCTGCTCGGCATCCGACCCGTCGGCACGCCGAGCGTCTCCAGGAAGGCGAGCAGGGCATCGGCCGGGAGCACCGCGTCACCGTCGTCGTAGCCGCGCAGGTTGACGTACAGCTGGCCGTCCGGGAAACGGTCCACCGCGTGGTGCGCCCAGTGCAGCGCGAGCGTCGTCTTGCCCACGCCGGCCATGCCGCTGACGGTGACGATGTTGACGGCGCCGGGCTGCTCGATCCGGCGGCCGAGCGCGGCGTCGAGCACGGCGATCTCCGCGCCGCGACCGACGAACCCGGCGACCGCGAGTGGTAGTTGGCGCGGCGGCACGACCGTCGCGCCGGCCGGCACCATCGTCGCGCCGGCCGGCACCACTGTCGCCCCGGCCGCCCCGGTCGTGGCGGGCCGCTGCCCGAGGCGGTGGTGCAGGATGTCGTCGTGCAGCCGGGTGAGTTCGGGGCCCGGATCCATCCCGGTCTCCTCCACCAGCACCTGCCGGGCCTGCCGGAACGCCGCCAGCGCCCCGGACACGTCACCGAGCTGGTAGAGACCGGTCATGAGCTGGGCCCAGGCGCGCTGCCGCAGCGGGTGACGGTCGAGCAGCGCACGCAGCCTCGGCACCACCCGGGCCGCGTCGCCAAGCGACAGTCCCGCCGCCGCGGCGTCCTCCTCGACCAGCAGCCGCCGCTCCTCCAGCCGGTCGACCCGACCGGCGAGCACCCGGGGCAGCGGAAGGCCGCTCAGGGCCGGCCCGCGCCACAGGCCGAGCGCGTCCGCCAGCTCCGGTTGCGCCCCCGCCGGGTCACCCGCCGCCAGCGCCGCCCGGCCCCGGGCCGCCGCCGCGTCGAACCGGTCCAGGTCCCGTTCGCCGGGTCCGACCCACAGCAGGTAGCCGCCCGGCGTGGTACGGATCCGGTCCGTGCCGGCCGCACCGCCGAGAACCATGCGCAGGCCACGCAGGTAGGTGCGGATGTTGGCCGCGGCCGAGGCGGGCGGTCGGTCACCCCAGACCATCGCCGCCAGCTCGTCGGCGGGGATCGCCTCGCCCGGGCGCAGCAGCAGCGCCGCCAGTACCAGCTGTTGCTTCGCCGATCCGAGCGCGACCAGGACGCCGTCCTTCGCCAGCGTCAACGGCCCGAGCAACGCGAAGTGGAGATGCATGGTCATCGCAGCGTACGGCGAGCGGACCACCCCGGCTCGGCGGTCCCATTTCCGGCGTGCGTTAAGAAGGGCCCCCGCCTCTACCGAATGCGTTAAGCGGGGGCCCCTCCTTACACCTCAGTTCAGGCCGCAGGCGGCCAGCGCGTCCAGGTTCGGGCGCTGCGCGCCGACCCGGTTGAACGCGATCTCGATCCGGTCGAGCGCGGCGCCACGCTTGTCCTTCAACGGCCCGAGGATGGCGTTGTCGATGAAGGCCGGCCCGCCCTCCGGCCGGACCGCGAGCTGGGCCAGCCGGGCGTTCGCCTCGGCGATCTGCTTGTCCAGGGCGGCCAGCTCGGCCTGCACCTGACCGGCCGCCGCCGCGGGGACCGCGGCGAGCTGTACGCCGGGGCAGTTGACGGTCCGGGCCTGCCCGGGCGCCGCCGCACCGTTCTGCGCGCCGCCGTTCTGGCCAGCGCCGCCGTTCTGGCCAGCGTTGCCGTTGACGGCGCTCGGCACGCCGGCGGCGTTGAGTCCGCAGGTGGCAAGCGCGTCCAGGTTGGGGCGCTGCGCGCCGATCCGGTTGAACGCGATCTCGATCCGGTCGAGCGCGGCGGTGCGCTTGCTCTTCAGCGGGCCGAGGATGGCGTTGTCGATGAAGGCCGGCCCGCCCTCCGGCCGGACCGCGAGCCGGGCCAGCCGCTCGTTCTGCCGGGCGATCTCCTGGTCCAGGTTGGCCAGTTCCCGTTCCACCTCGGCGTTCGCCGCCGCGGGCACCGCGGGCAGCTTGTCGCGTACCGTCGGGCAGTTGACGGTCTGCGCGGCGGCCGACGCGGCCGACCCACCGTTCTCGTCGGCGGACGCCAGCTGGAGCCCGCCGGCGAGCAGGAGCGCCGCGAGGGCGCCCACCCCACCGAGTTTCAGGACCGCGTTGTTGCGCGTACCCCTGGCCATGCACCTCTCCTTTGGTTGACCTGGAGGGCCGGCGCGGCGTGCGTGCCGCTCCGCCACTCCGCGGTGCGAAGTGAGACGCAGGAATCGTGCTCGTGCCCGCTCCGGCATCGCGGTTCCGGACGATGTCCCTGTCGGGCATGGGTACGGGCGCGGCGGCCGGATCGTTCACCGTCCGCTGATCCGATTGACCGCATCGAGGTACGTCAGTAGTCTGCGCTGAAAGCGCTTTCTGCGCGAGAGGCGCGCGAGGGGACTGGCGTCCGGGCTGGAAGGCCAGCCGGCGACACCGACAGGGCATCGGTGTCGATGTCGGCTTGGCACCGTACCACCACCCGCAGGAGAACCTCATGATCAACCGACAGCGCCGTACGGCGTTGTGGACCTCCACCGCCGCGGCGGCGACGCTCGTCGCCTCCGGCCTGGCCCTCGGCGCGACCGCCGCCCAGGCGGCGCCCGGCTGCCGGGTCGACTACACGGTGGCCGCGCAGTGGTCCGGCGGCTTCACCGCCAACGTCAACCTCACCAACCTCGGCGACCCGCTGAACGGCTGGACCGTCACCTGGTCCTTCGGCGCCGGACAGACCGTCAGCCAGGCATGGAGCGCCGACATCACCCAGACCGGCGCCTCGGTCCGGGCCGCCAACGTCAGCTACAACGGCAGCCTCGGCACCAACGCGACCACGTCGTTCGGCTTCAACGGGACCTGGAACAACGCCAGCAACCCGAAGCCGACGTCGTTCGCGGTCAACGGCGTCACCTGCGGCGGGGCGATACCCACCGACCCCGGGGGGACCAACACCCCGCCGCCGGGACCGACCACCGCACCCCCGCCGCCCACCACTCCGCCGCCGACCACGCCGCCGCCCACGACTCCGCCGCCGACGACCGGAGCGGTGTACGCCGCGCCGAACGGCAGCGCGAGCGCGCCCGGCACCCAGGCCAGCCCCACCACGATCGCCGCGGCGATCACCCGGGTCAGCGCGGGCGGCACCATCTACCTGCGCGGCGGCACCTACAGCCTGGCCCAGACCGTCACCATCGCCGCCGGCAACAACGGCACCGCGAGCGCCCGCAAGAATTTGTACGCCTACCCGGGCGAGACGCCGATCCTCAACTTCTCCGCGATGGGCGAGGACTCGGCCAACCGCGGCCTCGCGTTGAACGCGTCCTACTGGCACGTGCGGGGCATCGTGGTGGAACGCGCCGGCGACAACGGCATCGCCGTCGGCGGCAGCAACAACATCATCGAGCGTACGGTGACCCGGTTCAACCGCGACACCGGCCTGCAACTGTCCCGGATCTCCTCCAGCACTCCGCGCGACCAGTGGCCCGCCAACAACCTGATGATCAGCGTCGAGTCGCACGACAACGCCGACTCCGACGGCGAGGACGCCGACGGGTTCGCCGCCAAGCTCACCGTCGGCAGTGGCAACACGTTCCGGTACGCGGTCTCGCACAACAACATCGACGACGGCTGGGACCTCTACACCAAGACCGACACCGGCGCGATCGGGCCGGTGACCATCGAGGACTCGCTGTCCTACAACAACGGCACGCTCAGCAACGGCACCCAGAACACCAACGGTGACCGCAACGGCTTCAAGCTCGGCGGCGAGGACATCGCGGTCAACCACACCGTGCGGCGCACCATCGCGTACCGCAACGGCAAGCACGGCTTCACCTACAACCGGAACCCGGGCTCGATGACGATCTCCAACAACCTGAGCATCGACAACGGCGAGCGCAACTTCTCGTTCGACGCCGGCACCTCGGTCTTCCGGAGCAACACGTCCTGCCGCAGCGGCAGCGGCTCGAACGACAAGACGGTCGGCAACGTGGACAGCTCGAACCAGTTCTGGTCCGGCTCGAACGGCTCCCGCTGCTCCGGCTGGTCGGGCGCGCTCGGCTGGTCGTTCGCCTCGGACGGGCGCCTGGTCGTGACGTTGGGCGGCCGGGTGGTCTCCCTGTAGCCCCTTCCCCTGGTGCCATCTCGTCTCACCGCCGTCCCGTCGGTCCCATCGACGGGCGGCCGCGGGGTGGTCTGCTCTCCAGCCGGGTCTCGTGCGCGGCGATCGTTTGGCCAGTGATCGGCACCAGTTCGGTGGAGTGGTGGTATCGCCAGTGGTCGGATACCGCCACTTCACCGAACTGGCGTCCGGCCTACCGATGTCTCCCCGACACCACGGGCATCAAGACGGGGCAAATGGGTGCAAGGTGGGGCCTGTTTTACCGGTCAGATCGTCCAGTGGCCCGAATCGTGGCACGGACCGCCCCCCTCCGCGCGGCGGTGCTCCCGCGCGGCGGGGCGGGACGGCGGCGAGGGGCGGCGGGGTCGGGCGGGGGAGGGTCGAGCATGGCGCCGTGCCGTGGTTTCGGAGCGGCTCGCGGCACTGGCTCCCGCATCACGGTAGCCGGCGCCGGCCACGTTCCGGCCGAGCAAGTGAATGGGCCGGGCGGGTCACGGGGCCGGCAATCCTCCGGCGGATGTGACTCTGCGTAACTTTTCCTCCGGACGGCTGACTCCTCCTCCGTCGCCTTTGCTCTGCAGCCATAGACGCATCGAACACCTTCCGTTAGCGATGCGTCTATGGGTGCAGAGCAAAGGCAGCGGGAGGGGAGGGGCGCGCGGGCCCGCGTCGAGCGTTTTTATCCTTTGTGGGTTCTTTGTCCGTGCTGTATTCGGGAGGTGCTCCGGCGGGGCGCTACTCTCTGTCAATGCTACTCTCCGTGACCGCGCGCGAGTCCGGGTGTGGGTCGGCGCGGGCGGCGCGAGGAGTGGGCCGGTGAGGGTTGCGCCGGCGAGAGGGTGGCGCTGGCAAGGGTGGCGAGGGCGGCCCGCTGGCGAGGGTGGTGTGGGTTCCGCTGTCGGCCTGGCGGGACGAGCGCCCGCGCGCTTCGGGGGAGGGAGGGGTGCAACGTCGATCAGCCGGGTGAGTCGGGTCGGCGGAATGAGGGACGGTCGAGGGCGGCTTGACATCGCTCTTGGGGATTAGGTTAGCCTAACCTTCGTGACGAGCGGAACGGTGCGGGCGGACGGCCTGCGGGGCAGTGAGCTGCGGTTGGGCTACCACGGGACCACGGTGGTGCACGACGCCGCGATCACGCTACGGCCGGCGGCGGTGACCGCGCTCGTGGGTCCGAACGGCAGCGGCAAGTCGACGCTGCTGCGTGGCCTGGCCCGACTGCACCCGCTGGAGCACGGCGAGATCGTGCTCGCCGACGGCACCCCGGCGCGGGCGCTGTCCGCCCGGGACTTCGCCCGCCGGGTCACGCTGCTGGCGCAGAGCCGCCCCACCCCGAGCGGGGTCACCGTGCGGGACGTGGTCGGCTACGGCCGGCACCCGTACCGGCAGCGGTGGCGGGCCGGCGACCCGGACGGGCCGGCCGCGATCGCTCGGGCGATGGCCGTCACCGGCGTCGACAGCATGGCCGGGCGTCCGGTCGACGAGTTGTCCGGCGGTGAGCTCCAGCGGGTCTGGTTGGCCACCTGCCTGGCCCAGGACACCGCGGTGCTGTTGCTGGACGAGCCGACCACCTTCCTCGACCTGCGCTACCAGGTGGAGATCCTCGACCTGCTGCGGGAGCTCGCCGACATCGCCGGTGTCGCCGTCGGCGTGGTGCTGCACGACCTCAACCAGGCCGCCGCCGTCGCCGACCAGGTCGTGCTTCTGCACTCCGGCCGGGTGCGGGGCGCCGGCGTCCCGCGCGAGGTGTTCACCGAGGCGGCGCTCACCGAGGCGTACGGCATCCGGGTCGAGGTGACCGTCGACGCGGTCACCGGCCTGCTCTCCACCCGCCCCGTCGGCCGGCACACCAGCCGCGCCACCCACTGAATCCATCCCTGCCACAGAAGAGAAACCGATGTTGCGTACCCGATTCACCCTGCTGGCCGCCGCCGCGACCGCGCTGCTGATCGCCGGCTGCGGCACCACCGAGGCGCCCGCCGCCGCCCCCTCCGCCTCGGACGCGCCGGCCACCGGCCCGGTCACCGTCACCGACAGCCGCGGCAAGGCGATCACCCTGAAGAGCCCGGCGGCCAAGGTCGTCGGCCTGGAGTGGGGTGAGGTCGAGATGCTCGTCGGCCTCGGCGTGATGCCGGTCGGCGTGGCCGACCCCAAGGGGTACGCCACCTGGGTCACCGCCGCGCCGCTGGACCCGGGCGTGAAGGACGTGGGTACGCGCGGCGAGCCGAGCGTCGACTCCATCGTGGCGCTCCAGCCGGACCTGGTGGTGATGGAGGCCGAACGCGGCGCGGCGATCGTCACCCAGTTGGAGAAGTACGTCCCGGTGCTTGTCACCAAGGGCAGTGACGCCACCGACAACCTCGGCCGGATGCGGTCCGACCTCACCATGATCGCCACCGCCACGGGCCGCACCGCGCAGGCGGAGAAGCTGCTCGCCGACTTCGACGCCGCGCTCGCCGACGGGCGGAAGAAGATCGCCGACGCGGGCGCGGCCGGTCGGCAGTTCGCCTTCGCCGACGGCTGGAAGGAGGGCAGCACGGTGTCGATCCGCATGTTCGGCCAGGGTGCGCTCGTCTCCCAGCTCGGCATCCAGCTCGGCCTGAAGAACGCGTGGACCGGCAAGACCGACCCGATGTGGGGGCTGGGGCAGACCGACGTCGAGGGGCTGACCGTCCTCAAGGGCCAGGACCTGCACTTCTTCTACAACGCCTCGGACGGCGAGGACGTCTTCGCCGACGGGCTCGCCGGCAACGCGATCTGGCGCTCGCTGCCGTTCGTGCAGCAGAACAAGCTGCACAAGATGCCGAACGGCATCTGGACCTTCGGCGGCACGCTCTCCGCGAAGCAGTACGTCGACCAGCTCGTCGCCGTCTACACGGCCTGAGCCCGATGATCGCCACCGCCCCGCCGGAGCCGGCCACCCGGCCGGCCCCGGTCGGGCCGCCACCCGCCCGCCGCCGGGTCGCCGGCGCGTTCGCCCTCGCCGCCGCGCTGCTGGTGGCGATCACCGCGGTCCACCTCACCCAGGGCACCTCCGCGGTGGGGGCGCTGGACCTGCTCCGGCTGCTCACCGGCGGCGACGACGAGACCGCCCGGGTGCTCGTCGCCTCCCGCCTGCCCCGACTGCTGACCGGGCTGGCCGTCGGCGTCGCGCTCGGCTTCGCCGGTGGGGCGCTCCAGTCGACCACCCGCAACCCGCTCGCCTCGCCGGACACCCTCGCGGTGAACGCCGGGGCGCACCTGGCGATCGTGGCCACCGCCGCGTTCGGCATCGCGCTGCCGGCGCTGCCCGCAGGTGGGCTCGCGTTCTGCGGCGGGCTCGCCGCGGCCGGACTGGTGATGCTGCTGTCGGCCGGCGGTCAGGCCGCGACGACCCGGCTGATCCTCGCCGGCTCGGCCACCGCGATGGCGCTCGCCTCGCTGACCATGCTGCTCCTGCTTCTCTTCGAGCAGGCCACCATCGGGCTGTTCGCCTGGGGCAACGGCTCGCTCGTGCAGGGCGACCTGGTGGCGTTCACCCAGCTCGCCCCCGTGATCGGGGTCGGCGCGCTGCTGCTCGTCGCGCTCGGGCACAAGCTGGACCTGCTCGCCCTCGGCGACGACACCGCCACCGTGCTCGGGCTGGACGTGCGCCGCACCCGGCTCGGCGTGGTGCTGCTCGCGGTGCTGCTCTCCGCCGCGGCGGTCACCCTGGCCGGCCCGATCGGGTTCGTCGGGCTCGGCGCGCCGGTGATCGTCCGGCTGCTCGGCCGCTGGGTGCCCGAGGTGCACCGGCACCGGGTGCTGCTGCCGCTGTCCGGCATGGTCGGCGTGATCGTCGTGCTCGGCTCCGACGTCCTGCTGCGCGCCGTGCTCGGCGGGCAGGCCGGGGTGGAGGTGCCGACCGGCGTGGTCACCACGCTCTTCGGCGCGGTGCTGCTGGTCTGGTTGGCCCGCCGGCACCGCGACGCCGGGCCCACCCGGCAACCGCCGGGCGGCCACGCGGCCGTACGCTCGCGTGCCTTCCACACCGCCGTGGTGGTGGCCGTCGCGGTGGCGGCGGTCGCGGCGCTGGCGCTCGGCATGCTCGCCGGGGACACCTGGGTGCTGCTCGGCGACATCGTCAACTGGGTGCAGGGGCGCACCGGTCCGGCGTACACCTTCGTGCTGGACGCGCGGTGGCCGCGCGTCGCGGCGGCGCTGCTGGCCGGCGCGGCGCTCGCCCTGGCCGGCACCACCGTGCAGGCGGTCTGCCGTAACCCGCTGGCCGAGCCGGGCATCCTCGGCATCACCGGCGGCGCGGGGATCGGCGCGGTGTCGCTGCTGACGTTCGCCCCGATGGCCGGCGTGCTCGCGCTCTCCGGCGCGGCCGGGCTCGGTGCGGTCGCCGCGTTCGCGCTGGTCTACGGGCTGGCCCGGCGGCGCGGGCTGAACTCGGACCGGCTCGTGCTGATCGGCTTCGCGGTGTGGCAGGGCGGCGCCGCAGTGATCACGTTCATCGTGGTGTCCTCTGACCCGTGGAACACCGGCAAGGCGTTGACCTGGCTGTCCGGCTCCACGTACGGGCGCACCGCGCCGCAGGTCCTGCCGGTGGCGCTCGCGCTGCTGCTCGCCGTCCCTGTGGTGGCCGCGGTACGCCGGGAGCTGGACCTGCTCGCCCTGGACGACGACACGCCCCGGGTGCTCGGGGTCCGGCTGGAGCGAGCCCGGTTGATCGCGCTCGGCCTGGCGGCGCTGCTCACCGCCACCGCCGTGTCCGCGGTCGGCGTGATCGGCTTCGTCGGCCTGGTCGCGCCGCACGCCGCGCGGGCGCTCGTCGGCGGCCGGCACACCCGTGTGCTGCCGGTGGCGGTGCTGCTCGGCGCCACGCTCGTCAGCCTCGCGGACACGCTCGGCCGGTCCGTCATCGCGCCGGCGCAGATCCCCGCCGGCCTGGTCACCGCCATGATCGGCACTCCCTACTTCGTCTGGTTGCTGTGGCGTTCCCGCACGGCGGCCAGTGGCCACTGAGACCGAGAGGACGTCATCATGACCAGCACGCTCGCCGTCGCGCCGTGGCGCGTGTTCACCGTGGAGGTCCGCGCGCTGCGCCGGCTCGGCCCGTCGTTCCTGCGGGTCACGTTCACCGGGCCGGACCTGGACCGGTTCGCCGACAACGGGTACGACCAGCGGATCAAGCTGGCCCTGCCGGTGGCCGACGGGGCGGCCGGGGAGCTGCCCGACGGGCCGGACTGGTTCGCGCGGTGGCGGGACCTGCCGGCGGACCGGCGCAGCCCGATCCGCACCTACACGGTCCGGGCGGTCCGCCCGGAGGCGTACGAGGTGGACGTGGACATGGCGTTGCACGGCGACGGCGGCCCGGCGACCCGGTGGGCGCGTCGGGCCCGCCTCGGTGACCGGCTCGCGGTGGTCGGCCCGGACGCCGGTTACGCGGGCGAGCACGGCGGGGTCGAGTTCCGGCCGCCGGCCGACGCGACGCTGTTGCTGGCCGGCGACGAGACCGCCGCGCCGGCGATCTGCGCGATCCTGGACCGGCTGCCGGCCGGCGCGCGTGGTCACGCGGTGGTGGAGGTGCCGGCGGCGGGGGACGAGCTGCCGTGCCGCACGCCGGTCGGCGTGACCGTGACCTGGCTGCCGCGCGACGGGGCCCCGCACGGCAGTCGGCTCACCCCGGCCGTGACCGCCCTCGCGGCCCGGCTGCTGCCCGCGCCGACCGCCGCGCCCGCCGCGCCGTCAGCCGACCGGCCGGCGGGTCCGTCCGCCGACGCGCCGGCGGGCGGGGGCGGGGAGGCGGAGCCGGAGATCCTCTGGGAGGTGCCGGACCGGGCCGACGGCGCGGCGCTCTACGCCTGGCTGGCAGGTGAGGCGGCGGTGATCCGCGGCCTGCGCCGGCATCTGGTCAGTGAACGTGGGCTCGACCGGCGGGCGGTGGCGTTCATGGGCTACTGGCGGGCCGGTCGGGCCGAGAGCTGAGGCGGTCGGGCCACCGTCGCCGGTCAGCCGTCGACGGGCCGGGCGGCCCACTCCGCCGCGATCCGGTCCGGGTCGCCGACCCGGAACTCCGGCGGCTCGTGCAGCAGGAAGTCCCGGTGGCTGATGTTCCACGCGTAGGCGCCCGCCATGGCGAACACCAGCACGTCGCCCACGCCCACCGGGCCGGCGTCCGCCGAGCGGGACAACACGTCCTTCGGCGTGCACAGTTGCCCGACCACGGTCACCGGCCCGCCGTCGGTGCGCGGGCCACCGCCGCCGCGCCGCCGGTGCACGGTGAACGGCTGCGCGTGCCCCTTCGCCGCCGGTGTCCGCAGGTGGTGCGTGCCGCCGGCCACCACCGCGAACCACTCGCCGTACGAGCGCTTCACGTCGATCACCTCGGTCAGGTACGCGCCGCAGTGGACGGTGACCGACCGGCCCGGCTCGATCCGCAGCCGCACCCCCGGGTACGCGTCGAGCACGTCGCCGAGCGCCCGGCCGTAACCGGCCCAGTCGAACCGGGCCGCCGGGTCGCCGTAGTCGACGGCCATGCCGCCGCCCACGTCGACCTCCCGCGCCCCGATCTCGGCGACCGACCACCGGACCACTGCCTCGGCCACCGCCCCGGCGAGCGGGGCGTCCAGCCCGCTGGCCAGGTGGGCGTGCACGCCGTGCACCTCGACGCAGGCCGGGGGACGGCGGGCGCACGCCACCGCGTCCGCCGGGTCCATCCCGAACGGGCTGGGCCGTCCCCCCATCACCAGGCTCGCCCCCGGCACGTCCAGGGGCAGGTTCACCCGCAGCAGCACCCGTGCCGTCCGGCCGGTGGCCACCGCCAGCGCGCCGAGGCGACGCAGCTCGGCCGGGGACTCCACGTGGATCCGCGCCACCCCCGCGGCGAGCGCGGCGCGCAGGTCCGCGTCGGTCTTGCCCGGCCCGGCGTACCCGGCGGCCGGTCGGCCGGGCAGCACCTCGGCCAGGCGGCGCAGCTCGCCGCGGCTGGCGGTCTCGAAGCCGTCGACGACCGGCGCGAGCGTGCGCAGCACGTCCGGCTCCGGGTTGGCCTTGACCGCGTAGAGCAACTCGACCGGCCGGGGCAGCGCCGCGCGGATCGCCCGCGCGTGCCCGGCCAGCGCGTCGAGGTCGTGGACGTACACCGGCCGGGTCACCGGCGAGCGCCGAACGGGTTCGGCACCGGCACGAACGGCGCGGCCCGGTCCGCGTCCCGCCGCCACCGCACCAGCAGGTTCGCCTTCGCCACGAGCGGGTCACCGGCAAGCAGCGCGCGCAACTCCGGCGGATCGTTCAGCTCGGCGGCCACCGCCGAGACCACCGCGCGCACCTCCCGCCACAGGTCCGGCTCGATCCCCGGCCGGGCGTCGGCCAGGGCGCCGCAGACGCCGGCCAGGTGGTTGACGAACAGGCAGTAGACGACGCGGCGGCGGGAGTCGTCCGCGCTGTACCCGGCCTGCCGCGGCACCCCGTCCGGCCAGGCGGTCCAGCGGCTGGTGTCGAGCTTCACCCCCTCCAGGTCGCGCAGCAGCATCCGGGCCGGGTGACCGTCGGCGTCGCGCACCACGACCACGTTCTGCAGGTGCGGCTCGTGCACCACGCCGTGCCGCAGCCAGGCGTACAGCACGGCCGGCGCGAGCAGCCCGACGTAGCGCCGCCACCAGCCCACCGGGTCGGTGACCGGCAGCGGCGCGGCGGCGAGCGCCGCCGCCAGCACCGGAGTCTGCCCGGGCCGCAGGTGGGCGCGCAGCCCGGTGCGCAGGATCGTCCCGTACGCCTCGTCCGCGCCGGGGGAGTCGACGGTCCGGTAGGCGGGTTCGGCGAGCAACGCCACGCCGTCGGGCAGCGGGATCCCGGCGAGCAGCCCGGTAAGCGCGACCGCGCCGGTCAGCTCGTACCTGGCGTTCTTGCGCAGGCAGTTGGTGATCCGCACGTGCAGGCTCGTCTTCACGAACAGGTCCGCGTCGGGGGAGTAGAGCGTGCGGACGCTCGCGGTCGGCCGCACCGGCGCGCCGGCCGGGCCGAGCCGGCGTACCCGGGGATCCGCCGGCGGCACCAGCGCGAGCTGCCACGGGTGCACCGGCAGCGCCAGGTGCCCGGCCGGTGGGCGCGGCGGGTCCAGGGCGGCCAGCAGCTCCTCGACCGGCCCGGCCTCGGCCACCAGGTCGTCCGGCACGGCGAGCCAGTGCAACCGGAACGCGGCGCGTAGCTCCGGCGCGTACGCCCGCCAGCCGTCCGGATCGCCGCTGCGCCACTTCGGCGTCGGGTGGTGCGGGTGGCCCAGGACGAGCGACTGCTCGGACGCCACGTAGGCGTCGAGGGCCGCGTCACCGGTCGGCGTCGGGTCGGCGGCCGGCCGCCCGGCCAGCAGCCGGGCCACGACGTCCCGGCTGGCTAGCACCTGCCCGATGAACTCGGGATTGTCGCGGCCGGTGCGCGCGGTCAGCTCCGCCGCCACCAGCCCGGCCAGTCGCTCGGCGTCCACCCCGGCCCACCGGCCGCCGTCGAGCCGGTGTCGCACCGGGCCGTGGTAGCGGTGCGCGCCGACCGGCGACACCCGGGTCACCGCGCACCGCAGCACCACCCCGGTGGCGCCGAGCCGCACCCGTACCTCGTCGGGGGTCACGGTGACCGCGCCGGCCGGCGCGGCAACCTCGCGGACCAGGCAGCCGAACACGGCGTGCGCGGTGGCCAGGTCCGCCGGGCGGGTGTGCGGCGCCGCCCGGCGGCGCAGGCCCGTGCTCGTCATCGCGTCTCCCGCAGGTAGTTCGGGCCGGTGCGCCGGTAGTACTTGTTCACGTCGGCGCAGCCGAGCCGCTGCTTCGGCAGCAGGGTGCCGGCGGTGACCATCGCCTTGACCGGCAACCGGTCGGCCCGCAGCACCCGCTCGGTGAAGGTCCGCGCCGCCGGCCCGTCGCCCCACCGGTCCCGCGCCGCGACGAGCCGGGGGGCCAGCGCGGCGGCCGGCGACGGCACGGGCACGCCCCGGGCCGCAAGCGCCAGCAGCGGCGCGGCGGCGGCCAGGTGCAGCGTGATGGTGACGAACACGTCGGCCAGCTCGCCCGGGTCGGCCGCCCACATCCGGGCGTCCCGCAGGGTCACCCCGTCCCGGTGCCGCCGGTCGAGCCGCGCGCCGTCGTCGTCCTTGTAGAGCAGGCCGAGTGTCCCGTCCGGCCGCAGCAGCAGGTGGATGTTCTGCGGATGGGCTTCCAGCGCCACGCCGTAGCGCAGCCACAGGCAGACGTGCCAGTCGAGCAGCAGGTCCAGATAGGACTCCAGCACGGCCACGGGACGGTCGCCGCCGATCCGCTCCAGCACGGTGCCGCCCGCCGGGTCCGGCGCGGCGAGCGCCGCCACCGGCACCACCCGGGTGCCGGACAGGTCCCGGGGGAACCGGCGGAGCAGGAACGCCGGTCCGTCGGCGTCGCCGAGGTGACCGTAGGTGTGCTCGTCGGCGTGCCGGATCCGGCCGGCGAAGGCGGGTTCGGCGGCGGCGATCCGGTCCAGCAGCCCGGCCACCGCCGCGCCGTCGGCGAGGGTGTCCGGTCGCAGGCCGCGCCGGTTGCGGGCGCCGAGCGTGGCGGTGGGCAGCGGCAGCTTGAGATGGGTGTACGGGTCGTCGGCGAGCGCCACCGTCCGCATCGAGAGGGTGGGCCGCACGGTCACCGCCGGCCGGTCCGTCACCGGCAGCGCGTGCCGGGCCGCGGTGAGCGGGTGCGCCGGGAGCAGCAGGTCACCGGCCCGCTCCGCCGCCGGCCACCAGGCGGGCAACGGGCCGGTGAGCCGCACCTGCGCCCGGGGCGCGGCGTGCCAGCGCAGCGTGAAGCGGGGCGCGTGCTCCGGGGCGTACCGGATCAGGTCGTCGTCGTGGAGCCCGTGCCGGCAGCGGTCGGTCGGGTAGACCGGGTGGCCGGCGTGCGCGGCGAGCACGTCGTCGAGCAGCGCCGCCGCCATGCCGGCCGGCGCGGTCGTCCGCTCGGCGGCCACGGCGGCGAACACCGCCGGTCGGGCCCGGGCGGCGAGCCGGCGGGCCCGCAGGTCGGCGTGGCACTCGGCGGCGAACGTGCGCCACCCGGCCTCGGCCTCGGCGTCGCCGCTCGGGGTGAGCAGCACGAGCAGGCCGTCGAGCGTGTCCACCCGGCGGTCGCCGCCGCCCGCGACCCGGACGTCCACGGCGGCGGTCGCGCAGCGCAGCGCCGCCTGGAACCCGTCGACCCGGACCGGTACGCGCAGCAGCCCGGCCGGGCACGGGGTCTCCCACCGGTCGCCGACGAGCCGGCCGTGACGCAGGAGACCGAGGTGGTCCTCGCGGAGCAGGGCGTCGAGCACCCGGGCGAACACCTGCCGCTCGCTGGCGTCGATCATCAGGTGATGGTCCAGCTCAGCTCGCGGCGGAACACGGCGAGCGCGGCCCGCACCCCGTCCGGGTCGGGGCCGATGCCGTGCAGCGCGGCCAGGTAGTCGCGGTTGGTGCCGGTGTGCTCCGCGACCCGGCCCACCTGACGCATCGGCCGGCAGGACAGCCGGACGCCGTCGCGGACGGTGTCCCGCCGTCCGGGTGCCGCGACGAGCCGGCCGGACCGGTCCGCGCAGACGTACTCGACCCGGGCGTGCCGGTCGAGCGTGGCCGGGTCGGGCAGGTCCAGCGCGGCCAGCGGCTCGCCCAGGTGCAGCCGGATGACGTGGGCGAACAGCGGCACCCCGAGCAGGTCGGTGAGGATCAGGTCCATCCGGTCGCCGATCAGACGGTCGTTCACCTCGATCAGCCGGATCCAGTCGCCCCGCACGACGTACTCGGTGTGGCAGGCCCCGAAGCCGACGCCGAGTGCGTCGAGCAGCGTGCCGAGCCGGGCGCGGTGGGCCGGTGGCGGGGGTGACCAGTCGAGGCTGACCTCGGTGAAGGTGGGTGGCGGGCCGAGGCCGGTGTGCCAGCCGCCAAGCGTCGCGAGCGAGCGTCCGTCGCCGAGCGTGTCGTAGGTGTGCAGCTCCCCGGTCAGGTACTCCTCGACGACGAGCGCCACCTCCGGTCGCCGCCGGCGGATCGCGGCGACCCGGGCCGCCAGGTCGGCCCGGTCGGTGACCAGGTACGCGTCCTCGCTTGCCACCCCGTCGCGGGGCTTGACCACCGCCGGGAGGAGGCCGTTCGGCACGTCGGGCGGCGCGCCCGGGTCGACTGTCACCACGCGGACCGGGTCCAGGCCGGCGCGGGCGAGCGCGCGGCGCATGGCCGCCTTGTCCTTGCACCGCCGGGCCGCGTCCGGGTCCTTGCCGGGCAGGCCGAGCTTGCCGGCGGCGACGGCGGTCGCCTCCTGGAGGTGGTCGCTGTTGGACAGCAACGCGGCGGGCGGCTCGGCCGCCGTGGCCGCCACGACAGCCGCCGCGTCGCGGACCGCGCAGCGCCGCACCGGCGCGCCGGTGGGCCACTCGCCCGGCCGGTCGGTCAGCACGGTGACCGGCAGGTCGAGCGCGTCGGCCGCCGGGAGGAAGCCCTCCAGGACGGCGTCGGTGGGGTTCAACGCGGTCAGGTAGAGCCGCATCCCGCCTCCTCGCGCTCACGTTTAGGCAAGCCTATCCTAAACATCCCATTCTGCGAGGTTCGCCACGTCGGTCACCGGGGCGTCGGTCACGGGGCGTCGGTCACCAGGCGTCGGTCACCGGGGCGGCGCGAACCGGGCCAGCGGGTTGGCGAGCGTGCCGGCGAACTGCAACGCGGCGGACGGGTCGGCCAGGTCCACCATCTGCCGGTTGTTCCTGAGCTGGAGCCGGTTGAGACAGGACAGCGCGAACTCCGCCGCGAACAGGTCGTGCCGGCGCATCCGGTCGGCCAGGTGCGGCACGGTCTCGGCGTAACCCGTCGCGCAGTCGGCCACGGTGCGCCAGAAGTCGTCCTGGTCGAGCACGCCGGAGGTGTGCAGGGCGGCGCTCAGGTGCCGCAGGAAGCAGTCGAACACGTCGGTGAGGATGGCGAGGATCTTCTCGCCCTCCGGGATGGCCGCCCGGACCCGGCGCACCGGCGACGGCAGCTCGGCGTCCGGGTTCATCACCACGATCTCCTCGGCGATGTCCTTGAAGATCACCCGTTCCACCACGCCGCCGTCGAGCACCAGGATGACGTTCTCGCCGTGCGGCATGAACGCCAGGTCGTGGGCGTACAGGCTGTGCAGCAGCGGCACCAGGTAGGCGTCCAGGTAGCGGCGCAGCCAGTCCGCCGGCGGCAGCCCGGAGGCGTCGATCAGCGCGCCGGCCAGCGGGCGACCGTCCCGGTCGAGGTGCAGCAGCGACGCCATGGTGGCCAGCCGCCGGCCGGGCGGCAGGCCGGGCACCGGGCTCTCCCGCCAGAGCGCCGCGAGCATCTTCCGGTACGGCGAGGAGCGGTCAGTGGCCGCCTCGTACTGCCGGTGCCGGTAGCCGACCGCGGCCCGCTCCCGCAGGATGGTCAGGCCGGCGCGGCGGAACACCGGGTCGCCGTCGATCAGCGCGGCCAACCAGTCGTTGATCGCCGGCGTGGCCTCCATGTACGCGGCGGACAGGCCCCGCATGAAGCCCATGTTCAACACCGACAGCGCGGTCTTGACGTAGTGCCTCGCCGGGTCGGTGACGTTGAAGAAGGTACGGATGGACTGCTGGGCGAGGTGCTCGTCCGGCCCCTCGCCGAGGCAGACCAGCCGCCGCGTGGCCACCTCGCCGGCGAACGTCACGGCGAGCTTGTTCCACCACTGCCACGGGTGCACCGGGATGAGCAGGTAGTCGGCCGGGTCGAGGCCGAGCCCGGCGAGCGTGGCGGCGAACCGGTCCAGCGTCTCGTTGCCCAACTCGGCGCGGACGAGCGTGTCGTAGTCGAGGTCGGCGGCGCAGGTGAAGGTGGCGTGGTCGCGGTGCGCGGCCAGCCAGAACAGCCGGACCGGGGCGGCGGCCTCCGGGGCGTACCGATGGTAGTCGTGCGCGCCGAAGCCGAGCCGGCCGTTGTTCGCCACGAAGCAGGGGTGACCCTCGGTCATCCCCGTCTCGATGGCCTGGAAGTCGGCGGCGGCCAGCTCGGCGGCGGTGACCGGCGGCTTGCCGAGCTTGTACGCGGTGCCGGCGAGGGTGGAGGTGATCTCCTCCAGATAGACCGGCAGGACCGCGTCGGTGAGGCCGAGCGCGCCGCGCAGTTCCACGCAGAGGTCGACGGCGTCGGGCGGCAGTTCCGCGCCGTCGCGGTGCCGGGTGATGCTCGCGGCGTCGATCTGCCAGTGGTCGAGCGCCAGCCGCCGCGCGGCGAACCGGTACTCCACGGTGCCGTCGTCGCCGCGCACGACCCACTGTCCGGGCCCGGCCGGCTCGGGGACGATCAGGCGTTCGTGGGCGAACTCGGCGAGCGCCTTGCGCACCAGCAGCCGGTTGGCCGTCGCCCACGCCTCGGGGGTCAGGTGGTCGATCATGCCCGCTGGTCTCCTTCGATGGCTTTCCGGAACCGCTCGCGGGTGCAGACGCTGAGGAGCGCGTCCTTCTCCGGTTTGCGGATCTCGCCGACGACGGTGAAGCCGACGGCGGCGTTGAGCGCGTGCACGGCGGTGTTGCGCACGTCCGGCTCCACCACCACCCGGCGGGTCGCCGGGTCGGCGAACAGCCAGGCCATGATCGTGGTGAGGACCGCGTGGGTGAAGCCGTGCGCCGGGGTGTCGGTGGGAGCGCAGAGGAAGTGCATGCCGACGTCGCCGGGCTCCGGGTCGTACAACCCGACCAGCTCGACCCGGGCCGGGTCGTACCGTTCGGCCAGGAACGCCGGCCGGCCGCGCCACGAGCCGAGGTACGCGGCGTGGTGCGGGTGCGCGGCGATCGTCCGGTACGCCTCGGCCACACCCGCCACGTCGGCGTCGCCCATCAGCCAGAACGCGGCCTTCGGATGGGTGACCCAGCGGTGCAGCAGCGGCGCGTCCGCGTCGGCGTCAAGCGGGCGCAGCGTGAACTCGCCGAGCCGGTCGTCCAGATGCGAGAACGTACTCACGAGGCCACCCCGAAATCCTGGAACGCGATCGTCTTCTCGATCGGGTAGTGCTCGCGGCCCGTCAGCTCCCGGATGATCCACGAGTTGCGGTACGGGCCCATGCCCAGGTCGGGGGAGGTGATGCTGTGCGTGTGCGTGCCGCCGTTCTGGAGGAACACGCCCCGGCCGGTGTGGTCGACGCTGTAGTTGCGGGCCACGTCGAAACGGCCGTGGGCGTCGAAGCGCAGCCGGTCGCGCACCGGCGCGAGGAACTCCGGCACCCGGTAGTGGTAGCCGGTGGCAAGCACCAGGCCCTCGGTGTCGAGCGTGAACCCCCGGTCCTGCTCGGTGTGGCGCAGCCCGAGCCGGTAGCGGCCGTCGACGTGTGCGGCGTCGACAAGTTCGGTGTTCGTCAGCAGCCGGGTCGGCGCCGGCCCGTGCAGGCTCTTGGCGTACAGCGTGTCGTAGATGTCGTTGATCAGGTCGGCGTTGATGCCCTTGAACAGCGGCTTCTGTGCCGCCTCCAGCCGGTAGCGGGTCGGCTCGGGCAGCGCGTGGAAATAGTCCACGTAGTCCGGTGAGGTCATCTCCAACGTCAGCTTGGTGTATTCCAGCGGGAAGAACCGGGGCGAGCGGGTGACCCAGGTGAGCTGGTAGCCGTACGTGTCGATGTCGGCGAGCAGGTCGGCGTAGATCTCGGCGGCGCTCTGGCCGCTGCCGACGACGGTGATGCTGCCCTTGGCGCGCAGCGCCTCCCGGTGGTCCCGGTAGCGGGAGTTGTGGATCAGGTCGCCGCCGAGGCCGGCGCAGGCCGGCGGCAGGTACGGCGGGGTGCCGGTGCCGAGCACCAGGTGCCGGGCCCGGTGGGTGACCGGCCCGTCCGGGGTGTCGGCGTGCACCACGTAGTGGTCGCCGTCGTGCTCGACGCGGGTGACGGCGTGCCGGAAACGCAGGTTCGGCAGCTTCGCGGCGGCCCAGCGGCAGTAGTCGCTGTATTCGGCGCGCAGCGGGAAGAAGCTCTCCCGGATGTAGAACGGGTAGAGCCGGCCGGTCTCCTTCAGATAGTTGAGGAACGAGTACGGCGAGGTGGGGTCCGCGAGCGTGACCAGGTCGGCGATGAACGGCGTCTGCAACCGGGTCGAGTCGAGCATCATCCCCGGGTGCCAGTCGACGCCGTCGCGGGCCTCCAGGAACAGCCCGTCCAGGTCGTCGAGCGGCGCGGTGAGGCAGGCCAGGCCGAGGTTGTACGGGCCGAGGCCGATCGCGATGAAGTCCGGCATGTCTCTCCTCACCCGACCGGGGACAGCGTGGCGGCGGTCCCGGCGTACCAGGCGGCGTGCTCGGCGATCAGGTCGAGCACGGCGGCGATGTCGTCCACCGTGGTTTCCGGGTTGAGCAGCGTCAGCTTCAGCCAGTGCGCGCCGTCGACCTTGGTGCCGGCGACGAGTGCCGCGCCGGAGGCGGCGAGGGCCTCACGGGCGTGCAGGTTGGCCTCGTCGACCAGGTTCGGGGCCGCGCCGGACGGCGCGTACCGGAAGACCACGGTGCTGAGCGCGGACGGGGCCGCCACCTCGAAGCGGCTGTCGGCGTCGAGGTGCCGCCAGGCGTCGGCGGCCAGGTCGACCACCTGGTCGAAGAGCGCGCCGACCGCGTCCGGTCCCATGATCCGCAGGGTCAGCCAGAGCTTGCAGGCGTCGAACCGGCGGGTGGTCTGGATGCTCTTGTCGACCTGGTTCGGGATGCCCTGCTCGACCGCCCGGGCCGGGTTGAGGTAGTCGGCGTGCCAGGTGGCGTGCCGCAGCGTGCGGCCGTCGCGTACCAGCAGCGCGCTGGAGCTGACCGGCTGGAAGAACGACTTGTGGTAGTCGACGGTCACCGAGGCGGCCCGCTCGATGCCGTCGAGCAGGTGCCGGCGGGTGGGGGAGACCAGCAACCCGCAGCCGTACGCGGCGTCCACGTGCAGCCAGATGCCGGCGGCGACGCAGATGTCGGCGATCTCCGGCAGCGGGTCGATGGTGCCGAAGTCGGTGGTGCCGGCGGTGGCGACCACGGCCATCACCACCTGCCCGTCGCGCCGGCAGCGGTCGATGGCGCGGGCCAGCTCGTCGGTGCGCATCCGGCGGCCGGCGTCGGTGGGCACGGTGAGCACCGCGTCGGCGGCCAGGCCGAGCAGCTTGGCGGCCTTCTGCACGCTGAAGTGGCCGGCGGCGGAAGTGATGATCCGCAGCCGGGCGAGCACCTCGGGCCGGGCCGGGCGGGTGGCCGCGGAGCCGACCTCCCGGCGGTACGCCTCCTCCCGGGCCAGCAGCATCGCCTGGAGGTTGGACTGGGTGCCGCCGCTGGTGAACACGCCGTCGGCGGCGGCGCCGAGGCCGATCCGTCCGGCCGTCCACTCGATCAGCCGCCGTTCCATCAGCGTGGCGCCGGCGCTCTGGTCCCACGTGTCCAGGGAGGAGTTGACCGCGCTGAGCACCGCCTCGCCGAGCAGCGCCGGGATGACCACCGGGCAGTTCAGGTGGGCCAGGTAGCGCGGGTGGTGGAAGTACACCGCGTCGCGCAACCAGACGTCGTGCAGCTCGTCCAGGGCGGCGTCGGTGTCACCGAGCGGTCGGTCCAGGTCGATGCCGCCGACAAGCGGGGCGAGGGCCTCCGGGGTGATGCCGGTGCACGGGCGGTCCACCTCGCCGACCCGGCGGGCGACCCGGTCGACGCCGCGCGCCAGCACGTCCCGGTATCGCCCGAGCGAGTCGGCGTTGAACAGGTGGGCGCGCGCTGCGGTGCCGATCGAACTCATGCGACTTCCCGGTAGTCGTGCGGACAGGAACGCGGCCATGGCCACGCGGACATCAGGTTAGGGTAGCCTTACCTAACAATCAAGTCCGGCTCCCGCACGGAAGTCGGCCGCGACACCGCCCCGGAGGGCGGGAACCGCCGCTGGTGTGCGACACCCACCACGACTCCCGCGGCGACGAGCACAAGGGACGCCAGCGCCACCGCCGGATAACCGAACCGCTCGGCGGCGGCGAGCCCGACCGAGGCGGCCACGAACGAGCAGACCAGCCCGAACGACGACAACACGGTGAAGTCGGTGCCGCCGCTGCCGGGCCGGGAGTAGTCCATGTTGACCGTGTAGAGCACCACGTTGGCGATCGTGTAGGCGACCAGGAAGAAGGACAGCGCGGCGACCGTGCCACCAAGGGGTGCGCGACCGTTCATCAGCGGCAGCAGCGCCACCGTGGACAGCGCCAGGGTCACCCCGCCTGCGACCAGCACACCGGCCCGGCCGAACCGGCCGACGCCGATCCCCGCGACCAGCCCGGCCACGATCGCCGGCACGCTCGTCACCACGCCTGTCACCACGCCGATCCGCCCCAACGACCAGCCGGCGTCGACGAGCGCGGGCGTCACGAGCGCGTACGCCATGCCGGCGCCGACGTAGACGAGCGGCACCACGCCGAACGTCCACCACCGGCAGCCGGGCTGGCCGAACACCGACACCAGCGCCCGGTACGCGGCGCCGATACGGACCGCCCGGTCGGTGCGCTCCGGCTCCCGGAACCGCCACACCACGAGCAGCCCGACCGCGGTCAGCGCGGCCAGCAGGCCGATCGCCGGCGCCCAGCCGAACATGTCGTACACCAGCACGCAGGCGCCACCGCCGAGCAGGTTGCCCAGATAGCTGGCCGCCACCTGGATGCCGTTTCCGGTGCCCCGGTCGGCGGCGGTCAGCAGCCGCACCGCGACCGCGTCGGCGGCGATGTCCTGGGTGGCCGAGAAGAACACGAACGCGGCGCAGACCGCCACGACCGGGCCGAGCTGGTCCGCCGGGCGGGAGAACGGCAGCAGCGCCAGCAACGTCAGCACCAGCGCGGTCTGCAACACCAGCAGCCAGGACCGGTAGTGGCCGCGGCGCCGGGAGCCGTACCGGTCCAGGATCGGCGCCCAGAGGAACTTGATCGGCCAGATCAGGCCGACGACCTGCACCAGCGCGAGCGTGTCCAGCGAGGTGCCGCCGTCGCGCAGGATGGCGGTGAGCCCGACGGTGATGAAGCCGACCCCGAGATACTGCGTGACGTAGAGCGCGGTCAGCGTGCCGAGACGCCCCATCAGGCGGCCCGCCAGTAGCCGAGCGAGGTGAGCTGGTGCTTGCCGACGCCGAGCGTGCGCCGCAGGTGCCGGGTGAGGTCGCGGGTGGTGGCCGCCTCGCAGGCCAGCCAGTAGTGCGCGGACCCGGCGGCGGGCAGCGCCGCGCGGACCGTGTCGACCAGGTGCCGCCCCGCGTCGCGCCGTGGCACCCAGGTCACGTCGTGGTGGGCGCGGGCGCGCGGGGTCAACGCCTTCTCGCCCTCGTGCGCGTACTCCAACCAGACCGTCGCCGGGATGTCGGCGCCCGCGTCGAGCAGGCTGTTGACCGCCGGCAGCGACGCGGCGTCGCCGACCAGATAGAGGTGCTCCGGGGCCGGATCGGGAAACTGGAACGCGCTGCCCTGCAGCGTCGCGTCGATGGTGTCGCCGACCGTGGCGGCGGCGGCCCAGTTGGCGGCGCAGCCGTCGTGCAGGGCGAACTCCAGCGTGAACCGTCCGGTCGCCGGATCCGGGTCGACGAGCGTGTACGCGCGCTGGTGCGCCCGCCCGCCGTTGTCGAACCAGAGCCGGATCCACATGGTGGGGTGCGTACCGTGCGCTGTGAGCAGGCCGCCGTCGTCGAGGAGCAGGCGCTGGTAGTGCCCGTCTACCGACTCGGTGCCCAGCACGGTGAGCCGGAAGTCCCGGCCGCCCATGGCCCTCAGCACCAGGCCCTCCCAGTTCCGTTTCACGAATCCCTCCCGGTAAGGTCGACCTCAGTTAGGGGAGGGTAACCTAAGTGTCTAGTCGAGGGAACTGCCGTCCGGTCGGGCCGAGCCGGTGACGCGCGTCGATCGCGACCGGTGGGGCGTGCCCCAACTCTGGGCCGGCGACACCGACGCGCTGGCCCGCCTCCAGGGCCGCGTCGCCGCCCTGGACCGGGCGTGGCAGATCTGCGTGGAGCGGTGGCGCGCCGAGGGCCGGCTGGCCGCCCGGGTCGGCCCGACCGAGCTGGCCTGGGACCGCTTCGCCCGGCGGGCCCGGCTGGACGACACGGCCCGGCGCTGCCACGAGCGACTCGACCCGGACACCCGCCGGTGGGTCGGGGCGTACGTCGACGGCGTCAACTCCGGCCTCGCCGAGGGCGCCGCCGCCGCACCCGAGTTCGCCGCCACCGGCAGCGCCCCCGAACCCTGGCAGCCGTGGACCCCGCTGGGTGTCTTCCTCGTCCAGCACGCGCTCTTCTCCACCTTCCCGAACAAGCTCTGGCACGCCCACGTCGCCCGCACGCTCGGCCCCGAGGCGGTCGGCCTGTTCGCCGTGGAGGGGCCGGCGTCGTCCGGCAGCAACGCCTGGGCGCTGCCCGCCGACCCCGCCACCGGACGCGGCCCGGTGCTCGCCGGCGACCCGCACCGGCTGCTCGAACTCCCCGGCATCTACCAGCAGATCCGGCTGGCCTGCCCGGAGTTCGACGTGGTCGGGCTCGCCTTCCCCGGCGTACCCGGCCTGCCGCACTTCGGCCACGCCGGGCACGTGGCCTGGGCCGTCACCAACGCGATGGCCGACTACCAGGACCTCTACCGCGAGCAACTCCGCCGCGACGGCGACCGGGTGCTGGTGCGGGACCCGGACGGGTGGACGCCCGCCGCCCGCCACGTCGAGACGGTCGAGGTGCGCGGCGGCGCCCCGGAGACCGTCGAGATCATCGAGACGCCGCGCGGCCCGGTCATCGACCACGACCGGGTCACCGGCGAGGCGATCAGCCTGCGGACGCCGAGCCGGGTGGAGGCCCGCCTCGGCTTCGAGGCGCTGCTGCCGCTGCTGCGCGCCCGCCGGGCCGGCGACGTCGCCGACGCGCTGCGCGGCTGGGTCGAGCCCGTCAACAGCGTGCTCGCCGCCGACACCGGGGGCGCGGTCCGCCGCCTGGTCGCCGGCCTGGTCCCGGTACGCGACGAGCGGTGCCGCCGGGAGCCGGTGCCCGGTTGGGAGCCGCGACACCACTGGCGCGGCGACCACCTGCCGATGGTGGACGAGACCGTGTCGGCCGGTGACGGTCGGGCGTTCGGCGGCTCTGCCGATGGTCGCGCGGAGCGGGCGTTCGACGGCTCTGCCGATGGTCGCGCGGGCCCGGCGTTCGGCGGTGTCGCGGTCTGCGCCAACGACCGGCGTGCGGATGTCGCCGCACACGGTGTCGACTTCGCGCCGCCGCACCGCGCCCGGCGGATCCGCGCCCTGCTCGCCGACGGCGTCGGGTCGTCCACCGTGCACACCGACGCCCGACTCCCGGCGACCCCGACGTACCGGCTGCTGCGCCGGCTCGACCCGGCCCGGCTCGACGCGCC
Source organism: Micromonospora sp. WMMD1128 (assembly GCF_027497235.1). Taxonomy (NCBI): domain Bacteria; kingdom Bacillati; phylum Actinomycetota; class Actinomycetes; order Micromonosporales; family Micromonosporaceae; genus Micromonospora; species Micromonospora sp. WMMD1128. Next base: position 2,525,367 of record NZ_CP114902.1, read on the forward strand.
GGCCCGCGCGCTGCGCGACCGGCTGCTGGCCTGGGACCGGGAGATGGCGGCCGACTCGATCGAGGCCGGCGCGTACGCGGCCTGGCGGTCCGCGCTCGCCCGCCGGCTGGCCGCCCACCCGTCGCTGCGGGCGCTGCACCAACCGTCCGGGTACGACGAGCTGTTCACCCCCTGGACCGACCCGGCGACCCGGATCGGCCTGGCCCTGGACCACCTCGTCGAGGCCGGGCTCGACGCCGGGGCTGCCGGGCTCGATGCCGGGGCTGCCGGGCTCGATGTCGGGGCTGCCGGGTTCGATGTCGGGTCGCTCGGGGCTGCCGGGTTCGATGTCGGGTCGCCTGGGATTGCCGGGCTCGATGTCGGGTCGCTCGGTGGCGACGCGCTTGTCGAGGTGGCCGCCGCGCCGCCGCCCGGGGCGTGGGGCCGGCGGCACCTGCCGCACCCGGTGCACCTGGGCGTGGCTGCCGCAACGGTGGACGCCGTCGCGGCGATGCGGGAGCGGGTGGCGCTCGCCGGTGACACCGACTGCGTTCTCGCCACCGCCAGCGTGCCGGGTGTCTCCGACGACTGCTGGCGCGGCCCGGTCGCCCGCTACGTGTGGGACCTGACCGACCGGGCGGCCAGCCGCTGGATCGTCCCGTTCGGCGCGTGCGGACGGCCCGGAGACGCGCACTTCACCGACCAACTGACCCACTGGGCGGCCGGGACGCTGATCCCGGTGCCCACCGGCCCTCTCGCAAAGGACGACATTATCGTGATCCCCCTGGAACGGACTCCCCTCGGCGACCTCGCGTTGGAGCCGGTGCGGCCGGACCGGCACGCCGAGCTGCTGCACAGTTGGGTCACGCTGCCCCGCAACTCGTTCTGGGGGATGGGGTCGCACACCCTCGACGAGGTACGCGAGGTCTACACGTTCCTGGACGGGCTGGACACCCACCACGCCTACCTGATCCTGCTCGACGACCAACCGATCGGGCTGTTCCAGACCTACCGCCCGGAGGCGGACCCGGTGGGGGAGCGGTACCCGGTCCAGCCCGGCGACGTGGGAATGCACCTGCTGTTGAACCCGCCCCGGCGGTACGCGCGCGGCCTGACCGCCGCCGTCGCCCCGGCGCTGGCCCGCTTCCTGCTGCGGGACCCGGCGGCGCGGCGCATCGTGGTCGAGCCGGACGTGCGCAACGAGGCGGCGCTGCGTCGACTGCGGACGGAGGGTTTCACGTTCGCCGACGAGATCGACATGCCGGACAAGCGCGCCCAGTTGGCGTTCCTCACCCGCGAGCGCTTCGAGGCCACCTGACCGACGCCGGTCCGGTGAGCGCGTTCCCTTGATCCACTCCACCCCGGCGAGGTGGTGGCATCCCGGCCGGTCCGACCCCGCCACTTCGCCGAGCTGGTGTCGAGGGCGCGCTCAGCCCTGCCCCGTGCCGCTGGAGGCGACGCCCGGCGGGACGGGGCGCCATCCGCGAACCCGACCCGTCCCGGGAGGTCACACCTGGAGCGGCGCTCCACGACCGGTTCCTCGGCTGGGTCCGGCGTCTCGCGGTGACGCGACGACACCCGTCGTCTGAAGATCTTGGAAGGAGATGGCCCCTCTGGGGGCACGTTGCTTCCAAGATCTGCACGCGTCCTGGAAAGTGGGAGGAAAATCCCTCATTGTGGGCGATAGGCGTCGTGCTGCGGCCACCGTGCGCCGGCCGGGCCCGGTCCGAGCCGGTCCGAGCCCGGTCCGAGCCGGTCCCGCAGCGCGGCGGGACCGGCTCCAGGAACCCGCTCAGTTCAGGTGTGCCAGCAGGGCGGTGGCCATGCCCTGCTCACCCCGGGCGTTGGGGTGGAACGGGGCGGCCGAGTTCTGCGGCACCAAGCCCTCGACCCAGCGGGTGCCGCTGCTCTTGCACGCGTCCCGCCCGATCGACGGGGTGTAGACGTCGGCGTAGCTCGCGCCGTTCGCCGCCGCGGTGTCGGACAGCATCGTGTTGAGCGCCTTCGCGACGCCGCGCAGGTAGGGCACGTCCTGGTAGGCGATCGGCACCACCGGCCAGCAGCCGTACCCGCTGTCCGGCACGATCGCCGGGTAGCCGAGCACCACCACCCGCGCGTTCGGCGCGGCCTGCCGCACCGACCGCAGCACCGTGGTCACCTTCGGGGCGGCGGCGGCGATCCGGGCCCGGAGCTGGTCGGTGCCGCCGGCGGTGTACCGGTCCTTGCAGGGTGAGCCGAGCGGGCTGCTGAGGCTGTCCTCCGCGCAGGCGCTGATGATCCCCGAGAATCCGATGTCGTTGCCGCCGATCTGCACCGTCACCAGAGCGGTGTTCGACGTGACGGCGTTGAGCTGCGGCGGCAGGTTGATGCCGAGTTGCCCGCTCCCGCCGTACAGGATGTCGTCGGTGGTGGCGCCGGAGCAGCTCACGTCCGCGAACGACGACGAGCCGGCGGACGCGGCGACCAGCGACGGATAGTTGCGGTTGGACCGCAGGCAGTTCAGGTCGACCTGGGTGGGGATGAGCGGGCCGGCGGTGTACGAGTCGCCGAGCGCCACGTACCGCCCGGAGGGCACGGCGGCGTGCGCGGGTGCGGTGACGGCGAGCAGCACGCCGGCGGTGGCCGCGGCGAGCGCGGCCAGTCGTGCGGCCGTACGCGCGAACGGCAGGCGGGGACGGTTCATGGCGCCCTCCCGGAGCGGGATCATGGGGGTGGTGGTGCCGAGAGTCTGTCCCCGCCTGCGAGATCCGTCAATATAGATGGCCCTCACTAAATGCGAGCCGGGTATGTGGGCCGTCGGGGCTCGTTCAGCGGGCCAGGCCGACCAGGGCCGCGAGCCGGGCCACGTCGGCCGCCGCCGGGTCGCGCGGGGCGATCTCGGCGAGCAGGGTACGCGCGACCGGCCGGCACCGGACCTCGGCGGGCGCGATCCGGTCGGCGTCGACGAGCGCCTGCCCGGCGGCGGTGAGATCACCGGCCTGGAGGTACGCGCGGGCGGCGTCGACCAGGTGGGCGGCCCGGTGCTCGGCGGGAAGTCGACGCCACCCGTCGGTGCGCACGGCATGCTCGTGCCGGTGCACCGCCTCGGCGTGCTCGCCGAGTGCGAGCGCGGCGAGGAAGCGGGCCAGCAGCACGACTGTGGGATTGAACTCGGTGTGATGCGGGCCGTCGTCGGCCGTACCCCGATCGGCAAGCGCGGCGGCGTGGCCGAGCAGGTCGTCGGCGTGGCGGCGGTCGCCACCACCGGCGGCGGCTACGGCGGCCTGGACGAGCAGCGTTCCGCGTACCCCATGATCGGTGGTGGTGTCGACGGCCGCGAGGGCGGCGGTGCGGGCGAGGTGGTCGCGGCCCAGGGCGCGCAGCGCCTCGGCGACGGCGATGGTCGCGGCGGCGGCGCGAGCCGGATCACCGGCGGCGGCGACGGCCCGGTCGGCGGCCAGCCAGGCGAGGTCGGCCTCGCCGAGCTTGACCAGCACCGAGGCGGTGAGCCGGTACGCCGGCGGCAGCAGGGCGGGGGTGCCGTGGGCGGCGTCCAGCAGGGCAGGCAACGCGCGCAGAAGCTGGGCGTAGTGGGCATGCTGGTAGGTCAGCCAGGCGTGCGCGACGTGCCGTTGGACCGTGTCCGGCGGTGCCGTCGGCCCGGCCGGGCGGTGGTAGCGGGCGAGCGCGGCGCGGACCGCCTCCACGCCGTCCAACCCGGACGCCGCAGTCGGCGCGGGCCGGCGCGGATCGAGCAGGACCGCCGGGTCCACGCGGAGCACCTCGGCGATCTCCTGGATCACCGAGTAGCGGTCGAGGGCACGCACGCCGCGTTCGACCTTGTCGACCCAGCTCTTCGACTTGCCGAGCCGGTCGGCGAGCATCTGCTGGGTCATCCGCCGCCGGGCCCGCCAGCGGGCCACCCGCCGCCCGATCGGCGCCTCGTCGGTGTCCCGCAGCCGTTGCCCGGTCACCGCTGCCGCTCCACGGGCGGGCGCATGGCCTCGGTGGACTGTCCACAGCGCGGACACCAGCGGGACTTCACCCGGAACGCGAGCAGGCCGAGCAGGAACCCCGGCACCAGCCCACCGAACACCACCGACACGGCGTGGGAAACCACGAGCGCTCACCTCCTGTGTCGCAGGTCCCACATAGAGTGAAACCGCATCCGCTGCCCGCTGGTAGTTCGTCTGCCCATCGGGCATGTGGAACACGTTGAACGCAGACCGAGCACGGAAGGCCGGTGAATGACGCGGGCACCGAAGCAGCGCAACGAACGTTTGCGAGACGCGATCAGAGAGTGCGCATGGTCGTACGACGCCTGCGCGTGCGCCGTACGCGCCGTCGCTCGCGAGAACGGCGAGGCGCTGTTCTCCTGCGACAGGTCACACGTTGGGCATTGGGTTGCCGGGGTGAAGCCAAGCGGTAGCACCGCCCGCTATCTCGCCGAGGCGATCTCCCGCAGGCTCGGCCGGGTAGCCGATCCGGCCTGTCTCGGGCTCCTCAGAGGCGATAGCCTTGAGCCTGACCTAGACGGCCTGGATTGGTGGGGACATGCACCGGCCATCGATCTCCTGACAGTCGGGAGGGCCGACTTGGAGCGACGAGCGTTCGGGCTCACCGCCCTGTACTCGCTGGCGGCGCTCGCTGTGCCACTGGAATCCTGGCAGGAGATCGCGGACCGGGGCCGGCGTGCACAGGGTGGTAACGTCGCCGTCGGTCCCCGGGAGATCGACGCGGTACGGGACATGCTGACCGTGTTCAGCACCGCTGACGAACGGTTCGGTGGAGGACACGCCCGGCTCGCCGTGGTCCAGTACCTCACCTCCGACGTGGCCGGCTTTCTGCAGGGGCGGTTCTCTTCCGACCGCGACCGGGTGGCGATGTTCAGCGCTGCCGCCGAGATGACCTACCTCGCCGGCTGGAAAGCCTTCGACTCATCCCTGCACGGGCTCGCCCAGCGCTACTACGTCCAGTCGCTGCGCCTCGCGAACGAGGCAGACGATCGGGCCCTCGCCGGCTTCACGCTGCGCGCGATGGCACACCAGGCGGTCGACCTCGGCCATGGCCAGGAGGCCCTTCAACTCGCCAACTCGTCCATCGAATGGTCGAAGGGTAGGACAACGCCGGCCGCGACCGCGCTGTTCACCATCGTCAGCGCCCGGGGACATGGGGCAACGGGCGACAGCACCCGCACGTCGGCGGCGATTCGTGCGGCCGAAGCGCATCTCGCGGACGCCTCACCCGATGACGAGCCGACCTGGATCAGGACCAGCGGGTTCACCGAAACCTCCCTCGCCAGCCAAGCCGGTCAAGCCTTGCGGGACCTTGGCGACCTCCCGGCGGCCGAGGCCCAACTCCGGCGGTCGATCGCGACCCGGGACACCGAGGCGTACCGCCGCACTCACACGTTGACCCTTGCCAACCTCGCCGACGTCCAATGCGCTCAGGGACGGCTGCGGGGCGCGGTCGAGAACTGGAACCGTGCAATGGACGCGATGGCGGGGGTTCAGTCCGGGCGGGCGTCCGCAGCGGTAAAGAACATCAGGACGCGACTCGGCAGCCTCGGCGCACGGCTGCCCTCCTTCGCCAAGCGACTCGATCAGCGGGCCGCCGCGTTCGCCAAGGGAACGACCACGGGAGGACAGGTGACGCCCTGAAGCCAGGAGGGGAGTACCGAAGTTGATGTCTCCAAGCGCGGGTGCTGCGGTCCGGCCGGTTCGCAGACCCTACTCCCCGGGCGATGAGCAAATGATCATCGCGTCGGCGCTTCTGAGGGAAGTCCACCAGATCATGCGCTGGCGACGCGAGCGGGTGGCATGGTTGGCCGGTCGGGGCGAGGAGCAGTGGTCGATCGCGCTACCGCGAACTGCTGTGGCGGCTACCGTCTCCGCCGGGCAGACGTGGATGGTCTGGGACGGTGACGAGCCGGTAGCCACCATCACGCTCACCGCCTATGTGGACGTGGACGGCTTGTGGAAGCCGGACCGGGATCCGGAGGCGCTGTGGTATCCGGAGGATGACCCGGCCGACGCGCTGTACGCAGCCAAAATGATCATCCCACTCGCTCATGCGGGCCAGAATCTCGGCGGCGAGTTGTTGGACTGGGCCGGCGGTCGGGCGTACGACGCCGGGCTGACCTGGCTGCGGCTCGACGCCTGGATCACGAACCGCCGCCTGCATGACTACTACCGCCGACAGGGCTTCCGGCACGTTCGCACCATCGAGTCGCGCGTCTCCGGTGCGTGCTTTCAGCGGCCTTCCCAGCCCTATCGGGACGGCCGACTCAAGACCGAGGCAGCCTGAGCGGGCCGAGTCATCCGTCGATGCGTGATCTGCCTGAGGATCGAGCCGTGACCTGGCGTGGCTGTCGGCGGCGTACGACAATCTGAGGACGCTGGCACGGTCGCCGGCCGAGTCGGTGACGTTCATCAAGGAGCTGAGCAAACATGGAACGTGACGCCTGGCGCAAGTCGAGCCGATCCGGCAACAACGGGCAGTGCGTCGAGGTGCGGGACCGGGGCGTCGTGGTCGACGTGCGCGACTCCAAGGCCCCCGCGGCCGGGATGTTGAGCTTCGACACCGCGGCCTGGGGCGCGTTCGTCGACAACCTGAAGCTGCGAGGCGAGCGCCCGTAGCCTGACTACCGCCTTGCAGAGCGAGACAGTGAGTCTTCCGACGCCCAGGGTTTCCTCGTTGAATCGCGGATCTTCGGCATGTCGGTACCGGCCGAGGCCGAACAGTTGACGATTGCGGCCGAGTACCGCGGCGGCGTCGACGGTTCACCGTACGACTTAAGTCGCAATCCCGCTAATTTCCGGTCCTTCGAGCGGACCAGTCCTGGTATGGGCGGGCCGGGGCGGTGGGTGAGCTGGTCGGTGGGTCGTTCGGCGCGGTAGGAGTTGTGTCGGGCACGTTGATCAAGCGGGGGCCGTCGGTGCAGGCGTGGCGGGTTGGGCCGGTCGCGACGCTCGTCGAGGGCGTCGATGAGGGCTTCATTCAGGTGTCATCTGCTGTTCGACCAGGTCGCGCGGCCCGAGAACTGGAATCAGGCCGTGGGATGCGGTGGCGGGGATGCAGTCCGCGTCGAACACTCCGTACGCCTCGCATCTGAACACGGTCGCCCAAAGCCCGTGGATAAGCGTTTGACCAAGGAAGGATGGGAGCTAGTGAAGAAGAAAACCGATTAGGAATCCGACGACCACCGCTATAGAGCCGGCCGTCAGTAGGACTGTCCGCATCTGTCTGAGAGAAAGCATGCTCGCGTCCATCGGGAGGACTCTGGCCGGTCGGGCGCCCCCGGTCCGCTTCCAGTCAAATCCGTTCGAGTCCGTGAAAGTTATCTCCAAATCAATCCTTGGAGCTAGCCGATTGCCCTCTGGTTCAGGCAATGGATCAAATAGGGCAAGGCTGCCCTTGACTTCCCCACGCAAAATTTGTAATCGGCTGGGCCATGTCAGGCCAAATCCCTGATAGACATGCCGAAGCTCGAGGCTGAGCACGGGTGCGGCACTGAAGTTGACGACGCTGTAAGCCGCGTGGGTGTATTCCGAGTCATCGTTCATGGCGCGGCGAAGCCCGGTAAACGTGGCGACGACAAGCCTTGCTTGTGCCTCTTCGGCATCTGCCTTTTCTTCGCGACGCACTCGCTTCTCATGCCGAAACAGTAGGCCGGCGAATATTACGGCGACCGTGGACATGACCAGCCCGGCGAGGCTTCCCCAAGCCTGCATCCAGTCGGTGATCTTCGGCGCTTCCTCGGTGAGCACGGGAACAGGATACGGCCTCCCGTCCACCAAGGACGGTATTTATCCAGATGATTCCACGAGGCGACGGCCAAGGTTTAGATCCGGCTGGGATTGTCGGCTCTGCGAACTTGGCCCCGGTCTTTCACTAAGGGTCGTTCACGTGCGGTTCGACGCGATAGTGCGCGGCCCGTCGACCACGGCGCTGGGGTTCGTGTGCTGGCCGGATGGGTGCACCGGTGAACATCGAGTGGACGGAGTGGCAGAGACCGCCGCTGATCAGGGCTCGCGGGCGCCGTAGAGGCGCAGGATGCTGTGGCGCAGCGCTGCCACCGTCTGCGTGGTGGTCATGCGGCCGGCGGCAACCTCGCCGCCGGCCGCATGACCGAGCGCGATGGTCGCGGAGACCAACCAGGCCGGGCTGAGGGTGTCGTCGAACTCGCCGGTGGCCTGGCCATGCCTGATCAGCCGCTCCAGGCGCTCGTTGACTGCGGCATGCTGGCGGTCGGACTCCGCCTGCTCGGTCGCGGTCGCCGAGGGGTGCAAGAGCAGCGGGTACCGGTCGAAGAGCCGCCAGGTGACGTCCAGCCAGCGCAGCAGCGCCTCGGTGACAGTGTCGCTGTCCACGTCGGCGGCGTCGAGGGCGGCGACGGCTTCGGCGGTGATGCGGTCGACGACCGCGGCCACCAGCAGTGGCCGGGACGGGTAGTGGGCGTACACGGTTTGGCGGGTGACGCCGGCTGCGGCGGCGACCTGTTCCACCTTCGCGTCCGGGTGCCGACCGAGCACCTGGACGGCGGCGTCGAGTACAGCGGCGGCGCTGCGCTCGGCGTCCGAACGCCGCCGTCGGCGTCGACCACCTGTCATCTCTGACATGTTGTATAACTTACCGCCCGACATTATCGTAGACACGCCGTCAAAGATAAGTCGTTTCAGGGAGATCAGATGACGCCCCGTACCGATCTGGCCGGCTATCTGATCCGCTATCCCCAGGAGGCGGGGTTGGGCGACGAGGATCCGGCGACTGTGCTTGACCGCTACCACACGCCGGACTACGAGCTGGTCAACGACGGCGTGCTGCTGGACCGGAAGCGGCTGCTGGATCACATCCGCCCGGCCCGCAAACGGGCAGTTGGTCTCCGTGTCGAGGTGGAGCAGGCGCTGGTGGACGGCGACCATGTCGCCGCCCGGTACCGGCTCATCGCGGAGCTGCGTAAGGGCGCCACGATCACCACGGAGATCTACATGTTCGGGGAGTTGGCTGCCGACGGTCGGCTGCGCCGCGCCGTCCAAGCCACCCGGACGATCCCATCCGCATAGTTCCACAGGTACGTCAAGCGGCGCCTCGACGGCGATGACCTCGGAGAGTCCCCTGTCCGGTCGCTCGTGCCGCAGTGGAAGATGTGGCGGCCAGCTCGGGCCGCGCCGGTAGGAAGACGGTGGGGACGCCCAACGACTGGTTCATCGCGGCGAGCCGTTGTTCGGCCTGGAGGTCGGTGGTGTTCCGCACGCCTCGCACGATCACTCCCGCGCCGTGTCGACGGCAGTAGGCGGCGGTCAACCCGCTCCACGCCGCCACGGTCACCGTGGTCCACCCGGTCGGCAGGACGGCCCGAACGGCGGCGGCCCGCTGTTCCGGGTCGCTGCCCGGCTGCTTGTCACCGTTGATCGCGACGAGCACGATCACCTCGTCGAAGAGGGCGCGTGCCCGCTCCACCACGTCCAGGTGTCCGGGCGTGAAGGGATTGAAGGTGCCGGGATAGACGGCCCGGACGGGCGCGCGCCCCGCGGTCCGCCGCGCCGGGCGTGAGCGTGTCACCGGTTCGGCTGTCTCGGTCCGCATGGCCCGACTGTAGGTGCCGCCACCGGCGGTTGGTGTCCCGACCTGATCGCCGGCCGGCGTGAGGCAGGGACCGGCGAGGATCTCGGTCGCGACGGTAGCGGTGCGGGCGGCATCGCCCGTTTCTTGCAGCGGGGGGCGGGCGGGCGGCGACGAGCGAGGGCTTTGGGTGCACCTGTTGTCGCGGGAGCGACAACAGGTGCACCCAAAGGGGGCCTGGTCGAGGGTGCGGTCGGGTGAGTCGTTTCTGCTCTCAGCTCGAAAGGCACCGGAGAGCCGGGCCCCGGGCACCGGAGAGCCGGGCGCCAGAGAGTTGCCGGCGGCTGGTCGACGCCCCGGCCGGAAGGGTGACTGTCCTCAATGGCAGGGTCATCACGGCGCTCAGGAGAAGGGCGCGACGGTATTTCTTCGTGACGCGAACTAAAGGCGGGTTGATCGTGGGTGCCGAAGTGGTGGCATCGGCGGAGCCAGACTCGTCCGGACGCGCTCATCGCTGCCATTTGTCCAGTTCGCGGGTCGGGGTGCCGGGCCCGCGAGACCAGATCGTGACTTGACGCAATAGTTCGTTCGCCGTAGGAAGGAAGTGTGACAGACGTGGTGACCCCACCGACGAGCCCGGTGAGCCGAGAGCGGTCGAAGGAGATCAAGCGCAGCAGCGTGATCTCCGCCGCCCGCTCGGCCCGGGTGCTGTCCCGCGCCGAGCTGACCGAGCTGACCGGGCTGAGCCCCGCCACGCTCACCCCGCTGGTGCGGGACCTGATCGCCGAGGGCTACCTGATCGAGCGCGGCCCCGGCGCCTCCCGCGCCGGCCGTCCCCGCGCCATGCTGGAGTTCAACCCCCGGGCCGAGCTGGTCGCCGCCGTCGCGCTGGAGCCGGCCCGGATCAGCTGCGAGATCGCCGACAGCGACGGCGCCGTGATCGGCCACCGCGCGGTGCGGCGTACCGGTGACATCGTCGACCTCATCTGCACCGCCGTGCCGGAACTGGCCGGCGACGGGCTGCCCGCGCTGCGCGGCGTGGCCATCGCCGCGCCCGGCGTCTCCACCGGCGGCGCGGTCCGGCTCGCCCCCTCGGTCGGGCTGGTCGAGGCGCGCCCGGTGGGGGAGTCGGTGCAGCGGCGGCTGGGCGTGCCGGTGGTGATCGACAACGACGTGAACCTGATGGCCGCCGGTGAGCACTCCGCCGGCGCCGGGACCGACGTGGCAGACCTGCTCCTGCTGCACGTCGCCGACGGCATCGGCGCGGGCCTGGTGCTCGACGGGCAGGTCCGCCGGGGTGCCGGCGGCGCGGCCGGCGAGGTGGGCTTCCTGCCGCTCGACCCGGCCGACCGGGGGCACGACGGCATCGGCCCGTTCGAGGCGCGCTGGTCGGCCGGCGCGATCGCCGAGCGGGTGGTGGCCCTCGCGCCGGGCCGCCGGCCGTCCGCGCCGGTGCGGGCGCTCGTCGAGCTGGCCGCCACCGACGAGCGGGCCGCCGCGTACCTGGCCGAGGTGCTCACCGCCTGGGCCCGACTCATCGTCTCCTGCGCGTGCGTGATCGACCCCGGACGGGTGCTGCTCAGCGGCGCCGCGGCCGACCTCGACGACGACGCCGTGGAGCGGCTCCAGGCGCTGGTGTCCCTCGGCGCGCCCAGCCCGACCGAGGTCCGCCGTGCGGTCCTCGGTGACCAGGCGGTGCTGCATGGCGCGATCAGCTACGCGCTCTCCGCCGCCGCGTCCGGTTTGTCCACCCTGTTACCCGCTCCCTGACCGCCTGACCACTCAAAACACCCTCGGAGGTACCCCATGAGACGTCGACTTTTGCTCGCCGGTGCGCTCGCCACCGTCCTCGCCACCGGCACCGCCTGCGGCGGCGGCTCCGGTGACTTCGGTTCCGGTTCCGGCGAGGCCGAGAAGCTGACGATCTACACGGCCCGCGACAAGAAGGTGACCACCTTCGTCGTCGACAAGTTCACCGCCAAGTACCCCGAGTACCAGGGCAAGGTCGAGGTGCTCAACCTCGGCGCCCAGGAGATCCTGGAGCGGGTCCGGGCGGAGAAGGCCAACCCGCAGGCCGACGTCTGGTGGGGCGGCACCCAGCAGGGCCTCGCGGCGGGCGCGTCCGAGGACCTGCTCACCGGCTGGCAGCCGGCGTTCGCCGACAAGATGGACGAGGCGTACAAGGACCCGCAGGGCCGGTGGTTCGGCGAGATCCTGCTGCCCGAGGTCATCATGTACAACAACAAGGCGCTCACCCCGGAGCAGGCCCCGAAGGACTGGGACGACCTGCTCAAGCCGGAGTGGAAAGACAAGATCATCATCCGGGACGTGGCGGCGTCCGGCACCATGCGGTCGATCTACGCCTCGATGATCCAGCAGAAGTCGCCCGACGGCAGCAACCCGCAGCCCGGCTACGACTGGCTGAAGAAGCTCGACGCCAACACCGGCGCGTACGCGGCCAACCCGACCGACCTCTACCTCAAGCTGTCCCGCCAGCAGGGCACGCTGAGCGCCTGGAACCTCCAGGACATCCTGCTCCAGGCCAACCAGGCGAACATGCCGTTCGGCTACGTGATGCCGGCCTCCGGCGCCCCGGTCCTGGTCGACGGCCTGGCCCAGGTCAAGGGCGGCAACAGCGAGGGCGCGCAGAAGTTCCTGGAGTTCCTCTTCGACGACTCGCTCCGCGCCGAGCTGGCCAAGGACTACTTCCAGATCCCGGCCATCGACATCGCCGAGAAGCCGGAGTGGCTGGCCCAGCTCAACCTCAAGCCGATGAACGTCGACTGGGACGTGGTCGGCAAGAACGAGACCGAGTGGATCAACCACTGGAACAGCGAGATCAAGAACAAGGGCTGACCGGACGGTACGCCGGGCGCACCACGCGCCCGGCGTACCGCCGTCGCCTCCCGAACCGCCCCCACCCGTCACCGGTCGGACCCGGTTACCGGACGCAAGGAGAGACATCATGATCGATGTCACGCTGGAGTCGGTGAGCAAGCGCTTCCCACGCGCCGGCGACACCGCGGCGGTCGACGACGTCGACCTGCGCATCGGCGCGGGGGAGTTCTTCACCCTGCTCGGCCCGAGCGGCTGCGGCAAGACCACCACCCTGCGCATGGTGGCCGGCTTCTACTTCCCCAGCTCGGGCCGGATCCGCTTCGGCGCCGAGGACGTCACCAACCGGCCGCCGAACAAGCGCGACACCGGCATGGTGTTCCAGAACTACGCGCTCTTCCCGCACATGAGCGTCGCCCAGAACGTGGCGTACGGCCTGAAGATCCGCAAGGTCGGCCGGGCCGACGCCAAGCGGCGGGTCGACGAGGTGCTCGGCGAGGTCCACCTGGGCGGCTACGGTGACCGGCGGATCGACCAGCTCTCCGGCGGCCAGCAGCAGCGCGTCGCGCTGGCCCGGGCGCTGGTGATCCGGCCCCGCACGCTGCTGCTCGACGAACCCCTGTCCAACCTCGACGCCAAGCTGCGCGAGGAGACCCGGGTCGAGATCCGCCGCATCCAGAAGGACTCCGGCACCACCGCGCTCTACGTCACGCACGACCAGTCCGAGGCGATGGCCATGTCCGACCGGATCGCGGTGATGGAGTCCGGGCGGGTCCGGCAGGTCGGCACGCCGCAGGAGATCTACCACCGGCCGGCCACCTCGTTCGTGGCCCGGTTCATCGGCCGCAGCAACGTGCTCAGCCTGCCGGTGGTGAGCGCCGGACCGGACACGGTGACCGTGGCGCTACCAGGCGGCTGGCAGGTCCCGGTCGCCGCGCCCGCCGAGCACGGGCTCCGCGAGGGCGCCACCGCCCTGGTGTCGGTACGCCCCGAGCACATCACGCTCGGCCCGCCCACCGACGACGGCATCCTCAGCGGCCGGGTGACCGAGCTGGAGTTCACCGGCATGGCCACCAACCTGCTCGTCGACGTGGGCGGCGAGGCGGTCCAGGTGGCCGCGATCGACGTGCCGGGCGGGCTGGCCGTGGGCGACCAGGTCGGGCTGCGGCTGCCGCCGGAGCGGATGTGGGTGGTGAGTGCATGAGCACCATCCCCGCGACCCCGAGCGCGGCCACCGTCCCGCCGGTCACCGAGGACCCCACGCCCCCGGGCGGCCGGCGCTTCCGCCGCCCGACGATCGGCGCCAACTCGCGCTGGTTCCCGTACGTCCTGGTGTTCCCGCTGGTGCTGATCCTCTTCGGCTACGTGGTGCAGCCGATGCTCGCCACGTTCGGCGAGAGCGTCGGGGTGGACGGGCCGGACAACTGGTCCCGCTTCCTCACCGGCGACGGGGTGGCCCGCTCCGCGCTGCTCACCTCGCTGCTGATCTCCGCCGCCAGCGTGCTGCTCTGCGGCATCGTCGGCGTCGCCATGGCGTTCCTGCTCAAGCGGTTCTCCTTCCCCGGCCGCCGGCTGATCGAGGCGATCATCCTGGTGCCGGCGGCGCTGCCGCCGCTGATCGGGGCGATCTCGTTCCAGCTCCTCTACAGCGAGACCGGCATCCTGCCGCGCGCGCTGCAACAGCTCTTCGGCACGGAGAACCCGGTGCTGCCGTTCAGCGGCATCGCCGGCGTGCTCGTGGTGCACACGTTCACCATGTATCCGTTCTTCTATCTGGCCGCGTCCGCCGCGCTGACCGGCATGGACCCGTCGGTGGAGGAGGCCGCCTACAACCTGGGCGCGGGCCGGGTGCGGGTGTGGCGCACCGTGCTGCTGCCGATGCTCACCCCGGCGTTGGTCTCCGCCTCGCTGCTGGTCTTCATGACGTCGCTGGCGTCGTACACCGCTCCGTTGCTGTTCGGGGTGGACCGCACCATGACCATGCAGATCTACATCAACCGCACCAACGGTGACCTGCCGATGGCCTCGACCTACGCGTCGGTGCTGGCCGTGGTGTCGGTGCTGTTCCTGCTCGGCATGCGCTGGTACGAGGGGCGGCGCAGCTACCGCTCCCAGTCGAAGGGCGTCGCCAGTCACCGCCGCGAGCTGACCAACCCGTTCGCCCGCTGGCTGGCGCTGGCCGCCTCGCTGCTCGCCGTCGTGGTGTTGCTCGCCCCGGTGGCGACCATCGCGCTGGTGGCGTTCTCGCAGGACGGCTCGTGGACCACCGAGGTCATCCCGTCCGGCTACACCACGCAGAACTTCACCACCATCTTCTCCGACCCGGGGGCCTACCGGCCGATCGTCAACTCGCTCCAGATGAGCCTGCTCGCCACGCTCGGCTGCGTCGTGGTCGGCGTGCTCATCGCGTACGCGGTGCGCCGGCTGGACTTCCGCGGGCGTGGCCTGCTCGACGTGGCGGTCATGCTGGCATGGGCGCTGCCCGGCACGGTGGTCGCGATCAACCTGATCTCGGCGTTCAGCACCGGCAACGCGTTCAGCTTCGGCCAGGTGCTGATCGGCACCTTCTGGATCATGCCGCTGGCGTACTTCGTGCGGTTCCTGCCGCTGGTGTTCCGGTCCAGCTCGGCCACGCTTGCGCAGCTCGACCCGTCGCTGGAGGAGGCCGCCCGCAACCTCGGCGCGTCCTGGTGGCGGGCGTTCGGCACGGTCACGCTGCGGCTGATGCTGCCGGGCGTGCTGGCCGGCGCGCTGCTCGCGTTCGTCAACGGCGTCGGGGAGTTCGTCGCCTCGGTGCTGATCTACACCTCGGAGACCGCGCCGATCTCGGTGGAGATCAACAACCGGATGTACTCGTTCGAGGTCGGCACCGCCGCCGCGTACGGCATGCTCCAGGTGGTGTTGATCTTCGTGGTGATGGTGATCTCCGGCCGGCTCCAGAGCGGCGGCCGGGCGGCCCGGGAGGCAGTGAAATGGACCGCGTGACGAACCTCTGGCCGGCCGGCGGTGGGCTGCTGCCCGCCGCCGGGATCCCCGGCGGCGAACTCGCCGCGGTCGTCGCGGCGGCCGACTTCGCGGTGCTGCCGGTCGGCGCGGTCGAGTGGCACGGACCGCACCTGCCGCTCGGCGCCGACCTCATCCTCGCCGAGGGCTTCGCCTCCGAGAGCGCCGCGCCCGGCCCCGGCCCGCGCGGCGTGCTGTTCCCGCCGGTGGCCTACGCGGCCTGCCCCGGGCAGACCCGGCCCTGGCCGGGGACGGTGGCGATCCGACCGGAGATCGCGGTCGGCTACCTCGCCGACGTGATCGAGGGCATCGTGGCCGCCGGCTTCCCCCGCCTGCTCGTGGTCAACGGCCACGACGCCAACATGTCCACCGTCCGGGCCGCGATGGAGTGGGTCTCCGGGCGGCGCACCGCGAGCCTGCTGCTGGTCAACTGGTTCCAGTTGGTCACCCCGGCGGAGACCGGCGAGCTGTACGGCGACGTGATCGCTCGCGGACACGGTGGCGCGTACGAGACGTCCGGAGTGCTCGGCTTCGCGCCGGAGACGGTACGCCTGGACGCCGCCACCGACCTGCCGCCGCGCCCGAAGCTGCCGGTGACCCACCCGTACGTGCTCGTCGAGTCCCGGCCCGACCCGTGGCAGGGCTGGTCCGGGCACGTCTCGCGGGCCACCGAGGAGGCCGGCCGCACGGTGCGCGCCACGGCCGGCGAGCGGCTGCGCGAGATCGTCACCGCCTGGGTGGCCGCCCCGATGCCGGCCCCGCCCACCGCCGACCCGCTGCCCGACACATCGGGTGAGGAGCGCGCATGACCGTCGACCGGGGGCTTGACGTCGTCGACTTCCACATGCACTTCCGCATCGGCGCCGACGAGACGATCCACGCCTGCGAGGAGGCCGCCGGGATGCACCCGGGCGGCGCACCCGAGCGCGCGGTGCGGGCCGCCGGGTCCGCGCCGTACTCCCGGCAGTGGCGCCGGGCCTGGAGCTTCCCCGACCCGGAGCCGCCCGCCGAGCGCTGGGAGGACGAGGCGGACCGGTGGGCCGAGGAACTGCGCGCGGCGCGGGTGCGCCGGGCGGTCTTCGTCACCGGCGGCGGCAACGACGCGCTCGCCGACGTCGTCGACCGGCACCCGGACCTGCTGCTCGGCTTCGCCCACCACGACCCGTACGGCCCGGACGCCGCCGCCGAGCTGGACCGCGCGGTCACCGAGCGCGGGCTGCGCGGGTTGAAGCTGTTCGCGCCGCTGCTGCGCGGCCCGCTCGACCACACCGACCTCGACCCGCTCTGGGCCACCGCCCAGCGCCTCGGCGTCCCGGTTCTGATCCACATCGGTCACTACGGCAGCGCCGGCGGCCTGCCCGTGGGCCGGTACGGCGGTCCGGACGAGCTGGTCCGGATGGCCCGGCGCTTCCCCGAGCTGGCCGTGGTGGTGCCGCACTTCGGCGTCCAGCACGTGCAGGAGCTGTCCTTCGCCGCCTGGGGCTGCCCGAACATCCACATCGACACGTCCGGCTCGAACCAGTGGGTGCGCTGGATGCCGTACAAGCTCACGCTCGAGGACCTGTTCCGCCGCTGCTACGAGACGATCGGGCCGCAGCGCATCGTCTACGGCAGCGACTCGTCCTGGTTCCCGCGCGGCTACGTCACCCGCTACCTCGACGACCAGCTCCGCGTCTGCCACGAGCTGGGCCTGCCCGAGGACCACCTGCGCGCGATCTTCGCCGGGAACGCCGAGCGGCTGCTCGGCCCGACCGCGAACCGGAAGGAAACCCGATGAGCACGCTGACCACCTACCAGCGCAACCACCTGGCGCCGACGTACGACCACCACGTCGGGCACCTCTACCCGGCGATGGTGCGCGCCAGCCAGGCGCACGTGGTGATGCTTACCGAACAGCGGCTGATCCCGGCCGAGCGCGGCGCCCGCCTGCTGCGCGGGCTGGCCGAGCTGCGCGCCGACACCACCGCCCCGCCGGCGTACGACGGCAGCTTCGAGGACACGTACTACCTGCTGGAGAAGCGGCTCGCGGCGGCGTGCGGCATCCCCACCTCCGAGCTGGACGTGCAGCTCGCCCGCAGCCGCAACGACCTGGACGCCGGCGTGTTCCGGATGCTGCTGCGCGACCAGCTCGTCGAGGTGCTCCAGCGGGTGCTTGACACCGGCCGCGCCGCGCTGGACCAGGCCGACAGGTACGCCGACGTGGTCATCACCGGCTACACCCACCGCCGGCCGGCCCAGCCCACCACCATCGGGCACGCGCTCGCCGGCTACGCCGAGGCGCTCGCCGGCCAGGCCGCCACCTACGCCGACGTGATCGACCAACTCAACGTCTCGCCGCTCGGCTCGTGCGCGTTCGCCGGCACCGACCTGGACATCTCCCCGGCCCGGCTGGCCGAGCTGCTCGGCTTCGCCGGCCTGGTCACCAACTCGTACGAGGCGGTCGCCGGCGCCGACCACCTGGTCCGGGTCGGCACGATCAACGCGCGGGCGCTCGCCACCGGCGCGCGGCTGGCCCGCACGCTCATGGACTGGCTGAGCTGGCAGTGGGTCACCACCCCGGGCGACTTCACCCAGGGCAGCAGCATCATGCCGCAGAAGCGCAATCCGGTGGTGCTGGAACACCTGGTCTCCTACGCCGGGCAGGCCGCGGCGGACGCCGCCTCGGTGCTCAACAACGTGGGCGCCGCCTGGTGGGAGGACTCCAATAACGCCACCACCGACGTGCAGGTGCGGCTCTGGGAGAGCAACGAGCGGGCGGAACGCTTCTTCGCGCTCGTCGGTGGCTTCCTCGCCGAGATCGCGCCGCTGAACCCGCCCAGCCGGGAGGAGATCGTCGCCTCCGGCGCCACCACCACGGCCGCGGCGGACGCGCTGACCCGCCACGGCGTACCGTTCCGGGCCGCGCACTCGCTCGTCGGGCGGCTGGTCCGGGCCGGCGGGCCGGACACCTGGACCGCCGAGGGCGTACGCGCCGCCGCCGCCGACACCACCGGTGAGCTGGACGACGCGGCGGTGGCCGACCTGATCGCCGCCGCCGTCCGGCCGGAGCTGGTGCTCCAGCGGGCGCAGGCCGACGGGCCGGGCGCCGCCGCGGTCCGCGCCCAGGTGGGCGTGCTGCGGTCCGCGCTGGACCCGGTCGCGGACCGGCTGGCCGGGGTACGCGACCTGCTGCGCCGGGCGGATGAGGAACTGGACGCCGTCGCCGCCGAGATTTCGATCCGGTGAGCGTGCGGCTGTCCGGCCCGCCGGCCGCCGACACGCGCGGCGCGGGACTGCTGCTCGGCATCGACTTCGGCGGCACGAAGATGGCGGTCGGGGTGGCCGACGCCGACGGCCGGCTGCTGGCCCACCGCCGGGTACCGACCCACGCCGAGCAGGGCGCGCCGCAGGCGCTGGCCCGGGCGCTGTCGCTCGCCGGTGACCTGGTCGCCGAGGTCGGCGGCCCGCTCGCCGCCGCCGGGGTGGCCTCGCCCGGCGTGGTCCGCCCGGACGGCATCGACCTGGCGCCGAACGTGCCCGGCTGGGAGCGGCTGCGCCTGGCCGACGCGGTCGGCGAGGCGCTGGACGTGCCCCGGGTCGCGGTGGACAACGACCTGAACGCCGCCGCCCTGGCCGAGCTGCGGCTGGGCGACCTGCGCGGCGTCGACCCCGGCCTGGTGGTGGGGATCGGCACCGGCATCGCGGCGGCCGTCACGGTGGGCGGCGCGGTGCTGCCCGGCCACCGGGGCGCGGCCGGCGAGATCGGGTACGCGGTGGCCGGCGCGCCCTGGCCGGGGACGATGCTGGAGCTGGACTTCTCCGGCCGGGCGCTGGACCGGCTCGCCGCCGACCTCGGCGTGCCGGACGGGGCGGCCGGGCTCACCGCCGCCGCCGAGCGGCCCGGCGCGGCCCGCGACGCGCTCGCCGCCCGGGTCGACGAGGCGGCCCGCGCGCTGGCGACCTGCTGCCTGCTGCTCGACCCGCAGCGGATCGTGCTGGTCGGCGGCGTGACGCGCAGCGCGTTGATCCGGCGGATGCTCGTCGACCGGCTGACCGAGGCCCTGCCGCACCCGCCCGACGTGGTGCGGTCCCGCTTCGCCGACGACGCCGCGTTGTACGGCGCGCTGGCCCTGGCGCGGGACACGGTGCCGGTGCCGCGTTGACCGGGTCGGTGTCAAGTGCGTCACATTTCTGACACAGAACATGTCCGCCGCTGGACCCGGGATCCGTTGCGCGACAACGGATCCCACCAGGTGACACCCGGGTGCCGGGCCGGTGCGGAGGCCGGTCGGGCACGCACCGGAACGGCTCCGGCACCGCCGGTGAAGAGTGATCGAACTTCGGCGAGCGTCAGTTTGCAGCCGTCATTACGCTGCGGGTGGTTGATCGCCGGAACCACGGACGACAGGTGGAAGAACCTCAGATGAGTGACAATCACCCTCCCTACGGAGGTTATCCGGACCCGAACGCCGGAGCGTGGGGCAACCAGCCCGACCCCAACGCCCCGTACGGCCAGCAGCCCGCCTCCGGCGCCCCCTACGGCACGCCGCCCGCCTCGGGCGCGCCGTACGGCCAGCAGCCGGCGTCGGGTGCGCCCTACGGCACGCCGCCCGCCTCCGGTGCGCCGTACGGCGCGCAGCCGGGGTCCGGCGCGCCGTTCGGCGCGCAGGCCGGCGCGCCGTACCCGGGCCAGCCCGGCTACCCGGGGCAGCCGGCGCCGTTCGCGCCGGCCCCGCCGCCCGGCCGGTCGAAGAAGGGTCTGATCGTCGGCCTCGCCGCCGGAGCGGTGACGTTGACGCTGCTCTGCTGCGGTGGTGGGCTCGCCTACGTCGCGTTCGGCGGGGACGACAAGGACGACCCGACGCCCGTCGCGTCCGGCAGCACCACCCCGGGGCCGGACGGCTCGACGCCGGCCCCCACCGAGTCGGCGCCGGAGTCGACCGGGCCGGAGGAGCCGTCCAGCAACGACGCGCTGACCGCCCGCTACTCGAGCGAGATGTCCGCCGTGTGCGAGGGCGGCTCGATCCTCAACGCCGCCCCGTACACCGGGCCGTCGAACGCCAAGGCGTACGTCTTCTCCAACGCCCCGGACCGGCCGACGTACTGGTCGCAGAAGTCGTTCAGCTCGGACAAGCGCTACTACGTCAAGTCGGCGGACTTCGCCAGCGCGTCGGTGATCGGCTGCCTGAAGGTGGTCGACGGCAGCGAGGGCACGCCGAAGAAGTGCCAGTACAAGGCCACCGACGGCAAGATCGTCACGGTCGACTACATCTCCTCCCGCTACACGCTGACGTTCCACGCCGCCAAGACCGGCGAGAAGATCGGCGACGGCGGCACGGTCACCGCGCCCACCGCCCGCTGCCCCAGCTTCATCTCCTACAACAAGACGACGATGAAGTCGTACGCGGCGCCGGACAGCGGCACCATCGAGGCGGCGCTCGACCGCTTCCTGAAGTAGACGAGTGTTAACCGGGGGCCCCGCCTATACGCAAGCGTTAAGCGGGGCCCCTTCCTTACACGCACTCGTTGGCGAAGATGCGCAGCAGCTCCGGCAGGTGGAAGCGTTGGCCGGACCCGGAGTCGACCGGCAGCAGCATGTTGTGGTGGACCAGGTGCTCGACCAGCCGGTTGGCCTGCTGCCGGGGCAGGCGCAGGATCTCCACCGCGCTGGTCGCGGTGATCAGCGCGTCGGCGGCGGCCAGCGCGCGCAGCGCCCGGCGGGCGTCCACGTCCAGCCCCCGGTAGCTGACCGAGAGACTGTCCCGCACCGAGATGTCGCCGACGACCAGCTCCGCGAGCCGGTGCTCCTCGTCCTCCAGGTGCTCGGCGAAGCCGGACAGCGCCCCGTCCGGCTGGGCGACCAGCCGGCTGCCGACGATCCGCAACGCCAGCGGCAACTGGTCGCAGGCGTCGGCGATCCGGCCGAACACCTCCGGCTGGTCCCGGACCCGGCCCTCGCCGGCGATCGCCGCCAGCAGCTCCACCGCCTCGGCCCGGTCCAGCGCGCCGAGCGTCAGCCGCCAGCCGACGTCCAGGTCCAGCAGGCGCTGCCGGCTGTTGACCAGCACCAGGCTGCGGCCCGCGCCCGGTAGCAACGGGCGTACCTGCTGCGCGCAGTCGACGTCGTCGATGATGAGCAGCAGGCGACGACCGGCGAGCGCGCAGCGCAGCACGGCGGCCCGCTCCCGGAGGTCGTCGGAGATGTCCGTCAGCGGCACGCCCAGCTCGACCAGCAGCTCCCGGATCAGCTCGCCGCTGCCGCGGGCCGGCTCCCCGCCACCGTCGAAGCTGACGAAGAGCTGCCCGTCGGGAAAGAGATCGGCCAGTTCGTAGCCGCTGGACACGGAGAAGGAGGACTTGCCGACCCCCGGCGCGCCGGAGACGAGCACCACGCCGGCGTGCTCGTCCGCGCCGGTCGGATCCGCGATCCCCTCGGCGATGGCGCGGAGCTGGCTGGCCGTGGTGTCCCGACCGACCAGGGCCGGCGGCTTCATCGGCAGCGCCTGCCGGCCGCCGGGCGGGGCGGGCGGCGGCGCGGCGGGACCGGGGCCGGCCACCACGGCCGGCCAGCCGGACGGTGGCCGGATCGCGGCCGAGTCGGCGTCCAGCGCGACGCGCAGCGCGCCCTGGAGCGTGGGACCGGGTTCGACGCCGAGTTCGTCGACGATGCCGCGCCGGGCCTGCTGGTACGCGGCCAGCGCCTCGGCGACGCGCCCCTCGAGTGTCAACGCGACGACGAGTTGCGCCTGCCGCTGTTCGTCGAGGGGTTCCTCGGTCACCATCCGGCGCAGCGCCGGGATGACCCGGGCCGGCTGGCCCAGCCGCAGCCGCAGGTCGGTCAGCTCGGTGGTCATCTCCCGGTGCTGCTCCCGCAGGGCGGTGACGGTGGCGTCCAGTTCGGTGCCGAGTTCCGGCAGGTCCTCCAGCGGATGGCCGCGCCACAGCTCGATCGCCCGCTCGAACAGGTCGGCGGCGTCCTCCGGCCGGTCCTCCCGGGCGGCCCGGCGCGCGTCGTCGGCGAGCCGGGTGAACCGGAGCAGGTCCAGCTCGTGCTCGTCGACCCGCAGGTGGTAGCCGGGGCCGTCGTGGACCAGCCGGTCGGCCGAGTCGCCGCCGCGGTCGAGCGACTGCCGCAGCCGGTGCACGTACGTGCGGAGGTTGCGGACCGCCGACGCGGGCGGCGCGTCCGGCCAGAGGCCGTCGACCAGCCGGGAGGTGGACACGGTGCGACCCGGGCTGAGCAGCAGCACGGCGAGCAGGAGGCGTGGTTTCGTGCCGGTCAGGGTGATCACGCGGTGGTCCGCAGACAGGGTCAGCGGACCGAGAACACTGAACTGCATGGGTTTGGTCCCTCGCTCCGCGGTACCGTCCACAGTGTTGTGGCGGCTTATTTCCCACCTTCGGCTAGGGAATAACCTGCCCCCAGATGATGAAAGGACTCACCGAACGGCGCTCACGTCGTGGCCCACGGTGAGCTGGGCCGTCGCCAGGTGCGCCGCGTCGAGCACGGCGACCGCGTCCGCCACCCCGGCCCCCGCGGACCGGCCGGTGCGGACCAGCTCGGCGAAGTCCTCCGCCTGGCGGGCCAGCGCCGCGTACATGGTGGCGTCGCCGTCGGCCGGGTCGAGGAACATCAGCCGTTGGTGGCCCCGGGTGCCGAAGACCTCCACCGTGGCCATGTCCCCGCCCGGGAAGTGCCGGCCGAGCGAGACGAGCGCGGTGCCGCCGGCGGCGAGGCCGAGCAACGCCTGCGCGCTGTCCACGTCGTGTCCGCGTACCGCCGGGTCGGTGACCGGCCCGGCCGGCTGCGCCGCGACGCGGACGATGTCCTGCCCGGTCAGCCAGCGGATCTGGTCGAACTCGTGCACGCCCATGTCCACGAAGATCCCGCCGCTGCCGGTGCGGAACGCCGCCGCGGGCGGCTCGCCGTCCCACTGCGACGCCGCCACGAACAGCACCTCACCGAGGTCGCCGCCGGCGATCCGCTCGCGTAGTCGCCGCAGCTCGGGCACGTACCGTCGCCAGTAGGCGACCTGGAACCCGATGCCGGCGGCGGCGGCCACCCGCCCGGCCTCCGCGGCCTCGGCCGCGTCCAGCCCCGCCGGCTTCTCGCACAGCACCGGCACCCCCGCCTTCGCGGCGGCGGCGACCAGCTCGCCGTGCCGGCCGGTGGGCGCGGTCACCAGCAGCCCGTCCGGCACGGTCTCGGCGAGCAGATCCGACACACTCGGGTACGCCCGCAGCCCGGCGGCGGTGACCGCCGCGCGCGCCGCCGGCACCGGATCGACCACGTGGCCGATCCGGACCGTCCGGTTGCCGGCCAGCGCCGCCATGTGGTGCCGGCCCATCCGGCCCGCGCCCACGAGCGCCAGCCGGAACTCGTCATTCCTGGTCATCGTCGTTCCCCTTCCTCGTCGGTGCCCTCCGGGCCGGTACGGTCCGGTCCCAGCCAGTCGGCGAGCGCCTCCACCACGGCCGGCGCGCCGGTGGCGAAGACGGTCGTCCGGTCCCGGCGCCACCGCCGGCTCACCCCGCCGCCGGCCTCGACCAGCGCGGTGCCCGCGGCGATGTCCCACGGGGCCGGGTCGAAGCTGACGAACGCGTCCAGCTCGCCGGTGGCCACCGAGGCGAGGTCACACACCGTGGAGCCGGAGTTGCGCAGGTCGGCGACGCGCGGCGCGAGGTCGACCAGCGCCTGGTAGGCCCGCCGCCGGGGGGCGGGCGCGTTGGGCACCGCGAACGCCACCAGCGCGTGCCCCGGCGTCGCCTCCCGGTTGACCGCCACCGGGGCGTCGCCGTCGTGCGGGCCGTCGCCGTCGAGCACCAGGAAGGCGCCGCTGGCCGGTTGCAGGACGGTGGCCGCGACCACCCGGCCGTCGCCGTCGCCCACGTCGCAACCGGCCGCCACGGCCACGCTCACCGCGTACCGGCTCGCGCCGTGGCTGAAGTTCAACGTGCCGTCCAGCGGGTCGACGATCCACCGCAGGCCGGAGCAACCGGCGCTGAGCCCGGACTCCTCGGCCAGCACGGCGTCCTGCGGGCGGTCCCGGGCCAGCAGGTCGAGGATGGCACGTTCGCTCGCGTGATCCGCGGTGGTCACCGGATCCTGGGCCGCGCCACCCTTGTAGGCGGTCCGGAAACCGTGGTGGCGTGTCTGGCGGATCGCGTCCGCGCCGGCCCGGGCCGCGCGCAGGCTGAGATGGCGCAGGTCGCCGGGGGCGCCGCCGACGCTCATCGCGCCACCTCCGCTTCCCGCAGGTCGGCGACCTGCGCGTAGTGGCCGTCCACGAAGAGCAGCGGCGGCGCGGACCGGAGCAGGCCGGCGGCGCGGACGGTCCCGATCAGCACGGCGTGGTCACCGACCGGCTCGGCCGACACCGCCTCGCACCCGAAGTACGCCACCCCGTCGGTCAGCCGGGGGCAGCCGGTCGCCCGCTCCGCGTCGTACGCGACACCCGCGAAACCCTCGGCGCCGGTCGGTCGGCCCCGGCTGGCGAACCAGGCGGCGTCCTCGCGCTGGTCGTCGGCGAGCACGGTGACCGCGAACCGGCCGGTCCGCTGGACCGCGCCGAGCAACCGGCAGTCCCGCCGCAGGCAGACCAGCAGCATCCGGGGGGACAGGGACACCGTGGTGAACGAGTTGACGGTCATCCCGAGCGGCCCGTCGGGTCCGACCGCCGTGGTCACCGCCACTCCGGTGGCGAACCGCCCGGCGACGGACCGGAACGCCAGTTGCTGCTCGTCCGCTTCGCTGATCCCGGTCATCACCGTTCTCCTCTCGTCCCGCCGGCCCCGTCGCCGACCAGGGCGGCGGTGCGGCGTCGGTCGGTCTTGCCGTTGCCGTTCGTGGGCAACGCGGCCACGTGGTGGATCCGGGCCGGCGCCATGTAGCCGGGCAACCGGTCGGCGCAGCGGCGGGCCAGCTCGGCGGCGATCCCGGCGGCGCCGGTGTAGACCGCCTGGAGGGTGACGGCGTCGCCCTCACCGAGCGCCAGCACCACCGCGTCCTCCACGCCGGGGTGGCCGCGCAGCACCATCTCGATCTCGCCCAGCTCGATCCGGTAGCCGCGCAGCTTCACCTGGTCGTCGAGGCGTCCGTGGTGCACGAGCGTGCCGTGCTCGCGGCGGACCCGGTCGCCCGTGCGGTAGTACCGCTGCCCGGCGTGCGTGACGAACCGGCCCTCGTCGTCCGCCGGGTCGAGGTAGCCGGCGAAGCGCTGCGGCCCCCGGACGCACAGCTCGCCGTCGTCGCCGCCGGTGCCGCCGTCCTCGTCGCGCAGGATCGCGTCGAGGGTGTCGTACACGTCGCCGATCGGCACGGTGCCGTTCGAGGTCGCCGGCCAGTCCGCCGGGTCGGCCGGCAGCCGGTGGGCGGCGCAGGTCACGGTCAGCTCGGTGGGGCCGTAGAGGTTCTCCACCACGCTGTTCGGCGCCGCCGCCGCCCAGGCCCGCGCCGCCTCGTGCGTGAGCTGCTCACCGGCGAACAGGCTGTGCCGCAGGCCGGGCATGACGCCGGGGGAGAGCATCCGCATCCGGCGGGCCAGCGACACCACCGAGGGCACCGAGAACCAGTGGGTGATGCGCCGCTCGTTGACGAACCGCACCGGCGTCAGCACCTCGTCCGGCTGCGGCACCACGAGCGTCGCGCCGCCGCCCCAGGCGACGAACATGTCGAACACCGACGGGTCGAAGGTCAGGTCGAAGGTCTGCGACAGCCGGTCGCCCGGGCCGACCGGGTAGCGGTCGAGGCAGTGGGCGAGGTAGGCGTCGACGTTGCGGTGCCGGATCGGCACACCCTTGGGCCGCCCGGTCGACCCGGACGTGAACAGCAGGTACGCCACGTCGTCCGGACCGCTCGCCGGCTCCGGCGCCGGTCCGGCCGGCGCGTCGTCGAGCCGTACCGTGGCGGCGCCGCCCGCGACCCCGGCCGCGACCTGCGCGCCGGCGGCGTCCACCACCACGGCGTCCACCCCGGCGTCGCGGCACAGCCCGGCGTTGCGGGCGGTCGGGAACGCCGGGTTGAGCGGCACCACGACGGCGCCGGCCCGCAGCGCGGCCAGATAACCGGCGTACGCGGGCAGGCTGCGGGCGGCCAGCAGGCCGACCGCCCGGGGACGCCGCCCCACCTCGGCGTGGATCCGTCCGGCGAGGCCGCCGGCCAGGTCGTGCAGCCGGCGGTACGTCACCGACTGCCCGTCGACCTCCAACGCGACCGCCTCGGGCGCGCGCTCCACACTCCGCTGGAACCACTTGTAGAGACTCACGGCGGTACTCCCTTCCTCGTGCTGTCGGCCTTCCTCGTGCGGTCGGTGCGGTCGGCGTTGTCGGTGCTGCCGGCGCGGTTGGCGTCGTCGGTCAGCGCCCGGCGTCGACAAGTTCGTCGGCGTGGTCGGCGATGCCGGCGAGCATTGCGCCGGTGGCACCGCCGGCGATGCCGAACATGGCCGCCTCGGTGCGCAGGTGCGCCTCGCCGCCGTCGCGGAAGGCGTCCGCGCCGCGCAGGTGCACGGCCTCGGCGGCGACCCGCTCGACCGTCTCGGCGGCGGTGATCTTGAGAAGCATGCCGGTCACCGGGGACGGGACGGCGTCCGGCGCGGCCAGCGGCGGCGCGCACAGCGCGTCGAGCTGCCGGACCGCCACCAGGCAGCGGGCGTACCGCTCCCGGATCGCCGGGCGGTCCCACAGCGTCCCCTCGCCGGCCGGCCGGCCGCGCAGCCAGTCGCGCAGGCCGGCGAGCATCCGGTGGCACATCGCCCGCGCCCACAGCGCGCTCGCCAGCCGCTCCACGCCGGCCTGCCGGGCGAAGCCGGCAAGCGCCCGGCCGGGGCGGCCCACCACGGCGTCCGGGTCGAGCGCGACGGCGGCGAACCGCAGGTGACCGGTGCCGGCGCCGGCGAACGCCCGCCCGGCGGAGGAGACCGTCACGCCCGGCGCGGCGGCCGGGGTGAGCAGCCAGCAGAAGCTGGTGAAGTGGCGCGCCTCGCGGTGCCGGGCGAGCACCAGCGCCGCGTCGCACGTCGTCGCGTTGGTGATCCAGGTCTTCCCGCCGTCCAGGGTGGCCGTGCCCTCGCCCAGCTTCACCCGGGTGGTGGCGTCGAGCAGGTCCGAGCCGGACCCGGCGGCGTCGGTGACGGCGAGCGCCACCACGGTCTCGCCGCGCAACATGCCACGGCGCGCGGTCTCCGCCGGCCCACCGGCGCCGGCCAGCAGCGGCAGTACGGTGGCGACCTGGACGCAGACCGACAGCGTCACGCCCAGCGGGCAGTGGGCGTCCAGTTCGGTGAGCAGCGCCGACAGCCGAACCGGGTCCGGCTGCTCGCCGTCCGGGTAGAGGGCCGCGGTGACGCCGCCGGCGCCGAGTGCCCGCCACACGGCGCGCGGGTCGGCGACGTCCACGCCGGCCAGGGCCACGCGCACCCGCGCGGCATGGTTCCCGGCCGGCGTCGCGGACGCCTTCGTCGGCGTCGGCGTCGGCGTCAGGGGCGTCGGCGTCGCGGCCCTCGGCGTCGGCGTCGGCGTCGCGGCCCTCGGCGTCGGCGTCGGCTCAGGCAAGACGCACCGCCTGGTCGCGCAGCGCCAGCGCCCCGTTCGCCAGCCGCAGCCGGTCGTTGGCGTAGTTCAGCGACGCCGAGCGCAGGTCCCGGAACGTGCGCTCCAGGGCCAGCGGCGAGTCGGTCAGGTAGCCGTGACGCAGCCCGGACAGCTCGACCAGTTCGTCGGCGGCGGCGAACGACTCCTCCGCCGCGCGGATCTTCAACGTGTTGAGCAGGAGTTGCACCGGCGCCGCGGACATGTCCGGCGCGTCGGCGACCACCGAGACGGTGTGCCGCAGCAACGCGTGCGCCGCGTCCAGCCGGATGCGGATCCCGGCCAGCCGCAGCAGCACCAGCTCCGAGGAGGGGTTGAACTGTCGCCGGCCCGCCTCGCCGCGCGCGTGCCGCAGCAACCGCTCGTACGCCCCGGCCGCCGTGCCGAGCCAGGCGGCGGCCCAGCCGACGTGCGCCAGCGGCGCGAAGACCGTGGTGGCGATCTCCCGGAACCCGCCGTGCTCGCCGACGACCTGCCACTGCGGCACCGCGCCGCGCAGTCGCATCGGCACGCTGTGGGTGGCCCGCATGCCCAGCGGACGCCACCCGCCGGTCACCTCGACCTCAAGTTGGTCGCGGGCGGCGTAGACCAGGTCCACCTGGGACGCCGACTCGGCGCCCGGCGCGCGAGTGGTGATGAGGAAGGCGTCCGCGTACGGGCCGCCGGTCACGATCGGCGCCTGGCGGTCGACGCACAGCATCTCGCCGTCGTGTGCCAGGGCCGACTCGGCGGTCAGCAGGTGACCGCCCTTGCCGGCCTCGGTGGTGACCGAGCCGAGATACCGCTCGCCCCGGGCCACCGCCGGCAGCACCTCGGTCCGCAGCTTCTCCCCGCCGAAGGCGGTGATCGCGGCGACCTGCTGGCAGTGCATGGCGAAGACCATCGCCACCGACATGTCCACCCGGCCCAGCGCCAGCGTGACGTCGACCAGGTCGGACAGCGTGCCGCCGGCGCCGCCCTCGGCGGTCGGGACGAGCAGCCCCAACAGCCCGGTACGCCGCATGGCCGCGAGCGCCTCGGTGGGGAACGTGGCGTTCTCGTCCGACTGGCGCGCGTGCGCCGCCGCCACCTCGGACACGGTCTCGACGGCCGGGGCCCACCCGGCGGCGGTCATCGGGTACCACCGCCCACGGGGGTCCGCAGCTCCTCGATCACGCCCCACAGCCCGCCCGCGGTGGCGAACGTGGAGTCGACGAGCTTGTCGTCCGGCACGGCCACCCCGAACGTCTCCTCGATGGCGAAGAGCAGCTCGATCTCGCGCATCGAGTCCAGGCCCAGGTCGCGCAGCCGCGCCTCCTCGGTGATCTCGTCCGGGCCGGCGAACTTGAGGAACGGCCGCAGCAACTCGGTGAATTCGGCGTTCATGACGTCACCTCTCATCTCGTGGGTCTTCGTGGCCGGCGGGTTGCCGGGTCAGCGTCAGCCGGGACGTCTCGACGATCCGGTCGCCGTCGCAGATCACCTCGACCGGGGCCGGATGGCCGAGGAACGCCAGCAGGCTCGCCGAGAGCCCGTACGCGCCGACGTTCGGCACGGCGAGCACGTCGCCCGGCCGTACGTCGGGCAGGCTCGCGGCGCGGGCCCAGGTGTCGAGCGGCGTGCACAGCGGACCGGCCACGATCGCGGCGTCGAGCGGCTCGCCGTCGCGGTCGTCGGCGGCGTGCAGCGCGGGCACGAGCGGCGGCAGCCGGCGCAGGCCGGACATCCCGCCCAGGTGGTTGATGCCGGACTCCAGCACCACCACGGGCGTGCCCTGCGACCGCTTGACGTCGAGCACCCGGGTCAGCAGCGTGCCGGCGGTGGCGGTGAGGAACCGCCCCGACTCGAACGCCACGGTCGGCGTCCCGTCGCGCCAGCCGGGGAAGAGCCCGTCGAGCGCCGCGCCGACGGCGTCGGCGAGCCCGGACAGGTCCGCGTTGCGGCCCGGCCGGGCGAACGGCGCGCCGAAGCCACCGCCCAGGTCGAGCACGGTCAGGTCGACGCCGAGCAGGTCGCGCAGCCGGCGGGCGGTGGTCGCGGCGGTGGTGAACTGCGCGACGAGCGCGTCCACCGAGTCGACGTTGCTGCCGGTGTAGAGGTGGAACCCGCGTACCGGGGCCGACGGGCGGGAGCGGAACTTCTCCGGTGCCCGCTCGATCCAGTCGACGTCGGCGCCGAACTGCGAGGCGACACCGGTCATGGTCAGCCCCTGGCCGGGGTTCGGCACCCGGTCGTTGACCCGCAGCAGGCAGCGCAGATCCACGCCGTGCGCGGCGGCGATCCGGTCGGCCTGGTCCAGCCCGACCGGCGAGTCGACGGAGAACCAGCGGACGCCGGCCCGGACCGCGCCGGCCACCTCGGCGTCCCGCTTGCCGGGGCCGGTGTAGAGCATCCGGTCGCCGGGCACCCCGGCGCGCAGCGCCGCGGCCAGCTCACCGGGGGAGCAGATCTCGGCGTCGCAGCCGGCCTCGTGCAGCGCCGCCACCACCGCCGGGTGCGGGTTGGCCTTGAGCGAGTAGTAGAGCCGGCTCGGCGCGGGCAGCGCCGCGCGCAGCGTGGCGTGGTTGGCGCGTACCCCGGCCAGGTCGTAGCGGTAGGCGGGGGTGTCGAAGGGCAGGTCAGCCACGGCGCTCACCGGCCAGCCGGGCCAGCGCCCGTCGGTCGACCTTGCCGTTGCCGGTCAGTGGCAGGTCCGGCAGCACGACGCAGCGCGCCGGCACCTTCATCTCCTCCAACTGGTCCCGCAGCCGGCGCAGGACGTCGCCCGGCGTCAACTCGGCCACCACGAACAGCGTCGCGCCGTCGCAGCCGGCGGCCGGCGGCAGCACACCCGCCGCGTCCACGCCGTCGACCCGGTGGGCGGCGGCCTCCACCTCGGTGGCGCTGACCCGGGTGCCCTTCTCCTTGTAGACGTCGTCGCGCCGGCCGGCGAAGTGGACGTACCCGTCGGCGTCGACGTGGCCGTGGTCGCCGGTGTGCAGTTGCGGGAAGAGCCCGTGCACGCGCCGGAACCGCTCGGCGGTCAGCTCGGGCCGCCGCCAGTAGCCGGCCATCACGTGCGGGCCGCGGACCACCAGCTCGCCGGTGCTCCCGGCCGGCTGGCGCCGCCCGTCGGCGTCGACCGTGAAGATCTCGGTGCCGGGCAGCGCCCGGCCGCAGGCGCCGGGCCGGCGCAGGTCCTCGTCCGGCGGCATGATCGCCGCGCGTTTGCACTCGGTGAGGCCGAACATCAGTTGGACGCTCAGGCCGGGCAGCAGCTCGCGCAGGCCGGCCAGCACCTCCGGTGGCATGGCCGCCCCGGTGTTGGTCAGCAGGCGCAGCCGCGGGCGCGGCGCGGTGGGCCGGCCGAGCAGCCGCAGCAGGTTGATGGCGAGCGACGGCACGCACGGCAGCACTGTCGCGCCGGAGCCGACCAGGCTCGCCAGCAGCCGGCCGCCGGTCTCGGCCGGGTCACCCAGGCGCAGCCGGGCGCCCGCCACGGTGCTCAGGAAGATCTGGTAGAGGCCGTAGTCGAACGAGGTGGGCAGCACGTCGTGCACCACGTCGTCGGGCCGGTAACGCAGCTCCGACTGGATCGCCCGGACCGCGAAGGTGACCTGGGCGTGCGTGGAGACCACCGCCTTCGGCATCCCGGTGCTGCCGGAGGTGTAGATCAGGCAGACCGGGTCGACCGGGAGCGGGCCGTCGCCGGCCGGCGCGTCCCCGTCGCCGGTCGCCGCCGCGTGCGCCACGTCGGCGGCGCCACGCGCCGGGACACCCCGGGCCCGGGACAGCTCGCCGAGGGGGGCGTCGTCGGTGAGGACCAGGGCAGGTTCCGCGTCGTCGAGCACGTGCGCCAGGGCGACCTCCGGGGCCGGGGTCCGGACCACCACGAAGGCCGCGCCGGCCCGGGCCACCGCGTACAGCAGCGCCGGCAGCGTCGCGTCGGTCGGAAGCGCGACGAGCACCCGGTCGCCGCGCCGGACCCCCACCGCGCGCAGCCAGCCGGCCAGGCGCAAACTCGCGGTCCGGACCTCGTGGTACGTGTGGCAGGCGGTCCCGTCGTCGACGGCGGGCGCGTCGGGACGCGCGGCGGCCGTGCTGTCGAGCAGGTCGGGCAGCAGGTCGGCACTCATCGGGCACCCCCGGCGGCGGCGCCGAACATGGCGCACAGCGAGCCGACGTCCCGCAGGTCGGCGGCGGAGAGCGCGGTCGCCGGCACCTCGACGCCGAGGCGTTGCTCGACCCGGTCGATGACGTCCACCAGCCGGAACGAGTCGAACCCGGGCAGCTCCCGCAGCACGTCGGAGCTGTGCAACTCGGACCCGTCCAGGTGCAGGGTGTCGCCGAGCGCCCCGAGCACGGCCGCGCGTACGCCGTCCCCGCCCGCCGGACCCGCGCCGGCCGGCGCGGCGTCGGCGCCGACCGACTCCAGCGCGGTCAGGTGACTCTCGACGAGGGTGCCGAGCGCGTCCGCCAGCTCCGGCGCGGCGGGTCGACCCGCCTGGGCGCGGCGCAGCGCGACGTAGCTGCGGGTGGCGAGCTGTTGCCAGCGCGGGCCCTGGCCGGCCAGCGCGGCGGCGGCGTCCGGCGCCGCCGCGGCGAGCCAGTGTTCGTGCAGGTCGCGACCGCGTGCCAGCAACCAGACGTCGAGCACGAAGCGGTGCAGCCCGGCCACGGTGCCCAGGGCGGCGGCGGTCCGGTCCAGGTAGGCGGCGATCTCCGGGCGGGCCCGGCGGGCCCGGTCGGCGTTGCCGGCGAGCATGGCCGGCACGTCGATCGCCGGCGCCGGGTGCACCGCCACGGCGGGCGTGTGCGCGCCGCCGGCCAGCGCCGCGTCGAACCCGGCGGTGGGCAGCCGCCACACGCCCGGCCGGGCGGCGCCCCAGGCGGTGTCGTTGTGGTAGGCGTCGACCACCGTGACCTCGTCCGTGGTGGCGGCCGTGACCAGGAAGCTGTGCCGCATGTGCTCGTGCCCGTGATAGGGGCACCAGGGCAGGTCGTAGGCGTCGGCGATGACGTAGAGCGGCTGGCCCGGGCCGCACAGTTGACGCACCTGCGGGCCGTCGAGCTGCATCCACCGGCCCTCCACCCACAGGCCCAGCAGGTCGGCCGCCTCGGCGGCCCGGTCGTCCGAGGTGGCCTCGACGGTGACCAGGCCGTCCCGCTCCCGGGTGGCGAACCCGAAGCGGGCGCCGAGGGCGAGGTGACTGCCGGATCCGTTCGCGTGGTCGGCCAGCAGCGCGAAGCTCGTCTGGAGGCAGTCCAGCGCGGTCGCGCGCAGGCCGGTCAGGATCGGTGTCCACACCGGATCCGTGGTCGGCGGGTCGGGCGCGTTCGGGACGTGTGACATGGAGGGCTCCTCGGAACGGATACAGGGGGCGGGGACCGCCGGCGCGGAACGGACCGCGCCGGCGGCCGGGACGAAGGTCAGCGGTCGGTACGGCCGTCCAGCCCGCTGGCCCAGGCGGAGAGCACCGACGCCTGCTCGGCGAGGGCGTGCTCGTCGGAGCCGATCGGGTCCTTGAAGAAGAACCCCAGCTCCTCGATCGCGCCCACGTGCCCGGCGCGGTGCGCCGCGGCGGTCAGCCGGGCCAGGTCGAGCACCAGCGGGGCGGCCAGGGTGGAGTCGACCCCGCTCCAGGTGAGCTGCATGGACATCCGGACGCCGAGGAACCCCTCGAACGAGACGTGGTCCCAGGCGGTCTTGTGGTCGCCGAGGTCCGGCACGTTGTCGATGTGCAGCGGAGCGGTGACGTCCTCGCCGAGCAGCGCCGGCAGCACGCCCGACTTGGAGCTCAGCTTGCTCCGGGCGTTGCGCGGGTCCTCAAGCGTGGCGCCGTCACCGCCGCCGAGCAGGTTGACTCCGGCCCAGGAGAGCACGTGCAGGGCGCGGCAGGTGAACATCGGCGCCAGCGCGGTCCGCAGCAGCGTCTCCCCGGTCTTGCCGTCCGAGCCGGCGAACGGCACCCGCTCGCGTTGCGCCAGCATCTCCAGCGCGGGCAGCCGCGCCCCGGTCGACGGGGTGAAGTCGACGAAGCCGCATCGGGCCTGGAACGCCGCGTACGCGACGACCGCGCTGGCCGGCAGCGCCCGGTCCGCCGGGTCGGCCAGGCTGCGGGTCAGCGCGTCCAGGTCGTCGTGCTCGGGCCGGTGCTCGACCGGCGGCTCGGTGGACGACACGTTGATCACGACGACGTGGGACAGGCCGTGGCGGGTGCGGAACTCCTCGATGTCACCGGCCAGCCGGTCGATCACCTCGGCCAGCGGACCGGTCTCGGTCCGCGCGTCGTAGCCGGTGCGCAGGTCGCGCTCGACCTCGGGCAGGCTGCCCCGCACGGCGGCCAGCACCGGGGCCGGGATGACGCCGGAGTCGACGAGCGACTCGGCCTTCTTCTCCAGCGGGGTGTCGACGATGTCGTGCCCGCCGACGACCAGGTCGGCCCAGTCGGCGAGCGGCGCGTCGCGCAGCATGCCGGTGTCGGTGACGCAGCCGGTCGAGTCGGTCATGCCGGCCCGCAGCGCCAGCAGGCCGGTGATCGCGGTGGTGGCGACCGAGCCGCGGGCGCCGTTGA
The DNA here is from genome assembly GCF_027497235.1 of Micromonospora sp. WMMD1128. NCBI lineage: Bacteria > Bacillati > Actinomycetota > Actinomycetes > Micromonosporales > Micromonosporaceae > Micromonospora > Micromonospora sp. WMMD1128. The sequence goes on from NZ_CP114902.1 coordinate 2,559,827, forward strand.
GCCACACGCCGACGGGTCCGTCGGCCTCGGGGGTCGGATTGTGCGAGGTCTCACGCTGGGTGACGGTCACGGGAAGGTCCCTTCTGGTGGGTGCGCCGGCGGTGGCGCGGATCAGCGGGTCAGCACCTTGGTGACGGCGGTGGCCACGTCGTGCATGTCCTGCTCGGTGCCGAGGAAGGTGCTGTGGTGCGTCTGGACCGTGTGCGCGGCGAGCCACTCGGTCTTGGGGTAGGTGCGGTCGGCGTGGATCGCCGCGAAGCGCTCGGCGAGCGGCGCGAGCAGCGGCTTGGTCCACGGCTGGAGCAGCTTGCTGCGGTGCAGTGGCTCGTCGGTGAGGTAGAACCGCTTGCCCAGCTCGGCGGTGAGCGCGGCGGCCACGGCGGCGTTGTCCATGCCGGTGGGCAGGTCGTCGAGGACGAGCGTCCCCTCGTAGATCGAGATGCGGGTCTGCGCCGCCGCCGGTTGCAGCAGCCGGACGCCGTCGACGTCGGCCAGCAGTTCGGCGAGCAGCCGGTAGTTGCGGTTGCGCACCTCGTGCTGGGCGTCCAGGGTGGCCAGTTGGGCGCACGCCACCGCGGCGGAGAACTCGTTCAGGCAGAAGTTGGCGCCCTGCACCCCGGCGCTCTCCTCCAGATCCAGCTCACCCGGGGGCGTGCGGTCGCCGCGGTAGCGACGCGAGTCGGCCCGCAACTCCTCCAGGACGGGTGCCAGGCGGTCGTCGTCGGTGACCACGGCCCCGCCCTCGCCGCAGGTGAGGACCTTGCCGTGCTGGAAGCTGAAGCAGCCCAGCCGGCCGAACGAGCCGGCCTGGCGGCCCTGCCAGGTGGCGCCGTGCGCCTGCGCGCAGTCCTCCACGATGGAGATGTCGCGCGGCCCGGTGACCGCGTCGAGCGCCGGCATGTCGGCCATGTTCGAGGCCCAGTGCACGGCCACCACGGCCCGCGGGTCCACCGACAGGTCGAGGTCGTCCGGCCCGACGCAGCCGGTGTCGCGGTCCACGTCGACGAGCACCGGCACCAGGCCGGCACGCAGCGCCGCGGTGGCGGAGGCGGTCCAGGTCAGCGCCGGGACGAGCACGGTCTCGCCGTAGCCGAGGCCGAGCGACTCCAGCGCCACCACGAGCGCGCTGGAACCATGGTCGACGGGCACGCAGTGCCGGCTGCCGACGTAACGGGCGAAGTCGGCAGCGAAGCGGCGTTCGAACAGGACGCCGTCGCCGACGGTCGGGCTGCTGATCGCCCACCGCCCGCCGTGCAGCACGGCGGCGAGGTTGGGGGCGGCGTCCGGTGCGGGGATCGGCCAGCGCGGCCACGGTCGGTCCGGCGGACGGACCGGCCGGCCGCCGTCGACGGCGAGCCGCCGGTCGAGCGGAATGGAGGTCGTCATGCCTTCGACCTTGATGGCCGTCGATACATCGGCGATACACGTCGGATACCTGCGCAAGAGGTTGCCGTGTATCAATCCTGTATCGATGTGGCCGACGCTTCAGGCATGAGCCGATCCGCATCGCCCGTGGGCGAACCGACCGAACCCCGCGCCGTCACGCGCGGCGTCTCCGTCGTCATCCCGGTCAAGGACCGGGTGCCGGAGATGCGCCGCCAGCTCCGCAGCCTGCGCGACGCCGCCCCGAACTGTCCGGAGCCGGTGGAGGTGGTGGTGGTCGACGACTCCGCGCCCGCCGCCGCCGCCGCGCACCGCGCCGCCTGCGCCGAGTACGGCGCCCGCTACGTGCGCGGGCCACGGCACGTCGGCGCCAAGCGCAACCTGGGTGTCCGGCACGCCCGCCACGACCTGCTTCTCTTCACCGACTCCGACTGCCGGGTACCGGCCGACCTGATCACCAGGTACGCGGCCCGGCTGCGCGCCAGCGGCGAGGAGGTCGCCGGCGTCGCCGGCCCGGTGCTCGTGGACCCCGGTGACAGCGCGTTCTTCCGCGTGATGAGCCGCTCCTACCTGCTGCTCGGCGACCTGACCCGACCGCTGCACCACGAGCGGGTCTCCTGGGGCGCCGGGGCTAACACGGCGCTCAAGCGCGCCGCGTTCGACGCGGTCGGCGGGTTCCCGGAGGACTCCCCGATGCCGATCGGTGGGGAGGACCTGCACCTCGGGCTGCTCCTGACCGACGCCGGCTACGTGCTGCTCGCCGAGCCGGACGGGGTGGTCACCCACGACACCGGCGTCGCCGACTCGTTCCGCGCGGTGGCCTACCGGTTCACCACGTACGGCCGCTCCGAGCAGTGGCTCTGCCTGGCCCACCCGCGCCGGCGCCGGTTCGTGCTCAACACCGCGAGCCTGCTCGCCGCCACCGCCTTGGCCGGGCTGCTGACCGCCCGGCGCAGCTCCGGGCGCAGCCTGCTCGCGGTGCCGGCCGTCGCGGCGGCCGTGATCGCCGCGAAGACACCCGGCCGGCTCGGCGGCGACCGGGGGCCGCGGGCGGTCGCCGAGTCGGCGGCCTGCGCGGCGATCGAGACGCTCTTCGACGGCGCCGCGTTCGTCACCGCGCTCCGCCTGGGCCGGCCCGACCTGCTCTTCACCGGCTTCCGCGCGCCGGACGAGGCCGACTACCAGCCGGTCACGCCCGCGGCGGCGCAGCCGGTGGCGGCCTGAGGGGGACGCCATGCCGACGACGCTGCCGCTGGCGCCGAGCCAGCAGATGATGTGGGAGTTCATGACCGCGCTCGACCCGGCCCACCCGGGTGACGCCCGGCTCGTGGTGGTGGAGTTCCGCCGGCTGCGCGGCACGCTGCGGGTCGACACGCTGCGGCAGGCGATGCGGGACGTGGTGCGGCGGCACGACGCGCTGCGGATGCGGTTCGACCGCATCGGCCCCGAACCGGCCCTGACGATCCTGCCGCACGTCGACTCGCCGCTGGAGGAGGTCGACCTGTCCGGCCTCCCGCCGGACGAGCAGCAGGCCCGCGTCGAGCAGATCGCGTACGCGCACCGCAACGTCGCGTTCGACCCGGGCCGGGCGCCCCTGTGGCGGGCCGCGCTGGTCCGACTCTCCGCGACCGAACACGTGCTCGCGCTCTGCTTCTTCCACATGGTCTCCGACGGCTGGTCCTGCCGGGTGTTCGTGGAGGACCTCTGCCACGCGTACGCGGCCCGGCTCGGCGCGGCCGACCCGCAGCCGCCGCTCGGCGTGGACTTCGCCGGGCTCGCCGCGCTCCAGGAGGCGGAGCTGGCCGGCGGCGGGATCGACGCCGCCGCCCGGACCGGCTACTGGGCCGAGCGGCTGCGCCCGGTGGAGCCGTACCAGCTCTTCCCGGCGCCGCCACCCGGCCCCGACGTCGAACTCAGCGCCGAGGTGGCCACCCGCTTCGCGTTCCCGCCGGAGGTCACCGCGCGGCTGCGCCCGGCCGCCCGCCGGGCCCGGACCAGCCCGTACGTCCTGCTGCTCGCCGCCTACCTGGTGGTGCTGTCGACGCGGGCCGGGCGGCGGCGGGTGGTGCTGGGCACCACCACGCTGGGCCGGGAGAGCCCGCTGTCGCGGCAGCTCATCGGCCAGTTCACCAACAACGTCTACCTGCCGGCCACCGTCGACCCGGACGCGCCGATGCGCGCCGTGGTCGCCGCCGCGCACGCCGCCCTGGCCGAGGCGATCGACCACGCCGCCCCGTTCCACCGGGTGGCCCGGGCGGTCCGGCCCGACTTCCCGCGCGTGCGCCCCTGGCCGGACAACCACCTGTTCGACGCCTGGTTCCAGTCCGCCGCGTCCGCCTCGCCGGTGTTGAGCTGCCCGGAGCTGCGGGTCGAGCCGGTCGACATCACCGCCCGGCCCGCGCCCGGCACCCCGCCCCCGGTGCTCGCCGCCGACGTGCCACCCGACTGCCTGCCGGTCTGGGTGAAACGGGGCTCGCCCATCGTGGTGGTGGACGACGACCGGGCCGGCGGCGTGATCATCCGTAACCGGGGCGTCTTCGGCGACGACCTCGTGGCCGGGCTGATCGACGACTACGTGGCGGTGGTGTCGGCGCTCGTCACCGACCCCGACCTGCCCCCGGCGCGGCTGCGCCTGCCTGACGGTGCGTGCTTCTTCGACCACGCCACGGGGTAGGACACTGACCGGGACCGATCCGAGAGAGGTACGACGACCATGACGGACACCTCGACGCACCCGCACACGACGGAGTCGCCCACGCCACCGGTGCCCCGGACGGCTGTCCGGGCCCGCTGGTCGGTGGTGCTGCTCTTCGTCATCATGGGCCTGGCCATCGGCGGTTGGTCCGCCCGGGTGCCCGAGGTCCGCGACGCGGTCGGCGTCGGGAACACCGGCTGGGGCCTGGCCAACATCGCCACCAACGCGGGGGAACTGATCTCCCTGGTCGTGGTCGCGGTGCTGATCAGCCGGATCAACACCCGCCGGTTGGCGCTGGCCGGGGCCGCGCTGATCCTGGTCAACGCGCCGCTGCTGGCGGCGTCCACAAGCCTGGTGGCGCTCGTCGCCGGGCTCGCGGTCTGGGGTTTCGCGGCGAACCTGCTGGCCACCCCGATGAACGCCCAGTCGGTCGAGGTGCAGAAGCGCTACGGGCGGCCGATCCTGTCCACCTTCCACGCCGGCTTCAGCATCGGCATGCTCGCCGGCGGGCTCTGCGGCACCGGCGCCGCCGCGGTCGGCCTGTCCCCGTCGGCGCAGATGGCCGTCACGAGCGTGCTGCTGGGCGCGCTGCTCATCGGCACCCAGCGCTGGCTGCCGGACACGCCCCGCCAGGAGCCGAAGGACGGCGAGGCCCGGCGCGGGCTACGCGAGCGGTTCACCCCGCAGCTCGTCCTGCTCGCGGCGATCGCGTTCCTCGCCTCGTTCGTCGAGATGGCCGGCGCGCAGTGGAGCGCGCTCTACGCCACCGAGGTGGCCGGCGCCGCGGCGGTGCTGGCCGCCGCCACGTACACCTGCCTGTCGCTCGCCGCCACCGTGGCCCGGCTGGTCGGCGACCGGCTGGCCGGCCGGATCGGGCGGGTCCGCTTCGTCCGGGCGTCGGCGCTCGTCGCCACCGTCGGCGTGGCGTTGCCGGTGGCGTACCCGCATCCCGCGGCGGTGATGGCCGGCTTCGGGCTGCTCGGGTTCGGGCTGGCCTGCGTGACCCCGACGGTGCTCGGCTTCGCCGGCGAGCAGCCCGGCCTGACCTCGGGGGAGGGCGTCTCGGTGGTGGCGATGGGGCAGTGGCCGGGTGCGCTGCTCGCGGCGCCGGTGATCGGCCTGCTCGCCGGCGCGCTGGGCCTGCGTACCGCGTTCGTGGTGGTGGCCGTGCTGGCGCTCGCCATCGTGGCGTTGATGGGCCGGGTCCAGGCCCGGGCGCTGCCGGGCGAGAGCCCGGCGGCCTGACCGGCGCGGCTCCGGCCCGCGCGGTGGGGAAAAGGCGACCGGTGTCCATTTGCTGACGTGGGAATCCCGCGCGGTCTTCTATGGTCCCCGTGTGACGCTTTCCACCACCGCGGCGGACCAGGCGTGGGTGCGCGAGACGGCGACCGGGATCGGGGCGCTGCGCGGCCGGGCGCTCGTCGACACGGTCCTGGCCGCCGTCGCCCGCCGTCTCGACAGCGAGCTGTCCACGTACGCCGAACTCGACCTGGCCACGCTGCGGCTGCCCGACCTCGCCGCCGACCGGCCGGTGGACCGGGCGCTCGTGCGCCGGATGCACCACCAGGTGACCGACCATCCGTTGTTCGCGCCGACCGTGCGCCTGTCGCATCCGTACCCGGGGCCGCCGACGCAGGTGACCGACGTGGTGTCGGAGCGGCGGTGGCGGCAGCACGCGCTCTACCGGGAGGTGCTCGCGCCGCGCGGCATCGGGGCGCACACGGTCGCGCTCGTGGTCGGCCCGACCCCGGTGCTGCGCTGGTACCAGTTCAACCGCGACCGTGCCTTCGACCCGCGCGAGATGGACCTGCTCACCCGCCTGCAACCGGCGCTGATCGCGGTGCACGGGCGCGCCTGCCGGCCCGGCGCGGCTCTTCCCGGCGGCGCGGCTCTTCCCGGCGGCGCGGCGCTGACCGGGCGGGAGGTGGAGGTGCTGCGCGGCATCGCCGACGGGCTGACCGTGCCGGCCACCGCGCGCCGGCTCGGCCTGGCCGCCGGCACGGCCCGCAAGCACCTGGAGAACGTGCACCGCAAGCTGGGCACCTCCGGGCCGGTCGCCACCGTGATGAGGGCGGTCGAACTCGGCATCCTGGAGGTGCCCGGCCCGCGGTCCTAGATGGTGGCGCAGGGCAGCGGCGCGCCCCGGCAGGCCCGGATCAGCGCGTCGACCTCGACCCGGCCGATCCGCCTGTCGGACAGGACCACGTCCACCACGGCCGCGGTGTCGCCGACCGGCAGGTCCACCACCACGTCCGCCTCCTTCACCCGGGGGGTGTCGTGCGCGTTCTCCTTGCTGCCGTACACCCGGACCGCGAGCGGGTCGTCGAGCGCGAGCGTGTCCAGCACGCCGCCGGCGGTGTCGCGCACGACCAGTTGGAGCGGCCCGCCGGCGCCGCGCAGCGACGACGGGAAGCCCCGGTCGATCTCCAACAGGTTCGCGGTGGCGCTCCGCGTCGACACCCGCAGCCCGAGCCGCAGGTGGGTGCCGGTGGTCGGGTTCGCCGGGTCGACTGTCGGCGCGGGCACGACGGGCGCCGCGCCGGCCGGCGTCGGGGCGGCCGGCGCGGCGACCGCGACGACGCCGAGCAACGGCAGCGCGAGCGCCGCCACCACCAGGGTACGGATCCGTCGGTTCAGCACTGTCCACTCCCGCATCGTGCGAAGGTCGCCTCGGCGGCCCGGATGTCGTCGGCCCGCTCGACCGAGTTGTTGATCATCACGTCGGCCATCGGCCCGTCGCTGCGCCACCAGCCGGTCGGGCTCACCCCGTCGGTGATCTCGTTGCAGGTGCTCGGGTCCGACCCGCCTCGCTGGCAGTCCCGCAGCGAGTGGTAGGTGTTCTTGCCCTCGCCGTACCAGTAGCCGCCGTCGCAGCAGTACTCGTCGCCCTCGTGGTAAGCGCTGTGGTGCAGCTCGTGCCAACCCACGATCGGCGAGTCGGCGCTGAACGAATTGCCGGAGGCGTTGTCCCGGCAGTTCACGGTGTGCAGCACGCCGTTGGTCTCGGCGAAGCTGACCGGGCTGAACCCGCCGCGCCGGCACAGCGCGTCGCCGTCCGGGCTGACCGTCACCTCGACCGGCACGTTCTGCACCCAGATCCCCACCTGCGACCAGTGCGTGCCGATCGAGCTGGGGAACACCCGGGAGCGGATGCCGAGCAACTGCCACGCGTTGTCGTCGACGGCGTTGCCGAACTGCCGCGCGCCGGTCAGCGTGGACGTGTCGTAACCGGTGCCCGGCGCGTACGCCACGTCGATGGTCTGGTTCAGCGGCCGGGTGTTCACCCGCCCGCCCGCGTCCACCACCGCCGGCACGCTGGCCCGCCACAGCGGCACCAGGGTGACCTCCGGCGTCTGCGACGGTTCCGGCGGGTTCAGGTCGGTGATCCGCCAGTCCGCCACCGCCGTGCGCGCCTCCGGCACCCCGTCGGCCTCGCTCGCGGTCACCCGGTAGGCCACCGCCGCGCCGGCGAGGATGTCCGCCGGGATCACCGCCTGGCACTCGCTCACCTGCTCACAGGTCCGCACCACGCGGGGCGCGAGCGCCACCGGCCGGCCGATCCAGCCGGCCGGGCTCATCTCCACCGTGATCCGGGCCGCCGGCCGGGCGGTGTGGTCGGTCGCGACCACCCTGGCCCGGATCGACGTGCCGGGCACGGACTGCGGGTTGACCGCCGGGACACCGGGCTCGGCGAGCGCGTACACCTCCAGGCCCGGCGGCGGGTCGGACACCGGCACGGTACGCGAGGCGGCCGGGAACGTCCGCCCGTCGTCGGCGGCGCCCTCAAGCGTGAACACGTAGCTGCCGGGTGTGGCCCAGGAGCCGTCGGCGTGCCGGCCGGTCCAGGAGAACGACAGCGGGCCGGCGGCACGGCGCACGTCGGGGCTGCGGAACACCTCGACGCCGCCGCGCAGCACCCGCATCCGGAACGTGCCGGCCGTCGGCACCACCGCGCTGACCACGATCGGACCGCTGCGGTACTGCCAGTTGGTGGCCGGCTGGCTCGACATGTCGGTGAAGGCCAGCGCGACCCGCTGGATCACCCGCGCCTGGGTGCGCTTCGCCGAGCCGGCGTCGATGGGGTCGACGACCGTGATGTCGTACCCGCCGACCGCCGCGTACGACCCGTCGGACCAGCGGCCGTCCCAGTCCACGTTGAACGCGCCGCCGTAGAACGGGGCCTCGTAGAGCGTGAACGACGCGCCTGTCGCCTGCGCGGTGACGGTGAACCGCAGCGCCGACGGCACCGACAGCGAACCGCTGATCGTCAGCCGCTCGCCGAGCCGCGGGTCGAACTCCCGGGGCGTGCCGGTCGGCGGCGGCGACGTGATGCCGATCGTGGTCGGCCGGGGCGCGACCGTCACCGTGAAGATCGCCCGCGACGGCCCGCCGCTGGTGCTCCACCGGGACGTGCCGCTCCGGCCGCCGAGCAGGCTCGTGGTCGCCCAGTCCTTCGCCGCGCCGGGGTTGAGGTCGGCCTGCTCGCGGCTGCCGCCCTCGGTGGAGTCGTCCTCCCACAGCTCGAAGGTGACCCGGAAGTCGCCGGTGACCGAACGCCCGGCGCAGACCGTGCTCGGCGTGACGATGTCCGTCCCCGACGTGGCCGGCAGCGCCATCTCGCAGCGCTGCTGCTGGCCGTTGTCCTGGGTGATGACGGCGACGCCGAACAGTTCCGGCGGGTCGCAGATGACCAACCAGACCCGGTCGAGGCACTCGGTGGTGTGCATCTCGTCGACCGTGACGGTGACCGTGGAGCCGTAGCTGGCCACGGCCGGCGCGGCCGGCAGCGCGGCGGCGAACGCCACCCCGACCACCGTGGCCAGCGCCGCCGCCAGGAACGGCCGCAGCCGTTGACGTATCCGTTTCACGCGTTCCCCCCTCGTCCGCCGACGCCCGCCCGGGACCGGCGCAGACAACTGTGCGGATCGGCGTGGACGCGGGCGATACGCGCATGCGCGTACCGGGGATGTCGCCGGCCGGACTGCGGACCCGGCGGCGGTGTGCGGTCGGTCGTCCCGGCCGCCGCGGGCGCGGCCGGGACGACCGACGACGGTCAGAAGTCGTCGTCGAAGGTGACGCTGCCGGTCACCCCGACCTGGTACGCCGACACCCGCCGCTCGAAGAAGTTCGACAGCTCCTGCACGTCCTGCAACTCCATGAACGCGAACGGGTTGCCGCTGCCGTACATCGGCGCGATGCCCAGCGCGGCCAGCCGACGGTCGGCGACGTGTTGCAGGTACGCGCGCATGTCCGTCGGCGACATCCCGGACACGCCCTGGCCGAGGAGGTCCTCGGCGAACTGCGCCTCGCACTCCACCGCCTCGGCGAGCATGTCCCGGACCTGCCGCTCCATCTCGTCGTCGAACAGGTCCGGCTCCTCGGCGCGCACCGTGTCCACCACGTCGAAGGCGAACGCCATGTGCATCGACTCGTCGCGGAACACCCAGTTGGTGCCCGACGCCAGCCCGTTGAGCAGCCCCCGGGAACGCAGGAAGTAGACGTAGGCGAACGCGCCGTAGAAGAACAGCCCCTCGATGCAGGCGGCGAAGCAGATGAGGTTGAGCAGGAACGCCCGCCGGTCCGCCCGGGTGCGCAGCTCCCGCAGCTCGAAGATGGAGTCGATCCACCGGAAGCAGAACTCGGCCTTGCGGGCGATCGACGGGATGTTCTCCACCGCCGCGAACGCGGCGAACCGTTCGGTCTCGTCCGGCACGTAGGTGTCCAGCAGGTTCAGGTAGAACTGGACGTGCACCGCCTCCTCGAACAGCTGCCGGGACAGGTAGAGCCGGCCCTCCGGGGAGTTGACGTGCTGATAGAGGTTGAGCACCAGGTTGTTGGCGACGATGGTGTCGCCGGTGGCGAAGAACGCCACCAGCCGGGACACCAGGTGCCGCTCGGCCGGCGAGAGCCGGTCCAGGTCGGCCAGGTCGGCGTGCAGGTCCACCTCCTCGACGGTCCAGGTGTTGCGGATGGCGTCCCGGTAGCGGTCGAAGAAGTGCGGGTAGCGCATCGGTCGCAGGGTCAGGTTCATGCCCGGGTCGAGCAGCAGGGGCCGGGTCTCGGTGTGCGTCACTGGCAGGCCTCGCAGCTCTCGGGGTTCTCCAGGGAACAGGCCGCCGCCGCGTCCACGACCGGGGCCAGCACCGTGGCCTGCTGGATCCGGGTCGCGGGACGTGACCGCAGGTAGTAGGTGGTCTTCAGCCCGGCCTGCCAGGCGTACCGGTACATCGAGGAGAGCTTGCCGATCGTCGGCGCGCTCAGGAACAGGTTCAGCGACTGCGACTGGTCGACGAACGGCGCCCGCGCGGCGGCCAGGTCGATGAGCGCCCGCTGCGGCAGCTCCCACGCGGTGCGGAACAGCTCCCGCACCTCGGCGGGCAACTCGTCGATGCCCTGCACCGAGCCCTCCGCCCGCTTGATCCGGTCCCGGATCTCCGGCGTCCAGAGCCCGCGTGCCTTCAGCTCCCGCACCAGATATGTGTTGACCTGGAGGAACTCGCCGGACATGGTCTCGCGTTTGAACAGGTTGGACACCTGCGGCTCGATGCACTCGTAGCAGCCGGCGATCGAGGCGATGGTGGCGGTCGGCGCGATCGCCACCAGCAGCGAGTTACGCAGCCCGTGCGCGGCGATCCGCTCGCGCAGCGCCGTCCAGCGGGCGGTCCGCGCCCGCTCCGCGCCCCACAGGTCCGGGTGCAGGTCGCCCTTCGCGGCCCGGGTCCGGTCGTACGCCGGGTGCGGGCCGAACCGCTCGGCCAGCCCGGCGGACGTCTCCAACGCGGTCAGGAAGATCTCCTCCTGCACCCGGGTGGACAGCTCCCGCGCCCGCGCCGAGTCGAACGGCAGGCGCAGCGTGAAGAACGCGTCCTGAAGACCCATCAGCCCCAGCCCTACCGGCCGCCAGCGCGGGTTCGACGCCGCCGCCTGCGCGGCCGGGTAGTAGTTGATGTCGATCACCCGGTCGAGGAAGACCACCGCCGTGCGCACCGTGGCCCGCAGCTTCTCCCAGTCGACGCCGTCGGCGGTGACGTGCGCGCCGAGGTTGACCGAGCCGAGGTTGCACACCGCCGTCTCGGCGTCGTCGTTGACCTCCAGGATCTCGGTGCACAGGTTGGACAGGTGGATCACGTTCCCCGGCTCGCCGGTCTGGTTGGACAGCCGGTTCGCCGCGTCCTTGAACGTCATCCAGCCGTTGCCGGTCTGCGCGAGCGTGCGCATCATCCGCCCGTACAGGTCCCGGGCCTTCACCGTGCGGACCGCCTTCTTCTCCGCCGCCCGGTACGCGGCGTCGAACGCCTCCCCGTACAGGTCGGGCAGCTCCGGGGCGTCGGACGGGTCGATCAGCGACCAGTCTTCGTCGGCCTCGACCCGGCGCATGAACTCGTCCGGGATCCAGTTGGCCAGGTTGAGGTTGTGCGTCCGCCGGGACTCCTCGCCGGTGTTGTCCCGCAGCTCCAGGAACTCCTCCACGTCCGGGTGCCACGGTTCCAGGTAGACGCAGGCCGCGCCCTTGCGCCGGCCGCCCTGGTTGACCGCCGCGACCCCGGCGTCGAGCGTCTTCAGGAACGGCACGATGCCGTTGGAGCGCCCGTTGGTGCCCCGGATCAACGCGCCCCGGCCGCGTACCCGCGACCAGGAGATGCCGATGCCGCCGGAGAACTTCGACAGCTTCGCCACCTGGTGGTAGCGCTCGTAGATCGAGTCCAGCTCGTCGCGCGGCGAGTCGACCAGGAAGCACGACGACATCTGGGTGTGCCGGGTGCCGGAGTTGAACAGCGTGGGGGAGCTGGGCAGGTAGGCCAGCGCGGACATCAGCCGGTAGAAGCCGACCGCCTCGGCCGGCGTGTGCGACAGCCCGCACGCCACCCGCAGCAGCCAGTACTGCGGTGTCTCCACCACCAGCCGCGACTCCGGGTGCCGCAGCAGGTAGCGGTCCGCCACCGTGCGCAGTCCGAAGTATTCGAAGCGCAGGTCGCCGGCGGGGTCCACGGCGTCGTCCAGCTCGCCGGCGTGGCGGGCCACGAACGCGGCGGTGTCGTCACCGACCAGCCCGAGGGCGTGCCCGTACGCGATCGACTGGCTGAAGGTCGCCACCTGCTGCCCGCGGACCTCCTCGTGCACGTACGCGGCAAGCAGCCGGGCCGCCAGTTTCGAGTACTGTGGCTCCTCGCCGATCAGCTCGGCCGCGGTCTGGATCGACAACCGGTCCAGCTCGGCGGTGCTCGCCCCGTCGTACAGCCCGCTTATCGTCCTGGTGGCGACCCGCAACGGGTCCACCTGGTCCAGGTCGGCGACCCAGCGTTCGACCGCCCGCACGATCCGGTTGACGTCGACCGGCTCGGTGTCGCCGTCCCGCTTGCGGACCCGCATCGCCGACCGGCGCTGCTCCGGAGGGCTCTCCCGCACGACCGTCATGACCTCTCCTCGCTGTCACTGGCGATGGCCTCGGACGGCGGGAGAACGCCAACGGGCGCGGCACGACGGCCGGCCCGGCTGCTGGCGTCGGTCGTCCCGCGCGACCTTCGACCGCCGCGCGCGGTGGCGCGCGGCGCGCTGGCAGGTCTTCGGACTCGCGGGCCGGACCGGGTTCGGTCGCCTACTGGCCGTCGCTTCCCAGGCCGGTGGCCCAGTGCTGATGACGGCGGTCGTTCCCACTTACCGCTGCGGGGCAGTCCCGGACTCGCACCGGGTTCCCTCTTGCCTCGACCACCCCCGAAGGCGCGGCCGAACCAGCTGCGGCACCACCATATATGGCGATGAAGGCCCGCACGCAACACCACATGTCGCCCCCCGGCGTGTCAACCCGAAGGAAGGGGCCCCGCTTAACGCATTCGGTGGAGGCGGGGCCCCCGCTTAACACCCCGGCGCGCGCGTCAGCTGCCGGCCGGGGCGGGCGAGACCGGGACCGCCGGGCGGCGGCGACGTTGGCGCAACCCGACCACGGCGTCGATGATGAGGAAGCCGAGCAGCGGGCCACCGAACCACGGCAGCGCCCAGCCGAGCGCCACCACGACCGGCACGCCGACAAGCAGCGCCCACCAGCGCAGCCCGCGTACCGCCCCGCGGGCCGGCGGCGCGCCAAGCGGCGCGCGGCGGTCGGCGCGGGTGGGTCGGCGCTGCCACCACATCCGGTAGCCCCAGACGACGACGCAGAGCAGGCCGAGCGCGAGCGCGGCGAGCAGGATCTGGTTCACCGGCCCGAACAGCCGGCCCATGTGCGCCTGGATGCCGAGCTTGCTGAGCTTCGCCAGCACCGGCCAGTCGGCGAAGTCACTGCGCGCGGTCACCGTCCCGGTGGCCGGGTCGACCGCGACCCGGTCGTACCCGACCGGCCACCTGTCGTCGGTCTGGGCGACCGTCCACGCCGCGCCGGCCTCGCCGGGCGGGGTGATCGCGACCGGGCCGGACAGGCCGGCGGCGCGGGCGCCGCCGAGCACCCGGTCGTACGTCGCCGGGTCCGTCGCCGTCGCGGTGGCCGCCCCGCCGTGCTGGTGCTCGCCACCGCCGGTGGCCGGCGGCGCGCCGGCGAGCGCGGTGGAGATCTCCGGGGTACGGGCCCGCAGCGCGTCCAGCCCGGCGCCGAAGTTCGCCCCGGCGTAGCGGGACCAGGTCAGGCCGGTGGCGGAGAGGAAAAGCAGGCCGACGGCGAGCCACACACCGGTGGTGGCGTGCCAGCCCCGGGTCCGGCGCACGCCCCGGGCGGCGGACAGGTCGGGCACGAGCAGGTGCCGGGCCCGGGACCGGCCCGCCGCGCGCCGGCGCCACCACAGCACCACGCCGCCGAGCGCCAGCACCCACAGCCAGCTCGCCGCGATCTCCGAGTAGTGCCGCCCGACCGCGCCCAGGTGCAGGTTGCGGTGCAGGTCGTCGAGCCAGGTCGTGGCCGGCGTCGAACCGAACCAGGTGGTCAACCCGCCGGACACCCGAGCGGTGTACGGGTCGACGTAGACGGTGTGCTGCCGGTCGCCGAGGTCGTCCCGGGCGAAGACCACGCGGGTGGTCCGGTCGCCGTCGCCGGGCTGCACCTCGGTGAGCGTGCCGTCGGGGTGCGCGGCGCGGGCGGCGGCGATCTGCTCGGCGAGCGGCCGGGGCTGCCCGCCGACGGTCGAGACGGTGAGCTTGTCGCCGTAGAGCGCGTCGTCGAGCTGCGGGGTGAGCGTGTAGGCCAGCCCGGTGAGCGCGGCGACCAGCAGGAACGGCGCGACCAGGACGCCGGCGTAGAAGTGCAGGCGGGTCAGCAGCGCCACCGCCGCGGATCGGCGCGCCGGCCGGACGGGACCGGCCGGGGTGGTGGATGAGTCCGGCGCGCGGTCGCCGGGCAGTTCGGTCACGGACATCTGGGCAACTCCGATCGGGAAAAAGGAATTGGGGTACGGGCCGGCCCGCTGCCCGTCGAGCCGTGCCGTGGTGCGCGGTTGCCGCCTCCCGGTGGAATGGTCGGCCCGCGCCGGGCGGAAGTTCCCGCCGATGTCCCGATCAGTTCCGGTCGTCACCGCGGGCGGTGGCGGCCAGGAACGCGTTGTACCGGGCCAGGTCGTCGTCCTCGCCGGTCGCCTCGGCCCGGTCGGCGGCCCGGTCGACCCGGCGCTGCTCGCGCTGGTCGGCCCGGATCCACTGCCGGACCAGCAGGACCATCACGACGGCGGCGGGGATCTCACCGAACGCCCAGGCGATGCCCGCGCCCAGCTTCTGGTCCGTCAGCAGCGACGACGCCCAGTCCGGGTGGACGCCGAGATACCAGTCCGGGGCGATGACGGTGGTGGTCTGCATGAGCGCCAGGCCGAAGAAGCCGTGCGCCATCATCGCGGCCAGGTGCAGGAGCACCAGGATCGGGTGGGGGAGCCGGGGCCGCCCCGGATCGATGCCGATGAGCACCCAGAACAGCAGGTAACCGGAGAGCACGAAGTGACCCAGCATGGCCAGGTGGCCGAGGTGGGACCGCATCAGCGTGCCGAGCAGGTCGCTGAAGTAGAGGCCGAACAGCCCGGCCACGTAGACGCCGAGCGCCACCAGCGGATGGGTGAGCAGCCGGGTCACCCGGCTGTGCAGGGCGCGCAGCAACCACTCCCGGGCGCCGCGTACCCCCGGCTCGGTCGGGCGGCGCAGCGCCCGCAGGGCGAGCGTCACCGGGGCGCCACCGACCAGCAGCACCGGCACCACCATGGACAGCACCATGTGCTGGGCCATGTGCGCGCTGAACAGCACGTAGGCGTAGCGGGCGAAGCCGAGGCCGGTGGCGGCGGCCAGCACCAGCAGGCCACCGATCCAGCTCGCGGTGCGGGCCACCGGCCAGTGGTGCCCGCCCCGGCGCAGCCGGCGCACCCCGGCCAGGTAGCCGCCGACGCCGACCACGGTCACGGTCAGGAAGAAGAGGTCGGGCAGCGGTTGCCCGAGCAGGTGCGCCGCGGTGGGCGCGGCCGGCATCGCGAACCCGAGCACCGCGGTCACCGGGTCGGCGTCCGCCGGCTCCACCACCGGCGTCGGGCTGCGGGACAACGCCACCGCCAGGCCGATCGTGGCGGCGAAGACGACGAGTTCCCCGGCGGCCAGGCGGATGAACGCGCCGCGTCGCCCGGCGGCCAGGTCCGGCAGGGTACGCCGCCGGTGCGCGGCGCCGAGCAGGCCGAGCAGTACGAGCGCGGCAAGCTTGCCGAGCACCAGCGCGCCGTACCCGGACCGCCAGAGCTGGTCGACGGTGCCGAGGCGCACCGCGGCGTTCGCCAGCCCGCTGACCGCGACGGTCCCGAAGCAGGCGAGCGCGAGCCGGCTGTAGCGCGCGGCGGCCCCGGGCAGGTGCCGGCTGCGCCTGATGGTCAGCAGCGCGGCCAGGCCGCCGGCCCACAGCGCGGCGGCGAGCACGTGCAGGGCCAGGCTGGACACCGCGATCTGGTGGTTGCCCGCCCCGGCGGCGTGCCCGGTCAACGCCGGCGGCAGCAGCCCGACCAGCGCGAGCGCCGACACCAGCGCGGCCGTCCGGCGGGACACGCCGACCCGGGCCGCCACCGCCACCACCGCCGCCAGGCCCGCCTGCACCAGCAGCGACTGCCCCTGCGAGATGTCCGTGCCGAAACTGACCACGCTCGCCGTGCCGAGCCGGTCCAGGGGTACGCCGAGCAGGTCGGAAACGGTGAGCACCAGCAACGCCAGGGCCGCCACCGCCCAGCCGGCCGCCGCCAGCCCGGCGCGGCGCAGCAGCAGCCAGCCGTGCGCGGACACGCTCGTACCGTCGCCCGGCAGCAGGAACGCGGCAGTCACCGCGAACCCGACGGTGAGCGTGGCCAGCCCGTCGACGAGCAGCCGGACCGGCGGCAGGGCCCAGGTGGTGACCGGCCCGGGGTCGGGCAGACCGGGGATCGCGGCGGCGAGCGCGCCGCCGGCCCGCAGCGCGAGCAGCAGTACGGCCACCGCCGAGCCGACCGCCACCAGCCCGACGAGCCAGCCGCCGACCGGCCCCGTCCCACCACCTGCCCCCGGTCGGGCGGTCGTCCTTCCGGCCGTTCCCGGTCCGGCCGTTCCCGGTCCGATCGATCCTGGTTCGGTCGGTCCCGGTCCGGCGGTCGCCGGTTCGGTCGGTCCCGGTTCGGCGGTCGCCGGTCCGGTCGGTCCCGGTTCGTTCGGTCCCAGTTCGGCGGTCGCCGGTCCGGCCGGTCCTGGTCCGGCGGTCGCCGGTTCGGCAGCAAGCGCCTCGGCGAGGACCGTTTCGGCCCGGTCGGACCGTTCGGGGGACTGCGGGGACGATGACGTGGGCTGGTGCACGGTGCGGAACCTGGTTTCGGATCGGTCGGCCGGGGGCGGCCCGGCCTCGGTGTTCAGGAGGCGCGGCGACGCCGGAGCAGCAGCACGACCGCGCCGGCCAGGGCCAGGGCGACGAGCACCCCACCGGCCAGCAGGACCACCGGCGGGCCGTCCCCGGCGTCACCGCCGGACATCGGGCTCCCCGCCGCGTCGACGCCGCTCGCGCGCGCCCCGGACGCGGCCGGCTCCCCGCCGGGCCCGGACGCGCCAGGCGCTCCGGAAGCCCCGGACCCGCCCGGCACCGCCGGCGGCGTGGGCGCGGCCGGGTCGGCGACCGTGAAGCGGTACGACCCCTGCACCGGGTGGCCGTCGGCGGAGACCACCCGGTAGGCGACCGTGTAGGCGCCGTTGGGCAGCGGCCCGTCGATGGTGACGCGGCCCGCCGTACCGTCCACGGTGGGCGCGCCGGTGGGCACCTTCCGCCCGTCGGCGTTGCTGAGCACGATGGTGGTGAACTCCGGGTTCAGCCGTTGCGCGAACCGCAGCGTGACAGTGGTCGGCGCGGCGGTCAGCCGGGCGTCCTGGGCCGGCGTGGCGGCCTGCAACGAGTTGTGCGCCGCGGCGGGCGCGGCGGGCGCCAGCAGCAGCGCGGTGAGCACCACCGCGAGGGTGGCGACGGTACGGGTACGCATGTCGGACCGGGCCTTCCGGGTCGTCGTCATCCGAGCACCTGCTGGCCGATCCAGCCGCCCTCCGGGCAGCCGGGCGGTACGGCGAACACGGCGGAGCCGATCGGGGTGGTCCACTCGTTGAGCAGGTCCCGTTCGGCCAGCCGGCGCTGGATGGGCAGATACTGGCGGGCGATGTCGGCCTGGTACGCGGCGAAGACCAGCCCGCTGTCCGCCTGCCCGTCGGCGGTCGGCACGCCGTCGTAGTTGTAGGGCCGGCGCAGGATCTTCTGCCGGTCGTCGGTGACATGCGCCCGGGTCAGGTGCGAGAAGTCCGGGATGACGGTGAGCCCGTCCGCGCCGAGCGCGGCGAAGTCCGGCTCGTCGTGCTCGGCGACGCCGGTCAGCGGTGCGCCGGTGTCCAGCCGCCGGCCCACCGCGACCTCCCGGTCGGTGCGGCCGAGCAGGTCCCAGGTCTCCAGGTTCATGCTGATCCGCCGCACCACGAGGGTGGTGGAGTCGCGCAGCCAGTCCGGCCCGTCGGTGACCCACACGGCGGTGTCCGACGGCGTGCCCGGCTTCGGGTTGGCGGTGCCGTCGAGCTGCCCGAACAGGTTCCGCTGGGTGCGGCCCGGTTCGGCGCCGGCGGCCCGCCGGAAACCCTGCTGCACCCAGCGCACGGTGGCGAACGGGCGGCTGTCCTTGACCAGGACGCGCTGGGCGTGGGCGACGGTGAGCGGGTCGTCGGCGCAGATCTGGAGCAGCAGGTCCCCACCCGACCAGCGCGGTTGCAGCCGGTCCACGCGGAACGCCGGCAGTTCGGCCACGGACGGCGGCCGGCGGTCGGCGCGCCCGGCGGCGGCGTAGAGGCCGGGGCCGAAGCCGAACGTGACGGTCAGCCGGGCCGGCAGCAGGCCGAGTTCCGGTTCGGTGTCGGCGAGCGCCGGCCGGCCCTGGGTGAGCCGGGCGGCGTCGTCGGAGAGCAGCCGCAGCATCCGCCCGAGCGCGGCCCGGTCGGTGCCGGGCTTCAGGGTGAACGCCACGAACGCGGCGTGCGCCTGTGGCTCGGTGGTCACGCCGGACTGCCGGGCGCCGTGGAACGGCTCGACCGCGTCACCGACCCGGGCGACCGGAACCGGCTCCGGGCGTACCCCGGGATCGGCGGGACCGGCGGCGGCGACCGCGCCGGCGCCGGCCAGCGCGCCCCCGACGGTGAGCGCGCCGCCGGCGAGCAGGCCGCGCCTGCTCACCGGGCGGCCCGTGGCGGAGCCCTCGGTCATGCGGGGCTGGTTGGGCATGCCCTCACGGCCCTCGCTGCGCTCGGTGCGTTCGGTCATGCGGGGCTGGTTGGGCATGCCGTCACGGCCCTCGCTGCGCTCGGTGCGTTCGGTCATGCCGTGCCGGTTGGGCATGCCCTCACGGCCCTCGCTGCGCTCGGTGCGTTCGGTCATGCCGTGGGGCTCATGCTCATCTCCGGCATCGGGGAGTCGCCGTGGCCGGGGGCGTAGGACTCCTGGGCGCCGGTGAACGGCTTCGCCACGGCGGTGAACGTCTGGGTGCGGCCGTCGGCGAAGGTGAGCGTGAAGCTGAGTTCGTCGCCTGCCTGCACCGGCTTGGCGATGTTCATCAGCATCAGGTGGTCGCCGCCGGGCTCCAGCGTGGCGCGGGAGTGGGCCTTGACCACGATGCCGCCCTCCTTGGGCTGCATGACCATCTTGCCGTCCTTCATGGTCATCTCGTGCAGCTCCATCGGGGAGACCTCGGTGGCCGCCTTGGTGATCGTCACATCCGCGTCGCCGTCGTTGACCAGGGTGCCGAACGCGGCGGTCATGCCCTTGTCGGCGGCCTTCACCCACGGGTCGCTGATGCCGAGCACCCCGGCCGCCGCGCTCGCCGAAGCCGAAGCCGAAGCCGTCGCCGACGGTGCGGCGGTGGTCGAGCCGTCGGCGGAGCCGCAGGCGGCGACGGACGCGGCCAGCAGGGCGGCGCCGATCAGGGCCGCCGGGCGCCGGAGCCGGCCGCTGGTGGTGCTGGGCATGATGTTTCCCCTCGACGATGAGTCTTCATACCGTTGGTCGAGGTCGAGGGGCGGTTAGTTCCGCCCGGTGCGCTCGATCACCTCACGCACAGCCCGGCCGAGGTCCGGGTGCGTCTGTTGTCGCCCGGGCGACAACAGACGCACCCAGAGCCGCCGGTCAGCAGTTGCGCAGCGTCGGTGACTGGTTGAGCAGTTGGCCGCGGCTGGAGGTGAAGCGGCGGTACGCCTCGGAGTCGGCGGCGGACGGCCGGAACGCGGCCACCCGGTGGCAGTTCTGGAACGCCAGCTTCACCCCGAAGTGGCGTTCCAGGCCGGCGCGGATCGCGTCGCTGGCGAGGGCGCGCAGCAGTTGCCCGCGCTCGGTCTCGCCCGGCGGCGGGACGAGGTTGTCGGTGAAGTCGGCGTCGGACGTCTCCAGGTCGGCGACCACCCGACTGACCGTCTCCCAGGCGTACGGCAGGGAGTCGCGGACGCAGGTGACAAACGCCTCCTCGTCGATCGCGCCGGTCTCGGCGGCGTGCAGCAGGGCGGGCGGAACGGTGAGCGACATGGCGGTCCTCCACTACTCGGTAATGGAAATCGTTTCCATCTGTTGTGACGAGCACACCACGGGGACGGGGAGCGGTCAAGCACCGGCCCACGCCGAAACGGCGGACGGGCCAGGGCCCGTCCGCCGCAGCGGTGTCAGCGGAGATCAGCCCCGGCGCGCCTCGATCGCCTCGATGACCCGGGGACGCAGCTCGGCGGCGCGGATCACCGCGTCCACCGAGCCGACCTCGACCGCGCGCTGGATGCTGTGCACCCGGTCGAACTCGGTGGCCACCTCGCCCAGCTTCTCGGCGCGTACCGACGAGCGAAGTTCGTCCAGCTCCGCGGTGAGCGTGGCGCGTTCGGTGCCGGCGGCGGACGCGACCCGGCCCTCCAGGTCGCGTACCCGGGGGTCGGCGGCGGTGCGCGCGGCGACCTCGCCGGCGAACACCACGGCGGCGGCCGGCGCGCCGCCGAGCACCGAGGCGTACGAACCCTCGATCGCCAGCACCGTCATGCTCGGGTTGAGCGCCTTGGAGAACACCACGAACGCGCCGCCGTGATAGCGCGAGATGACGCAGAAGACGATCGGGCCGCGGAAGTTCACGATCGCCCGGCCGATCTCGGCGCCGTACTCCAGTTGCAGCTTGCGCATCGACTCCGGCGAGCCGTCGAAGCCGGACAGGTTCGCCAGCACCACGAGCGGCCGGTTGCCGCTTGCCGCGTTGATCGCCCGCGCCGCCTTCTTCGACGACCGGGGGAACAGCGTGCCCGCGGTGTAGGTGTCCGGGCCGTCGGTGGGCGGGAAACCGCGCCGGGGCACCGACCGCGACTCGATACCCAGCAGGCACACCGGGATGCCGCCGAGGTGCACGTCCTGCACCACCGCGGTCTCCGCGTCGGCCATGCCGGCCCACCGCTCCAGCACCGGGTGGTCCTGGTCGGCCAGGGCCCGCATCACCGTACGGATGTCGAACGGCTTCTTCCGGTCCGGGTTCGCGGTGGCGGAGAAGATCTCGCCGACGGTGGCGAAGTCGCTGCCGGCCACCGTGTGCGGGAAGGTGGAGACGTCCCGGTCCACCGGGTCGGTGGTGGTGGCCCGGCGCGGCGCGTCCTCGCCCGGCGCCACGTACGTGTGGTCGTAGTGCGCCATCAGCACGTCGCGCGCCGCCGGCAGGTCCGGCGCCCAGTACTGGGCCTGACCGTTCGGGCCCATCACCCGGTCGTAGCCGCCGATGCCGAAGTTGTCCTCGGCGGACACGCCGCCGGAGAAGTCGAGCGACTGCTTGCCGGTGAGCACCATGGCCGAGTCCGGCGTCATGACCAGCACGCCCTTGGTGTGCATGAGCATCGTCGCCTCGGCGTTCCAGTAGGGCTGGGCGCCCACGGTGATCCCCGCCACCACGATGTTGATCTCACCGCCGGCCTGGGTGAACTCGACGATCCGCTTGAGCGCGGCGGCCACCCAGTCCATGTTCTCGGTGCCCGAGGTCATCGAGATGCGGGCGCCGGCGGAGAGCGCGTACCACTCCAGCGGCACCCCCAACCGCTCCGCCAGGTCGAGCGCGGCGATGACCCGCCGGCACTCCGGCTCGGAGAGCGCGCCGAGCGACTTCGTCGGGTCGCCGAGCAGCACCACCCGGGTCACGCCCTGCGGATGCCGGGGCGTCGGCGTGGTCACCACGCCGGCCACGATCGCCGCGGCGTTGCGTCCCTTCGGGCGGTCCACCGGCACCAGCACGTGGTCGGCGTCCAGGTCGTGCTCGGCGAAGTCACCGAGCAGGCCGGTCAGCTCGTACGGGTAGACCGTGTTGCGGCTGGCCGCCCGCAGCACCTTGAGCCGGTAGTCGTCGAGCGGCTCGACCGGCCCGGTCGGCGGCTCGCCGATGGTGAGTTCGGCCCGTCCGGTGACGTCGAAGGTGATCCGCACGCCGACCTTGGTCAGCTCGCCGGTGCGCCGGTCGCGCTGCCGCGCGATGAACAGGACCTCCTCCAGGTCGGCGCCGACCGTCGTGGGGCGCATCCGCCCGGCGATCAGCTCCATCTCCTCGCGGGTCAGCTCGCTCGGCGGCCACACGTAGATGACGATCCGGTTGGTGGGGAACCGGACCTTCGACGGCCGCCGGGACTGCGCGCGGCGGATCGAGTCGATGCAGGCGGCGACCGTGTCCTCGGCGGTCGGCAGCGCGACCAGTCGCCCGTCCTGCTCCCGCAGCCCGGTCAGGTCACGCACCTGCGCGAACGCCACCAGCCGCTGGTCCGACGGGTTCTCCCGGGCGACCGCCTGGAAGAGGTAGACCTCCTCGTCCAGCGACGGCAGCCGGGTCAGGTCGAAGCCGTGCAGCCGCTCCATCTGCATGCGCTGCGCGATGTACGGGTGCAGGCCGCGGATCAGCCGCTCCTCGACCATCCGGCTCCCGGACCCGTCCGGGCGGAACGTGAAGTGGTGGTGCATCACCGCGCCGCTGCGACCGGCGACGGTGATGGTGAGCCGGCGGACCCGGTCCGGCAGCGGATGCGCGTTGATCACGTCGAGCAGCGCGGCGGCGATGGCGGCCAGGTCCTCCGGCTGGCTCTCCCAGGCCAGGTAGACGTCGGCGTCGACCGCCTCGGCGTCCCCGGCCACCTCGGCCAGGCCGCGCAGCGCGTCGCCGAGCGCGTCGAACCGGACCGCCGTGGAGACCACCGTCGACTCGGCCCGGCCGGCGACCACGAACACGCAGTCCCCGGCGGTGTGGGTGCGCACGCCGGTGAGCGCCTTGTTGCCGTAGTAGCGCCGGGTCAGCACCTCCAGCATGGGCACGTTGTCCAGGTTGTCCCGCACCAGCCGCTGGCCGAGCAGCCGGACCAGCGGCTCGGTGCTGCGGACCATCTCGGCGATCCGCTCGGCCCGGTCCGGCGCGTCGGGCCGGTCGTCGAGGTGCCGCAGGTGCGCCCGGACCCGCGCGTACACCTTGGCCCGGTTGCGGCGCAGCAGCGGCTGGGCGAACCAGGCGAACACCACGCCCCGGGCCAGGTCGGCGACGACCGGGAAGCGGACCTGGGTGGCCGAGACCAGCCGTTCCAGCGCGAGGCCGGCGGGCTCACGCAGCGCCTCGTCCGGCGGCGGCTCCCGCAGCCACGACCGCAGCAGCGCGGCGATCGCGGTGGCGTCGACGGCGGCCCGCTGCTGGGCCAGGAAGATCCGGAACACCGCGGCCTCGAGCGCGGGGGTACGGTCCAGCTCGGTGACGTCGTAGTGGCCCAGCGCCTTGGCCAGGCGGGCCCGGAACGACTCCGGTGACCCGGCCCGCTCCACGTCGAGGCTCTGCAGGTAGGTGTGGAAGTGCTCGCGGGCGCTGTGCAGGTGGCCGCTCGGGACGTCCTCGCCGCCGGGCCGGTTGCGGCTCAGCTCGGCCAGGTCGGCGAAGACCTCGACCAGCTCCAGCTCCTCGGCCAGCGGCCGGTGCCCGGCGTCGGTGGCCGCCCGCCGCGCGTCCAGGTAGTCGTCGAGCACCCGGCGCTCGTCGTGCGGGTCGACGTCGAAGCCCAGCAGCAGGGCGCGCAGGTCCTCCCGGCCGCGTTCGGCCCGGCTCCGCGCCGGCACGTCCCCGGCGGCGGCGGGCAGGTCCAGCTCGGCCGCCGGCTCGACCGCGGCGACGGCCCCGGCCTCCTCCTCGGCGACCGGCTCCAGGCGCAGCAGCGGCGCGCCGGCCTCCACCTGGGTGCCCACCGCGACGGCGCACTCCTTGAGGCGGGCCCGGAACGGCGCCCGCAGCACCGTCTCCATCTTCATCGCCTCCAGCACCAGCACCGGCGCGCCGGCCTCCACCTCGGCGCCGATCTCCAGCGGGGTGGCGACGACGAGCGCCGGCATCGGGGACCGCAGCACGCCCCCCTCGTCGCGGCTGATCCGGTGGGTGACGCCGTCCACCTCGACCAGGTGGACCGGGCCGTGGGTGCCGGTGAGCAGGCGGTAGCGGACACCGTTGACGACGATCTGCCCGGTGTGCCGGTCGAACCGGTCCAGCTCGACGTCGGCGGTGACCGTGTCGCCGCCGGCCTCCACGCCGACCCGGAACCGGTGCGCGCCGACCCGGGCGACCCGCATCCGGTAGGTCGCGCCGCGCAGCTTGAGGTCGAGCGGCCGGCCACTGCGGTGCTGCACCTGGGGCCGACCACCGGCCGCGGTGGAGAGCAGCCGCTGCCGTTCGGCGGCCTCGTCCTCCTCGTACGCCTCGATCGCGGCGGCGGCCAGCGCCACCGCGGAGTGCCGGTGCGCGACGAGCCGGCCCTCGCCGCGGACCCGGTCGATCCAGCCGGTGTCCGCGCTGGCGTCGATCACCTCGGGCTGGTCGAGCAGGTCGAGCACGAAGCTCTTGTTCGTCGCGCCGCCGGCGATCACCACGGTGGTGTTCGCCATCGCCCGGCGCAGCCGGCCGAGCGCCTCGTCCCGGTCCCGGCCGTAGGCGATGATCTTGGCGATCATGGAGTCGAAGTCGGCCGGGATGGTGTCGCCCTCGCTGACCCCGGTGTCCACCCGGATGCCCGGCCCGGCGGGCAGGTCCAGCCGGGTGATCCGGCCGGGGGAGGGGGCGAAGTCCCGGTCCGGGTCCTCGGCGTTGAGCCGCGCCTCGATGGCGTGCCCGCGCTCGGCCGGCGGCCCGCCGGTGAGCCGACCGCCACCGGCCACGTGCAGTTGCGCCTTGACCAGGTCGAAGCCGGTGGTCGCCTCGGTGATCGGGTGCTCCACCTGGAGCCGGGTGTTGACCTCCAGGAAGGCGAAGAGCCGGTCGCCGGGGTGGTAGAGGAACTCCACCGTCGCCGCGCCCCGGTAGCCGACCGCCACCGCCAGCCGCTCCGCCGACGCCTTCAGCTCGGCGACCTGCTCCGGGGCGAGCACCGGCGACGCCGACTCCTCGATCACCTTCTGGTTGCGCCGCTGCACCGAGCAGTCCCGGACGCCGAGCGCCCACGCCGTGCCCTGCCCGTCCGCGATCACCTGCACCTCGACGTGCCGGGCGCCGCTGACCAGGCGCTCCAGGAACACCACGCCGCTGCCGAACGCGCGCGCCGCCTCCTGGCTGGTGCGCTCGTACGCGTCGGCCAGCTCGTCGTCGCTGCGGATCACCCGGATGCCGCGCCCGCCGCCGCCCGCGGTCGCCTTCAGCATCAGCGGGTAGCCGATCTGCGCCGCCGCGGCCAGCGCCGCCTCCAGGCTCTCCACCGCGCCGCGGCTCCACGGCGCGACCGGCACGCCGACCTCCTCGGCGATCAGCTTGGAGCCGATCTTGTCGCCGAGCTTGCGCATCGCCTCCGGGCTCGGCCCGACGAACGTGACGCCGACCTTCTCGCACAGCTCGGCGAAGGCCGGATCCTCGGCCACGAATCCCCACCCGACCCACGCGGCGTCCGCGCCGGTCTCCACCAACGCGCGCTCCAGCACCTTCAGGTCGAGGTACGGGCGGGCGGACGCGGGCCCCAGGTCGTAGGCGACGTCCGCCTCGCGGACGAAGGTGGCGGTGCGGTCGACGTCGGTGTGGAGCGCGACGGTCTCGATCCGGCTGCCGGTCTCCGCGGCCAGCTCACGGACCGCGTGGATGAGCCGCATGGCGGCCTCACCCCGGTTGACGATGGCGACACGGGTGAACACGTGACCGTCCCCTTCGGTAGACCCACGGTGGAACGCCGGGTGGCGGCGATGCTCCGGCCTGCCTCACCTTTCCGTCTGCCAGCGGGCGGCGCCATGCCGTAACCGCCGAACCGGAGCGGGGACCGTTGTAGGAACCGCACAAAACTTTTTAGCCAAAACGCGGACGACGCCGGGCCCCAGCGGGTCCGGCGTCGCGCGGCGGTCGGGACGTACCGGTTCAGCCCGGGATCTCCCGAGGGTCGCGGCTGCGGGGGTACGTGTTCTTCTCCCCGATCGTGCCGTCCTGCTTCTTGATCACGTGCTCGGTGCCACGGTCGGCCGCCATGTCCCTCGATCCGTGGTCGATGGGAAATGTCTGCCCCCGCGCGCGGTGGGCTAATCCTGCCTAGGCTCGATCCGGAGGTGCCGAAGATGAAGCTCGGACTGCACTACTGGACCTACTCCACGCCGGCCGACCCGGCGGCGATCGCGCCGACCCTGGCCCAGACCGCCACCCTGGCCGAGGAGGCCGGGGTCGCCTCGTTCACGGTGATGGACCACTACTTCCAGATGGAGGCGATGGCGCCGGCGAGCGAGCCGATGCTCGAGGCGTACACGACACTCGGGTACGTGGCGGCGCTGACCCGGCGGATGACACTCGGCGTGCTGGTCACCGGCGTGATGTACCGCTACCCGGGCCTGCTCGCCAAGATCGTTTCGACGCTCGACGTGCTCTCCGGCGGCCGGGCCCGGCTCGGCATCGGCGCGTCCTGGTACGAACGCGAGCAGCGCGGCCTGGGCGTGCCGGTGGTGCCGATGGCGGAGCGGTTCGAGCGCCTGGAGGAGACGCTGCGCATCTGCAAGCAGATGTGGAGCGACGACGACGGTCCGTTCGAGGGCCGCCACCACCGCCTCGCCGAGACGCTCAACTCGCCGCAGCCGCTGACCCGCCCGCACCCGCCGATCATGGTCGGGGGCGGCGGCGAGAAGAAGACGCTGCTGCTGGTGGCCCGCTACGCCGACGCCTGCAACCTGTTCGGCGCCGGCCGCGACGAGGTGGCGCACAAGCTCGACGTGCTGCGCCGGCACTGCGCCGACGAGGGGCGTGACTACCACGAGATCGAAAAGACGGTCCTGGTCAGCCGCTCACCGCTGGATGACGTGAACGCGTTCCTCGCCGACGTCGCCGCGTACGCGGAGCTGGGGGTGACCGAGGTGCAGACGGTGCCGGACCGCGATCCGGTGGAGTTCACCCGCCGCCTGGCCGACGACGTCCTCCCCAGGCTCACCGCCCTTCCCTGAGCGCGGTATTTGCCGGAACGGCAAGGATCCTTGCCGCCGGGTTTACCCGGGCGCACGATGGCGGGGCCGGGCCGCTGGAGCGCCCGGGGCGAAGGAGGCAGGCATGACCGGGCACCACCACCAGCAGAACCCGCCGGCGGACACCGATCCGACCCGGTTCTGGGACGAGCGCTACGGACAGTCGGACCGGATCTGGAGCGGCCAGGTGAACCCGGTGCTCGCCGAGGTGGCCGCCGAGCTGACCCCGGGCACCGTGCTCGACCTGGGCTGCGGTGAGGGCGGCGACGCGATCTGGCTGGCCGCCCGCGGCTGGCGGGTCACCGCCGTGGACATCTCGACCGTCGCGCTGGAACGGCTCGCGGTGGAGGCCGCGCGGGCCGGCGTGGCGGACCGGATCACCACCGCCCGGCACGACGTGCTGCACGACTTCCCGGCCGGCCGCTTCGACCTGGTGTCGGCCCAGTTCTTCCAGTCCCCGCTGATCCTGCCCCGGGAGCAGGTGCTGCCCCTGGCGGCCGGGGCGGTCGCGTCCGGCGGGCGGCTGCTCGTCGTCGAACACGGCGCGCCGCCGCCGTGGTCCGGGCTCGACCCCGACGACCCGCGGTTCGCCACCCCGGACGAGATCCTGGCCGCGATGGCCCTCGCCCCGGAGAGCTGGGAGACCGAGCGGCTGGGCGAGTTCCGCCGCATCGCCACCCACGACGGCCACACCGGGGAACTCGTCGACCACGTGGTGCTGGCCCGCCGCCGCTGACCGCGCACGCCGTCCGGCCGCGTCGATGGTCGCCCCGGCGACCACCGACGTACCCGAACCCGGGCGGTCGGGCCGGCGCGGTGGGGCCGCGGCGCGCCGTCAGGCCGGCACGGGCGGCCGGGGCCGGGTCAGCGCCAGGGCCAGCAGGCCGCCCGCGCACAACGCCGCGCTCATGCCGTACGCCCACCGGAAGCCGACCTGCGCGGAGAGCCCGAGCAACGGGCCGGCGAGCATGGCGCCGATCGGGAACGAGTTGGTGAACAGCGTGGTGGCCCGGCCGGGCTGCCCCGGCAACAGGTCCTGCACGTAGGCGATGGCGACGCCGGACACCGCGGCGATGAACAGCGCGTTGACCGGCTGCGCGAGCAGCAGGACCCCGACGCTCGACGCCCCGGCGGCGATCAGGTAGTAGACGACGCCGCAGCCGGCGCCGACCAGGATCAGCGCGCGCAGCCGGAACCGCGCGGTGAGCGCGCCCAGCCCCAGCATCAGCGGGATCTCCAGCGCCGCGCAGAGGCCCAGCACCAGACCCGCGTCCGCCGGGTCGCCGCGCAGGTCCCGGCCGATGAACAGCGGCAGCACCTGCACGCCGAGCGTCATCGGGCACTGCAACATGGTGAAGGTGACCACGGTCAGCGCCAGCCGCCACCGCGACGCCTCCGCCGGGAGGGCACCCCGCTCGTCGGCGGTCGGCCGGGGCGGCAGGGGGAGCTCCTTCAGCCGGGCCACGACCACGAGCGCGGCCAGCGCGTACATCGCGGCGGCGGTGGCGTAGAGCAGCCGGAAGCCGCCGCTCGAGAGCAGCACCGCGGCCAGCGGCGGCCCGGCGACCCAGGCCAGCGAGAAGACGGTACGCATGGCGCTGATGCCCAGCGCGGCCCGCCCGGGACTGTCCCGGTCGAGGAGTTGGCGGGCGTACGCGAACGACTGCGGGAACGTCGAGTTGGCGAACGCCATGGCGGTCACGGTCAGCGCCAGCAGGATCCAGTAGTCGCGGACGACCGCGATCAGGCCGGTGCCCACCACCCCGGCCAGCGCCGCCCCGATGAGCAGCCTGCGCCGGATCGGCCACCGGTCGGACAGGCGCCCGACGAGCGAGGCGACCACCACCCCGGACAGCGGCGCGACGACCAGGATCACGGTGACCCGCACCGCATCGGCCTGGACCTCGGTGTTGAGGAACAGCGACAGGAACGGCATGACCACGGCGACGGACAGGCCGACCGTGAGGAACAGCAGGGCCAGCGGCAGCAGCCGGAAGGGGCCGGCGCGCACCGCCGGCCGGGTGTCCAGAGCCATGCGGCGCACGCTACGCGCTGACCCCGCGCGGACCGAAGCGGTTTCCCGGCCCTGCGGGACCGGACGTTAAGAAGGGCCCCCGCCTATGCAAAAGGCGTTAAGCGGGGGCCCCGCCTTACCGCTCAGCCGGCGGCGGTGGGGGAGGGGGGCGCGCTGCTGCCGCGCGGTGCGGCGGGGGTCATCAGCGCGGCGATCTCCTTCTGGTCGGCGGGAGAGGGCAGGCCCCACTCCGGGCGGTAGCCGTACACCTGGTCCAGCGGGGTGGAGGCGGTCCGGCCGTCGACGATCTCGATGGAGTCGGTGCCGATCAGGCCGGGATGCTCGACGCCGCACGCCTCGGCCACCTTGACCAGGTCGCGGCGCAGCGTACGGATGTAGTTGGCGGCCCGCACCGACTTGCGGGCCGGGTCGAGGCCCCGGGCCAGCCAGGCGTTCTGGGGCGCGACGCCGGTCGGGCAGGTGTCGGTGTGGCACTTCTGCGCCTGGATGCAGCCGATCGCCAGCATCGCCTCCCGGCCCACGTTGACCATGTCGGCGCCGAGCGCGAACGCGACCACCGCGTTGTCCGGCAGGCCGAGCTTGCCGGCCCCGACGAACACCACCTGCTCGTGCAGGCCGCGCTCGGCGAACGTCCGGTAGACGCGGGAGAAGCCCTGCTGGAACGGCAGCGACACCGAGTCGCTGAAGATCAGCGGGGCGGCGCCGGTGCCGCCCTCGCCGCCGTCCACGGTCACGAAGTCCACGCCCCGGCCGGTGTCGCGCATCAACGTGGTCAGCTCGTCCCAGAAACCCAGGTCGCCGACGGCGGACTTGATGCCGACCGGCAGGCCGGTCTCGGCGGCGAGCAGCTCCACCCAGTCCAGCAGGCTGTCACAGTCGGAGAACTCGGCGTGCCGCGACGGGCTGACGCAGTCCCGGCCCACCGGGATGCCCCGGGTGGCGGCGATCTCGGCGGAGACCTTCGCCGCCGGCAGCAGGCCGCCCAGGCTCGGCTTGGCGCCCTGGCTGAGCTTGATCTCCAGCGCCCGCACCGGCGCGCCCGCCACCAGGTCCTTGAGCCGGTCCAGGCTGAACCGGCCGTGCTCGTCCCGGCAGCCGAAGTAGGCGGTGCCGAGCTGGAGAACCAGCTCACCGCCGTGGCGGTGGTACGGCGACAGCCCGCCCTCGCCGGTGTTGTGCAGGCAGCCGGCGAGCGCGGCGCCCCGGTTCAACGCCTCGACCGCGTTGCCGGAGAGCGAACCGAAGCTCATCCCGGAGATGTTGACCACCGACTCCGGCCGGAACGCCCGCGCCCGCCCACGGGCCGCGCCCAGCACCTTGGCGCAGGGCAGCGCCACGTCGTGCCCGGCGGCGGGCGTCGACGGCGGCACGGCCCGGCCGAACGTGCGGTGCTTGACGATCGGGTAGCCGCGGGTGTGCTCGATGTCGTTGTCGGTGCCGAACCCGAAGTAGTTGTTCTCCTGCTTCGCCGAGGCGTACACCCAGCGCCGCTGGTCGCGGGTGAAGGGCCGTTCCTCGTCGTTGCCGGCGACGATGTACTGGCGCAGCTCGGGTCCGATCGACTCGAGCAGGTAGCGGGCGCGGCCCAGGACGGGGAAGTTTCGCCGCAGCGCGTGGTCACGTTGCAGCAGGTCCCGTGCGGCGAGTGCGGCGACGGCGGCGACGGCGGTGGGTACGGCTCTTCTGGCCCAGCTCATCCCGCCTCTCTTTCCGCCCCGGCCGCCGGTCAAACTCGGCGGGAACCCGGCCGGCATGGGCGGTGCCGCGGAGGTGAGGCGGGGCATGGCCGCGCCCGGTGCGGGTAACGCTGCGCCATGGCGAAGTACACGAAGCCGGAACTGCGGGAGCGGCTCAAGGAGGAGATCAAGGCCGCCGACAAGGGCGGGCGGCCCGGGCAGTGGTCGGCCCGCAAGTCGCAACTGCTGACGAACGAGTACAAGAAACAGGGCGGCGGCTTCGAGGGGCCGAAGGACGCGCGGCAGCGCTCCCTGCAACGGTGGGGCGGCGAGCGGTGGCAGACCCGATCGGGTGGCACGCGCGCGCGACACGACGGCGAAACCGAGCGTTACCTGCCCAAACAGGCATGGGAGGAGCTGTCGGAGTCCGACCGGCGCGCCACCGACACCCGCAAGCGTCGCGCCTCCCGCTCCGGCCGGCAGTACGTGTCGAACACCGGCCCGGCGAAGCGGGCGCGCCGGGACGCGACCGCCGCCGCGCGGGTGGACGAGCTGCCGGTGGCCGAGGGGGTCAAGCTGGTGCGGGGTCTCGACAAACGCCAGCTCGACGCGGCGTTGCGCCGGGAGCGCCGCGGCAAGGCCCGCCGCACGCTGATCCGGCGGCTGGAGTCGGAACTCGGTCGCCGCCGGTCAGCGTGAGCACGGCCTACCGGTGCGGCCGCTGCGGTACGCGGGGAAGCACGAACGGCGGCCCGGAGTAGATGAGGTCGGCCTTCAACTCCTGGTACGACCGCTTCGGCTGGTAGTTCTCGTCGTACACGGTGGCCAGGCCCTCCGGCGGGTCGGAGAACGCGCCCGGCACCCAGGAGTGCTTGTCGGTGAAGCCCCAGAGCGTGAACGACAGGCAGTGCCGTTCGGCCAGGCAGGCCCGCAGCAGCGTGCTGAAGTTGGCCGCGGACGCCTGGAGGCGCGGGTTGATCTCGGCGGAGTCACCGGCCTGGACGCCGTCGGTCATCTGGCTGCGCACGTCGACCTCGGTGAACGCGGTCGCCAGCCCCAGGCCGGCGAACTTCCGCAGCGCGGCGACGACCTGGAGGGTGTCGTAGTTGCCGTACTGGGTGCCCAGGTGGCCCTGGCTGCCGACGCCGTCGATCGGCACGCCCCGGGCCCGCAGGTCCCGCGCCATCTCGTAGACGAACTGCGTCTTGTCGTCGGCGGGGTTGCCGGAGCCGAAGGCCTCGATGTTGTAGTCGTTGTAGAACAGCAGCGCCTTCGGGTCGGCGGCGCGGGCCCAGCGGAACGCGTCCGCGACGTAGCCGGGGCCGAGGTGTTCGGCCCAGAAACCCTTGTAGTGCAGGGTGGACGGGGTGTCCCAGGGGTCGCTGACCGCCTCGTTCACCACGTCCCACTGCCAGATCTGGCCCTTGAAGTGCCGGACCACGGCGGTGATGTGGTCGCGCAGGATCCGGCGCAGCTCGGCGGTGTCGATCGAGCCGTCCGCGACGCCGCTGGTCAGCCATGTCGGTAGCTGGTTGTGCCAGACCAGCACGTGGCCGCGGACCCGCTGGTGGTGCTGGCGGGCGAAGGCGACCAGCTCGTCGGCCGGACCCCAGTTGTAGGTGCCCCGGGTGGGTTCCAGGCTCTCCCACTTCATCACGTTCTCGGCGGTGACGGTGGAGAACTCGGAGCCGGCCAGCTCGCGGTAGCGCGGCTCGGCGGCGTTGCCCAGGGTGTCCATGTCGACCGCGGTGCCCACGTACAGGCCGTGGCGTTTGGCTAGGTCGCGCAGGCTCTGTGCGGTCGGGTCGTACGGTTTGCCGGCGGTGGCGGGGGCGACGTTCAGGGCGGCGGCGGTCGCGACGGCGACGACGCCGGCGGCGATCCAGCGGCTCGGCTTCATGGGTTCCTTCCGGTAAGCGTGGCGAAACTTCCGGGAAAATTTCCGAAACTCGATCGGCACGTTACGACGGGTGACGTGCTCACGTCAATCAATTCGTCGGCCCGAAACCTTGACATGTCGCGTTGTTAACGCAAACATCGATACCCATCTGTCTAAGGGGGTCGTTCGCGTGGACGAGATGACGTGCAGCAGGCCGACACGCCGGTTGCTTGTCGCGCTGGTGGCCGTGGTGACCGCGCTCGTGGGCGTCGTCGTCGCGTCGTCGTCGCCGGCCGCCGCCGCCACCGACGGGTTCCGGGGCATGAACTGGGCCGTGCTCGGTGACAACTTCAGCACCGGGCCCCTCGTCGTGCAGGGCCTCAGCTCGTCCGACAGCAACGCGACGGTGCGGGCCAAGGCCAACGCCCTCTACGACGACATGGCCGCCACCATGGGGGTCAACACCGTCCGGCTGCCCATCAACACCCACACGGTGGGGACGGCGTGGTGGGAGGCGTACCGGGGCGCCATCGACGCCGCGACCGCCCGCGGGTTCAAGGTCATCCTCGCCTACTGGGAGGACGGCGCCGCCTCCGGCGGCCGGATCACCAACCTCGCCGCGTGGAACGCGATGTGGTCCACCGTGACCAACACGTACGGGGCGAACCCCAACGTCTACTTCGAGCCGATGAACGAGCCGCACGGCTACAGCTCGGCGGAGTGGCGCAACGTCGCGGCCGACTGGCTCAGCTACCACTACTCGGCGGTGCCCGGCCGGGTGCTCATCGGCGGCACCGGCTTCAGCCAGGACCTGCGGGACATCTGCAACGACAGCCGCTTCAACGCGACGCTGCTCTCGTTCCACTACTACGCGTTCTTCTACGGCGAGATGACCTACGACGCCTTCCGCAGCCACATCCAGACCCGCCTCGGCAACTGCGCCTCCCGCGCGGTCGCCACCGAGTTCGGCGCGCCGATGAACGACGGTCGCAACTACGCCGACGCGGGCAGCACCGACAACTTCGTGCGGTACATCCGCGCCATGGCCCAGGTCATGCGGGACAACCGGATGGGCGGCACCTACTGGCCCGCGCTCGGCGGCAAGCCCGGCACCATCGGGTACGACTGGTACTCGATGTACTCGCTCAGCGGCGGCGGCACCGACCTGAACCTGACCGTCCGCAACGCCTCCGGCGCCGACCGGATCCGCTACGGATGGGGCGACACCGTCGACGGCGGCACCACGACGCCGCCACCGACGACCGGAACGTTCTACCGGGTCACCGTGCGCCACAGCGGCAAGGCCATGGACGTCCAGTCGCCGAACACCGACAACGGCGCCCGCGTCGGCCAGTACACGTACAACGGCAACCCGTGGCAGCAGTGGCAGTTCGCCGACGCCGGCAGCGGCTACTGGCGTCTGATCAGCCGCAACAGCGGGAAGTGCCTCGACGTGGTGGGCGCGTCCACCGCCGACGGCGCCGAGCTGATCCAGTACACCTGCGGCGGCGGCGCTAACCAGCAGTTCCAGATGGTCGCCAACGTCGGCTGGTTCCAGCTCCGGGCGCGACACAGCGGCAAGTGCGTGGACGTGCCGGCCCTGTCGACCGCGGACGGCGTGGTGCTCAAGCAGTACACGTGCAACACCGGCGCCAACCAGCAGTGGTCACGCGCGGCTGTCTAGTCGAGCGACCGGCAGGAGGCCCGCACCACCAGCTCCGTGGGTAGCCGGATGTGCGCGTCGCGGTCGACGCCGGCGATCAGGTCGATCAGCAGGCGCAGCGCCTCGGCGCCCATGCGTTGCAGTGGTTGCCGGATCGTGGTCAGCGGCGGGTTGACAAGCGCCGACTCCGGGACGTTGTCGAAGCCGATCACCGACAGCTCGTCCGGCACCGGGATGCCCATGGTGCGGGCGACGTCGAGCGTGGAGATCGCTGACAGGTCGTTTCCGGCGAAGATGGCGGTCGGGCGGTCGGGGAGCGCGAGCAGCTCGGCCGCCGTACCGGCGGCGCCCTCGATCCGGAAGCCGCCGACGCGCACGAGCCGCTCGTCGACCGCGACGCCCGCGTCCGCCATGGCCTGGCGATAACCCGCCTCCCGCAGGCGGGCCGACTCCAGGTCGGGTCGACCGCTGATGTGCCCGATCCGGCGGTGGCCGAGGGAGAGCAGGTAGTTGGTCGCGAGCACGGCGCCGGCGAAGTTGTCCGAGTCGACGGTGGGCAGGCCGGACGGGCCGGTGTGCGGGTCGACGGCCACCACGTTGAAGCCGTGCTTGGTCTCGACCACGGTCGGCGTCACGATCACGGCGCCGTCGATGAGCGTCCCGGACAGGCGGGCCAGGGACCGCCGTTCCCAGCCGACGGCGGCGGCCTCGCCGTCGCCGCTGGAGTAGGCGAGCAGTTGGTAGCCGCTGCCGGCGACCTCCCGGGAGGCGCCCTTCAGCAACTCGGTGGAGAACGGCTCGAACTCCGCGACCAGGATGCCCAGGACGTGCGTGCGGTGGCTGCGCAGGCTCTGCGCACCGAGGTCGGCCTCGTACCCGAGCTCGCGGATGACCTGCTGCACGCGCTCGACGGTGGCCTGGGCGACGCCGTACCGGCCATTAACAACCTTTGATACGGTCGCCACTGAGACGCCGGCGGTACGTGCCACGTCGGACATCTTGACGCGCTGCGGGTAGGCCACGCCGACGATGATAGAGGGCGTCAGGGAGCGTGTCCCGACGGTGTCGAAAACGTTATCGATACCGATTGACTTCGAGTTACGTGGCTGTAACACTCCCCGTCAGGTAACCCGACTGTGGTCGAGGAGACAATCTCTATGGTGATGAAACGACGTGCCGGCGCGGTCCTGGCACTGTTTATGACCACCGCTCTCGTCGCCGCCGGATGCGGCGGCGGTGGCGAGGACGACGCGGACAAGGGTGGCGAGCTCTACAAGGACCCGGTGACGCTGACCTGGTGGCACAACGCCTCCCAGGACGGCCCCGGCAAGACCTACTGGGAGAAGGTCGCCAAGGACTTCTCCACCGCCCACCCGACCGTCACGATCGAGATCGAGGCGATCGAGACCAACCAGCTCCAGCGCACCCGGCTCCCCGCCGCGCTGTTGAGCAACGACCCGCCGGACATCTTCCAGGCGTGGGGCGGCGGCGAGATGCGCGAGCAGGTCGAGGCCGACTACCTCAAGGACGTGACCGACCAGGTCAAGGACGAGGTCGCCGACATCGGCAGCGCGGCGGAGATCTGGCAGGTGAACGGCAAGCAGTACGGCCTGCCGTTCCGGATGGGCATCGAGGGCGTCTGGTACAACAAGGACATGTTCGCCCAGGCGGGCATCAGCGCGCCGCCGACCACCTTCGAGGAGCTCAACGAGGCGGTCACCAAGCTCAAGGCCATCAACGTCATCCCGATCGCCCTGGGCGCGGGCGACAAGTGGCCGGCCGCCCACTGGTGGTACAACTTCGCGCTGCGCGCCTGCTCGGTCGACACGCTGAAGAAGGCGTCCACCGACCGCAACTTCGACGACCCGTGCTTCGTGAAGGCCGGCCAGGACCTGAAGGCCTTCATCGACACCAAGCCGTTCCAGAACAACTTCATCGCCACGCCGGGGCAGAACGACCCGACCAGCGCCAACGGACTGCTGGCCAACGGCAAGGCCGCGATGGAGCTGATGGGCGACTGGAACCGCGGCACGCTCGACA
Source organism: Micromonospora sp. WMMD1128 (assembly GCF_027497235.1). NCBI lineage: Bacteria > Bacillati > Actinomycetota > Actinomycetes > Micromonosporales > Micromonosporaceae > Micromonospora > Micromonospora sp. WMMD1128. Next base: position 2,596,098 of record NZ_CP114902.1, read on the forward strand.
CCGTCGCCACGGACAAGGAGAAGCTGGCCAAGTTCCTCGGCTGGTTCCCGGTGCCGGCGATCTCCGGTTCGGCGGGTGACCCGAAGGCGGCCCTCGGCGGCGGCGACGGTTTCTCCTGCGCCAAGAACGCTCCGGCCGAGTGCGTCGAGTTCCTCAAGTACCTGGTCAGCGACGAGGTGCAGAAGGGCTACGCGGCGACCGGCACCGGCCTGCCGGTGGTCAAGGCCGCGGCGGACGGGGTGAGCGATCCGGCCCTGAAGTCGATCCTGACCGCCACGTCCGAGGCCACCTACGTGCAGCTCTGGCTGGACACCGCCTTCGGCAGCACGGTCGGCACCGCGATGAACGACGCCATCATCGCCATCTTCGCCGGCAACGGCACGCCGGAGAAGGTCGTCGACGCCATGAAGGCGGCCGCGAGCAAGTGACCTCCACCGACCAGACCCGGTTCCCCGCCGGCGGCGTCTCCGCGCCGCCGGCGGGCCTCCGGCCCGCCGCACGCCCGTCCAACCGCCGGGCGCAGACCCGGCGCAAGTGGTACGAGATCATCGGGCTGACCACGCCGGCGCTGATCATCTACGTGATGTTCGTGCTGGTGCCGATCGGCTTCGCGTTCTACTACAGCCTCTTCCGGTGGCGCGGGGTGGGCCCACCCACCGAGTACATCGGTTTCAAGAACTACACCCTGGCCTTCCAGGACCCGATCTTCCTCGACGCGCTGCGCAACAACGCCATCGTGGTGTTCGGCTCGCTGCTGATCCAGGGGCCGGTCGCGCTCGGCGTCGCGCTGCTGCTCAACCGCCGCTTCCGCGGGCGCTCCGCGTTCCGCCTGCTGGCCTTCGTGCCCTACGTGCTCGCCGAGGTCACCGTCGGCATCATGTGGAAGCTGATCCTCACCGGCGACGGCACCGTCGACGTGCTGCTGCGGTCGGTCGGCCTGGGCGGCCTGGTGCAGGCGTGGCTGGCCGACCTCGACGTGGTCATCTGGACGCTGCTCGCCGTCCTCACCTGGAAGTACGTCGGCTTCGCCATCATCCTCCTGCTCGCCGGCCTGTCCAACGTGCCGGACGAGCTGACCGAGGCCGCCGCGATCGACGGCGCGAGCTGGTGGCAGATCCAGCGCCACATCACCCTGCCGCTGCTCGGGCCGACGATCCGGATCTGGATGTTCCTGTCCATGATCGGCTCGTTGCAGGTCTTCGACGTGGTCTGGGTGACCTCCGTGCCCGCGGTGCGGTCCCTCGGCGCATCGGCCACCATGGCGACGTACATGGTGGACAACGGGTTCTTCGCCCGGCTCTGGGGCTACGGCAACGCGATTGCCGTGATCCTGTTCGTCATCTCCTTCGTCGCGGCGCTGCTGTTCCAGCGTTTCCTGCTCCGTCGGGACATCGAGGGCGCCATCACGAGAAGGGCGAACTGACGTGAGCGCTAACACCGTCGTCTCCCGGCCCGCCGGCCGCCGTCCGCTGTCCTGGGGCACCCCGCTGACGTACGCGCTCGCGCTCGCGGTCGCGGCCGTGTCGATCGCGCCGATCGTCTACGTCATCATCGGCGGTTTCCGCACCACGCCGCAGATCGTGGCGGATCCGGCCGGCCTGCCTGACCCCTGGGTCTGGGACAACTACTCCCGGGTGCTCACCCAGAGCGACTTCTGGCGGCAGGCGTTCAACAGCGCGGTGATCGCGCTCGGCACCACGCTCGGTGTCGTGGTGCTCGGCCTCTGCGCCGCGTTCGTGATCGCCCGCTACACCTTCCGCGGCCGGGAGGCGTTGCACACGTTCTTCACGCTCGGCCTGCTCTTCCCGGCCGGCGCGGCCATCCTGCCGCTCTATCTGATGCTGCGGGACCTGAACCTGATCAACTCCTACTACGCGGTGATCCTGCCGCAGGTCGCGTTCTCGTTGCCGATCACGATCGTCATCCTGCGGCCGTTCCTGTCCGCCATCCCGCGGGAGTTGGAGGACGCCGCCGCGATCGACGGCGCGGACCGCCTCGGGTTCCTCTGGCGGATCGTGCTGCCGCTGTCCCGACCGGCGCTCGTCACCGTCGGCATCCTCGCGTTCGTGGCGAGCTGGAACGCGTTCCTGCTGCCGCTGCTCGTCCTCGGCGACGTCAACCTGCACACCCTGCCGCTGGGCGTGCAGAACTTCTCCAGCCAGTACACCACCGACACCGCCGGCGTCCTCGCCTTCACCTCGCTGGCAATGCTGCCGGCGCTGCTCTTCTTCACGCTCGCCGAGAAGCAGATCGTCGGCGGTCTCCAGGGCGCGGTCAAGGGCTGAGCGGCAGCGGTCAGCGCACAACACAGGGAAAGGCACACCATGACAGAGGTCCACGCGGTGGTGGGCGGGCCGGTGCCGGCCCAGGCAGGTCCGGATCACGACCGGCGGGACGCACCGGCCGGTGAGGCCCGCGTCCGGGAGTTGCTCGGCCGGATGACGATCGAGGAGAAGGTCGCGCAGCTCGTCGGGTTCTGGGAGAAGGAGGACGGCGAGGCGGTCGCGCCCCTGCAGGGCGAGTTCGCCGACAGCGGCCGACTCGAGGACTTCTCCCGGCACGGGCTCGGTCACCTCACCCGCGCCTACGGCACCCGCCCGGTTGACGCCGCCGCCCGGGCGGCGTGGTTGTGGAAGTTCCAGCGGGACCTGGTGACCGGCACCCGGCTGGGCATCCCGGCGCTCGTCCACGAGGAGTGCCTGACCGGCCTGTCGGCGTGGAAGGCGGCCACGTTCCCCACGCCGTTGGCCTGGGGCGCCGCGTTCGACCCCGATCTGGTGACCGAGATGGCGGCGGCGATCGGGGCGTCGATGCGGGCGCTCGGCATCCACCAGGGCCTGTCCCCGGTGCTGGACGTGATCCGGGATCCGCGCTGGGGCCGGGTCGACGAGTGCATCGCCGAGGACCCCTACCTGGTCGGCACCGTCGGCACGTCGTACGTGCGGGGCCTCCAGTCGCAGGGGGTGCACGCGACGTTGAAGCACTTCGCCGGCTATTCCGCCTCCCGGGCCGGGCGCAACTTCGCCCCGGTCCACGCCGGCCCCCGCGAGATGGCCGACGTGCTGCTGCCGCCGTTCGAGATGGCGATCCTCGACGGCGACGCGCGCAGCGTCATGCACTCCTACGCAGAGGTCGACGGCGTGCCGGTGGCGGCCGACCCGGCGATGCTGACCGGCGTGCTGCGGGACCGGTGGGGCTTCGACGGCACGGTGGTGGCCGACTACTTCGGGGTGGCCTTCCTGAACCTGCTGCACCACGTCGCGGCCGACAACGCGGACGCGGCAGCGCAGGCGCTGGCCGCGGGCCTGGACATCGAGCTGCCGACCGGCGACGCCTACCTGACGCTGCCGGCGTCGGTGCGGGCCGGAGTGGTCGACGAGACGTTCGTCGACCGGGCGGTGCTGCGGATCCTGCGCCAGAAGCTGGAGCTGGGGCTGCTCGACGCCACGTTCACCGAGGAGCCGCCCGGCGCGATCGACCTCGACCCGCCGGAGCACCGGGCGATCGCCCGCCGCCTCGCCGAGGAGTCGGTCGTCCTGGTCGGCAACGACGGCGTCCTCCCGCTGCCCGCGGGTCGGCGGGTGGCGGTCGTCGGTCCGAACGCCGACCGGCAGGGCGCGCTGTTCGGGTGCTACTCCTTCCTCAACCACGTGCTCGTCCAGCACCCCGGCGTGGAGACCGGCATCGAGGTGCCGACCGTCCTCGACGCGGTGCGGGGCGAGTTCGGCGCCGACCACGTCACCTGGGCCGGGGGCTGCGACGTGGACAGCGATGACCGGTCCGGTTTCGACGAGGCGGTCGCCACGGCGTCCGCCGCCGACGTCGCCGTCCTGGTCGTCGGCGACCACGCCGGCCTCTTCGGGCGCGGCACGGTCGGGGAGGGCTGCGACCGGGACGACCTGGAGCTGCCCGGCGTCCAGCGGGAGCTGGTCGAGGCGGTCCTGGCCACGGACACTCCGGTGGTCCTGGTGCTGCTCACCGGCCGGCCCTACGCGGTCGGCTGGGCGTTGTCCCGGTGCGCGGCAGTGGTGCAGACGTTCTTCCCCGGCGAGGAGGGCGCCGGCGCGATCGCCGGGGTGCTGTCGGGGCGGGTCAACCCGTCGGGCCGGTTGCCGGTGAGCCTGCCCGGCTCGGCCGGCGCGCAGCCGTACTCCTATCTGCACCCGACGCTCGGCGAGGGCAGCAACGGCACCAACCTGCCGGCGACGCCGGTGGCGTCGTTCGGTCACGGCCTGTCGTACACGACGTTCGCGCACTCCGACCTCACCGTGCCGGCCACCGTGCCGGCCGACGGGGCGCTGCGCGTGACGGTGCGGGTGACGAACACCGGGGCGGTCGCCGGCGACGACGTGGTCCAGCTCTACGGCCGCGACGTGGTGGCCTCGGTGACCCGGCCGGTGGCGCAGCTGCTGGGCTACCAGCGGGTGCGCCTGGAGCCGGGGCAGTCGGTGACCGTCGAGCTGACGGTGCCCACCACTCGCCTGGCCTTCTCCGACCGCACGCTCACCCGGGTGGTGGAGCCCGGCGACGTCGAGCTGTGGGTGGGCACGAGCGTCCGGCAGGACACGCAGGCGTCGACCACGCTCGTCGGCGACGTCGTCGAGGTCACCAACGCTTCTCCGCGCTGGACGACCACGAAGCTGGGCTGACGTCCGTCCGCCGGCCGTCTCGGGGCGGCCGGCGGACCCTCGTTCCCGGAGCGATTTAGCGGCATATCGGCCATATAGCCCGTTTTGTCTCCGTAGGCTCCTGGGTGTCAGCCGGCGCCGGCCCTCAAGGGATGCGTGAGTCACCGTGAACGACGCGGACACCATGGTCCTGCCCCGGCTCGGGTCGGCCGAGGTCGGCGTCGAGGACCCGTGGGGTGAGGACGGGCCGCCCCGTCCGCGCCGGTCCACCGCCCGCGCCGCGGCCCGCGCCGCCCGGTGGCGGGTGGCCGCGTGGCTGCTGCCGGCGCTGCTGATGGGCGGCCTCGGCGGCGCCGGGCTCGGGACCGCGGGGCCGCGGGCCGGGGAGGCGGCCACCTGGCGCGCCGCCACGTCGCCGTGGCCCGACGCGCTGGGCGGTGGTCCGGTCCCGCTCGTGCCGTACCACCTGCTGATGCGTGGTTGGGCGGCGCTCTTCGGCGCCGACCCCGTCGCCCTGCGCGTACCCTCGCTGCTGGCGATGGTCGGGGCCGCCGCGCTCGTCGGCGCGCTTGCCGCCCGGATGTTCGCGCCCGGCACCGGCGTGCTGGCCGGCGTGCTCCTCGCGGCGCTGCCCGTCTCGGCGCGGTGCGCGCGCGAGGCCCAGCCGTACGCCCTGGCGGTGTTCGCGGCCGTGCTCGCCACCTGGCTGCTGCTGCCGGTCCTGGACCGGCCGCGCGCGCGCCGGCTCGCCGCCTACGCCGGCGCGGTGGTCCTGCTCGGCCTGTGCCAGGTCGGCGCGTTGCTGCTGCTCGCCGGCCACGGCTGGGTGGTGTTCGCCTTCCGTCGCCGCGCCGCCGGCCGGTGGCTGGCCGCCGCGGCGCCGGGGGTGCTCGCGGTCGCCGCGCTGGTCGGGTCCGGGGTGCGCGCCGACGGGCTGTTCCCGCCGGGCGTGCGGATCGATCCGGCCGCGCTGGCGGCGACGCCCCGGGAGCTGTTCGGCGCCGCCGCGCTCGGCGCGACGCTCGCCGGCCTGGCCCTGTTCAGCCTTCCCCTCCGGTATGCCGCCGCGATCTGCACCGCGTGGGCGCTGGTGCCGGCGCTCGGCCTGCTCGTCGTCGCCCGGGCGGCCCCGGTCTGGTCGCCGGACGCCCTGCTCTTCACGGTGCCGGCCTGGGCGGTGCTCGGCGCGGTCGCCCTGGCCCGGCTGCGCCCCGGGGCGGCCTCCTCCTGACGGCCGAACGGTCCGGATGCGGCTGATCGCCCACTTTGGTGGTTATTGCCGGCTTAGCATCGGTCGGGGTTCCGGGCGAGCCCGATGCAGACCATGGGGGAAACGTTGGCCGTCGCCGCCGATTCACGCCTGTCCCGCGCCGCGACGCCGAGGGCGCCGGGGCCACCGCCGGTCGGTCCGCCGCCGGCCGCGCCGCCCGGACCGGCCGGCCGGCCGGCGCCGGAGCGCCGGCAGCGCAACATCCGGGCCCGCCTCGCGTACGCGCGCTGCGGCGCCGTCGCCGGGCCGCTGCGCCCACCCCGCCACCCCGACGCGACGGTGCAACTGCGCCCGGCCGCCTCGGTCGCCGCGCGGCTGGTGCTGACCCTGCTGGTGCTCGTCAACAGCGCCGCCGGCCTGCTCCTCGTCGGCTGGCTGCTGCTGCCGCGGCACGTGCCCGGCCCGGGGGTGATCGGGCTCGGCGGCTGGTCGACGGTCGCCGCCCGGCTGGCGTTCTGCGTGGTCGTCGGCATCGAGCTGATCCGGCTGGCGCAGAACCTGGTGGTGTGGGTGTTCGCCTTCCACGCCAAGGATCCGGTGCCCGTCGATCCGCCGGTCGGCCTGCGGGTGGCCCTGCTCACCACCATCGTGCCGAGCCGGGAGCCGCTCGCCGTCGCGGAGCGCACGCTGCGCCGGCTCCGGGAGATCGTCTACTGCGGACAGGTCGACGTGTGGATCCTCGACGAGGGCGACGACCCGGCGGTGCGGGCGATGGCGGCGCGGCTGGGCGTCCGCCACTTCAGCCGCCGGGGCCGGCCGGAGTACAACCAGCCGCGCGGGGAGTTCCGGGCCCGGACCAAGTCCGGCAACCACAACGCCTGGCGGGCCGAGCACGAGCACCGCTACGACGTGGTCGCCAATGTCGACCCGGACCACGTGCCGCTGCCCCACTTCCTGGAACGCACGCTCGGCTATTTCCGCGACCCCGACGTGGCGTTCGTGGTGACCCCCCAGGTGTACGGCAACATGCACCAGAACTTCGTCGCCCACGGCGCCTCGGTGCAGCAGTACCTCTACAACGGCCTGATCGCCCGGGGCGGCAACGGGCTGGACGCGCCGCTGCTCACCGGCACCGGCCACCTCTACCGCCCGGCGGCGTGGCGGACCATCGGCGGCTACCAGGACTCGATCATCGAGGACCACCTGACGAGCATCCGGATCCACGCGGCCGTCAACCCGGCCACCGGCCGCCGGTGGAAGGGCGTCTACACCCCGGACGTGGTGGCGCTGGGGGAGGGCCCGACCTCCTGGGCCGACTACTTCAACCAGCAGCGACGCTGGGCGGCCGGCGTCTGCGAGATCCTGCTCCGGCGGAACCTGCGCGCCCCGCGCGAGTTGCCGTCGCGCCGCCGCTGGCAGTACCGCCTGCTCCAGTTCTACTACCCGAGCGTCGCGGTCAGCCTGCTGCTGGGCAACGCCGCCACCGCGCTGTACCTGCTCACCGGCGTCGAGGCGGGCCGGCTCGATCCGCGAATGTGGGCGACGCTGTGGGGAGCGACGATCGGCACCTGGTTCCTGCTCTGGCTGTGGTTGCGCCGCTTCAACATCGCGCCGCACGAACGGGAGGAGGTCGGCATGGTCGGTATGGCGCTGGCGCTGTTCGCCGGGCCGGTCTACCTGGCCGCCGCGGCCGGCGCGGTGCTGCGCCGCCGGCTCGGCTTCGTGGTCACCGCCAAGGGGTCGCTGCGCACCGCGGAGTCGCTGCGCACCTTCCGGCTGCACCTGTGCTGGGCGGGCGCGTCCGCCGGTCTGCTCGCGGCGAGCTTCGCGTTCGACCACGGCCACCCGCTGCTACGGGTGTGGCCGGCGCTGACGCTCGTCACCGGTCTCGCCCCACCGCTGATCGCCTGGGCGGAGAACGTGCGCTCCCGGCGGGGCGACCCGCCGGGGTCGTCGGCGCCGACCGGCGGGGGTGCGCCGTGCTGAGGCTGAGCGTGCCCCGGGTGGGCCTGGCGCTGGCCGGCGCGCTGCTGTTGGCGTACGCCTTCGTGGTGGCGCCGGGCGTGTGGCGCGGCCCGGGCGCGGACGTACCGGACCGGCGCGCCGGGGGAACCGCGCCGGAGGCGGTGGCGACGGCCGACGCCCCGGCGGCGGCCACGACCGGTCCCGCCGGCGTGTTCCCGCCGGCCGGCCGGACGTTCGTCGGGGTGATGACCGAGAAGGGACCGTACGACCTGACCGCCGTGGACCGGTTCGCCGACGCCGCCGGGCGGGCGCCGCAGGTGATGCTCTTCAGCGCCGGCTGGGCGTCCGCCGCCTTCGACCGGAGCCTGTTCGACCGGATCGCCGAGCGGCACATGATGCCGATGCTGGGCTGGGAGCCGTGGGACCACGCGGTGGACGTCGCGGCCCGGGACACCGGCCTGCCGGCCCGCCAGGTCGACCGGCTCCGCTCCACCCAGCCGGACTACCGGCTGGCCCGCATCGCCGCCGGTGACTTCGACGGCTACCTGCGGTCGTGGGCCGAGGGCGTGCGGTCGCTCGGCTATCCGGTGGCGATCCGGTTCGCGCACGAGATGAACGGCGACTGGTACCCGTGGTGCGAGCGGGCCAACGGCAACCACCCGGGCGACTACGTGCGCGCCTGGCGGCACGTGCACGACGTCTTCACCGCCGCCGGGGCCACGAACGTGACCTGGGTGTGGAGCCCGAACGCGCGGTGGGACAAGACCACCGCCGGGCTGACCGGGCTCTACCCGGGCGACGACTACGTCGACTGGGTCGGCGTCACCGGCTACTACGGCATGGGCGCGTTCACCACGTCGTACTCGACCTTCGATGAGATCTTCGGGCCGACCATCGCCGAGATCCGCGCCGTGACGCGCCGGCCGCTCGTCGTCACCGAGACCGGCGCCGCGGACACCGGCGGGCGCAAGGCCCAGTGGATCCGGGACACGTTCGAGGCGCTGCCCCGCTATCCGTACCTGATCGGGTTGATCTGGTTCGAGGTGGACAAGGAGCAGGACTGGCGCGTGGCCGGCTCGCCGGACGCCTCGGCGGCGTTCGCCGAGTCGGTCGCCGCCGACCGGTACGACGTGACCTGGTCACCGGCGATGCGGCCACGGACCGCGGCGGACTGACAGGCGCGGTCGTTTCGGTGGCGTCACCGCCCGGCGACACGTCCCGCCGTGCCGGTGACGACCTGGTGACGCGGCCTGCGGCAGGGTCGCGGCACGAGGACGGCACGGCGCGAGGGGGCGGCATGATCAGGACGATGCGTCGGCTTCGGGCGCGTCCCGGTTGCGCGCCCGCGGTGGGCCCGGCCTGGGCGGACGTGGTCGGGCAGCTCCGCGCCCTCACCGGCGGCCTGCGCCACGAGCTGCTCCGCGACGCCCTGGACTCGTACGGCTTCGTCGTGGTCACCGAGTGGACCGACGAGGCGGCGCTGCGCGCGTACCGGGACGGTCCGGTGGCGACGCGCCTGGCCGACCTGCTCCGGCCGCTGACCGACCCGGCCGGGCCGCCCGACTATCCGCTGCTGACCGAGACGGAGGAGGGCGCCGGCCCGGTCTACGTGGACGTGGAGTTGACCGTGCCGTGCGCCCGCCTCGCCGAGTTCCACCGCGGCTACCCCGAGGTGGTGCGGCGGATGACCGCCGTGCCGGGCTACCGGCGCGAGCAACTGCTCCGCGAACCCGGCTCGGACACGCACCACATCGTCGCCGAGTGGGACGGCGCGGCCGAGTTCCTCGACTGGATCGCCGATCCGGCCCACGCCTCGGCGCAGGCCGGGCCGATCGCACCGTTCCTGCTGGACATCCGGCGCCGCCTCTTCCACGTCGTGCCCGACGGTGGGGGCCGCCGACACCACACCACGGTCAGGGAGGCCGACGTGCAGAGGACAACTGACGTACTTGTCGTCGGGGCGGGCCCCACCGGGCTGACCGCCGCCGTCGAGCTGGCCCGCCGCGGCGTCGACTGCCAGGTGATCGAGAAGCTGGCGGCCCCGCCGGGCCAGGCCGACAAGGCGATCGGCGTGCACTGCCGCACCATGGAGATCTGGGAGGAGCAGGGCGTCGTCCGGGAGGCGATGGACGCCGGCATCTGGCTCACCGGCAACATGGTCTTCGTCAACGGCGTGCAGACCCACCGGATGAGCTGGGAGCTGCCCGGCCTGCCCTACGCCCACCTCGGCCTGCCGCAGTACGAGACCGAGCGGATCCTCACCGCCCGGCTCGCCACGCTCGGCGTCCGTCCGCGACGCGGCGCCGAGCTCGTCGACTTCACCCAGGACGCCGACGGCGTGACCGCCGCCGTCCGCACCGCCGACGGCGCCACCGAGACGGTACGGGCGGCGTACCTCGTCGGCTGCGACGGCGCGCACAGCCGGGTGCGCGAGCGGCTCGGGCTCACCTTCACCGGCGGGCTGGGCCGCTTCCCGCAACTGTTCATGCTCGTCGACGTCGACGTGGACTGGGACATGCCGGACGGGCACCTGCTGCGGTTCCTGCACACCACCGACGGGCAGATGGACGGGATGCTCGTCTGCGTGCCGCTGCGCGGCGAGCACCGCTACCGCATCGCCACCCTGGCCCCGCCCCGGTTCTTCGCCCAGACCGGTGGGCAGGACGCCCCGCCCGGGTTCAGCGAGGAACTCGCCTCACCGACCCTCGACGACGTGCAGGCCGCCCTCGACCGGCTCGCGCCGCCCGGCACCCGGGCGTCGAACCTGCGCTGGTCGTCGGTGTTCCGGATCAGCCACGGCATCGTCGACCGCTACCGCCACGGCCGGGTCTTCGTCGCCGGCGACGCCGCCCACCTGCACCCGCCGGCCGGTGGGCAGGGCATGAACACCGGCATCCAGGACGCCTGGAACCTGGCCTGGAAGCTGGCCCTGGCGGTACGCGGGCTCGCCGCGCCGGGGCTGCTCGACAGCTACGAGGCCGAGCGGCGCCCGGAGGGCGAGGAGATCGTCGGCCGGGCGGTGCGGCTGGCGGGCACCGAGGAACTGGACCGCGCCGATCTGGAACGGCAGTTCCGCCAGGAGATGTCGCTGCTGCTCAGTTACGCCGGCAGCCCGCTGGTCGGGGAGACCGTCGCGGACCCGGCCGCGCTCGGCGACGCGCCCCGGCCCGGCGACCGCGCGCCGGACGTCGAGGGCCTGCGCCGGCGCGGCGTCGGCCACCCGCTGCGGCTCCGGGACCTGACCCGGGGAACCCGGCACACGCTGCTGCTCTACGCCGACGCCACGGCCGGCGCGGCGGAGCTGGCCGGTCTCGCCGACCTCTGCGCCGACGCGCGTCGGCAGGCCGGCGGGGAGCTCGACGCGTACCTGCTGCTGGACCCGGATGTCGACGAGCCGCGACTGGCCGACCCGCCGGTGCTGCGCGACGCCGACCGCCGGTTCCGGGCCGGGTACGGCCTGGCCGGCACCGGGCTCTACCTGATCCGCCCGGACGGGCACGTCGGTTTCCGGGGCGCCCCGGTCGACGCCGACGCGCTCCGCAAGCACCTGGGCCTGGTGTTCGGCGGCGCCCGGTGAGCCGGGTCCGCACGGTCCTGGCGATGCGGACCCGGGAGGGCTGCGCGGAGCGTTTCGAGGCCGAGTGGCGCACCGCCGCCGAGGAGATCCGCACCCTGGACGGCTGCCTGCACCAGGATCTGGTCCGCGACGCCGACGACCCGCGCAGCTATCTGATCATCAGCGACTGGGCGGACCGGGAACGGTTGGACGCGTTCGGCCGCAGCGCGCACCGGGACCGGCTGCTGCGGGTGGTCCGCGAGTTGCGCGAGTCCGCCCAGCGGCACACGTACCAGGTGCTGCACAGCGTGTCCGGCGAGCCGGGGGAGGAGGCCCGATGACCGAGGACGTCGTGCCCGCCGCCGAGCTGTACACGGACGCGTTCGCGGCCGACCCCTACCCGACCTTCGCCCGGCTGCGCGCGCACCGACCGGTCTGCCCGGTCGGCTCGCCGCGCTTCGACTCCTGGCTGATCACCCGGTTCGACGACGCGCGGGGGGCGCTCACCGACCCGCGCCTGTCCAAGGACCTCTACGGGCCCGACCAGCACTACCTGCGGATCTTCGGCCCGAACTCGGAGGGGTTGAACCGCAACATGCTCAACTCCGACCCGCCCGAGCACACCCGGCTGCGTCGGGTGGTGTCGCAGGCGTTCGCGCCGCGGCGGATCGAGGCGCTGCGCCCCCGGGTGGCCACGATCGTGGACCACCTGATCGACAAGATGATCCCGCGGGGCGAGGCGGACCTGATGCGCGAGTTCGCCATCCCGCTGCCGATGACTGTCATCTGCGAGCTGCTCGGCGTGCCGCCGGCCGACCACGACCGGGTGCTCGACTGGACCCAGGTCATCCGCACCTCGGGTTCCACCAGCCGGCCGCCCGCCGAGGAACGCGCCGCGGTGCAGGAGGCCCAGCTGCGGCTGCACCACTACCTGGCCGACCTGGTCCGGGCCAAGCGCGACGACCCGGCCGACGACATCATCGGCGCGCTCGTGGACGCCGTCGACCGGGACCGGACGCTGTCCGAGGCGGAGCTGGTCACCACCACCTTCCTGCTGCTGTTCGCCGGGCACCAGACCACCGCCGACTTCCTCGGCAACGCGGTGCTGGCGCTGCTCACCCACCCGGAACAACTCGACCTGCTGCGTACCACGCCGCGCCTGCTGCCCACCGCGATCGAGGAGCTGCTGCGGTTCGACGGCCCGCTGCCGGTGGCCAGCCCGCGCATCGCCACCGAGGACGTCGACTACCACGGGGTACGCATCCCGCGCGGCGCCATCGTCGGGGTGGCGATCAACGCGGCCAACCACGACCCGGACCACTTCACCGACCCCGACCGGCTCGACCTGCGCCGGGTCCGGGGACCGCACCTGGGCTTCGGGCACGGCGTGCACTACTGCCTCGGCGTCTCGCTGGCCCGGATGGAGGCGCTGCTCGCGCTCTCCGCGCTGCTGCGCCGGCTGCCCGGGCTGCGGCTCGCCGTCCCGCCCGCCGAGGTGCGCCGGTTGCCCGCCGCCTCGCCGTTCCGCGGCCTGCTGGAACTGCCCGTCACCTTCTCCGTGCCGCACTCACCCAAGGAGCAGTCATGGTCTTCCGGAACGTGATCGTCTGCCACATGGTCCCCGGCAGCGACGAGGTCGTCGGCAACGTCTTCGGCCACTACGACCAGGTCACCCGCCCGCAGGACCTCGGGGTCGTCGGGCGCTACCTGCTCTCCCACCACGACCTCTACCTGCACGTGATCGAGCGGGAGCAGGACCCGCGGATCTCCGGGCAGACCCGCGGGCTGCCCGCGTTCCAGAAGATCGCCGAGGAGATCGGCCCGTACGTGACGCCGTACCCGCGTTACTGGAAGAACCCGTCGGACTCGGTGGCCAAGGAGTTCTACCACTGGGCGCCCGACGGCGAGCCGCCCGCGGACACCACGCTCACCGTGATCGTCGGGCGGATCAAGCCGGGCGCCGAACCGGACGTGGCCCGGGTGTTCGGCGAGTCCGACGCCGGGTCGCTCCCGACCGACCTGGGCGTCACCGGCCGCTGGCTCTACTCGATCGACGACGTCTACGTCCACCTGCTGGAGCAGGAGTCGTCGGCCGCCGAGGCCACCCGCGACCAGCACGCCGACAAGCCGGCCTTCGCCAAGGTGATGCAGGACCTCGGCCCGTACGTCGAGCCGTACCGGCCGGATCTCTGCCGCGGCCCGCAGGACCAGGCGGCAACCGTCTTCTACCGCTGGCGCGCCCAGGACTGAGCGTCGCCGGAGGTTTACACGCCGGTGACGGTGTGTCAGCCTCTGGGCGCGCTCCCACGATCGCCGGTGGTCGGCATCTCCGGGGGCCGGAGGGCGGTGCGTCGTGGCGGCGCCGGTGGACGTCGAGCTGGTGACGGCCGCGCGCCGGGGCGACCGGGGCGCGCTCGCCGCGCTGCTCGCCGCGCACCTGTCGCTCGTGTACCGCGTGGTCGGACGCGCGCTCGCCGGGCACCCGGACGTCGACGACGTGACACAGGAGGTCATGCTGCGGGTGGTCGAGCGGCTGCCCGCGCTTCGCGACCCGGAACGCTTCCGGGCCTGGCTGGTCACCATCGCCATCCGTCAGGTCCGGGAACACGCCCGCCGGCGGGCCGCGTCCCGGCAGGTGCCGCTGGATCCGTCCGCGGAGCCGCCGGACCCGGCCGCGGACGTGGCCGGCGCGGTGCTGGCCGGGGTGGGCCGGGACGCGGAGCGGCGGGACGTGCACTGCGCCGTCGAGTGGCTCGACCCCGACGACCGCGAGGTGCTCGCCCTGTGGTGGCGGGAGCTGAACGGCGAGCTCAACCGCGCCGACCTGGCCGCGGCGCTGGCGGTCGGCCCGGCCCACGCGGCGGTCCGGATCCAGCGGATGCGCGCCCGCCTGGCGCAGGCGTACACCGTGCTGGGCGCGTGGCGGGCCACGCCGCGCTGCCCGGAGTTGGCCCTCGCCGCGCGGGGCTGGGACGGTGCGCTCGCCCCGCTCTGGCGCAAGCGGCTGGGCCGGCACGTGCTTGCCTGCCCGCGCTGCCTCGCGGCCGGCGGACATCGGGCCGGGCCGGAGCAGGCGCGGCCGGTGCCTGCCGGGCCGGCGGCCCCGGCCGGGCGGCGCGCCGCGGTCGGGGCCCGGCCGGCCGGGACCGGTGCCGGCCCGACCGCCTTCTGGGAAATCCGCGGAAACCCGTTGTCGCGGTCGCGGTGGGCCCGTCTGTGTGCTGACGGGTCGCCGGGCAGCACCCGTTCCGGGCACCGCTCCCCGCCGCGAGGGCCGCCGCCAGCGATGGCGGTGCCGGTGGGGGCGACCACACCGCATCCGCACCGAACCCGGGAGAACCGTGAGACATCTCGTCCGACGACAGACGGCGGCCGTGCTGGCCGTCCTCGTCACCACCGCCATCGCCGCCGTGGGCGTCGTCACCGCCCGCCCGTCCCAGGCCGCCGCGGGCTGCCAGGTCGACTACCGGGTCACCGCGCAGTGGCCCGGCGGCTTCAGCGCGGCCATCACCATCCGTAACCTCGGTGACACGCTCACCGGCTGGCGTCTCGGCTGGACGTTCCCGGCCGGGCAGACCGTCGCGCAGTCGTGGGGCTTCACCGCCACGTCGTCCGGCGCGGCCGTGGTCGCCACGAACGTCGACTGGAACGCGACCATCGCCGCCGGCGCGAGCGTCGACGTCGGCTTCAACGGCGTGTCCAGCGGCACCACCAACCCGAGCCCGACCGCGTTCACGCTCAACGGCGTGGCCTGCGGCGACTCGTCCACCCCCACACCGACATCCACCCCGACCTCCGGGCCGACCACGCCGCCGCCGACCACGCCGCCGCCGACCACTGCGCCGCCGACCACCCCGCCGCCCACCACCCCGCCGGCCGGCAGGCCGACCGTGGCCGCGGACGGCAGCGGCAGCTACCGCACCGTGCAGGAGGCGGTGGACGCGGTGCCGGCCAACAACACCACCCGGCGGGTCATCACCATCAAGCCCGGCACCTACCGGCAGGTGGTGCGCGTGCCGTCGAACAAGCCGAACATCACCTTCCAGGGCCTCGGCTCGTCCCCGTCGAACACGGTGCTCGTGTTCAACAACTCCGCGGGCAGCAACGGCACCTTCGCCAGCGCCAGCGTGTTCGTCGACGGCGCGAACTTCGTCGCGGAGAACCTGACCATCGCCAACGACTACGTCGAGAACAACACGACAGTCGACCAGCAGGCCGTCGCGCTGCACCTCAACGCCGACCGGGCCGTGCTGCGCAACGTCCGGCTCCTCGGTGACCAGGACACCTTCCTGGTCAACGTGCGCACCCGCGCCTACGTGGTCGACTCCTACATTGAGGGCACCGTCGACTTCATCTTCGGCGACGGCACCGTCGTCATCCACGCCTCCACCATCCACGAGAAGCGTTCCACCGGCGCCCCCATCACCGCCGCCCGGACCGACCCCGCCAAGCCCTACGGATTCCTGATCTACCGGTCCACCATCACCGGCACCGGCAGCAACAACACCACGCTCGGCCGCCCCTGGGGCCAGGGCGCCCAGGTGCTCTACCGCGAGTCCACGCTCAGCAACACCGTCAAGACCAGCCAGCCATGGACCGACATGAGCGGCAACACCTGGCAGAACGCCCGCTTCTCCGAATACCGCAACACCGGCCCCGGCGCGACCGTCAACGGCAACCGCCCCCAGATGAGCGACGCCCAGGCCGCCAACTACACCCCGCAGAGGTACCTGGCCGGCACCGACGGCTGGAACCCGATGTGACCGTCGCCTGAGGTCGGCGGCCGGGACGGCGGGCGGGTCAGCTCCCCGCCGTCCCGGCCGATCGTCCGTCACCGGCAAACCGGCCCGCCGACGGCGCCGGATGCGCGAGGCTGAGGCCGAGGCGTACGGGGGTGTCGGGTGCCGACCAAGCAGATCATCCAGCACATCGGGGCGCTGCTGGACCTGGCCGGGGTGCTTGTCATCGGGGTCGGTGTCGTGGTCGCCACGGTGGTGTACGCGGTGCGCTGCGGCCGGACCCGGCAGGTGGTGGCGCACTACCGGGCGTACCGGCAGGGGGTGGGGCGGGCCATCCTGCTCGGCCTGGAGTTCCTGGTCGGCGGCGACATCATCCGCACCGTCGCGGTGTCGCCCACCTTCACCAGCGTCGGCGTGCTGGCGCTGATCGTGGCGGTCCGGACGTTCCTCAGCTTCTCGCTGGAGGTCGAGTTGGACGGTCGCTGGCCCTGGCAGGGCAAGCCCCCGGTGGGCAGCGCCCCGGGCGCGGGCCGGACGTGACATTGCTCGCTGGCGGGCACAACTGCGCAGGTGAGAGGTTTGATCCCGGCTCACCGGGTCACTGATACCGGGAGTGACGACCGAGAGGGGACACCGGTGCCCGACACGATCCGGACCAGGTCCAGTCAGGACGCCGCGCTGCCGTACGGCGTCACCGACCCACTGCTGTGGCGGGCCGCGTACGACGTGGCCGCGAACCACCGGCCCGACGCCCAGGGCCGGTGCTCCAGCCTGCTCTGCGCCGGCCGGCCGGCGCCCTGCGAGCCGCTGGACTCGGCCCGGCGGGCGATGCGACTGGCCGGGGACACCGGCCGCCGCGCCGGCCGCGACGAGTCGACCGGCCGTGCGGCCGGGGAACGGCGGCGGGCCGCCTGAACGGCCGGCCCGTCGGGCGGTCTGAACCATGTGCCTCCCGGTCCCGTGTTTATGATCGACAACCTGACCGGAATGCGGGACCTGAGGAGGGTTCGTGACCGTCGACGCCCGTGCCTTCTGGCTCCGCGCCCCCGGCGAGGGCGAGCTCCGGCCGGTCCGGCTCGCCCCGCCCGGCCCCGGCGAGGTGCTGGTCCGCACCCGGTTCTCCGCGGTCAGCCGGGGCACCGAGACACTCGTCTTCACCGGCCGGGTCCCCGCCGACCAGCACGCCACCATGCGCGCACCCTTCCAGGAGGGCGACTTCCCGGCGCCGGTGAAGTACGGCTACCTCAGCGTCGGCACGGTCGAGGCCGGCGCCGAACGGCTGCTCGGCCGTACCGTCTTCTGCCTGTACCCGCACCAGAGCGCGTACGTGGTCCCGGCCGACGCCGTGGTGGTCGTGCCGGACGGCGTGCCGGCGGAGCGCGCCGTGCTGGCCGGCACCGTGGAGACGGCGGTGAACGCGCTCTGGGACGCCGCGCCGCTGGTCGGCGACCGGGTCACCGTGATCGGCGGCGGGATGGTCGGCCTCAGCGTGACCGCCCTGCTGGCCCGCTTCCCCGGCGTGCGGGTCGAGCTCGTCGACGCCGACCCGGCCCGGGCCGCGGTGGCCGCGGCGCTCGGCGTCGACTTCGCCTCGCCCGCCGACGCGACCGGCGACCGTGACCTGGTGGTGCACGCCAGCGCCAGCGCCGCCGGCCTGCAACGCGGGCTGGAACTGCTCCGCCCGGAGGGCACCGTGCTGGAGCTGAGCTGGTACGGCGACCGCCCGGTCACCCTCGCGCTCGGCGGCGCGTTCCACTCCCGGCGGCTCGGCATCCGCAGCAGCCAGGTCGGCACCGTGTCGCCCCGGCGCGCCGACCGAAGCTACGCCGACCGGCTCGCCCTCGCCCTGGACCTGCTGGCCGACCCGGCGTTCGACGCGCTGCTCACCGGCCGGTCCCGCTTCACCGACCTGCCCGACGTGCTGGACCGGCTCGCCTCGGGCGAGCTGCCGGCGCTCTGCCATCTCATCACCTACGGCGAGGAGTGATCGTGTTCAGCGTGACCGTCCGGGACCACATGATGGTGGCCCACAGTTTCCGCGGCGAGGTCTTCGGCCCGGCCCAGAAGCTGCACGGCGCCACCTTCGTCGTCGACGCCACGTTCCGCCGGCCGGAGTTGGACGCCGACGGGGTCGTGGTCGACATCGGGCTGGCCACCGAGCAGCTCAAGGCGGTGCTCGGCGAGCTGACCTACCGAAACCTGGACGACGAGCCGGCCTTCGCCGGGGTGAACACCACCACCGAGGTGCTGGCCCGCACCGTCGCCGACCGGCTCGCCGACGCGACGCACGCCGGCCGGCTGGGGGAGGGGGCGCGGGGCCTGGCCGGGATCACCGTCACCCTGCACGAGTCGCACGTCGCGTGGGCGAGCTACGAGCGGTCGCTGTGACCGGATGACCGCCGTCCACGTGGTGCTGCCGGGCGACATCGACGACCCGGCGAACCCCAGCGGCGGCAACGCGTACGACCGGCACGTCTGCCGGGGGCTGGCCGCGCTCGGCTGGACGGTGCGCGAGCACCAGGTGCCGGGCGGCTGGCCGCACCCGGGCGAGCCGGAACGGGCCGCGCTGGCCGGGCTGCTCGGCGCGTTGCCCGACGGCGCGACGGTCCTGCTCGACGGCCTGGTCGCCTCGACCGTGCCGGACGTGCTCGCCCCGCACGCCGCCCGGCTGCGCCTGGCGGTGCTCGTGCACCTGCCGATCGAGGACGAGGCCGAGCGGCGGGCTCTCGCGGCGGCGACCGCGGTGGTCACCACGAGCGAGTGGACCCGCCGCCGGCTGCTGGCGCGCTATCCGCTCGCCCCCGACCGGGTGAGTGTCGCCCCGCCCGGGGTCGACCCGGCGCCGCTCGCCTCCGGCACGCCCGGCGGCGGCCGGTTGCTCTGCGTCGCGGCGGTCACCCCGATCAAGGGGCACGACCTGCTGGCCGCCGCGCTCGCCGAGATCGCCGACCTGGACTGGACCTGCGACTGGATCGGCCCGCTCGACCGGGACCCGGCGTTCGTGCACCGGCTGCGCCGGCGGCTCACCGCCACCGGACTGACCGGCCGGGTCCGGTTGGCCGGCCCGCGCGCCGGAGCGGACCTGGCCGACGCGTACGCCGCCGCCGATCTGCTGGTCCTGCCGTCCCGGCGGGAGACCTACGGCATGGTGGTGACCGAGGCCCTGGCCCGGGGCGTACCGGTGCTGGCAAGCGAGACCGGCGGCCTGCCGGCCACCCTCGGGCGCGCCCCCGGCGGCGACCGGCCCGGCCTGCTGGTGCCGCCGGACGACGCGGGCGCCGCCGCCGGCGCGCTGCGCCGTTGGCTCACCGACCCCGGCCTGCGGGACCGGCTGCGTCGCGCGGCCCGGCAGCGGCGGGACACCCTCACCGGCTGGCCGGTCACCGTGGACCGGCTGGCGACGGCGCTGAAGGAGGCGACCGCATGACCACCTCGCTCCCACCCGACTTCGCGGACTGGTTGCGGCTGCGTGAGCCGGCCGACGCCGACGCCCGTTCGGTCGAGCTGGTCGACGCGGTCCGCGACCGGCTGCCCGCCGACCGGCCGCTCGTCGTGCACGACCTGGGCAGCGGCACCGGTTCGATGGCCCGCTGGCTGGCTCCCCGGCTGCCCGGCCCGCAGCACTGGGTGCTGCACGAGCGCGACCGGGACCTGCTGGCGCTCGCCGGCGGCGGGCTCACCGCGGCCGACGGCGCCCCGGTCACGGTGACCACCCGGGGCTCGGACATCACCCGGCTGACCGCCGCCGACCTGGCCGACGCCCACCTGGTGACCGCGTCGGCGCTGCTGGACATGCTCACCGCCGACGAGGTCGACCGGATGGTGACGGCCTGCGCCGGCCACCCGACCCTGTTCGCGCTCAGCGTGTCCGGCCGGGCCGAGTTCACCCCGGCCGACCCGCTCGACGCCGACCTGGCCGACGCGTTCAACGCCCACCAGCGGCGCACCGTCGACGGGCGGGTCCTGCTCGGGCCGGACGCGGTGGACGCCACCGTGGCCGCGTTCGGCCGCCACGGCGTCGGGGTGGCGGTGCGGTCCACCCCGTGGCGGCTCGGCCCGGAGCGGGCCGCGCTGACCGCCGAGTGGCTGTCCGGCTGGGTCGACGCGGCCGTCGAGGAACGCCCGCATCTGGCCGGCCCCGCCGCGACGTATAGGAAGTGGCGGCTCGCCGAGGCCGCCGCCGGCCGGGTCGAGGTGGTGCTGCACCATGCCGACCTGCTCGCCGGGTGAACCGTACGGCCCGCCGACACGTGACATCCGGTGGGAACGAGGGAGGACCGTTTGTCACATGTCGCCATCGCCGCGCCCGTACCGGCCCGGCTCCGCCGGCTCCGGGCGCGACCGGCCTGGATGCGCACCGCCCGGGTACGCGGGGCCTGGGTCCGTCCGGCCGCCGGGCTGGCCGTGCTCGTCGCGCTCGTCGGGTACGTGGGCACCGGCCCGTTCCTGGCCGGGCTGCGGCTGATCGACGCCCCGGCGCTCGCCGCCGCGCTCGCCATCGGTGTGGTCACCACCGTGTGCTGCGCCTGGCGCTGGTCGCTGGTCGCCGGCGGGCTGGGCGTACGGCTGCCGATGCGGGCCGCCGTCGCGCACTGCTACCGGGCGATCTTCCTCAACTCCACCCTGCCCGGCGGTGTGCTCGGCGACGTGCACCGGGCGGTGCGGCACGGCCGGGACGCCGGTGACGTGGCCCGGGGAGTGCGGGCCGTGGTGTGGGAGCGCACCGCGGGACAGGTGGTGCAGGTGGTCATCGCGGTGACCGTGCTTGCCGCGTTCCCGTCGCCGGTCCGCCCCTACCTGCCGGTGCTGGCGGTTGTCCTGGCGGTGGTCGCCGTGGCGCTGGTGCTGGCCGCCCGCGCGGTGCCCCGGTCGGGGGCGTCCCGGTCCGCCCGGGCGGCCCGTACCGCGCTCGCCGACGTCCGCTCCGGGCTGCTGGCCCGGCGTACCTGGGCCGGTGTGGTGATCGCCTCGACCGTGGTGTTCGCCGGTCACCTGGCGACCTTCCTGGTGGCGGCCCGCACCGCCGGCGTCGACGCGCCGCTGTCCCGCCTGCTGCCGCTGACCCTGCTCGCCCTGCTGGCCATGGCGGTGCCGCTGAACGTGGGCGGTTTCGGGCCGCGGGAGGGCGTGGCCGCCTGGGCGTTCGCCGCGGCCGGCCTGACCGCCGCGCAGGGCGTCGCCACCGGCACCGTCTACGGCGCGCTGGTCCTGGTGGCCAGCCTGCCCGGCGCCGTGGTGCTGCTGGCCCGTCGGCGGCCGACCCGGGAGCCCGGCAACTGTCGGTGATCCCGCATACGGTGAGGGTGCGAGGTGTGCGTCGTCGGGCCCGCCCGGCGACCGAACGGAGGAGAACCATGGACGAGCCCCTGCCCAGCGCGACGATCCGGACCCGGGTCACGGTCCCGCTACGGTTCCCCGACGGCTATGTGACCACCGCGCGGGTGCACACCTTCCACGGTCTGGTGGACGGCCGGGAGCATCTGGCGTTCGGGCTGGGTGAGCCCGGTGGGTCCGCCCCGCCGCTGGTCCGCCCGCACAGCGAGTGCCTCACCGGTGACGTGTTCGGCAGCCAGCGCTGCGACTGCGGCCCGCAGTTGCGCGAGGCGGTCGAGCGGATCGCCGAGGCCGGCGGCTACCTGCTCTACCTGCGCCAGGAGGGGCGGGGGATCGGCCTGTACGCCAAGCTCGACGCGTACGCCCTCCAGGACGACGGCCTCGACACGTACGAGGCGAACCTGGCCCTGGGCCGGGGCGCGGACGAGCGGGACTACACCGTGGCCGCGCAGATGCTCGCCGCGCTGGGTGTGGACCGGGTGGCCCTGCTCAGCAACAACCCGGACAAGGCCGACCAGATCGAGCGGCTGGGCATCACCGTGGCCGACCGGGTCGCCACCGGCGTGCACCTGTCCCCGGCCAACGCCGGCTATCTGGCCGCCAAGGTCACCCGCGCCGACCATGCCCTCGACCTGCCGTTCGTGCCGTGACCACCCGCCCGTACGTGCTGCTCAGCTGCGCAATGTCGATCGACGGTTACATCGACGACGCGACCACCGAGCGGTTGCTGCTGTCCAACGACGACGACCTGGACCGGGTCGACGCGACGCGGGCCGCGTGCGACGCGATCATGGTGGGCGCGGCCACGGTCCGCCGCGACGATCCCCGGCTGCTGGTGCGCAGCGAGCGGCGGCGGGCCGAGCGGGTGGCCCGGGGCCTGCCGCCGTCGCCGGTGAAGGTGACGGTCACCGGCAGCGGTGACCTCGACCCGGGGGCCCGGTTCTTCACCACCGGCGACGGGCTCAAGCTCGTCTACTGCCCGAGCGGGGTGGTGGAGAAGGCCCGGGAGCAGGTGGGTGCCGTGGCCACCGTGGTCGACGCCGGTGCGCCGGCCACCCCGGACGCGGTGGTCGCCGACCTGGCCGGGCGGGGGATCGGCAGGTTGATGGTCGAGGGCGGCGGCATGATGCACCGCCAGTTCCTCACCGCCGGCCTCGCCGACGAGCTGCACCTGGTGGTCGCGCCGTTCTTCGTGGGGGACGGCCGGGCGCCCAGGTTCGTCGGGGAGGGCCACTTCCCGTGGCACCCGGGCCGCCGTGCCCGGGTGATCGAGGTACGCCAGATCGGCGACGTGGTGCTCACCCGCTACGCCTTGTCCGACCGCTGCCCGGCCTGACCAAAGGCCGCCTCCGGTTCGCTCTTGTGCAAGCTCACGGTCGAAGTTAGTTTGTTGACCATCCATACGAACATTCCACCGTGCATCCCTCCCGAAGGGGGACCGATGAGCGAGCACCACCCCGATCCGGGCTCCTCCCGTCGCCGCTTCCTCGGCCTGGTCGGCCTCGGCGTGGCCGCCACCACCACCGGCCCGCTGCTCGCCGGCTGCTCCGAGAAACCCGCCGGCTCCGGCGGCGCCCAGCAGCTCGACGCCGTCTCCGGCCTGCTGCCGACGCACAAGGACCTGACCGGCGCCATCAAACCCGACATCGTCGGCACCCGCCCGGTGGCCGACGGCTACACCAGCTATCCGGCCACCCTCGTCGACGCGATCACCGACAAGCCCGGCACCAGCGGCAAGCAGGTCACCGCGATGACGCCCGCGTGGGGGCCGGCGCCGACCGGCATCGCGCAGAGCGCCTACCTCCAGGCCGTCAACGCCGAGCTGGGCACGCCCGTCAACTTCACCATCCAGGACGGCATCACCTACGCCGACAAGCTCAACGCGATGCTCAGCGCCCGGGACGTGCCGGAGCTGCTCTGCGTGCCGAACTGGGAGGTGGAGAAGATCCCGCGCTTCGCCGAGGCGATCAAGGCGCTCTTCGAGGATCTCACCGACCACCTCAAGGGCGACGCCGTGTCCGCGTACCCGATGCTGGCGAGCTTCCCGACCGGGGCCTGGCGCCAGGCGGTGTGGAACGAGCGACTGGTGTCCGTGCCCAATCCCACCGACTCGCCGTTCCCGTGGGCGCTGTTCGCCCGCAAGGATGTGCTCGACGCGCGCGGCCTGTCGATACCGACAAACCTCGACGACCTGCTCACCATCGCCAAGCAGGTCACCGACCCGGCCCGCAAGGTGTGGGCGTTCGACGACGTCTTCGCCATGATCCAGATGTTCCACCGGGTGCCCGGCGCCAACCAGGGATGGCGGCTGCGCTCCGACGGGACGCCGGAGTTCAAGTACGAGACCCCGGAGTTCCGCCAGGCGCTTGAGGTGATGGCCAAGATCTACAAGGACGGCCTGGTCCACCCGGACATCGTGGCCAGCCGGGGCGCCGACGCCAAGCAGTTGTTCGCCAAGAACGGCGCGATCGTGTTCAAGCAGGACGGCATGGGCATGTGGCAGGGCGCCCAGGCCGAGCACCAGAAGACCAACCCGAAGTTGAACATCCAGCCGGTGCCGATCTTCTCCGCCACCGGCGGCGACCCGCTGGTCTGGGGCGAGGACAAGCCGATCTCGTACACCTTCGTCAAGAAGGGCCTCGGCAAGGACCGGGTCCAAGAGCTGCTGCGGATCATCAACTGGTGCTCCGCGCCGCTCGGCAGCCAGGAGGCCCAGCTCCGCGACTACGGCGTCGAGGGCAAGCACCACACCACGTCGCCGAACGGGCCGGTGAAGACCGACCTGGCGTTCAAGGAGATCGCGAATCAATACTTCTTCATCAGCGGTCGCAACCCCACCATCGGGCCGTACCCGGAAACCCCCCGCTACGTGCCGGACGTGCTGAACTACTCCAACCAGATGGTCAAGTTCCTGGAGAAGAACCCCTGGGCCGGGGTCAAGCTGGAGATGCCGGCCGCCTTCAAGGCCAACCAGGTGCCCACCGAGGACAAGTTCACCGACGTCCTGCGCGGCCGGCGCCCGCTCAGCGACGCGGACGCCATCGTCGCGGAGTGGAAGTCGAACGGCGGGGAGGAAGCCCGCAAGCTGCTCGCCGACTCGCTGCCCAAGGCGGCCAAGTGAGCGAGCCGGCCGTCGTGGTCGGGCCCGAGCGGGCCCGACCCGACGAGCCGGCCCCACCGGTACGCGCGCCCCGCCGTCGTCGGGTGCCGCTGGGCACCCGGCTGCGGCGCGACTGGCAACTGCTGGCCATGGTGGCGCCCGGCTTCGGGATCCTGCTGGTCTTCAGCTACCTGCCGATCGCCGGCAACGTCATCGCGTTCCAGGACTACAACCCCTACCTCGGCGACAACCCCTGGCAGGCGTTCACGCACAGCAACTGGATCGGGTTCGGCCAGTTCCAGCTCCTCTTCGACGACCCGGCGTTCTGGGACGCGTTCCGCAACACGCTCGCCATCACCGCGTTCCAACTCGTGTTCTTCTTCCCGCTGCCGATCCTGCTCGCGGTCATGCTGCACAACCTGCTCTCCAGCCGGCTGCGCGGCTTCGTCCAGACCGTCGTCTACCTGCCGCACTTCTTCAGCTGGGTGCTTGTGGTCACCTTCTTCGTCGCCATGCTCGGCGGCGCCGGGCTGCTGGCGCAGACCATGCGCGAAGCCGGCATGCAGCCGTGGCACGTGATGACCAACCCGGACACGTTCATCGTCCTGGTCACCGCGGAGGCGGTGTGGAAGGACGTCGGCTGGGGCACCATCGTCTTCCTGGCCGCGCTGTCCACCATCGACCAGAACCTCTACGAGGCAGCCGCCGCGGACGGCGCTGGGCGGTGGCGGCGGCTGTGGCACATCACGCTGCCCGGCCTGCGTCCGGTGATCGTCCTGCTGCTCATCCTGCGCCTGGGCGACGCGCTCTCGGTCGGCTTCGAGCAGTTCCTGCTGCAACGCGACGCGGTCGGCCGGCAGGCCGCCGAGGTGCTCGACACCTTCGTCTACCACTTCTCCATCGCCACCGGAAACTACGGCTACGGCGCGGCGGCCGGGCTGTTCAAAGCCGTCATCGGCCTCGTGCTGATCCTGGCCGCCAACCGGGTGGCGCACATGCTCGGCGAGCGAGGGGTCTACTCGAAGTCATGACCGTGCTCACCCGCCGGCCGTCCGGCGCCCGCGCCCGCCGCCCGATCTGGGAGGAGCCCCCGACCCCGGTCGGTCAGGGGCTCAAGGCCCTCGTGCTCACGCTGCTGGTGCTCGGGGTGCTCTTCCCGCTCTGGGTGGTGCTGGTGACAAGCCTCTCCTCCCGGCAGACCATCGCCGACGCCGGCGGCCTGGTGATCGTGCCGAAGGGCATCGACACCTCGGCCTACCAGACCATCCTCGCCGGCGGCGCGGTCACCCGGGCACTGTGGGTCAGCACGCTCGTCACCGTCTGCGGCACCGCGATCGCGCTCACCGTCACCGTGCTGGCCGCGTACGGGCTGTCCCGGCCGGGGTCGCTCGGGCACCGCTGGCTGCTCGCCTACTTCCTCCTCCCGTTCCTGGTCTACCCCCCGCTGGTGCCCCGCTATCTGGTGGTCACCGGGCTGGGGCTCAAGGACACCATCTGGGCGCTGGTCCTCCCGCCGGCGATCAGCGTGTTCAACCTCGTCGTGGTGCGCGGCTTCTTCCAGGGCATCCCGCAGGAGTTGCTGGACAGCGCCCGCATCGACGGGGCCAGCGACTTCCGTACCCTGGCCCGGATCGTGCTGCCGCTGTCCCGCGCGGTCATCGCCGTGGTCGGCCTCTTCTACGCGGTCAGCTACTGGAACGTCTGGTTCGACGCGTTGCTGTTCATCGACCGCAACGACATGTACCCGATCCAGCGGGTGCTCCAGAGCTACCTGCTGGCCGGGCAGGCGCCGCACACCGCGGGCGGCACCACCGGGGTGAACATGCCGCCGACCGAGGCGGTCAAGATGGCGGTGGTGGTGCTGACCGTCGCGCCGATCGTCGCGGTCTACCCGTTCGTCCAGCGGCACTTCATCAAGGGCGTGCTGATCGGCGCGGTCAAGGGCTGAGCCGCCCGCGCACCGGGCGGTCGGCCTCCCGGGGGCCCGGCCGGTAGGTTGCACGCATGTTCGCGATCGCGCTCACCGACGACGCCGAGCTGCGGCCACTCCAGCCGTGGCACGCCGACGAGTTCCTCGCCAACCTGGACCGCTGCCGGGAGCACATCGCCCCCTGGGTCGGCGCGTCCTTCGTGGCCACCGACGCCGACTCGGCCCGCCGGGTGCTCCAGAACTACGCCGACCGCTGGGCCCGCGACGACGGCGGCATCTGGGGCATCTGGCAGCGCGGCACGCTCGTCGGGGGAGTGCTGCTGGTGTCGCTGAGCACCGCGCGCGGGGTCTGCGAGGCCGGCTGCTGGCTGGAGGCGGAGGCCGAGGGGCAGGGCCTGGTCACCCGCGCCGCCCGGGTGGTCATCGACTGGGCGGTCGTCGAGCGCGGCATCCACCGCGTCGAGTGGGTGACCCGGGCCGGCAACGAACGCAGCATCGCGGTCGCCCGGCGGCTCGGCATGCGCCGCGACGGCGTGCTCCGGGGTGCCGCGCCGACGCCTGAGGGCCGGGCCGACATGGAGGTCTGGTCGGTGCTGGCGCCGGAGTGGACGGCCTGAGGCGAATTCTTGTCACACCCGGACGTCAACATGTGTCCATGGCTGTTCCCGCACTGGCCGACCGGTCCCCGCAGCCGCGCGCCCTGCCGCTGCGCGAGGTCCGCACCCGGCTCACCCAGCTCGTCTCCCTGGCCGAGCTGACCGACACCGTCACCCTCGTCACCCGCGACGGCGACCCCCGCCCGATCGCCGCGATCGTGCCCGCCCCGGCCGCCCGCACCAGCGCCCAGGCCCGGGCCGACACCGATCGGGTCGCCGCGGTCAGCGCCGATCGGGTCGCCGCGGTCAGCGCCGGCTGGGCCCGTCGCCTGGAGGAGCTGCACCGGCAGTCCAGCCGGCGGCACGCCGCCGAGCTGCGGGCGCTCACCGACGCGCTCGCCGAGGCGTGGGCCGAGCTGGAGCGACGCGCGCCGGCCGGCGATCCGGCGCTCAACCGGCTCCGCGCCGCCCACGCCGACCTGCTGCGCCCCTGACCCGGCCGTCCCCGGCCGCTTTCGGCCGGAGACGGCGGACGCGGGGTCAGCTCCGGCCGCGCTCGGCGCGGTAGCGGCGGATCAGCTCGGCGGTGGAGGTGTCCACCTCGGCGAGGTCCGGGTCGGTCCCGGTGAGCTTCGGCGCGAGCTGGTTGGCCATCACCTTGCCCAACTCCACGCCCCACTGGTCGAACGCGTTGATGTCCCAGACCGCGGCCTCGGTGAACACGATGTGCTCGTAGAGCGCGATGAGCTGCCCCAGCGTCGCCGGGGTGAGCTTCGGCGCCAGGATCGAGGTGGTCGGGTGGTTGCCCGCCATCACCCGGTGCGGCACCACGTCGGCCGCGGTGCCCTCGGCCTCCACCTGCTCCCGGGTCCGCCCGAAGGCCAACGCGGCGGTCTGGGCGAAGAAGTTCGACATGAACAGGTCGTGCATGTCGCCCAGGTCGTGGTTGGGGTGGCTGAACGCGATGAAGTCCGCCGGGATCAGCCGGGTGCCCTGGTGGATGAGCTGATAGAAGGCGTGCTGACCGTTGGTGCCGGGCTCACCCCAGAAGATCTCCCCGGTCGGGCACGTCACGGGTGAGCCGTCGACCCGCGCCGACTTGCCGTTGCTCTCCATCGTCAACTGCTGGAGGTACGCCGGGAACCGGTGCAGATACTGCGCGTACGGCAGCACGGCGTGGGTCTCCGCGCCGAGGAAATCCGTGTACCAGACGTTGAGCAGGCCGAGCAGCGCCGGCACGTTGCGCTCGACCGGGCTGGCGCGGAAGTGCTCGTCGACGGCGTGGTAGCCGGCGAGCATCTCGCGGAACCGGTCCGGGCCGACCGCCAGCATCACCGACAGCCCGACCGCCGACGGCAGCGAGTAACGCCCGCCCACCCAGTCCCAGAAGCCGAACATGTTCTCCGGGTCGATGCCGAAGTCGCGGACCCGCTGCTCGTTGGTGCTGACCGCGACGAAGTGCCGGGCGACGGCGTCGTCGTCGGCGTCCAGCCCGGCGAGCAGCCAGCGCCGCGCCTGGTCGGCGTTGGCGAGCGTCTCCTGCGTGGAGAAGGTCTTCGAGACCACCACGAACAGGGTGCTCGCCGGGTCCAGGTCGGCGGTCTTGTCGTGGATGTCGGTCGGGTCGATGTTGGACACGAACCGGCAGCTGATCCCGGCGTCCCGGTATGCCTTCAACGCCTCGTACGCCATCACCGGGCCGAGGTCGGAACCGCCGATGCCGATGTTGACCACGGTGGTGATCCGCTCGCCGGTGTGACCGCGCCACGCGCCGGAGCGGACCCGCTCGGCGAAGGCCGACATCCGGTCCAGCACGGCGTGCACGTCGGCGACGACGTCCTGGCCGTCCACGGTGAGCGAGGCGTCCCGGGGCAGGCGCAGCGCGGTGTGCAGCACGGCCCGGTCCTCGGTGACGTTGATGTGCCGGCCGGCGAACATCGCCGCGATCTTCCCGGTCAGGCCGACCCGCTCGGCGAGCGCGACGAGCAGCGCGACCGTCTCGTCGGTGACCAGATTCTTGCTGTAGTCCACGTGCAGGTCGGCGACCTCGCCGGTGAGCCGTTCGCCCCGCTGCCCGTCGGCGGCGAAGAGCTCACGCAGGTGGGTGCCGCGCATCGCCTCGGCGTGCTTGCGCAGCGCCTGCCATTCGTCGGTGGTGGTGACGTCCACAGCCATCGGGTCGATCTTCTCCTTCACGACGGGCGGTCGGCGGGCATCCGCCCACGACCCCACAAGCCTGCCACCCGGCGCCGGCCGCCGCGACGCGACCCGCGTCGCGGCGGCCGGCACGACACGGGCTTCGGACACCCGTTCGACACGCCGACTACTGGCTGACAGTCCAAGATTGCCGACAGTAAGATCCTGCTGCTCGACCACTCGCGGGAGGTGCCATGGCCGGGGTCGCCCACCCTCGTCCCCCGTCCGACCCGGCTGATCCGGTCGATCCGTCCGACCCGGCTGATCCGGGCGAGCCGGTCGGCGGGTCGGCGCTGCCGGAACTCGTCGATCCGCACTGGATGCACCGGGCCACCGAGCTGGCCCACACCGGCTTCTGGTCGGTGGCGCGGCGGTTGCCCGCGCTGGTGCGCGAGGCGACCAGCCTGGCCTGGTCGACCAGCCGGCGGGACACGGCGGCGTCGCTCGGCCTCAACATCGCCGCCGGGGTGCTCACCACGCTCGGCCTGCTCGCCACCACCGGCGTACTCCAGCAGCTCTTCGCGGCCGGACCGACCCCGGCGCGGATCCGGGCGGCGCTGCCCGCCCTGGCGGTGGCCGCGGCGGCCGTGACCGGGCGCGGCGCGCTCACCGTCGCGGCCGGGTGGGCGCAGGCCCGACTCATCCCGCAGATCAACTTCGCGGTGGAGCGGCGGCTGTTCGAGACCACCTCCGAGGTCGAGCTGGCGGCCTTCGACGACGCCGGCTTCGCCGAGGAGATGGACCGCGCCCGCGACCGCGGGCTGGTCGAGGCCGGGGCCCTGGTCAACGACACGGTCAACCTGGTCACCGGCGTGGTGGGCGTGGTCGCCACCGCCACCGCGGTGACCATCATCCACCCGTTGCTGCTGCCCTGCCTGCTGGTCGCCGCCGCGCCGGAGGCGGTGACGGCGGTGCGGATGGCCCGCCGCCAGCACGTCGACTGGCTGGCCCGGATCACCCGACGCCGCCGCAAGTGGATGCTCGGCGACCTGATGGCCAACCGGCACACCGCGGCCGAGATCCGCGCCTACCAGATGCGCGACTTCCTGCTCTCGGAATACCGCCTGATGACGCGCCTGGAGACGCGGGCCGAGCTGCGCCTGGCCCGCGCGCAGACGATCACCCGGGGGATCGGGCTGTCCGTCACCGGGATCGCCACGTTCGGGCTCTACCTGGTGCTCGGCGCGCTGCTGACCGGCGGCGTGGTCGCCCTCGCCGCCGCGGCCACCGCGCTGCTCGCCCTACAGTCCGCGCGCGGCAACCTGCGCACCGCGATCTTCGCCACCAACTCGCTCTACGAGGACGCCCTCTACTACCAGGACTACCGCGACTTCCTCGACCGGGCCGGGCGGCGGATCCCGTCCGGCGGCGACCGGCCGGTCGACGGGTTCGACCGGATGGACCTCGACCGGGTCAGCCTGCGCTACCCGGACACCGACGGCGCCGCCGTCGACGAGGTCAGCCTCAGCTTCCGGCGCGGCGAGGTGGTCGCGCTCGTGGGCGAGAACGGCTCCGGCAAGACCACGCTCGCGAAGCTGATCGCCGGCCTCTACCGGCCCACCGGCGGCACGATCCGGTGGGACGGGGTGGACGCCGCCGAGCTGGACCCGCGCCAGATCGCCGCCCAGGTCGCGGTGATGAGCCAGGACTGGTGGAAGTTCCCGTTCACCGCCCGGCAGAACATCCGCGTCGGCCGCCACGACCGGGCCGGCCGGCCCGGCCCCAGCGTGGAGGCCGCCGCCCGGGACGCCGCCGCGCACGACATGATCAGCGAGCTGCCGTTCGGGTACGACACGTTGCTGGACCGGCAGTTCAAGGACGGCCAGGACCTGTCCGGCGGGCAGTGGCAGCGGCTGGTGGCCGCCCGCGGCCTCTACCGCGACGCCCGGCTGCTGATCTGCGACGAGCCCTCCGCGGCACTTGACGCGCGCGCCGAGCACGCCCTCTTCCAGCACCTGCGCCGGCACCCGGACCGCGCCGTCGTGCTGATCACCCACCGGCTGGCCAACGTGCGGCACGCCGACCGGATCTTCGTGCTCGACCACGGCCGGCTGGTGCAGTCCGGGGACCACGACACGCTGATGACCCAGGACGGTCCCTACCGGGAGCTGTTCGAGTTGCAGGCGGCCGGCTACCTGGCCGGCGCCGGAGAGCCGGCCGCCGACCGTTGACCTCCAGCGCACTCGAACCCCTACCGTGACCGGACCGGCCGCCGCCCGGTCAGCGCGGCGTCACCCCTGGAGTTCCCATGCGCTACCGCGTCCTCGGCGGCACCGGCATCGAGGTCAGCGTCCACTGTCTCGGCACCATGATGTTCGGCGCGGTCGGCAACCCCGACCACGACGACTGCGTGCGGATCACGCACGCGGCGCTTGATCGCGGCGTCAACATGGTGGACACCGCCGACATGTACTCGGCGGGGGAGTCCGAGGTGATCGTCGGCAAGGCGCTGCGCGGCCGGCGTGACGACGTGGTGCTCGCCACCAAGGTGCACTTCCCGATGGGCGAGGGCCCCAACCGGGGCGGCAACTCGCGGCGCTGGATCGTCCACGAGGTCGAGCAGAGCCTGCGCCGGCTGGGCACCGACTGGATCGACCTCTACCAGGTCCACCGGCCCGACCACACCACCGACGTCGAGGAGACGCTCGGCGTGCTCACCGACCTGGTTCGCGCCGGCAAGATCCGCGCCTTCGGCTGCTCGACCTATCCGGCCGACGAGATCGTGGAGGCGCAGCACGTCGCCGAGCGGCGGGCGCTCGGCCGGTTCCGCACCGAGCAGCCGCCGTACTCCATCCTGGCGCGCGGGATCGAGACGTCGGTGCTGCCGGTCTGCCACCGTTACCGGATGGGCGTGCTGGTCTGGAGCCCGCTGGCCTCCGGCTTCCTGTCCGGGCGCTACCGGCGCGACCGGCCGGTCGACCTCACCACCGGTCGACCGGCGCTCACCCCGGCCCGGTTCGACCCCGCGCTGCCGGGCAACGCCGCCAAGTACGCCGCCGTCGAGCAACTGGCGGCGCTCGCCGACGAGGTCGGCTGCACGCTGCCGGAACTGGCCGTGGCGTTCACCGCGGCGCACCCGGCGGTCACCTCCACCATCATCGGACCCCGCACCATGGACCAGCTCGACGCGCTGCTCGCCGGCGCGACGCTGACGCTCGACGACGCGGTGCTCGACCGGATCGACGAGATCGTGCCGCCCGGCACGAACCTCTACCAGCCCGACGGAGCGTGGGCCCCGCCGTCGCTCACCGATCCCGCCCTGCGCCGCCGTCCGCGGTCCGAACGCGCCGCCGCCTGACGGCGCTCGCGTGCGGGAAAACGGGCAACCGGCCGCACGGTGGCCTGCTCTCCGGCCGGGTCTCGTGCGAGGAAGCGCGGGCGGTGATCGTTTGGCCATGATCAACACCAGTTCGGTGAAGTGGGGGCATCGCCGGTGGTCGGATACCGCCACATCACCGAACTGGCGTCCGGCCTACCGACGTCTCCCGAGCACCGCGGGCATCAAGACGGCCAAACGGGTGCAAGCTGGGTCTGTTTACCGGTCAGATCTACGCCAATCCTGTTGGGCGGAACGAGGATCGTGGAGTGTGAGAGCGCGCCGAGCTGTCCGGGCACCGCGGAACCAACCGCCGCCGGTGCCGCCCGTTGCACTCGCCGCCTGTCGTGGAACCCGGTCGACGCCGGCCGGCTGAGCGCCCAGACTGTCCGGATGGAACACCGTGACCTGGTGCGGGTGAGCAAGCGGATGTCGCTGGCGCTGCGCCACCGCCCCGACCGGTTCGGGCTGACGCTCGACCGGGCCGGCTGGGCGCCGGTCGCCGACCTGCTCGCCGCGCTGCGGATCAGCCGCACCGACCTGGACGCCGTGGTCGCCGGCAACGACAAGCAGCGGTTCGCCGTCGAGCCCGGCCCGGACGGGATCGACCGGGTCCGCGCCAACCAGGGGCATTCCGTTCCGGTCGACCTCGGTCTGACCCCGGCCGTGCCGCCGAGCCGGCTCTTCCACGGCACCGGAGAGGCTGTGCTGACCGCCATCCGGGCACAGGGGCTGCGCCGGGGCCGTCGACACCACGTACACCTGTCGCCGGATGTGGCGACGGCCCGGCGGGTCGGCGCGCGGCGCGCGGGCGCGGTGGTGGTGTTGTCGGTCGACGCCGCCGCGATGGCCGAGCACGGCCACCTGTTCTACCGGTCCGCGAACGGGGTGTGGCTGACCGACACCGTCCCGCCGGCCTACCTGGCGGTCAGCACATCGTGATGGGGTGGGCTGCCTCGCCCCCGGTGCTTCCCGGTGCGGCCGGAGGACACCGGCGTGGCGAGTGTTTTGAGCGGCGCCGGGTTCGAGGGCATCCCGGCCGGGGCCGGCGTGGGTCGGGTCAGGCCGGGCGCTGGCCGGCCAGGAAGTCGGCGAGCACCCGGGTGTGTGTGGAGAACGCCAGCTCGACCGGCTCGGTGAGCACCACCCACTCGGTCGCCTCGTCGGTCGGCGCGGACGGCGGCAGGTCACCCACCGGCCGCTCGGGCAGCACACCGAAGAGCATCATCGTGCCGCCGGCTGGCGCGCCGTACACCGCGAACAGCCGCGCCTCGCCGGCCTCGGCCCGCAGCCCGGTCTCCTCGCGCAGCTCGCGGACCAGCGCCTCGGACCACTCCTCGCCGTACTCGACGAAACCGCCGGGCAGCGCCAGCTCACCCCGTGCCGGCTCGATGTCGCGGCGCACGGCCACCACGCCGAGCCCCGTGGGTGTGCGGACCGGCAGCACCGCCACCGCGACCGGCAGCGGGTTGCGCCACACCGTCTCCCCGCAGGCCGGGCAGACACGCGGCCACCCGGCGTCCGCCGGATAGGCCGCGCCGCAGAACGAGCAGTGCGAGTGCGCCGTCACGCCGCAGCACGTTACCCGCCCCGCCGGGCCAGCGTGGCGCGCGCCTCCATCAGGGCGAAGCCGAGCAGGTTCGCGCCCCGCCAGGTCGCCGGGTCGGTGGCGCGGGGGTCACCGGCGGCCAGGCCGATGCCCCAGACCCGGTCCGTCGGGCTCGCCTCCACCAGCACCCGCTCCCCGGTGCCGAGCAGGAACCGCCGCAACGGCTCGTGCTGGCCGAACTTGGCGACGCTGCCGGCCACCACGATCTCCCAGCGGCGAGCCGTCCAGACGGCCTCGTCGAAGCCGCGCACCTGGCGGCCGAACGCCTTGGCCCGGTGCGGATGCGTGGCGGCGAGCACCTCTTCGGCGATCGCGTGGTCGCCGAAGAGGGTGGCCTTGTGCCACATCATCCAGTGCTCGGCGGTGGCGAAGTGCCGACCGTCCACGGTGAACGCCGCCGGCCACCACTGGCTCAGGCAGCCGGCGCCGACGCCGCCGTCGCGCTGCGGCCGGTGCCCCCAGAAGTGCAGGAACGTGACCGGCGCGCCGGAGTCGAGCGCGACGGTCAGCTCGGCGACGGATCGAATCAGCACACCGGCATTCTGCCCACCCCCACCGACATCCCCGCCACGCCTGGCGGCGTGGTGTTAAGCGGGGCCCCTTCCTCTACCGAATGCGTTAAGAAGGGGCCCCGCCTTACACCTCAGCGCCGGTGTAGAAGGCGGTGACCCGCTCGGCGGCGGCGCGCGCCTCGTCGACCGGGGTGCCGGCGTCCACGCTGGCTGCCGTCCACCGGTCACTGGATTCCGTGACGAATCGGCGGCCCTCGTCGGAGCCCATCCACTCGGCCGCCGCGGCCGGGTCCACGCCGGTGCCGGCCGCGACGTGTGCGGCGCCGACGTGCGAGGCGAGGCCGAGGAGCGCGAGGTCCCAGCCGATGCCGACCGCGCCCGGACCGTACTCGGCCCACCGGTTGTCGTCGACGTGCGCGACGTGTTCCAGCTCGAACCGGGTGCGGTCGGGGCCGGCGTCGCTCAGGCGCACCTCGATCCAGCTGATCTCGCCGCCGAACTCCCAGGTGGCGGCGAAACCGTGCGGCGGGTCGCAGCGTTCGACCGTGCCCTCGGCGTTGCCCTCCAGCCGGTACCGGCCGCCGACGCTCAGGTCGCCGGAGACCGGCAGGAACCAGCGTGGGATCCGCGCCGGATCGGTGCAGGCGTCGAAGACGTCGGCCACTGGCGCGTCATACGTCTGACTGATGGTCAGCACCCGCGCCTGGCCGGCGGGGAGGGTACGGTCGCCGATCCGGCGTTCGACGGCGCTGATCTGCCCGGTCACGTCGATCATGGGTTGGTCTTCCTCTCGTCGGTGTCGTCCTCGCGCAGTCGCCGTTCGCGGCGGCCCCGGGCCAGCTCGGTGGCGAGCGCGGCCAGCGGCGGGGCCCAGAAGCGACGGAACCCGGCCAGCCAGGCGTCGATCTCGCGCAGCGGGCCGGGGTCGACCGCGTAGAGCCGGCGGGTGCCCTCGGCGCGCACGGTGGTGAAGCCGTGCTCGCGCAGCACCTTGAGGTGCTGGGAGACGGCCGGCTGACTGATGCCGAACTCGCGCCGCACGGTGTCGCCGAGCGCGCCGGCCGACTGCTCGCCGTCGGCGAGCAGCTCCAGGATCCGGCGGCGGACCGGATCGCCGAGGACGTCGAAAGCGTGCACGACCTGTTTCTATCAGACTCGGCTTATATAAGCGAGCGCTATAATCTCATCGAACTCTCATCGAACTGTGCTCTGCTGGCCCTGATGCGTACGACGGTCCTGGTGGTTGACGACGAGCCGAACATCGTCGACATGGTGGCGACGGTGCTGCGGTTCCACGACTTCGAGGTGGTCACCGCCGGCACCGCGCGCGAGGCGGAGCGGCTGTCCGGCGAG
This sequence comes from Micromonospora sp. WMMD1128, assembly GCF_027497235.1. Taxonomy (NCBI): domain Bacteria; kingdom Bacillati; phylum Actinomycetota; class Actinomycetes; order Micromonosporales; family Micromonosporaceae; genus Micromonospora; species Micromonospora sp. WMMD1128. The sequence continues at coordinate 2,632,142 of NZ_CP114902.1, forward strand.
AAGCCGCCGCACCTCGTGGTGCTGGACGTGCTGCTGCCCGACGGAGACGGGTTCGCGCTCTGCCGCCGCCTGCGCGCCGCGGGGCACCGGTTCGGCATCGTCTTCCTCACCGCGCGGGACGCGCCCCGAGACAAGATCGCCGGGCTCACCTGGGGCGGCGACGACTACGTGACCAAGCCGTTCTCGGTCGACGAGCTGGTCGCCCGGGTGCGGGCCGTGCTGCGCCGGATCGGCCCGGACGCCGACACCGGCGCCGGCCTGCTCCGCTACGCCGACGTGGAGCTGGACGAGGAGACCTGCCAGGCCCGCCGCGCCGGGCAGCTGCTCGCGCTCTCGCCCACGGAGTTCAAACTGCTGCGCTACCTGATGCTCAACCCCGGCCGGGTGCTCAGCCGCACCCAGATCCTCGAGGCGGTGTGGAGCTACGACTTCGGCGGCGCGTCGAACGTGGTCGACACCTACATCGGCTACCTGCGCCGCAAGCTCGACCCGCTCGGGCCACCCCTGATCGTCACCCAACGCGGGTTCGGATACGCGCTCCGGGCCGGCGGATGACCCGGCTCCCGCTGCGGCGCAGCCTGCTCACCGGCATGGTGGCGCTGACCGCCGTGGCGCTGCTGGTGGCCGGCGTGGTCAGCGTCACGGCGCTGCGGTCGTACCTGCTGGACCGGACCGACGACCAGCTCCGCGCCGGCGCGACGCTCGCCACCCAACGGGTCGGGGTGTTGCAGCGCGAGCCCGGCGGGGTGGCCCGCGCGATCGTCGCGCCGTCGGACTACCTGGTGGAGATCCGACACCCGGACGGCACGCTGACCCGGCTCGGCGGGTCACCGCCGGCCGTACCGTTGCTCGACCGGGCCCCCGCGCCGCCCGCCGGCGGCGCTCCGGGCCCGGCCACCACGCTCGGCGACGGGGACTGGCGGGCGGTCACCGTGCGGGCCGGCGCGACGGTCGTGCTCATCGCGCTTCCACTGGCACCGGTACGCGAGACGGTGCGCCGCCTGGTCCTGGTGCAGGTGGCCGGCGGCGTGACCGTGCTGGTGCTGCTCGCCGCGTTCGCCCGGGTGCTGCTGGTGCGCGGGCTGCGCCCGCTGGACCGGATCACCGACACGGCGACCGCGATCGCCGGAGGCGACCTGGACCGCCGGGTGCCGGTCGAGGGCGGTGACCGGACCGAGGTGGGACGGTTGACCCGCGCGGTCGACGGCATGCTCGCCCGGCTCCAGTCGGCGATCACCGCCCGGGTCCGGTCCGAGGAACGGCTGCGCACCTTCGTGGCCGACGCCTCGCACGAGCTGCGTACGCCGCTGACCTCCATCCGCGGCTACCTCCACCTGCTGCGCCGGGACATGGTCGAGCCCGCGCGCCGGCCGGAGGTGCTGCGCCGGGGCGACGAGGAGGCGACCCGGATGAGCCGGATCCTCGACGACCTGCTCTACCTGGCCCGCCTGGACGCCGAGCCCCGGCTCGACCGCAGCGACGTCGACCTGGCCGAGGTGGCCCGGGAGTCGGTGGCCGACGCGCTCGCCGTGCAGCCGGGCCGCCCGTTGCGGGTCGACGCACCCGACGCGGCCCCGGTACGCGGCGACGCCGACGCGCTGCGTCAGGTGCTGGCGAACCTGCTCGCCAACGTCCGCGCGCACACCCCGGCGGGCACCCCGACCGTCGTCGAGGTGCGCCGTCGCGGCGACCGGGTCGAGATGACGGTCCGCGACACCGGCCCCGGGATGCCGCCCGAGTTGGCCGCTCGGGCGTTCGACAGGTTCAGCCACGGCGGCGCCGGCGGCAGCGGGCTCGGGCTGGCCATCGTCGCCGAGATCGTCGCCGCGCACGGCGGCGAGCTGGGCCTGGACACCGTCGAGGGGACCGGCACGGCGGTCCGGGTCCGCCTGCCCGGGGCCGACTCTTGACGTTCTCTCATCCGGCTCCGGTCGGACGCCCAGCCGGCGCTGGTGTGCTCGGGACATGCGGAAATTCACCCGCCGCCGGCTGCTGGCCGGAACGGCGGTCCTGTTCCTCGTCGTGGCGGCGGTGGTCGCCGACCGGGTGGCGGCCCGGCTCGTCGCCGGGCGGCTCGCCGACCGGCTCGCCTGTGCGGCCGGGGTGCCCCGGCCCTCGGTGGAGCTGTCCGGTTTCCCGGTGCTGCCGCAGGTGCTCGGCGGCCGGCTGGACCGGCTCCGGGTCGGCGTGACCGACGCCCGGGCCGGTGGGCTGCGGGTCGCCCGTGCCGACGCCGACCTGCGGAACGTCCGGTCCGGTGACGGGCCGGCGCGGATCGGCGCCGCGGCGGTGGAGGTGCTCGTCGGCTACGCGGCGCTGCCCACCGAGGCGGCGGGACGGACGTTGCGTTACCGCTACGCCGACGGGCTGCTCGGCGTCGAGACGCAGATGTCGACAGTGCCGGTCACGTTGCTGGTCCGACCGACGTTGACCGGTGGGCGGCTCACCTTCACCCCGAGCGAGGTGGAGGTGTTCGGGATCCGACGTCCGGCCGGCAAACTGCTCGACCGGCTCGGCGGGGGCCCCGACCTGGGGCGCGACCTGCCGGCCCTGCCAACCGGCCTGTCCTACCGGTCGGTGACGGCGACCGCCGACGGGCTTCTCGTCCGGGTCGATGGACACGATCTCACCCTGCCGGCGGCCGGTGGCCGCACCGGCGCACGCTGCGGAGGAGCATGATGCGGGTCGACGACGGAAACCTGGTGCACCGCGCCCTGGGCGGGCTGGGCCGGTTCTGTGCCCGCCGCCCCCGCACGGTGCTGGCGGGATGGCTGCTCCTCGCGGTCGCGCTCGTCGGCGCCGCGGCGGTGCTCGGCCGGCCGGTCGACAACGACGTGGCGCTGCCCGGCAGCGACGCCCAGCAGGCCCGGGACCTGCTCGGCCGGGCCGGGTCGGGCGACGGCACGGACGGCCAGCTCGTGCTGTACGCCGACGGCGGCCGGCTCGACGACCCGGCCCGGCAGGACGCGCTCGCGCGGGCAATCCGGGAGATCGCCGGGGTGCCCCACGTGACAGACGTGGACGGGGTGGACGCCGCCGCGGGCACGCTCAGCCCCGACGGGCGCACCGGCTGGCTGACCGTACGGCTCGACGTGTCGCCGCGGCAGGTGGACAAGGCGCTCGCGCGCGCGGTCACGGACGCGGCGGCGCCCGCCGGGGCGGCCGGCATCGAGGTCACCCCCGGTGGGGTGCTCGCCTCGGCGGCCGAACGCGGCGGCTCCCGGGACAGCGAGCTGCTCGGCCTGGCGGTCGCCGCGCTGGTGCTGCTGCTCGCCTTCGGTGGCCTGGTCGCCGCGGCGGTGCCACTTGTCACCGCGCTCGTCACGCTCGCGTGCGCGGTCAGCGCGGTGGGGTTGGCCGGGCACCTGGCGGCGGTGCCGTCGGTGGCCGGGACGCTCGCCACCATGGTCGGTCTCGGCGTCGGCATCGACTACGCGCTGTTCCTGGTCACCCGGCACCGCCGGTTGCTGGCCGAGGGGGTGCCGGTGCCCGAGGCGGTGGCCCGCAGCGTCGCCGGCTCGGGCAGCGCGGTCGTGTTCGCCGGCGGGACCGTGGTGGTCGCCCTCGGTGGGCTGGCCGTGGCCGGCGTACCGATCCTGGGCACGCTCGGCTGGACCACCGGCCTGGTGGTGGTCGTCGCGGTGGCCGGCGCGGTGACCCTGTTGCCGTCGTTGCTGACCCTGCTCGGGCACCGGCTCGACCGGCTGCGGATCCGCCGCCGACGCCCGGCCCCGGCATCACCCGCCGCGCCCGGCCCCGCCACGGCGAGCGGCAGCGGTGTCGCTACGGCGAGCGGCGGCGGTGCCGCCACGGCGAGCGGCAGCGGGACCGGGGAGCGGCGGCTGACCGGCTGGGCCCGGCAGGCGGACCGGGTCACCCGCCGGCCGTGGCGCTGGGCGATCCTCGCGCTGCTGCTGCTCGGCGTGCTCGCCGCGCCCGCCCTCGACCTGCGGCTGGGTCAGGTCGACCCGGGGGACAGCCCGGTCGGCACGGCCGGCCGGACCAGCTACGACCGCCTCGCGGCCGGGTTCGGGCCGGGCGTGAACGGACCGCTGACCGTGGTCGCCGAACTGGAGCCGCCGGCCGCATCGGGCGCCGACGCCCGGGTGGGCGAGCTGTCCGCCCGGGTGGCCGGCACGGCCGGCGTCGCCCGGGTCGCCCCGGTCCGGCTCGCCGACGGCGGGCGGGTCGCGGTGCTCACCGCGTACCCCCGGACCGCGCCGGGCGACCCGGCGACCGCCGGGCTGGTGCGGACGCTGCGGACCGTCGGCCCGCCCGGGGTGGCCGTGCACGTGGGTGGCGCGACCGCCACCCGGGTCGACCTCGCCGACCGGGTGGGGGAGCGGATGCCCTGGGTCATCGCGGTGGTGGTCGGGTTGGCCACGGTGCTGCTGTACGCGGCGTTCCGGGCGCCGGTCGTCGCGGTCAAGGCGGCGGTGATGAATCTGGTGTCGATCGGGGCCGCGTACGGCGTGCTGACCGCGGTCTTCGCCTGGGGCTGGGGCGCCGGGCTGACCGGACTGTCCGGCCCGGTGCCGGTGGAGAGCTACCTGCCGATGATGTTGTTCGCGTTGCTCTTCGGGCTCTCCATGGACTACGAGGTGTTCCTGTTGACGGCCGTACAGGAGTCCTGGCGGGCCACCGGCGACAACCGGGTGGCGGTCCGTGAGGGGCTGGCCGGCACCGGCCAGGTGATCACCTCGGCCGCGCTCATCATGGTGACCGTCTTCGCCGGCTTCGTGCTCCAGGATGATCCGGTGATCAAGATGTTCGGCCTCGGCATGGCGGTCGCGGTCGCGGTCGACGCCACAGTGGTCCGCGGGCTGCTGGTGCCGGCCACCATGGCACTGCTCGGCCGGGCGAACTGGTGGCGGCCCGCCCGACGGCGCCGGGCGGCCGAGCGGACGCCGCCGGTGCCGGTCGGCTGACGGCGCGTACGCGGGACGCTGGGTGCGCCGGTTCCGTGGTGTTAAGCGGGGCCCCTTCCTCTACCGAATGCGTTAAGCGGGGGCCCCGCCTTACACCTCAACCGAGGCGGGTGGCGACCGTCCGGCGAAGCTCGGGCAGCCGGTCGTGCAGCAGGCCCGGGCACTGCGTCGAGGCGAAGTCGCGATGGCCGTAGATCTCGGTGGGCGCGATGCCGTACTGCTGGCAGGTGAACGCGCAGAACCAGACCAGGCTGTCCCAGAGCGCCTGCGGCGGCTGCACGTCGACGTAGATGCCGTCGTTCTCGATGCCGATGGCCTGGCTGTTCTGCCCGACGCAGTGCGCGCCCTGCACCATCGACTGCCCGTGCAGCAGCCCGTAGAGGCTGCCGTGCCGGCCTTCGGTCAGGTGGCCGCCCCGGCTGTTGGTGAAGTGCTGGCCGGAGTCGAGCCACCCGTTGGAGTCCATGTGCAGGTCCTGGATGTCGCGGGAGTTCCGGTACGCCTGGGCGAGGCTGTAGTCGGGCGTGTTGGGGAACGCCGTGTGGTGAATGATGATCTTGTTGGGGCGGCTGGACACCACGCTCACCGGCGACGACGGCGGGCGGGCGCCCCAGGTCGCGCAGTTGGCGATGGTCGGCTGGTCGACCCGGGCCGCGGCGGCCCGCGCCGCGCCGCCGGCCTGGGTGAGCGCGCCGGCGCCGAGCAGGACCGCGCCGCGCAGCACGGCCCGCCGGGGGAGTGGAACGGACATCGGGGCCTCCTCGTGGGTACGGACACGACGGCGGGACGGGCGGTCACGGCCCGCCCCGCCGGGGTGGGTCAGCAGGCGCCGTTGCAGGCCAGCACCCGGAGCCGGTCCAGGCTGCCGTTCCAGACGTTCTGGTCGCCGGGGAAGGTGCCGGCGGAGGACCACTGCCAGAAGGAGTACGTGCCCCAGCCGGCCGGCAGCGTGCCGACGCCGCTGGCGTAGCGGGCGATCCACAGCGGATTGTTCGCCGCGAACTGCGACGTGTTGCCGGTGCAGGTGCTCCACCAGTCGGTGGTGGTGTAGATGGTGGCCCACCGGCCGGTGCGGGCGTGGTACTGGTTGACGAACGAGGCGATCCAGCTCCGCATGGACGCCTGGCTGAGCCCGTAGCAGGTGGCGCCGTACGGGTTGTACTCGATGTCCAGCGCGCCGGGCAGCGTCCTGCCGTCCTTGGACCAGCCGCCGCCGTGGTCGACGAAGTAGTTGGCCTGGGTGGCGCCGGTGGTGGTGTCGGGGCGGGCGAAGTGGTAGGCCCCGCGGATCATCCCGACGTTGTAGGAGCCGTTGTACTGCTGGGCGAAGTACGGGTTGGTGTAGTAGGTGCCCTCGGTCGCCTTGACGTACGCGAACCGGGCGCCGTTGGCCCACGCGGCGGACCAGTTCACGTTGCCCTGGTAGCTGGAGACGTCCATGCCTGGTAGTCCGGCCGGCGCGGCGTGGGCGGGGGCCGCGCCGGTGAGGGCCGCCGCGGCGGCGGTGACGGTGGCGAGCACGGCGGCGCCGGTGGTGCGCAACGCCGATCGCAGGAGACGGTGCATCTTTCCTCCCGGGGGGTTGCCGCCTGCTGGCGGCGGGAGTATGACGAAAGGATCTGTCGACATTAGGACACAGGACGGAGAAACTTTTCAATAGACGTATCGAAGATTCTCTCTGAATTTCGGGGCTCAGCCGAGTGCGGCGAGCACCTCGGCGGCGGCGCGCTCGCCGGCCGTCACCGCGCCCTCCAGATAGCCGCTCCACCGGGTCGCGGTCTCCGTCCCGGCCCAGTGCACCCGGCCCACCGGCGCCCGCAGCTCCGGCCCGAAGTCGCGCCACGAGCCGGGCGTCAGGACGCCGCCGAAGCAGCCCCGGGTCCACGGATCGGCCGACCAGTCGTACTCGATCAGGTTCTCGGGGTCGGCGGCGGCCGGGCCGAGGAGCGCGCCGAGCGCGTCCCGCAGCGCGGACCGGCGCGCGGCGTCCGGCAGCCGGCGCAACGCCCGGGCCTGCGCGCCGTAGCTGAACGCGGTGAGCACCCCGCCGGGCAGTCCGGGCAGCGAGTTGTCCACCGTCTCGGTGAGCGGCCCGGTGTCCGTGGTGGCCACCCCGGAGCGGCCGGCGGCGCGCCAGAACGGCTCCAGGTAGAGCGCGTGCACCTTCAGCGCGGCGCCCATCGGCATCCGCTGGGTCAGGCCGTCGCGCAGCGCCGGCAGCGGCGGGTCGTACCGGATCCGGCCGGCCAGGGCCGGCGCCAGCGCGACCACCACCGCGTCGCCCCGGTGCGTCTCGTCGCCGGCCCGGACCCGCACGCCGTCGCGGTCCTGCGCCACGGCGTCGACCGGGGCGTCGAGGCGTAGCCGCGCGGGCGGCAGCGCGTCGGCCATCCGCTGCGCCAGCGCGGCCGGTCCGCCGACGATCCGGTCCTGCTGGGCGCCGCCGGCCATGCCGAGCAGCGCGTCGGCGCCGCCGCCGCTGCGCAGGTAGAACAGCAGATGCAGCAGCGACACCTCGGCCGGCGAGACGGCCAGCAGCCCACCGGCGAGCAGGCGCCCGGCGTAGCGGGCGGTGACCGGGTCGGGCGCGGTGGCGGCGAGCCAGCCGCCGAGCGTGGTCCCGTCCCACTCCGCCGCCCCGGCGGCCCGCCACGGCGCGGCCGGGTCGAGCCCGGCCGCCAGCTCGTCGAGCGTGCCGAGCAGCCCGGCCAGGCCGGCCGGCGGCGCGGTGACCCGCCGCCCGTCCAGGAGCAGCGTCGGCGCGCCGTGCGCCGCCGATGGAAAGGTCGCCAGGCCGTACGCGGCGACGAGCGCGTACATCCGGTCCTGGGTGGGGCCGATCCACTGCGCGCCGAGGTCGAGCCAGCCGCCGTCGGGCAGCGGGCGGCTCAGCGTCCGGCCGCCCACCCGGTCCCGGGCCTCCACGAGCAGCACGTCGACGTCGGCGGCGTGCAGCGCGAGCGCGCAGGCGAGCCCGGAGAACCCCGCCCCCACCACGATCACCCGGCCACCGCGCACGGCCCGGCATACCCCGATCCCCACCGAAATCCCGTACGCCCGGCGTGTCGAAACCGGCGTCCGCCGTTCGTGTGAAGGTGGAGGGCGGCGCCGGGGGCGCCGGCGGCGACGAGGAGGAACCCGTGAAGCAGTACCTGATCAGCATGTACCAGCCCACCGGCGTGGACCGGCCGGACCCGGAGTTCCTGGCCGGGGTGATGCGCGAGGTCGAGGCCATCGGGCGGGACCTGCGGGAGGCCGGCTGCTGGGTGTTCGGCGACGGGCTGCACGCGCCGGACACCGCCACCGTGCTGCGCCCGGCCGGCGACGAGGTGCTCGTCACCGACGGGCCGTTCGTCGAGGGCAAGGAATACCTGGGCGGCGTCACCGTCATCCGCGCCCCGGACCTGGACGCGGCGCTGGACTGGGGCCGCCGGTACGCCCGCGCCACCACGTTGCCGATCGAGGTGCGCCCGTTTCAGGGCGAGGGATGACCGAGGTCGAACGGGTCTTCCGGGCCGAGTACGGCCGGGTGGTCGCCACCCTGGTCCGCCTCCTCGGCGACATCGACCTCGCCGAGGAGGCGGTCCAGGAGGCGTTCGCGGTCGCGGCGCGGCGGTGGGCCGTCGACGGTCCACCGCCCAGCCCGGCCGGCTGGATCGTCACCACCGCGCGGAACCGGGCGATCGACCGGCTGCGCCGCGAGTCCACCCGGGCCGCGCGGCACGCCGAGGCCGCCCGGCTGTACGCCGCCGACCCACCCGCCGAGGAGGGACCCGTGCCCGACGAGCGGCTGCGCCTGATCTTCACCTGCTGCCACCCGGCGCTCGGGGCCAACGCCCGGGTGGCGTTGACGCTGCGGCTGCTCGGCGGCCTGAGCACCGCCGAGATCGCCCGGGCCTTCCTGGTGCCGGAGCGGACCATGGCGCAGCGCCTGGTCCGGGCCAAGGCGAAGATCCGGGACGCCGGGATCCCGTACCGGGTGCCCCGCGACGCCGACCTGCCGGACCGGCTGCGCGGGGTGCTGGCCGTGGTGTATCTGATCTTCAACGAGGGGCACACGGCGAGCGCGGGGGAGCGGTTGGGTCGGGTCGAGCTGGGCGCCGAGGCGATCCGGCTGGGTCGGCTGCTGGTGGCGTTGATGCCGGACGAGCCGGAGGCGCTCGGGCTGCTCGCGCTGATGCTGCTCACCGAGTCGCGACGGGCCGCCCGGACCGGGCCGGACCAGGTGGCGGTGTCGCTGTCCGAGCAGGACCGCGGCCGGTGGGACCGGGCGCTCGTCGTCGAGGGGCAGGACCTCGTGCGGCGCTGCCTGCGGCGCAACCGGCCCGGCCCGTACCAGATCCAGGCCGCGATCAACGCGGTGCACGTCGACGCGGCCACCGCCGTCGCCACCGACTGGGCCCAGATCCTCGCCCTCTACGACCAACTGCTGGTCTGCGCGCCGGGCCCGGTGGTGGCGTTGAACCGGGCGGTCGCGCTGGCCGAGGTACGCGGACCGGCCGCCGCGCTGGTCGAGGTGGACCGGCTGGACCTGCGCGGATACCACCCGTGGCACGCGGTCCGGGCCGACCTGCTGCGCCGCCTGGACCGGCCGGTCGAGGCGCGGGCGGCGTACGACGCGGCGATCGCCGGCACCGGCAACGAGGCGGAGCGGGAGTTCCTGCGCCGCCGGCGCGACCGATCGAGGGAGACCACGTGAACACACCGGAACTGCTCGTCGACGGCCTGGCGTTCGGGGAGTCGCCCCGCTGGCTCGACGGCCGGCTCTGGCTGGCCGACTGGGGCGCCGGTGAGGTGCTGGCCGTGGACGCCGAGGGGCGGACCGAGGTGGTCGTCCGGGTCGACGGCCTGCCGATCTGCTTCGACCGGCTGCCCGACGGGCGGCTGCTGGTGGTCGCCGGCCGGGACGGGCGGCTGCTGCGCCGGGAACCGGACGGCGCCCTGACCGTCCACGCCGACCTGGCCGCGCTCGACCCGCACCCGTGGAACGAGGTGGTGGTCGACGCGCGGGGCAGCGCGTACGTCAACACGATCGGTTTCGACTTCCCGGGCGGGACGTTCGCGCCCGGCTCGGTGGCCCTGGTCACGCCGGACGGCGCAGTCCGGCTGGTCGCCGGCGACCTGGCCTTCCCGAACGGCATGGCGCTCACCCCGGACGGGCGGACGCTGATCGTCGCCGAGTCGTACGCGGGGCAGCTCACCGCGTTCGACGTCGCCGCCGACGGGACGCTCGGCGGGCGGCGGGTCTGGGCGGCGGTGGCCGACTCCGCGCCGGACGGCATCTGCCTCGACGCCGCCGGCGCGGTCTGGTACGGCGACGTGCCGAACCAGTGCGCCGTGCGGGTGGCCGAGGGCGGCGAGGTGCTCGACCGGATCGAGCTGGACCGGGGCTGCTTCGCCTGTGCCCTCGGCGGTCCGGACGGGCGCACGCTGCACCTGGTCACCATGCGGTGGGACCCGGGCGCGCTGGCCGGCGGGCCGCGGACCGGCACCGTGCTGACCGTCCGGGTGCCGGTCCCGGGCGTCGCCTGAGCGCCTAACCGTCGCGCAGCCGGCGCAGGATCCGGGACAGTTCCGCCTGGTCGCTCGCGTCGAGGGCGGCGAAGAACCGTTCCGCCTCGGTGGCCCGGGCGGCCTGGATGGCGGCGCCGACCCGGTCGCCCTCGGCGGTGGGGGCGACGAGCGTGGCCCGCCGGTCGCCGAGGTCGGGCCGCCGCTCGACCAGGCCGCGTTCCTGGAGGCCGTCGACCACCTCGGTGGCCGAGCGGGGCGCGATGCGCAGGTGCTCGGCGAGCGCGCCGGGCCGCAACGCGCCGTGCCGCATGAGCACGCCGAGCGCCCGCGCCTGCCCGGGGCTGATCTCCCACGGCTCCAGCGCGCGCTTGGCCTGGTGGCGCAGCCGCCGGGTCACCGCCCAGAACGTCTCGGCCAGGCTCTCCTCGTCGCTGCCGGTCACGGGAATACGGTAGCAGCAGGTCCTGTTGTTCCCTCATGATGAGGTAACCTCAGCATTACCCGACAGAGGAGAACCCCGTTGGATCACACCCCCGACGGCCGCGGTGGCGGCCGAACCGTGTCCCCCGCCGAGAAGGCCCAGGCCCGCGACGTGTCGCTGCGCCGCATCGGCGGCCTCTTCACCGCACACCGACGCCCGCTCGCCGCCGTGGTGGCGATCATCGTGGCGTCCTCGATCATCGCGATGGCCTCGCCGTTCCTTCTGCGTACCGTGATCGACCGGGCCCTGCCCGAGCGTGACCTGACGCTGCTGGCCTGGCTGGTCGCGGCCATGATCGCGGTGGCCGCCGTGACCGCCGTGCTCGGCGTCGCCCAGACCTGGATCTCCACCCGGGTCGGCCAGGAGGTCATGCACCGCCTGCGCACCGACGTCTTCGCCCACCTCCAGCGGCAGTCGATCGGCTTCTTCGTGCGCACCCGCACCGGCGAGGTGCAGTCGCGCATCACCAACGACATCGGCGGCATGCAGTCGGTGGTCACCTCCACCGCCACCTCGATCGCCGCGAACCTCACCACGGTCGTCGCCACCACCGTCGCCATGCTGGCGCTGAGCTGGCGACTCACGCTCGTCTCGCTCGTCGTGCTGCCGCCCGCGCTCTGGCTCACCCGCCGCGTCGCCCGGCTCCGCCGGGAGATCACCGCGCGCCGCCAGCGGGAACTGGCCGACCTCACCGTCACCATCGAGGAAGGGCTGTCGGTCAGCGGCGTACGCCTGGCCAAGACGCTCGGCACCGGCGCGGCGCTCGTCGACCGGTTCACCGCCTCCTCGGCCCGCCTGGTCGACCTGGAGCTGCGCTCCGAGCTGGCCGGCCGCTGGCGGATGGCCGCCATGACGATCGTCTTCGCCGCCATCCCCGCGGTGATCTACCTGGGCGCCGGCCTGCCCGGCACCGCCGGCACCCTCACCATCGGCACGCTCGTCGCCTTCACCGCGCTCCAGGCCAACCTGTTCCGCCCGCTGATGGGCCTGCTCAACGTGGGCGTCACGCTGACCGCCTCGCTCGCGCTGTTCGCCCGCATCTTCGAATACCTCGACCTGCCGGTGGAGGTCGCCGAACCGGCCCGCCCGGCGGCGCTCGACCCGGCCACGGTCCGCGGCCACCTGCGCGTCGAGGACGTCACCTTCAGCTACCCGGGCAGCGACACCGCCGCGCTGGCCGGCGTCAGCCTGGACGTCCCCGCCGGCACCAGCCTCGCCCTGGTCGGCGAGACCGGCTCCGGGAAGAGCACCCTCGCCGCCCTGATCAGCCGGCTGCACGACCCGGACGCCGGCCGGATCACCGTCGACGGCGTCGACCTGCGCGACATGCGCCTGGCCGACCTGGCCGCCGTCGTGGGCGTGGTCAGCCAGGAGACCTACCTGCTGCACGCCACCGTGCGCGACAACCTGCGGTACGCCCGCCCCGACGCCACCGACGCCGACATCGAGGCCGCCGCCCGCGCCGCCCGCATCCACGACCTGATCGCCGCGCTGCCCGACGGGTACGACACCATGGTCGGCTCCCGCGGCCACCGCTTCTCCGGTGGCGAGCAGCAACGCCTGGCCATCGCCCGGACGCTGCTACGCGACCCGCGGATCCTGGTGCTGGACGAGGCGACGAGCGCGCTCGACACGGAGACCGAACGCGCGGTGCAGCGGGCGCTCGACGAGCTGGCCCGGGGCCGCACCGTGGTGACCATCGCGCACCGCCTCTCCACGGTCCGCGACGCCGACCGGATCGCCGTCCTCGACCACGGCCGAATCGTCGAGTCCGGCACCCACGATTCGCTGCTGGACCACCAGGGCCGCTACGCCACCCTGCTCGGCTGACCGCCCCCCACCCCACCGCCCCCGCCTCCCGATGCCGTGATGGGGTGTACGGGGCGTCGTGCGCGACGATCCGCGCTCCAACCTCACAACGGAAGCCACCCGGCGCGGCCGGCCGATCGGACGACGTGTCGCGTAGTCCGATCGGTGGGACTCGGTGGCGGGTCTGTTAACGTTCTCATGCGGTCGGTCCCGTGCACGGGACCGACCGTCCAAACCGGAACGCCATCGGACGGTGATGTCTTGATTCCGCTAGGTCGCGCTTCGTAGCGTGAGGCTCCGCAACCCCTCGGCCGGTGGGGCGCCGCCAGCGGCTGCGGTCGTCACTGTGGGGTGTGCATGCTGATCGCCGGAGCCGTACCGGTCACGAGCGTCATGGCGGAGCTGCGCGCCGAGCGGTCCCTGTTCCACTCCGAGGCCGACTTCCAACACGCGTTCGCCTGGACCGTGCGCCGCCTCGACGCGGGCCTCCGCGTCCGCCTGGAGGTGCGGCAGGAGGCGCGGCAGGAGCAGGACGAACACCTGGACCTGCTCTGCCACGGCCCGGCCGGCCGGACGGCGATCGAGTTCAAGTACTTCACCGCCCGGTTCAACGGCGTCGACCCGCACACCGACGAGGCGTACGCCCTGCGCAGCCACGCCGCCGCCGACGTGGCCCGACGCAACTTCGTCTTCGACATCGAACGGCTGGAACGCTTCGTCCGCGTCGGCCCGGCGCGGACCAACGGCCTCGCCCTCCTGCTCACGAACGCCCACGGGCTGTGGCAGGCCCCCGCCGTCGACCGGCCGACCCGGGACCGCGAGTTCCGGCTCCACGAGGGCCGCCGCCTCGCCGGCATCCTCAAGTGGGGCGTCGACGGACGCTACTTCCAGCCGAACCGGCGCCACCTCACCGGCGACTACCGGCTCGGCTGGCAGGATTTCACCGAACTGCCGGGGCGCAACGGCCGGTTCCGGTGGCTCGCCGTACCGGTGAATGCCGCCGACCCCCCGACGCCCGCCGGGCCGGGCGTGGGAAGGGACTGACCGCATGGGCGTGGACGCTCGCCAGGCCGCCGACCGGACCCTCGAGTTCCTGAAGTCCCTCGCCGAGCGGCGGTACGACCGGGTGTGGACTCCGGACTTCCTGAGCCACGCCCCGGACGTGCGGGGCTTCGTCATCTTCCACGGCGGCGCGCTCGTGCTCGTCCACAGCGGGGTGGCGCCGGGGGAACCGACCCGCTGGCTGTTCCGGATGGCCTGCGCTCCAGGCGCGGACGTGACCGACACGGCCGAGGCGATGGAGTGGGCGAACATCAGGAACCGGCTCGCCGAGGGCGGGCGCTACTACTGCGTCGTCACCGCCGACCGGAGCGCCTGCCATGTGGTGTTCGCGCTCGACGTCTGGAGCCCGCTGCTGGCGGACGTGACGGCGCCCGACGCGCAGACCGCCCGCGACCTGCTCGACGGCGCGCTCACGGTGTGCGTCCACAACGCCATCGCCGACTTCCGGGACCTGTCCGCCTACCTTCCGGCCCGACGGTTGGATCCCACCGAGGAGGACGCCTCGACGCTGTTCGCCTGCACGCGGCACTGAGCCGTACGCCGGGGGTACGCCGGCGCCGCCGCGGGACGCAGCCCGGCGAGCTGGACGAAGACCTCCCGCTTGGCGGTGGCGAGGCCACGACGGTCGACGACGTAGCCGGTCAGCCAGAGCCAGCCGAGGTGGGTCAGCTCGGGGCCGACCGACACGACCCGGAACGTCAGGGCGCGGTCGCCGCCGAACTGCACCGAGGCGCGGCCGTCGATCCGCAGCAGGTCACCCGGTTGTGGGAGCACCGCTACCAGTGGCCCTGGTTCGGTGGGCGGCACTCGCGGGCGTGCATGGCCTGCCAGTCGCGCAGCGCCCGCTTCAGCCGCTCGTTCTCCACGTCAACCGGCGGATCTGCCGGTGCAGGTCGGTCAGCTCGTCGGCGACCTCGGTCTGGAACGCGCGTACCTGCTCGGGGTCGACGCCACGACGACGCGGATCGAACGCGCGGGTCCGCGCCTCGCGCGGCGTCATCCGGGCCGGCAGGCCGGTTCCGTAGAGCTGGCCGGAGCGAAACACCTCGGTCACGTCGGTCCTTTCGCGGTTGCGTCCGCGCCTTTGGGTGCACTTGTGGTTGCCAGGGCAACAACAAGCGCACCCAAAGGGCAGCGGCGATCGGAGACAGAGCGTTCCGGTGGGCCGGGACGGGCACGCGCACCCGCCCCGACCGGGGGAATGAGCCGAACTCGTTGCCACGCGAGGAGCGGCTCCGGTCCAACATATCTAGACATGTCAGATGAGTCAACGCTGCTTGTTAGGCGCGTCGCGGTGTGATCGAATCGGATCGCCACGCGAGGAGTGCTATGCGAGAAGTGCCGGATTACTGGCGCATCGCCGATGACGTGATCGCCGATGTCAGGTCGAACAAGCTGAAGCCGGGGGACAAGCTGCCCTCGATCGTTGAGCTGCGCGAGAACTACCGCGTCAGCCACGGAACGGTCCAGATGGCCTATGCCCGGCTGGAAGCGCTGCGCGTGATCCGGCGTCAGCAGGGCAAGGGCGTCTTCGTCACCGACCCGAAGACGTGGATGCGCGAGCCGTAGACAGCGGCGTCAGTCCAGCAGGGCACTCGTCCACTTGTCGGTGTGGCGCTCGGTGTAGTCGGCGTCGGCGCGCCACGTGTCGCCGTGCCCGGTCCGCCAGTGCGTCGCCCACGGCTCGACCCCGAGCGCGGCCTGATCGCGCAGGAAGTCGTGCATCGCCCGGGTCCGGACGGTCAGCAACGGCACCAGGTCGCGGCGCTGCCGTTCGTCCAACCCGTACGCGTCCACGAAGGCGCGCAGACGCTGCCCCGCGTCCGCCCGCTGCCAGTCATGATGCGCCGACAGCGGGACGAAGCCGTGCGCCGCGTAGGCGAGATCCCACAGCCGTGACCCGGGCCCGGCGTTGTCCCAGTCGATGACGACCCAGCGGTCCCCGATCACCAGGTTCCACGGCGCGAGGTCGTGGTGGACGATCATCTCGTCCCGGTCGGCCGGGATCAGGGCGTTCCATCGCGCGTCGGGCGGCGGCGTGAACGTCGCGAGCGCGTCGTGCAGCTCCCGCGCCAGCCGGCCCACCCGGGCGAGCTGGTCCAGCGGTGCGAGCAGGTCGAACCGGTGCGGCCAGGGCACCTCACCCGCCGCGTAGGTGAGCACCTCCCGCCCTTTCTCGTCGACACCGAGCGGCCGGGGCGCGCCCCGGAAACCGACCGACCGCAGGTGGCCGAGCAGCGCGTGCACCGCCGGGGTCCACGGACCGGCCTGCCGGCGTACGGTGTCCCCGACCCGCACCACGCCCGCCGTCACGTTCCCACCGGCGAGCGGGACCTCCTCCACGCTCATCCGCCCACGGTCCCGTCCGCGCGGAAGGCCCGCCGGAACGCGGAGGGCGAGGTGGTCGTCGCCCGTGCGACGTGCTGGCGACAGGTCACGGTCTCTCGACCCGCACCGAGGGGAGGTGGGCCGGCACTGCCACCATCCGGCCGGCGTTGTCCCGCATGGGTACCACGGTCATGGCGCGACCGTAGCGGATGACCTACTGCCGGGGGCCGGCCTTGCGGCCGGAGACGAGATCGCCACACTGTAGCGGTGAACATGGGCAGGTATCTCAGGACGACGACGGCCCGCTTCGACGAGGTGACCGCGACCTTGTGGGACCCGGCCGAGGAGGAGGAACGCACGGAGGCCGGCGAGCGCCGCAAGGTCATCCTGGAGCAGTACAAGACATATGTCGAGATGGCCGACCGGGTGAGTGCCCGGCGCGGTCTCACCAACACGTTCTTCCTGAGTTTGAACACGCTGATCGCGACCGCCGCCGGGGTGGTCTGGCGCAGTCGCGGCGGCGTCGAGCCCAGCTATCTGACCGTCCCGGTGGCGGCGCTGCTGTTGCAGTGTGCGGCCTGGTTCTGGCTGCTGCGTTCCTACCGCCAGCTCAACTCCGCCAAGTACGTCGTGATCGGCGCGCTGGAGGAGCGGCTGCCGGCCTCGCCGTACTGGCGGGCGGAGTGGAAGGCGCTCGGCGAGGGCCGTGATCCGTCGCGGTACTGGCCGTTGACCCACCTCGAACAGTGGATACCCGTGTCGTTCGCCGTCGTCTACGTAACCGGATTCGCCCTGGCGATACTTGCCTGAGCAGCGGCTTCGTCGAACTGTCGGCAAACGGACAATTGCTGCCTCCTCGGTCCTTGGTTCAGACTGTCTCCTCGGCGTCGGCGAGGGTGTGCAGGGGATGTCATTTCTTTTCTTTCTCAGCTATAGCGGCGTTGACGGGAACGGCGTCTACGTCGGCGAGTTCTTCAAGGATCTGTCCGAGGAGATCCGGCGTAGCACCGACCTGGAGGAAAGCCGCATCGGGTTCGCGTACGGGGGGATGCGTGACGGGACACAGTGGCGCCCGACCGTCGCGAAGGCGCTCGCCACCTGCCGCGTGTTCGTGCCGCTCTACTCGCCGCGATATTTCCGGGCGCGCTTCTGCGGTCAGGAGTGGGGAATCTTCGCCGAGCGGCTGCGGGCGTACGAGCAGGAGCACGGGACCACGCCGGATCTGATCGTGCCGGTGCTGTGGGAAGACGTGTTCGACGACGGGCAACTCCAGATTCCGAGGCTCGCCGAGGACATCTGGGCCCGAAGCGGGACGCTCGGCGACGCCCAGAAACCGACCGGCGTGCGCAGGTTGGTGCAGCAGAAGGCCAGATACCGCGACGAGTATCACGACGTGGTGTACCAGTTGGTCGCGCGGATCCGCGCCGTCGCCGCGGAACACGACCTCCCGGCGTACGATGCGGCAATCGATTTTGACACCGCGGCGGACGTCTTCCGGCCTGCGGGCGACGGCGACGAGTGCCTGGTCCCCCGGCCGCGGCCGGGGGAACCGGGCACGAGCGGTCCGCGCCACGTGCACCTCGTGGTGGCGGCGCCAACCGCGACCGAAGCCGCGGAGAAGCGCACCGACGTGCACCGCTACGGGACACGCTCCGAGGACTGGATGCCCTACCTGCCGGAGGCGGTCAAACCCGTGGTGCGCTACGCGATGACGGTGGCCGACGAGCAGGACCTCACCTCGCACCCGGTCGGTGCCGCCGAGAAACTGCCCGACCTGCTCGCCGACGCGGAGTCGGCGAACGAGTTGGTCGTCCTGCTTGTGGACGCCTGGGCCACACTCATACCCGCCTACGTGGAGGCGCTGGCGCCCTACGACGATGGGTTCTACGGCAACTGCGCCGTGCTGGTGCCGTGGAACCCGGCGGACGAGGAGTCGACGTCGAACGTGGCGGTGTTGAAGGAATCGGTGACGACGTTGTTCGCGAAGAACATCCGCGTGCCGCACCCGACCTTCCACCATTCGCTCCGCAATGTGGACGAGTTCACCGACGCCTTGCGGCAGGTCCTCATCCGGACCCAGAAGTTCGTCTTCGAGAAGCACCCGGTGCCGGACTTCGCGGATGCCGCCCCGATCGTCGCCCGCCCGATCCTCGACGGGCCGGGTGCCGGCTGATGGGTGCCGACGTGACCGAGGGACGCATCGTCACCTTCTACTCGTACAAGGGCGGGACCGGCCGCTCGATGGCGCTGGCCAACATGGCCTGGATCCTGGCCAGCAACGGCCACCGCGTGCTCGTGGTGGACTGGGACCTGGAAGCGCCCGGCCTGCACCGGTATTTCCACCCGTTCCTTCCGGACACGGAGTTGACCTCCACGACCGGCCTGATGGACATGTTCTGGAACTACGCGGCAG
Organism: Micromonospora sp. WMMD1128; assembly: GCF_027497235.1. Classification (NCBI taxonomy): domain Bacteria; kingdom Bacillati; phylum Actinomycetota; class Actinomycetes; order Micromonosporales; family Micromonosporaceae; genus Micromonospora; species Micromonospora sp. WMMD1128. The sequence goes on from NZ_CP114902.1 coordinate 2,650,677, forward strand.
GCATGGTCGATCCGTCGCTCGACAACCGCGAGGAATGGCGGGAGAAGCACGCCGACGTGTTGGAATACGCGGTGTCGCTGCGCCATCGTTTCGCCTTGGGCGGGTTCATCGACCTGTTGTCCGCCGGCCGGCAGGACCGGTCCTACGCGAGTCGTGCCATGTCGTTCGACTGGGACAACTTCTACGACCGGCTGCACGGTGGCTCCTTCATCGACGAGATGAGGGACAGCATGCGCCGGCACTACGACTACGTCCTGATCGACAGTCGAACCGGGCTGAACGACACCTCGGGCATCTGCACGGTGCAGCTTCCCGACATTCTCGTCATCTGCTTCACGCTCAACAACCAGAGCGTCACCGGAGCACTCGCCGTCGCGGACTCGGTCCGCCGGCAGCGCGCCGATCGTGAACTGCGCATCCTTCCGGTGCCGTCGCGGGTGGAGGACGGCGAGAAGGCCCGGCTGGAGACGGCCCGCAGCTATGTGCGCCACGGCTTCCGGCGTTTCCTCGACAATCAGAGTCGGGAGGAGCGGGACCGCTACTGGGGTGACGTCGAGATCCCCTACAAGATTTTCTACGCGTACGAGGAAATCCTGGCGTCGGTCGGCGACCGCCCCCACCAGGAGGGCACGTTGCTGGCCGCCTACGAGCGACTGACCGCACACGTGACGAACGGCCGGGTGACCGAGGCCGCGCCGCTGGGCGAGGTGGAGCGGGAGGCGCTGGTCCGACGCTTCTGGCGGCAGACCGTCGGAGTCAGCCTGTACGACTTCTTCCTCAGCCATCATCCCGCGGACCGGAAATGGGCCGAGTGGATCGCCGCCGAACTGGAAGAGGCGGGATATCGGGTCTCGGTCGGGTCGCGCGACCTTCGCCCCGGCGCCCGCTGGTCGGAGGAGATCGAGAAGATCATCCTGTCCAGCGACGTGACGCTCGCGCTGCTGTCCCCCGCGGCGCTCCGATCGCCGGACGTCGCGCGGGAACGGCAACTCGCCCACGACATCGATCCGGGCGGCGAGGCCGCACGCCTGGTCCCCGTGCAGGTCGTCGAATGCAGGATGCCGGCCGGGCTCGGAGATCTGAACGGCATCCGGCTGGTCGGCATCGACGAGAAGACCGCGCACCAGCGGCTGCTCTCGGCGATCCGGCTGGTGCAGCCCCGGTCCAGCGGCCACCATCCCCGCCGCGAACCTGCGACGTTCCGCGACTTCCCCGGGCGGTTGCCGAAGATATTCAACGCGCCGCCGCGGCCGAAGGGCCTGGTGGGGCGGGAGGACGAGATCTTCGAGCTGTGGTCCGGTTTCGAGGGGCTCCGCGGCGGGGCGCAGGTGGTCTGCGGACCCGCCGGGGTTGGCAAGACGGCACTCGCCCTTGAGTTCGTCTACCGGTTCGCGCCCACGTACGACGCCGTCTGGTGGATCTCCGTTGGTTCCCGCGACGACATCGTTCTCGATATCTCGGAGCTTGCCGTGGCCCTCGGCGGCGCAAAGGGGCACGACCTGCACGAGCCGCTCCGGGAGCTGATGTACCTGCTCGACGGCCGGCGGTGTCTGATGATCCTCGACAACGTCGAGGACGTCCGCAGCCGGTTCGCGGTCGCCCCGCCGCCCGGAGTGGACGTTCTCATCACCTCTCGGCTTCAGGCGTGGGGCTCGGACGTCGTCCGACACGAGCTGCCGGTCCTGTCCCCAGCGGAGTCCGTCGAGTTGCTCCGCCGCATCGAGCCCGACCTGAGCGAGGGATCCGCGCGGGAGGTCGCCGGTCTGTTGGGTGGCCTGCCGCTGGCGCTGCGGATGGTGGCCACCGATTCCACGTTGGCGGCCCAGCTTCGGGACGACTCCCAGCAGCGGTCGTTCGGCAACATCCTCGCGCCGGCCTGGAAATGGACGCGGCAGCGGCTGTGGGCCGACGAACCGGCCGCCGTCGAACTGCTGCGTGTCGTGGCGTTCTTCGCGCCCGAGCCGATCCCGGTCAGCCTTTTCGTCGACACCCCGGCCGCGGCGGACCACCCGGGCCTGCGGTACGCGATGACGCGGGGCTCGAACTTCGAGGAGTTGCTGGCCCGGCTGCACGACTACAGCATGGTGGAGCGGGACGAGGACTGGTTCCGTGTGCATCCACTGGTACAGGCGACCGTGCGGGAGGAGTTGACCGCCGTCGCCCAGGAGTCGTACCGACGCCAGGGGGAGCGTCTACTCGTCTCCGCCCGTCTCGGCGACCCGGTCGACGCGCGTAGCTGGCCCCGCTACCGGCGGCTGCTCCCGCATGTGGTGGCCGCGGACTGGGCCCAGGGACAGTCGCTGCGGGCACTGGTGCTGCTCCTGTGCGGCTACCTCGCCGCCGCCGGTGAGATCGACCGGGCGAGGAGCCTGAGCGCGGAAGTGGTGGAACGCTTCACCGTGCTGCTCGGCGCGAACCACCGGGACACGGTCGCGGCGCTGCACACCCTCGCCGCCGTGACCTGGCAGGCCGGTGACGGGGGTACGGCTCTCGATCTGGCCGGACAGGTCTGGACGCAGCGAGGCGACCTGCTCGGCCCGGAACACGGCGACACCCTCGCCGCTTTGAACAACTTCGCGGTGATGTTGTGGAGCCAGGGCCGGCACCACGAGGCGTTGAACCAGAACGAGGAACTCTTGACCCGGCGGCGGGAGACGCTCGGGCCTGACCATCCCGACACGCTTGTGGCCCTGGGCAACCGGGCGACGATGCTGTTCGGGGTGGGCCGGTTGCCGGAGGCGTTCGACTGCGAGCGGATCGTGCACGACATGCGGCTGAGACGACTCGGCGCGCACCATCCGCTCACCCTGGCGTCCCTGGAGAACATCGCCTCGATCAAGCTCGAACTGGGGGAGAAACACGACGCCGCGGAGACCTACGAGTTGTTGGTCGAACGCTACGGCGCACTGCTGGGTTCCGATCACCCGGATGCCTTACGCGCGATGTTCCTCTCGGCGCGGGCGAGACAGCGACTCGGCGAGGTGACCGCCGCACAACGCCTGCTCGCCGAGGCGTTGAGTCGGCAACAGCGGGTCCTGCCCGCAGAACATCCACAGCTTGCGGCGACCAGAGAACTGTTGCACGAGATTCAGGCGGCGATGAGCGACCAGGAACGGACGGGCACCTGATGGATCCGGTGGTGATGTCGCTGGCCCGGCAGGCCGGTCAGGCGGTCGTGGCCGCGATGGCCTCCGAGATGTGGCCGATCCTGCGTGACCGGCTGACCCGGCTCTACGCCCGGACGAGCGAGGGCCGGGCCACGGAGGTCGCGGACGCGCTGGAGGATTCCCGCCGGGCCGTGCTGGGCGGGAACTCTTCACCTGACATCGTGGCCACTCGCTGGCAGGGCCGGTTCGAGGCCATGTTGGAGGTGTACCCGGATCAACTCGAGCCGCTGCGCGAGGTTGTCGTCGGGGCGAGCACCGAGGCGGAAACCGATCCGGGCCAGGTGTTCCGGGTCGGCAGCGGCACGTTGCTCGGCCACGGCCAGATCGTCGCTCACAACACCGGCGGCGGCATGATCTGGCCCTGAGGCGCGACGGTTCCCGCCCAACCGGCGCACCGGCCCGTCCGCATCCGCCATCGCGTGTTCACCGGGGGTTCGGGGCGCGGTCGCCGGGTGAGGGCTGTACGCCGGGCAGGATCCTCGGCAGACTGAGCGCCGGCCATCCAACGACGATGGTCAATGTCATGTCCGGTTCGCTCAAGGAGGATCCCTTGACCCCGTTCCGCGTCGCCGCCACCCGCGTACGCCGCGCCCTGGCCGCGTCCGCCCTGGTCACCGCCCTGGCCGCCGTCGCGCTCGTCGCACCGGCCACCGTCTCCACCCGACTCGCCGAGCCCGCCCGGGCCGCCGTCTACAGCTCCTGCACGCTGTCCCGCTGCGCGGACGCGCGCACCGCCCGATCCGGGTGGTCGGCGAAGAGCTTCCCGACCAGCCGCGGCTGGTACTCGTGGAGCGGCGGCACGTGCAACTTCGCCGGCGGGCAGTTCTACAACCGCGAGGGTCAACTGCCCGCCAACGCCACCTACTACGAGTACGACGTCTACCCGCGCGCCTGCAACGCCTCCCGCGACGCGTACCGGATCGTGGTGAACAAGAGCACCGGGACGACCTGGTTCTCACCCGACCACTACGCCAACTTCTACCGGCTCTGAGTCGTACCGGCTCTGAGCTTGTGCCGGTACCGGCACTGACGCACGTCGACGCCGGCCGGGCGCCCGCTCCGGCCGGCGCCGACCGGAAAGGACGGATCGATGGGCGCAGCGTCCCCGCAGCCGCCGGCCTGGCTCACGCTCGACCCCGACTCCGCGCCCGAGCCGGCAGGCGTGCCGGTCCCCGGTGCGGCCACCCGCACCCGGGCGGCCCTGCACGACACGCTCGCCGTGGCGATGTCCCTGCCCGACTGGTACGGCCGCAACTGGGACGCCCTCGCCGACGCCCTGGCCGACGTCCTCACCGACCGGATCGGGCCGGACCCGTTGACCCTCGTCGTGCGGGACGCGGCGAACCTGCTCGCCGACGAGCCGCCCGCCCAGCTCGGCACGTTCCTCGACGTGCTCGGCGCGGCAGCCGCCGGTGGTCATGCCAGCCTGCGGCTGGTGCTGCGCGACACCCCCGAGCGGCTGTCCGCCCTGCGCGACCGCATCGCCGCAGCCCTGGGCGGTCACGTCGGCGCCCCCGAAGCCACCTGACCACGCCCCCCGTCGCCTCCCCGCCGCTCGCGTGCCCGCTCGCCGTCCGCCAGCTCGGGGAAGTGGCGTGCTCGGGTGGTCGTGGATGCCGCCACTTCGGCGAAGTGGCGCCAGTTCGGGGCCGTGGTGTGGCTGCTCGGCCGGATTCTCGCCGGCTCGGGCGGCCCGACAAAACCCCTTGATCACGCCGAGGAGACGCCCCGGTGGGCGGGCGACCTCGGTGATCATGAAGTTAGCGTGGTCCGGGAGCGCTCTCCGGGCAGCCAACTTCATGATCAACGGGGTGAGGGCGGGGGTGGTGGGGTCGGGGTGGGTGGGTCAGGTTGGGGGGTCGAGGATGGCGCTGAAGCGCTCCTCGGCCAGGTCCAGCTGGGCGAAGATGTGCTGCTTGACCGGCGCCGACAAGGGGGTGTCCGGGCGGGCGACCAGCTCGCGGAAGACCGGCACCAGCGGGCGGTACTTGGCGGCCAACCGGGCTACCTTCGGTCCGACGGTGTGGATCACGCCCACGCCGTTGTCGGTGAAGTCCGACACCTTGATCACCCGGGCCCAGGGTTCCCGGTCGAGGCTTGCCGCCACGTGTTCCCGGTACTGCGTGTGCCGGTCCCGGCCCGGGTCGTACGCCGGGTTGGTGACCGCCGCGACGAGCCGGGCCACCCGCGGGCCGAAGCGGTCGGCGAGCGTGGCCAGCGCCGCCCCGGTCACGTCGTCGCCGGCGTCCGCCGCGGACGCCGGCACGCCGGCCAGCTCGGCGGGGTGGTCCTCCACCGCGTCGTGCAGCAGCCCCGCGACGATCACGTCGACGTCCCGGACCTGGTAGTGGTGCATCATCCGGATCGCCACCCGGAGCAGGTGGTTCAGGTACGGCTCGCGGACCCGCCGGTCGTCGCGGTGCAGGTCGGCGGCGAGGTCCAGCGCCTCGGTCAGCCGGGCACGCGCGGCGTCGTCGAACGCGGCGATCTCCAGCCGGAAGCGGGCCAGCAGGCCGGGCTCGCCGTGGATCTCGGTGATCGCGTGCATCGGCATGGTGGCGAGGTACGCGGGGAAGTCCATGGCTCCCTTATAGCTGATCTTCGCTGGAGGCCGCCGTCGACTTCCCGACGCCGGGACCCTCGGCCACGCCGTGACCCTTTGCGACGCCGTGACCCTCGGCGACGCCGTGATCCTTGGCGCCGCCGTAACCGATGAGCCGCTTGGCCAGGCGTACGCAGGTGCCGTCCGGGGTGCCGACGATTGTCGCCTCGTCCATCACCCGGGCCATGATCAGCCGCCCGCGACCGCGGTCGCTGCCGTCGCCGCCGTCGGTCGGCCGCCAGCCACCCTGGTCGCGTACCTCGATCTCCAGCCGGTCGTCGCGCAGCTCGACCTGGACCGTGGTGATCCCCTCGGGGGCGAAGCGGTAGCCGTGTTCGATGGCGTTGGCGCACGCCTCCCCGGTGGCGATGAGCACGGTCTCGACGTCCCACTCGTCGACGCCGTGCGCGTGCAGCCAGCCGCGCAGCCGCTCCCGGGTGGGCGCCAGCAGGCCGGGGTCGGCCGGCAGGTCGATGGTGAGGACCCGGCCGGTTGTCCCACCCGTCACGTCCGGTCCTCCGTCCCGTGCCCGTCCCCGGGCGTGGGCGCCACTCGCGCTGTCACCGACTGTTCTCACCCTCCTGTCCCCGATGGCCACTGTTTCATGCCATCGGCGACCGGGATCGTCAAAGGTGATCATCGCGCATCGCGGCCGGCGTGTCAGCCGACACCCCCGGGCGGGCCGCCGGCAACAGCCCGACGGGACGCCGCCGACATCCGGACGGGAGCCGCCGACCCCCCGACGGGAGCCGCCGACCCCCCGACGGGAGCCGCCGACCCCCCGACGGGTGGGTGCCGCCGGCGTCCCGGGCGGGGGACGCCGGCGGCGTGGGCGCGACCGGTCAGAGCGGCAGCCGGCCCGCCCCGGCCCAGGCGTCGACGACCGGCGGGACCAGCGGCGTCGGCAGCGGCGGGGTGGCCCGCAGGGTGGGCGTCCAGCCGGCGTCGCCGCCGAGGTCCGGGTCGTGCGCGGCGTTGTACGCGGCCCGCAGGTCCACCGGCCGGGGGAGGTGGCGGCCCTGCTTCACCCAGCTTCCGCGCTCGGTCAGCGCGGTGCCGCCCCAGTCGTGGATGAGGTCCGCCGGGTCGACGTCGTCGGTGAGGGTGAAGAAGTTGTTCTGCGCGTAGATGGCGGACTGCACGCCGACGCCGAGGGCGTACTCGAAGCCGGCGCCGCCGAGCCGGTAGTGGTTCTCGTGCACGTCCACCTGGCCGAACCGCACCCGGGGCAGCCGTTGGAGGTCGCCGTCGAAGAGGTTGTGGTGCACGCTGACCTTGAGCCGGCCGACGTCCGGGCCGACCGTGTTGGAGGAGCCGATCAGCATCAGCTTGTCCCGGCCGGTGAACCGGTTCCAGGAGGCGGTGACCAGGCTGGCGGTGTGCGTGACGTCGAGGGAGCCGTCGTGCACCTGCCAGGGCCGGCCGAAGTAGATCGGCTGGGCGCTGTCCGGGTTGTCGCCGTCGGTGAACGTGTTGTGGTCGACCCACACGTGCTCGCTGCGGCGTACCGAGATCTGGTCGTACTGGGAGTTCCAGTTGCCGGTGTCGCCGTCGTCGGGGGACCAGGCCGGGAAGCAGTCCCGGGCGTCGTCGAACGTCAGGTTGCGCACGATCACGTTGGCCACCCGGTCGATCATCAGGGTGAGGCCGGTGAGCCGGGCGCCGCGCAGCCCGACGATCGTGGTGTTGGACCCGACGTTGATCTGCGTCTGCCGGGTCTGGTTGGCCACGGACCGGACCCGGGCCGCCTCCAACGGGCCGCTCGGGTCCACCCGCCCCCAGACCGCCGGGTCGTACGCGGCCAGGTAGGCCGGCAGCGTGTACTCCGGGTCGGCCAGGTCGGCGCAGTCGAGCGGCGTGTCGTCGGCGCCTTCGAAGCCGTCGATCGTGCCGGCGACGTACACGATCTTCGGGGTGGCGTCGGTGGCGTTCGTGGCGTTGTCGCCGCCGAGCGCGGCGACCAGCTCGGCCCGGGTACGCACGACGCGGGTCCGGTCGGCGGTGGCCGCGCCGCCGCCGGTGGTGCCGGCGCCCTCGGCGGCCCAGCCATCGTTTGCGGGTAGGGCCTGGCGGCCGATCAGCTCGGCCGCCCGGGACGGCTTGGCGGGTGCGGCCGGCGCGGGCGCGGCGACGGTGAGGGTGAGCGTGGCGGCGAGGGCCGCGACGCCGACTGTTCGGGTACGCATGGCTCGGTTCCGTCCTGTCAGGTGGTGGGAAGGTGCACGTCGTGGGGTCGGACCGCCCAGGGCACCCCGGCCTCGGACGGCAGTACGCCGGTCTCCGCCGCCGCGCGCAGCACCGCGTTGACGCCCCGGATCACCCGCACCCGTTGCGGGCCGTCGCCGACGGCGCGCACCGGGTCGCCGTCGAGCAGCGTCGGTTCCGGCGCGTCCCGCAGCGCGTCGAGCACCGCGGTGAACGGCTCGGTACGCGCCAGCGGCGCGATCAGCGGCATGCCCGTGGCGCGGTGGTCGAGCAGGTTCGCCAGCAGTCCCTGCCGGCCGGGCACGGTGCGCGGGTGGGCGTCGCCGGGCAGGCGCAGCCGGTCGGTCGGGTATTCCAACACCGCCCGCCCCCGCTCGCCGGTGACCAGCACGTCGCCGGCGACGTGCTCCTCGGCGGCCAGGGTCAACGCGGCCAGCACCGGCGGGCCGGCGTGCGGGGTGAGCCGCAGGATCGTGGTGTCGTCCACCTCGATCGGGCGGACCCGGTAGCGCTCCACCTCGATCCGGGTCGGCCGCACCGGCGCGCCGGTCACCGACTCGGCCACCGCCAGGCACTGCATGACGGCGTGCGCGAGCGGGTTGGCGAGCGCCCCGTCGACCGCCGGCCGGCCGTCCACCGACCGGCGGCCGGCCCAGGGGGAGCGGGCGTAGTAGGCGTCCGGACGCTGCCAGGCGGCGACCGTCGCGATGCCGGTGACCGGGCCGAGCCGCCCGGCGGTCAGCGCGCCGGTGAGCGCGGTCAGCGCCGCCGAGCCGAGCGCCTGGAAGTTGACCTGCACGGCCCGGCCGGCGGCGGCGGACGCGGCCCGCAACGCGCGGTGTTCGGCCAGGTCGAGCACCGGCGGTTTCTCCAGCAGCAGATCCGCGCCGGCGGCGAGGACGTCCCGCGCGATCGGCAGGTGGGTGTGCGGCGGCGTGCACACCACCACCGCGTCGGGGCGGGACGTGGCGAGCATCGCCAGGTGGTCGGTGAAGATCCGCGTCCCGGGTGGTGTCGGTGCGTCCGGCTCGTCCTCCGGCGGTCGTACGTCGACGAGGGCGACCAGGCGCAGCCGGCCGGCGGCGTGCAGCGCGGCGATCACCCGCCGGTGCCAGCGGCCGTGCCCGTTCACCCCGACGAGCGCCACCCGCGGGGGCCCGCTGCCGCTCACCGGGCCACCCCCGGCGGGCCGCCGCCGGCCGGACCAGCGCCGCCGGATCGACGCGGGAACCCGCCCGTCACCGGGCACCGGCCAGGGTGGCGCGGACGCCGTGTCGTTCCAGCGCGGTCAGCCAGCCGGTCACGGCCGCGCGGAATTCGTCGTCGGCGGCCAGGTCGGCGGGGATGACCTCGCGGACCGCGAAGATCGCGTCCACCACACCGGCCGGGGTGTGTCGGCCGTCGGCGAGCGCCGCGCGCAGCCGGTCGGCGAGCGGGTCGTCGAGCGGCAGCGGGCGGCCGTCGTCGGTGTGGCCGAGCAGGAACCGCAGCCAGGCCGCGACCACGAGCGCGCTCCACCGCGCGGACCGGCCGGCGGCCCGTAGGTCGGCCGCCGTGTGCAGCACCCGCTGCGGCAGCTTCTGCGAACCGTCCGAGGCGACCTGCGCGGTGCGGTAGCGGATCGCCGGGTTGCCGAACCGGGCGAGCACCTGCTCCCCGTAGTCGGGCACGGAGACGCCGGGCGGCGGGGTGAAACTCGGCGCGATCTCCTCGGCGACCAGCCGGCGCAGCACCGCGTCCAGGTGCGGCAGCGCCAGCGCGTCGACCACCGTCTCCGCGCCGGCCAGCGCGCCGAGGTACGCGGTGGCCGAGTGCACGCCGTTGAGCGCGCGCAGCTTCAGCCGTTCCCACGGGCCGGCGTCGTCGGTGAGGACCGCGCCGGCCCGTTCCCAGGCGGGTCGGCCGCCGGGGAAGTCGTCCTCGATCACCCACTGCGACCACGGCTCGGCGGCGACCGCCGCCAGGTCGGTGACGCCGAGCGCCAGGCGTGCGGTGTCCCGGGTCTCGTCGGTGCTGGCCGGCACGATCCGGTCGACCATGGTGCCGGGGCAGGTGAGCTGCGCGGCCACCCGGTCGAGCGTGGCGTCGGGCACCCGGGCCAGGGTCAGGCACTGGTCGACGAGCGAGCGCAGCCGGCGGCCGTTGGCGGGCAGGTTGTCGCAGCTCACCAGCGCGATCGGCCCGGCGTCGGCGGCGGCGCGGGCGAGCAGCCCGCGCACCAGCAGCCCGGGCACGGTGCGCGGCGGCCGGTCGGTGGTGAGGTCGGCGGTCAACTCCGGGTCGGCGGCAAGCGCGCCGGTCACCGGGTCGAGCTGGTATGCCTTCTCCGTCACGGTGAGCGTGACCACCCGGATCGCCGGGTCGGCGAGCAGGCGCACCACCGCGTCCGGGTCGCTCGCCGCGTGGCGTACCCCGGCCAGCGCGCCGATCACCCGGGTCGACGCGCCGTCGGCGGCGAGCGTGGTGACGCTGAACAGCGCGTCCTGGGCGGCGAGCGCCTCCACCACGTCGGTGCTGCGCGGCGCGACGCCGATGATGCCCCAGTCGCCGCCGGCCGCGCCGATCGCCGCCTCGGTGTGTACGGCCTGGTGGGCGCGGTGGAACGCGCCGAGCCCCAGGTGCACGATGCCGGCCGGCACGGTGCCGGGGCGCACCAGCGGCCGGCTCGCCTCGGGCAGCCGGCGCAGCGTGGCCAGGCCGAGCCGGCCGGTGTCGACGGTCACCGCCATGCCGGCCCCTCGGGGAAGCGGAACTCCGCGATCGACTCCGGCCGCATGGTGGCGCTGTAGCCCGGCGCGGTGGGCAGCAGGTAGCGCCCGCCCCGGGTGCGGACCGGGTCGACGAAGTGCTCGTGCAGGTGGTCCACGTACTCGACCATCCGGCCGTCCAGGCCGGTGCTCACCCGCAGGTGGTCGAAGACGGCGAGGTGCTGCACGTATTCACAGAGCCCGACGCCGCCGGCGTGCGGGCAGACCGGCACCCCGAACTTCGCCGCCAGCAGCAGCTCGGCGAGCACCTCGTCGACGCCGCCGACCCGGCACGCGTCGACCTGCATCACGCCGATCGCCTCGGCCTGGAGCAACTGTTTGAAGATGACCCGGTTGGCGGCGACCTCGCCGGTGGCGACCCGGCACCGGCCGCCGGACAGCTCGGTCACCGCGCGGGCGATCCGGGCGTGGCCGAGCACATCGTCGGCGTGCGTGGGCTCCTCGATCCAGTACGGGTCGACCTCGACCAGCACCGCCATCGCGGCGATCGCCTCGTCGACGTCCCAGACCTGGTTGGCGTCCATCATCAGCAGCGCGTCCGGGCCGATCTCGGCCCGGATGATCCGGGCCCGTCGCAGGTCGTCGTCGAGCCGTCCGCCGACCTTCATCTTCATCGCGCGCCACCCCTGGGCGTACGCGTCGCGGGTCAGCGCCCGCACCTGCTCGTCCGGGTAGCCGAGCCAGCCCACCGACGTGGTGTACGAGGGGAAGCCGTCGCGTTCGAGCGCGGCCGACCGGTCGGTGAGGCCGTCGCGTCCCTTGTCGAGGAGGGCGGCTGCCTCGTCCGGGGTGAGCGCGTCGGTGATGTGGTGGAAGTCGACGGTGGCCACCAGCTCGTCGGTGGGCATCTCGGCGAGGTACCGCCACATCGGCTTGCCGGCGAGCTTGGCGCGCAGGTCCCAGACCGCGTTGACAAGCGCGCCGGTGGCCATGTGGATGACGCCCTTCTCCGGGCCGAGCCAGCGCAGCTGCACGTCGGCGCTGAGCGAGCGCCAGAACGCCACCGGCTCGGCGGCGATCTCGGCGACGGTGCGCCCGCGCACGTGGTGGGCGAGGGCCCGCACCGCGGCGCAGGTGATCTCGTTGCCCCGGCCGTTGGTGAAGGTGAACCCGGCGCCGGTCGGCCCGCCATCCGTGGTCAGCTCCACGTACGTGGCGGAGTAGTCGCCCCGGTTGATGGCGTCCGACCCGTCGCCGCTGGCGGCGGTCGGGAAGCGCACGTCGTGCACCGTGACGTCGACGATCCTGGTCACGCGCGGTCACCTCCGAACTTGAAGACCTGCTTGGGCAGCCGGTAGGCCAGGTCGACGATCGTCTCGGCGGCCTCGTCCGCGCCGAGGCGGTGCTCGGCGACCAGGCGGGCCAGGAAACCGGCGTCGACCCGGCGGGCCACGTCGTGGCGTACCGGGATGGAGCAGAACGCGCGGGTGTCGTCGACGAACCCGGCCGTGTTGTAGAAACCGGCGCTCTCGGTGACCGCCTCCCGGAACCGGCGCAGCACCTCCGGCGAGTCGAGGAACCACCAGGGCGCGCCGAGGCGCAGCGCGGCGTAGCCGCCGGCCAGGGGCGCCAGCTCCCGGGTGAAGGTGTCCTCGTCGAGCGTGTAGAGCACCACGGTCAGCCGCGGGTCGTTGCCGTGCGCGTCCAGCAGCGGCGCCAGGCCGTGCACGTAGTCGGTGGCCTGCGGCACGTCGCCGCCGACGTCGCGGCCGTGCCGGGCGTACAGCCAGCGGTTGTGGTTGCGCACCGCGCCGGGGTGCAGCTGCATCACCAGGCCGTCGTCGAGCGACATCCGGGCGAACTCCAGCAGCATGTGCGCCCGGAACGCCTCCGCGTCGCCCGGGTCGGCCAGGCCGCGCCGGCCCTTGTCGTAGAGCGCCGCGGCCTCCGCCGGGTCGAGATCGAGGGTACGGGCGGTGGGGTGCCCGTGGTCGGAGGAGGTGGCCCCGGCGGCGGCGAACGCGGCCCGGCGCTGCCGCAGCGCGGCCAGGTAGCCGGCGTACGTGCCGGTGTCCTCGCCGGAGACGTCGGCGAGCCGGTCCACGTTCGCCGCCCAGCCGTCGAACTCCATGTCCACCACGTCGTCCGGGCGGAACGTGGTGACCACCCGGCCACCCGGCCCACCCCAGCCGTCGGCGGCGAGCTTGGCGTGCCGGCCCAGGTCGTCCAGGGGCGACTCGGTGGTGGCGAGCACCTCGATGCCGAAGCGGGTGAACAGCTCCCGGGGCCGGAACGCCGGCTCGGCGAGGCGGGCGGCGAGCGCGTCGTAGACGGCGTCGGCGGTGGCCGGGCCCAGCGGGGTGTCCACGCCGAACACGTTGCGGAACGTCTGTTCCAGCCACAGCCGCGACGGGGTGCCCCGGAACAGGTGCCAGTGCGCGGCGAACCGCCGCCAGATGGTGCGCCCGTCGGTCTCGACCGGGCTGCCGTCGACGCTCGGCACGCCCAGGTCGGCCGGCGGCACGCCCTGGCTGAGCAGCATCCGGGTCAGGTAGTGGTCGGGCACGATCAGCAACCGGGCCGGGTCGGGGAACGGGCGGTCCTCGGCCAGCAGCGCCGGGTCGACGTGCCCGTGCGGGGAGATGATCGGCTGCTCGGCGGCCAGGGCGTACAGCTCGCGCGCCAGGGCGCGCTGGCCGGGCTCGGCGGGCAGCAGCAGATCGCTGGGGGAGATGATCGGCACGGGTGCGGGCTCCTCGGTCAGGGCAGGGTGAGCAGGTCGGCGACCCGGACGGGCGCGCCGGTCTCCAGCGAGCGGTTGGCGGCCAGGCCGGTGAGCAGGGCGAGCGCGCCGTCGTACGCGGTGGCGGCCCGGCCGAGCGGGTCGGCCTCGCCGCCGAGCAGCACCCGGGTCATCCGGGTGTCCGCGCCGCCGTGCCCGCCCCGGGTCCAGCCGTCCACCGGGATCTGGACCGGCGGCTCCCAGAACGGTCGCAGGGTGAGCCGGGCCTCACCGCGCTCCACGGCGGCCTCGTCGCCGTGCAGCGCCGCGCCCTTGAGCGCGGACGCGTCGCCGGGGCTGACGTGGTCACTCTCGGTCACCTCCAGTTCGAGGCGGCCCCGGCTGCCGTTGACCATCACCCGGTAGCCCTCCCAGGGGGCGTACGCGGTGAGGTGGTAGGTCATGGTGGCGCCGGTGGAGTAGCGGGCCAGTACGGCGAGGTCGTCCTCGATGGTCACGCCGGGGGCGAAGACGTTGCGGTCGCGGTGGTAGCCGTCCTCGGCCTCGGCGTCGAGGTAGAGCTCGCGCAGCCGGGGGTGCTCGGCCAGCCGCAGCGCGAACGGGTCGTCGGCGGCGGCCGGGGCGCCGTGCGCCCGGTCGTAGTCGCGGGCGTAGCCGTGCCGGCGGCCGGTCTCGCCGTAGAAGAACAGCCGCCCGGCCGCGTGCACCTCGACCGGGCGCGCGTCCAGCCACCAGTTGACCAGGTCGAAGTGGTGGCTGGCCTTGTGCACGAGCAGACCGCCGGAGGTGGCTTTGTCCCGGTGCCAGCGGCGGAAGTAGTCGGCGCCGTGGCGCACGTCGAGCAGCCACTCGAAGTGCACCGACCCGATCTCGCCCACCGCGCCGTCGGCGAGCAGCCGCCGGAGCTGTTCGTGCAACGGGTTGTAGCGGTAGTTGAACGCGACGGTGACCTGCCGGCCGGTCTCCGCGACCGCGTCCAGGATGCGCCGGCAGCGGGGTGCGTCGACGGTCATAGGCTTCTCGGTGATGACGTCGCAGCCGGCCCGCAGGGCCGCCACCACGTACTCGTCGTGGGTGACGTCGACGCTCGTCACCAGCACCACGTCGACGCGCTCCTTCGCCAGCATGGTGGTGAAGTCGGCGGCGGCGTACGTGGGCACCGGCGGCTGGCCGAGTTCGGCGAGCCAGCGGTTGTGCGCGTCCATCCGGGTCTGGTTGACGTCGGCCAGGGCGACCAGCTCGGTGGCGTCGGCGTGGTCGAGCGCGAGCGCGCGGACGAACATCTCGGCGCGCGCTCCGGCGCCGACCAGGGCGTGGCGGACCCGTCTCCGGGCCGGTGATGACATGACGTCGGCCTCCCGCGGTGCTGCAAAGGTTTGCAGCCGAAGAAACCATGCCGGGCGACGCGTCGTCAATGGTCGATGGCTTTCCCGTACCATGAATCCTGATCCGTGTGGTTATATCCGCCCACCGGGCGTGCGGTCGAAATCGATCCGTAACAATGAGGCGTTGACACCGGAGCAACCGTTTGCATTAATTGGCGGCACCCGTGACCCCCACCACATCGGACCAGGGAGCCGCCGTGCCAGCCACCATCCGGGACGTCGCCCGGGCCTCCGGCGTGCACATCTCCACCGTCTCCCGCACGTTCTCGGCCCCGCACCTGGTCAACCCGGAGACCCGGGGCCGGGTGCTGGCCTGCGCGGAGGACCTCGGCTACCGCCCCAACCGGGCCGCCCGCGCCCTGATCACCGGTCGGACGCACAACATCGGCCTGATCGTCGCCGACATCGCCAACCCGTTCTTCCCGCCGCTGATCAAGGCGGCGGAGGGGCAGGCCCGGCACCGCGACTACCACGTGTTCGTGGCCGACACCAACGAGGACGTGATCGCCGAGGAGGACCTCGTCCACGCCCTGGCCAAGCAGGTCGACGGCGTGCTGCTGTGCAGCCCGCGGATGAGCAACAGCCTGATCGAGCAGGTCAGCCGCGAGGTCCCGGTGGTGGTGATCAACCGCCAGGTCGCCGGCCTGCCCTGCGTGATGATGGACGTCGGGCAGGGCGCCCGGTCCGCGATCGAGCACCTGCTCGGCCTCGGCCACCGGCGGATCGCGCTGCTCGGCGGCCCGCGCGGCTCGTGGACCGCGCGGGAGATGCGCCGGGCCGCCTCGGCCGCCGCCCGCAGCGGCGGCGGCGAGCTGACCCTGCTCGGACCCAACCAGCCCACCGAGACCGGCGGCGGCGCGCTCGCCGAACCGGTACGCCGCAGCGGCGTCACCGCCGTGCTCGCCTACAACGACCTGATGGCGCTCGGCCTGATCGAAGGGCTCGACGCGCTGGGGCTACGGGTGCCGCAGGACGTCAGCGTGGTCGGCGTCGACGACATCGCGCTGAGCCGACTCACCCGCCCCAAGTTGACGACGGTGGCCACGCCGACCGCGGCCGCCGGCCGGACGGCCGTCGACATGCTGCTGCAACTCGACTCCGACGCGCCGCGCGGCGCCCGGGGCCGGGGCGCGGCGGCCGGCGACCGTCGCACCACCGCACAGGTAATGCTCCAGACCGTACTTGTCGTCCGCGACTCGACCGGGCCCGTGCCCGAGCCCGGTCGGGACGGCGCCGGGACCTGACCGGGTGGCCCGGGCCCGCATAGCGGTGCGGACCCGGGCGGCCCGTGGACGGCCACCGGTGACGTCGTCGCCTCCCACAGCCGAGGAGTGAGCGCAGATGCACCCCGCAACGTCCCCCACCGCCGGCGCACCCGCCGGGCGGAATCACCGTACCCCCCTGTCCCGACGTCGATTCGTCCGCGGCCTCGCCGCCGTCGCGCTGGCCGCGCCGCTCGCCCTGGGCGCCGCCGCCTGCGGCGACGACGACGGCGGCGGTGACGGCGGCCAGGTCAAGCTCTCCATCTTCTGGTGGGGCGGCGAGGCCCGGGCCAAACTCACCGAGGACGCCCTGGCCCTCTACACCAAGAAGCACCCCGAGGTGACCTTCGAGAAGACCTGGCAGGCCAACCAGGGCTACTTCGACAAGCTCGCCACGCTCACCGCCGGCGGCAACCCGCCCGACCTGTTCCAGATCGACGACAACTACCTGGCCGAGTACGCCGGCCGCAGCACCACGCTCGACCTGGGCAGCTACCGCGACTCCGGCAAGCTCGACGTGTCGAAGTTCCCCAAGAGCCTGCTGGAGTACGGCGTGGTCGACGGCAAGCTCGCCGGGGTGGCCGCCGGGGAGAACACCCAGGGCCTGGTCTACAACAAGACGCTGCTGGTGGAGAACGGGCTGCCCGAGCCGACCACCGGGATGAGCTGGGAGGAGCACATCGCCTGGGCCGAACAGGTGGCGAAGAAGACGAAGGTCCCGGGCACCCAGGACCCCAGCGCCGACTACAAGGCGCTCTGGGTCTGGCTGCGCCAGCAGGGCAAGGACCTCTACCAGGGCAAGGAGCTCGGCTTCACGGCCGAGGACGTGACGAAGTGGTTCGAGCTGTGGAAGGGCGCGCGGGACTCCGGCGCCACCCCGACCGCGGACGTCATCCACGTGGGCAACGCCACCGACATCACCAAGCAGCTCGTGGTCACCGGCAAGGCGGCCACCTCCTGGGTCTGGGCCAACCAGATGCCGGACCTGAAGAAGAACACCAAGAACGAGCTGGGCGTGGTGGCGTACCCGGGTGACCCGAGCGGCCAGTGGGCCCGCGCCTCGATGTACTGGTCGGTGTTCAAGGGCAGCAAGCACCGCGACGCCGCGGTCGACGTGATCAACTTCCTGAACAACGACCCGGAGGCGGTCGCGCTGCTCGGCACCGACCGGGGCCTGCCGTCCAACATGGACCTTAGGGCCAAGGTCAGCGAGACCGCCACCGACCCGGCCATGAAGCAGTCCATCCAGGTCGAGTCCGACCTGGCGCAGAAGTTCGGCCCGTCCCCGCAGGTCCCGATCAAGGGACACAGCAAGGTCAAGGCCGAGCTGACCAAGGCCGCCGAGAACGCCCAGTACGGCCGGGCCACTCCGGCCCAGGCCGCGGAGCAGTTCGTCACCGCCTGCAAAGCCGCGATCGCCTGACACCCCGCCGCCGAGAAGAAAGGAACCGGCCCGTGGCCCTCACCACGGCGCCCGGCCGGACCCCACGAACCGGACCGGCCGGCCCCCGCCCCACGCGGCGCGGGGCCGGCCGGGCCCGGCTCGGTGAGGGCCTGGCAGGGTACGTCTTCCTCTCGCCCTGGCTCATCGGACTGATGGGCATCACGGCGATCCCGATGCTGCTCTCGCTCTGGCTGAGCTTCACCGACTACGACATCCTCACCCCGCTGTCCGAGGTGCGCTGGGTCGGGCTGGACAACTACGAACGGATGTTCACCGCCGACCCGTCGTACTGGCACGCGGTGCGGGTCACGCTGACGTTCGCGCTGGTCGCCGTACCGCTGAAGCTGGCCGCCGCGCTCGGCGTGGCGCTGCTGCTCAACCGCGCCTGGCGCGGCGTCGGGCTGTTCCGCGGCCTGTTCTACCTGCCGTCGCTGCTCGGCGGCAGCGTGGCGCTCGCCATCGTCTGGGTCAACATGTTCAACCGGGACGGCGCGTTCAACTCGTTCCTCGCGCTGTTCGGCATCGAGGGGCTGCCCTGGGTCGCCGACCCGGACTGGGCCCTGCAGACGCTCATGGTGCTGGCCATCTGGCAGTTCGGCGCGCCCATGGTGATCTTCCTGGCCGGGCTCAAGCAGGTCCCCACCGAGCTGTACGAGGCGGCGGCCGTGGACGGCGCCGGGGTGTGGCGGCGCTTCCGCGCGGTCACCCTGCCGATGCTCTCCCCGGTGATCTTCTTCAACCTGGTGCTGGAGACCATCCACGGGTTCCAGGGCTTCACCGCCGCGTTCGTGCTCAGCAACGGCACCGGCGGCCCGGTCGACTCCACCCTGATGTACACGCTGAAGCTCTACATCTCCGGCTTCACCGACCTGGAGATGGGCTACGCCTCGGCGATGGCCTGGGTGTTCCTGCTGGCCATCGCGCTCATCACGGCCGTGTTCTTCAGCACCGGCCGGTTCTGGGTGCACTACTCGGACGGAGGGGACGACTCATGACCGCGGTGACCGCCGTCGCCGGCCGCCGTCGCCCGCGCAACCGGCAGACGCTGCGCCTGCTGGTGCTCGTGGCGATCGTGGCGGTGGTGCTCTACCCGCTGATCTGGATGCTCGGCACCTCGGTCAAGTCGCAGGCCGAGATCGTCAACAACATCGGCCTGCTGCCGGAGACGTTCACCCCCGGCAACTACGTCGACGGCTGGACCAACTTCGACGTCAGCTTCGGCCGGTTCTTCCTGAACAGCGCCATGGTCAGCCTGCTTACCGTGGTCGGCAACGCGCTGTCCTGCCTGCTCGCCGCGTACGCCCTCGGGCGGCTGCGGTTCCGGCTGCGCAAGATGTGGTTCGCCGTCATGATCGGCACCCTGCTGCTGCCCGGGCACGTGCTGATCGTCCCGCAGTACATCCTGTTCCGCAGCCTCGGCCTGGTCGGCGGCGACTGGCCGTACCTGCCGCTGCTCATCCCGCACTTCCTGGCCACCGAGGCGTTCTTCGTCTTCCTCATGGTTCAGTTCATGCGCGGCATCCCGCGCGAGCTGGACGAGGCCGCCAAGATCGACGGCGCCACGCCGTACGGCGTGTTCCGGCACGTGATCCTGCCGCTGAGCCGGCCCGCGCTGGTCACCACCGCGATCTTCTCGTTCATCTGGACCTGGAACGACTTCTTCCGCCAACTGGTCTTCCTGTCCACCCTGGAGGACTACACCGTTCCGGTGGCGCTGACCCTGTTCATCGACTCGACGAGCCAGAGCGCGGTCGGCCCGATGTTCGCCATGTCCGTGCTGTCCCTGCTGCCGGTGTTCCTGTTCTTCCTCGCCTTCCAGCGGATGCTCGTCGAGGGCATCAACACCAGCGGGTTGAAGGGATGAGCGCCGACCGCCCCCGCCGGGACTGGCGGGACACCCTCGCCGAGGCGACCGACCTGGCGCTGCTCGGCTTCGCCGTGGCGCTCGCCGCGCTGCCGGTGCTCACGCTCGCCCCGGCGATCGCCACCGCCAGTGCCGCGCTGCACGACCGCGCGGTCACCGGGTCGTGGCCCGCGGCTCGGACCACCCTCATCCGGTTCGGCCGGGCGCTGCCCGCCGGCCTCGCCGCCAGCGCCGTCGCGCTCACCGTCGCCGTGGCGCTCGGCGCCGACCTGCTCGCGCTGGCCACCGGCCGGGCACCCGGCGGCGGCCCCGCCCTGGCCGTCACCGCCGTCGTGGCCGCGGCCCTGCTCGGGTACGCCGGCCTGGTCGCCGTCGCGATCGGGCGCACCGGCGGCCGGGGCTGGCGGGCCGCCGCCCGGCACGTCGCCCGCACCTGCCCGCAGCGGCCCGGCGCGTGGGCCGCCGCCGCCGGGACCTGCGGCCTGGCCGTGCTGCTCGCCGCGCTCGTCACCCCGGTCGCGGTGCCGATCCTCGGCGGGTACACCCTGGCCGCGCTGCACGCGATCGACGTCCGCTTCGCCGACCGTCAAGCGGCCCTCGCCGGTGCCCTCGGCCGTCCGGGCGGCGCGCCGGAGCCGGCGCGGGCCCACCACCCGGCAGTCGGACCGGAGGCGTCGTGACCGCCGATCCCCGCGCCGCCGCTGCCGGGACGGACGCTGCCGCCGCCGGGACGGAAGCTGCCGCCGCCGGGACGGACGCTGCCGCCGCCGTTCCGGACGCGGCCCGGGCCGGCACGCCGGACGCCGCCGCGACTGGTGCGGAGCGGCTGGTCGTGGCCGGGGTGGAGGTGGCCCGCTACGTGGTCCGCCCCGACCTGGACCCCCGGCACGGGCCCCGGCCCTACCTGCACCCGGTGCGGACCCGGGCCGGCGTCCCGGTCACCGACGCGCTCCCCGCCGACCACGTCTGGCACCTCGGCGCGTCCCTCGCCGTGCAGGACGTGGCCGGCGCGAACCTGTGGGGCGGCCGGACGTACGTGCGCGGCACCGGCTACACCTGGCGCGACGACCACGGCGTCATCGCCCACACCGGCTGGCGGGACCGGGCCGCCGACCGCCTCGACCACGATCTCGAATGGCGGGCCGCGGGCGGGCGGCCGTTGCTGCGCGAGCACCGCACGCTGACCGCCGCCCCGGCCGGCGACGACGCCTGGTGGCTCGACCTGAGCGCCACCCTCACGTCCGCCACCGGCGGCGACGTCCACCTCGGCAGCCCGGCCACCAACGGCCGACCCGGCGGGGCCGGCTACGGCGGCTTCTTCTGGCGGGTCGCGGCCGGGCCGGAACCCCGGGTGCGCACCGTGGACGCCGCCGGCGAGGAGGCGGTCAACGGTTCGGCCGCGCCCTGGCTGGCGCTGTTCGGCACCGGGTCCGGCGGCGGCGCGTACACGCTCGTGTTCACCGGCCTCGGGCCCGGCGACAGGTGGTTCGTGCGGACGGCGATGTACCCGGGCGTCTGCGTCGCGTACGCCTTCGACCGGCCGGCGGTGGTCGCCGCCGACCGCCCCCGCCGCAACCGGCACCGGGTGCTCGTCGTCGACGGTCACCTCGACCCGGCGGACGTCCCGGCCCGGCTGGCCGCGAAGGCCACGTCGTGACCGGCCCGGCCCGCCGTGCAGGCCACCTCATGAGCGGGCCGGAGGTGGCCTGCGTGGGCGAGACCATGGTGGTGCTCGCCCCCGACGACGGCGGTCCGCTGGAGCACGCCGCCCGGCTCACCGTCGGGGTGGGCGGCGCGGAGTCCAACGTGGCGATGGGGCTGGCCCGGCTCGGCCACCGCGCGGCCTGGCTCAGCCGGGTCGGCGACGATCCGTTCGGCCGCCGGGTGATCGCCGAGATCGTCGCGTCCGGCGTGGACGTCTCCCTGGTCACCGTCGACCCGGCCGCGCCGACAGGCGTCTACCTCAAGGACCCCGGCCCGGCCGGCACCCGGGTCCACTACCACCGGGCCGGATCGGCGGCCAGCCGCCTCGACGCGCCGGACCTCACCGACCCCCGGCTGGCCGGCGTCCGGCTGCTGCACCTGTCCGGGATCACCGCCGCGCTCTCCGATTCCTGCCACGGGCTGCTCGCGCACGCGCTGACCGGGCGGGCGCTGCCCGACGCCCGGGTCGTCTTCGACGTGAACCACCGGCCCGCGCTCTGGCCCGCCGACCGGGCCGCCCCGATCCTGCGCGACCTGGCCGACCGCGCCGACGTGGTGCTCGTCGGGCTGGACGAGGCGGCGACGCTCTGGGGCAGCGCCGACCCGACCGCCGTCCGCGACCTGCTGCCCGGACCCGAACTGGTGGTGGTCAAGGACGGGCCGGTCGGCGCGACCGCGCTGCCGCGTACCGGGCCGGCGGTCTTCGTGCCGGCGCCGCAGGTGGACGTGGTGGAGCCGGTCGGTGCCGGGGACGCCTTCGCCGCCGGCTTCCTCGCCGGACTGCTGCGCGAGGTTGACCTGAGATCGTGCCTGCGGTTGGGTCACCTCACCGCGGCACCGGTGCTGGCCGTGCCGGGCGACACCGCGCCACCGCCGGACCCGGCGCGGATCGCCCGGGCGCTGGCGCTGACCGACCGGGACTGGGCGACGCCGGTACGGCGACGCGACGGAGGGAACGGCACATGAGCGCACACGACTTCGCACCGCTGTTCGGCGACGCGCGGGTGATGGTGATCCTGCGGGACCTGCCGCCGGAGGAGACGGTCCGCCTCGCCGAGGTGGCCTGGGACCTCGGCATCGACGTGGTGGAGGTGCCGATCCGTACCCCGGGGGCGGTGCCCGCGCTGCGCGCCGCCGTCACCGCCGGGCGGCGCCGGGACCGGATCGTCGGCGCCGGCACGGTCCGCAGCCCCGCCCAGGTCCGCCAGGCGATGAGCGCCGGCGCGGCGTTCACCGTCGCCCCCGGCCTCGACCTGGCCGTCGCGGACACGGCCCGCGGCTACGGCATCCCGCACCTGCCCGGCGTGGCCACCCCCACCGAGGCGCAGCGGGCGCTCGACCACGGCCTGATCTGGCTCAAGGCGTTCCCGGCGGTCAGCCTGGGCCCGGCCTGGTTCCGGGCGGTCGCCGGACCGCTGCCGGAGGCCCGGTTCGTGGCCACCGGCGGCATCGACGCCGGCAACGCGGGCGACTTCCTGGCCGCCGGGGTGCGCGTGGTGGCGGTCGGCTCGGCGCTCACCGACCCGGCGCAGCTCCCGCGCCTCGCCGCGCTCGCCACCGGGGACCCGGTCAGCTGACCGTGCGACCGGACGTGGTGGCGGTGGTGCGGATCGCCTTCACGATCGCCGGAATCGAACCGATCAGCAGCACCAGCGCCCAGATCAGCGCCACCACGGCGAACACCACCGCGCCCAGGTCGTCGAGGATGCTGACCAGGATCACCGGCAGCAGGCCGTGCAGGAACTGCAGCACCACCGTGCACAACAACGTGGTCAGCGCCAGCGCGACGAGGCCCTTGTTGCGCAGGAAACGCGGTTGGGCGGCGAGCAGCAGCCCGGCCCACACCAGCTTGAGCAGCAGCACCAGCCCGAGCAGCACGGCCGCGTCACCGACCGGGAAGAACCCCCACACCGCCAGGTACGCCAGCGTGCCGAACGGGGGCGCCAGGAACAGCGAGACCATCACCGTCAGCTCGACGAACGCGACGATCAGCAGGACCAGCGACACCAGCAGCAGCACGATCGAGAAGACGAGCGTGGCGACGCCCTGCAACCGACCCTGGACCCGGTCCGGCAGCACCAGGCTCAACGCGAACAGCCCGGTGGTCCAGAGCGCCACCACGTCGATCAGCGCGAGATAGCCGGTGCCCCGGCCGGACGGCTCGGCCACCCCGCCCACGTCGCCCAGCTCCACGCCGAGCTGCCCGGCGCTGTCCCGCAGCGCGGAACCCGCGTCCCCGCCGCCGGTCAGCGCCGCCGCGCCCAGCTCCACCCCGACCACGAGCGCCACCGCCAGCAACGCCAGCAGCAGGAACGGCTTGCGTAGCTCACCCATGTCGCGTCCCCTCCCGGACGGGCCCGGTCCGGACCGGGCGCGCTCCTCCCCGGGCGGGCCCGGTCAGGAACGGGCGATCGTGACCGCGCACCCGCCACCTCCCGGGCACCGCAGGACCACCTCGGTCTCCCGGTCCACCGCCACCTTCGCCACCGGCCCGCCGTCCGGCCCGGGCGTCACCTCGTCGGTGACGGTGACGTCCGCGTCGCCGGGCGCGGGGGCCGTCACCTCGAACGGCGTCCCGCCGCGCAGCACGAGCGTGCGCAGGGACCCCGGATCGGCGACCCGCAGCCGGCAGACGGCGTCGAAGCCGACCACCACCCCGTCGGCGGTGGCGGTCGGCGCGGTGGCCGGCGGCACGCACGCCACGGTCACCGTCGCCGGGTCCACCGCACCGGCGCCGCGCCCGAGCCGGCCCAGCGGGCCCGGCCCGGCGGCCGGGTCGCCCGGACCGTCACGTCGCCCGGCCACCGCCACCAGCCAGAGCGCCACCAGCAGCCCGGCCAGCGCGACAAGCAGCACCTTCTGCCGCCCGGTCATGCTGCCGATCCGGTTCGCGACTGCGGGGCTCGCAACACCGGCTCACTCCTCGCGCTCACGGCAGGTCGACCGGGGTGAACCGGATCAGGTCCACCCCGGCGAAGTAGCCGTCGGTGCCCTGGGTCTTGCTCACCGCCACGAGCGTCAGCGTGTGCGGCCCCCGGGCCAGCTCCACCGTGTCCACGTCCAGCTCGTCGGTGCGCACCACGGTCGGGGTGAAGCCGAAGAACGTGTCACCCACCTGCCGCCCGTCCACCAGCCAGATGGTGTTCGCGTAGTCGTACGACGTGACGCGCACGGTGGAGAACCGCCACCTGCCGTCCGCCGGCAGGTCCACCGACACGGTCACCCGGTCGCCGACCGCCCGGCCCAGGAAGAACAACTGTTTGTCGCCGGAGAAGACCACGCCGCAGCAGTTGTCCTGCGCCACCACCGCCGCCTTCGTGGCGCTCTTCGACGTCACCTCGGCGCCGGCGACGAGCGTCTCCGCCTCCACCGCCACCGGCTGCACCGCCGGCGTGGGGGGCGTGTCCGGGCCGCGGGTCACCAGCCACACCACCACGCCGGTCACCACGAGCAGCAGCACCGCCGCGGCGGCCACCCACGGCCACGGCGAGCGCCTCGGCCGTTCGACCGCCCGCACGTCGTACGTCACCCGGCCGCTGGACCGGGAACTCTCCTCCGGCGCGGTGTTCGCCGAGTACGCGAACCCGGTCACGTCGTAGCGCCGGGGCGGGGTGCCGGGCGGCACGGCGAGCCGGACCAGGACCGACACCGACCCCTGCCCGGGCACCACGCGCTGCGGCTCGGCCACCGTGAACCAGGCGCGTTGGCTGCCCTCGCCGGGGGCGACGTCGAACACCACGGTGTCCGGCGCCGCCCCCGGGTTCGACACGGTGAAGGTCAGCTCGCCGGTGTTGCGGGCGTCCAGGGTGAACTGTTCGGCGGCGGCGACGACTGTCCATTCGGTGGTCATGACGGCTCCTCGGGCGGATCGTGCGGCGGGGGAGGGGGCA
Organism: Micromonospora sp. WMMD1128; assembly: GCF_027497235.1. NCBI lineage: Bacteria > Bacillati > Actinomycetota > Actinomycetes > Micromonosporales > Micromonosporaceae > Micromonospora > Micromonospora sp. WMMD1128. Next base: position 2,675,651 of record NZ_CP114902.1, read on the forward strand.
CGTGCGCCCGGCCGACCGCGCGCACCGGCTCTGGCGGCATCGGGTCGGCCGGCGGCGTCGGGTCGGTGGGCGGCGTCGGGTCGGTGGGCGGCGTCGGGTCGGTGGGCGGCGTCGGGCCGGCGGGTGTGCCGGCCGGCGCGGCGACCACCTCGACGGTGACCGCGGCCGGCTTCTCCGCCTCGACGATCCGGGTGACGAGCGCCAGCCGGTCCGCGGCGGCCGGCGGCACGCGCACCACCAGGTGGAACGGCCGCTCCGCCGGCTCGTCGAGGACGAACCCGGTCACCCCGGTGGCCAGCTCCAACGCGGTGCGCATCCCGTACGGGGTGCCCCGCCAGCGGGCCAGCAGCGCGCCGTGCGCCACCAGGTCGCGCAGCCGGCCCACCGGCAGCGGCAGCGGCGCGTCCGCGGGCGGCGCGGCGACCACGTGGTCCATCGCCACCCACCGGCTCAGGTACGCCACGAACCCGTCCGCCGTCCGGTACGGCCCGAACAACGCGTCGACGTCGGCGAGCACCGCCTCGTCCGGGGCGTGCAGCGCCTCCATCACGTCCAGCAGCGCGCCCAGCACGCTGCCCGGGCCGGCGGCCCGCTGGTACGCGGCCGGCAGCAGCCGCTCAATCGCCGCTCGACGCATCCTGCCGCACCACCTCGATGTCGTGCTCGCCGGAGCAGAGCAGCCAGGTGCCGGGCACGGTGACCACGTCGGCGGTGGACTGGTTGGCGCTGGCCGCCCAGTCCTCGCCGTCGCCGCTGCGGTACACGCCGCGCTCGCCGCCGGCCAGCACCAGCCGCCCGCCGTCACCGGCCGGCGCGGTGGCGGCGATCGCGTCCACCGGGGAGAACCGGGTCCGGTCCCGCAGCGGCAGGCCGCAGTTGACCATCACCGACCGCCACTGCGGCTGCCCGGCGAGGGTGTCCAGCCGGACCACCCCGCCGCTCTGCGTGGCGGCAAGCGCCAGCGGGCCGCTGAACGCCAGGTCCCGGCAGGTGCCGCCGATCCAGCCGGCGGACATCGACTGCCACTGCACGTCGGACTCGAACAGGCGGGTGCGGTGGGCGCCCTGGCCGGGCTTCTTCGGGTCCGGCTCACCCGCGCCGCACCACAGCAGCGTGGCCGGGCCGTCGTACTGCACGGCGAGAACCCGGTTGTCCACGTTGGCCAGACCCACGTGGGTGAACGTGCCGGGGCGGCCGGCGGCGGTGGACAGGTAGACCCCGAACCCGGCCTGCGCGGCGACCGCCACCCCGGGCGCGCCCCGCTCGGAGACGAACGACCGCACCGCGTAGAAACCCCGGTCGGCGTCGGCCGGGTCGACCAGGATCTGCAACGGCACCGCGCCTGGCAGCAGCGGCACCTCGTACAGGCCCGCGTCGGTGGCCAGCAGCAACGCGCCGGTGCCGTCCCGGTCGATCCAGGCCAGGTCCCGCACCCCGGCCTCCAGGTCGGTCAGCAGCGTCCAGCTCTCGCCCAGGTCGGTGCTCAGCCGCACCCGGGAGCCACCGGCGTCGCGGGTGCTCACCACCGCCACCGAGCCGGCCCGGGGCACCACGCCGGGGCGGACGGGGGCGGGCGCGGGGGCCACCCGCACCACCGTCTCCTCGTCGAACCGGCCGGCCGGCTCCCAGCCCGCGCCCGCGTCGGTCGACCGGAACAGCACCGGCCCCCGCCCGGCGTACCAGGTGCCCGGCTGGTACTGGTCCACCGCGACGGTGCGGACCTGCGCGTCCGGCGCCTCGTCCACCACGAAGCGCACCGACTCGACGTAGCGCACGCCCGGCTCGGCGTGCTCCAGCATCCGGTAGACGTTCGAGGCCCGCAGCGGCTCGCCGAACGCCCAGCCGGCCGGGTTGAGCGGCGTGGGCAGCGGGCTCAACGTCTGGTGCAGCCGGTCGTGGATGCGGCGGCGGACCGCGTCGACGTCCTCCTCGCGGCGCACCACCACCCGGGCCCGGACGGAGACCGCCTTGTAGCGTGCCCAGCCGGCGCGCACCGCCGTACCCAGCGCCCGGCGCCGCTCCAGGTCCGCCTCGACCCGGCGGCGGGCCTCCTCGACCTCGTGCTCGCGCAGCATCGACACCGGCAGCCGGCCGCCGGGGCGGGCCGCCTCCGGCACGTACGGCACCAGCACCACCTCCACCTCGCCCGGGCGGGCGAAGCTGTAGACGGCGGCCCGGGTGAACGCGCGGGCCCGAGCGACCGCGCCGGAGCCGGTGGCGAGGATCTCGAAGTCCCGCGCGGTCACCGCGCGCTGCTGGGCGAAGAACTCGTACGGCCCGCGCGCCAGCACCGACTCCAACGACTCCAGTTCCCGCCCGCCGGTGGCCGGCGCCGGGTTGTCCACCCGCAGCCCCGGCAGCGGGTCCCGCAGGCTGGTCAGCACCCCGGCGGCCACGTTCCCGGCCGGCCCGCCGCCGCACCGGTACCAGAGCCGCACCTGCCGCCCGGCCGGCGGGACCGCCACCGTCGTCGGCCCGGCCGCCCCCTCGACGGCCGGGCCGCTCCCGGGTCCGTTCCCGGTGTCCGGCTCGGTGCCGGTATCCGGTCCGGTCCCGGTGTCCGGTTCGGTCCCGGTGGCGCTTACCGGGCGCAGGTCCAGCGCCGGGGCGAACGTGACCACCCCGGAGGCCCGGTCGACCAGGTAGACCTTGGCCTGCGGGCCGAGACCGGCGAAGCTGTCCACCGGCCGCCAGATCTCGTACGTGCGGCCCTCGTGCTCCCGGGCCGCGGCGCCCAGCTCCACCGAACCGGTCGGCACCTCCACCCCGAGCAGCAGGTCCAGCGCTTCGGTGGTGCGGGTCAGCGGGGCGCGGGCGGCCCGGAACGTCTGCCCGGGCTGACCGGTGCCGGTGCCCAGCAGCTCCGCCTCGACCGGCTCGCAGTGGTGCACCCGTACCGTCACCTCGGTCTCGCCGGCGGGCAGCAGGGCCGGCTCGGTGGTCACGAAGACGACCGGCCGGGGATCGGCGCCGCGGGCGGCGGCGACCCGGGTGCCGGCCGGCACCCGGACCGGGCCGCTATCGGCGCCGGTGCGGGTGAGGCGCACGTCCGCCCAGGCCGCCGCCGGCGGGTGCCGGGTCGCGCCGAGCAGGTTCAGGAACGCGACGTACGCCTTCTCCGGCAACTGGTTCAGCCGGTAGATCATCACCTCGGTCAGGTAGGCGAACGCCTCCAGCAACGCCATCCCCGGGTCGTGCGCGGACAGGTCCGTCCAGTCCGGGCAGGAGCGGCGGATCCGCTCCCGGGCCTCGGTGACCAGGTCGAGGAAGGCGCGGTCGTCCAGGTGCGGCACCGGCAGCGTCATGAGATGGCCCCCTCACCGGTCCGGTCGGCCGGGTCGTCGTCGAGGTCGGCGTCGGGCGGCAGCAGGTCCACGGAGAACACCAACTGGCCGGGGGAGAGGCTCGCCCGCACCCGGTAGTCCAGCCGGATCACCAGCCGCCACGGGTCGTCCGGGTCCGGCCCCGCGTCCACGTCCAGCACCTCGACCCGCGGCTCCCACCGCCGGATCGCCTGCCGGACATAGTGGATGGCCAGGCCGGCGGTGGTGTCGTCGTTGGGCGCGAAGACCAGCCGGTGCAGCCGCGACCCGTACCCCGGACGCATCAGCCGCTCGCCCGGCGTGGTGGACAGCAGCAGGCACAACGCCTGGCGTACCGTCTCGTCCCCCTCGGTCATCGCGAGCCCGCCGGCGGCGGTCAGCGCGAGCCCACCGGCGCGGCCCGCGTCGAAGCCGGCGCCCACGAACCGGAAGGCCCTCATGCGTCCGCCCCCAGGAAGCTCTGCCGCGGGTCGCGGACCTGGTGGTGCACGGTCCCCGGCGGGGTCCCGTCGGTGAGGCCGTCCAGGTGCGACAGCACCACGGGTTGCCGGTCCACCCGCAGCCAGGCGCTGTAGCCGACGGTCACGGTCATGGTGTGCAGGCAGGGTTTGATCGTCGGGCCGTAGTTCGGGCAGGCGGTGATGTCGCGCTCCTCGGGGTCGGGCCGCACCAGCACCGGCACGCCCCGCACGCGCACCCACTGCTGCGACGGGCGGTTCGCCACCCGCCCGTCGTGTCCGCAGGTGATCAGCGAGTCGCGGTGGATCCAACGCATCAGCCACCTCCGGCGGAGCGGGCGAGGGTGCGGGCCTGGGCGGCGGCGGTCGCGGCGTCCTCGGCCGCCGGGGCGTGCAGGAAGTCGACGGTCCTCGCGCGCACCACCACGGCCCGACCCGGCGCGGACAGCACCAGGTCACCGGCCGCGTGCACGGTGGTCAGCTCGGGGCGCAGCTCGACGAAACTGCCCGCGTCGGTGGCCAGCCGCAGCGTGCGGCCGTCGTCGTCGATCACGATCGACTGGCCGGTGCCGGTCCGCACCGACCACCGCCGGGACCGGCCGGAGACGATCCCCGCGTCGTACGGCTCGACCGCGCCGAACAGCGAGCCGAGCACCACGCCCGCCGCCGGCTCGCCGCCGGGCAGCGCCACCAGCACGGTGTCGTCCGGGTCGGGCAGCGCGACGATGCCCTTGCCCCGGCCCGCGCCCGGACAGGCCACGGCCAACCAGCCGGCGTCCAGGTCGCCGTACGCGGGCAGCGACACCCGGGCCCGGCCCAGCCCGTCCGGGTCGTCGACGTCGGTGACCGTGCCGAGGGTGACCGTCGCCGCCGGGGGCGCGGCCACCGGGGGCGGCTCCGGCGGGGCGGTGGAGAACCGGGTCAGGTGGCCGTCGGCGTCCACCGTGTGCACCACGTCCGTGAGCACGTACACGCCGCACACCGGATCCGGGACCCCGGCCAGGGCGATCCGCCGGCCCGGCCGCAACGCCGGATCGCCCCCGGCCGTGCCCTCGACGGTGACAAGTGACGCGACCCGGGCGTCCAACCCGGCCTGGGCCAGCGCGGCCAGCTCGTCGTCGCTGCGCCCGGGCTGGTCCACGGCGGTACGCACCCCGTCCGCGCCGACGTCGCCCGGCGCCGGGCGCAACGCGATCCGTCGCCCGCTGCGTGCCTCGCCGGCCCGCTGGCCCAGCGGCTCGGCGCGCTGCGGATGCCAGCCCAGCGCGGCGCACTGGGCGCCGGCCCGGTCCAGGTTCTCGGAGATCCGCACCGCGTGCACGGTCTCGCCGAGGGTCAACGGCACCGGCTCGCCATGACCGTCCAGGGTGAACAGACGCAGCCGGTCACCGTCCACGCTCAGGTGCAGCCCGGCCCTCTGCGCCACCTCGCACAACAGCTCCAAGTCGGTGTGCCGGTGCTGGAGCAGCCGGTCCAGGCGCGGCCCGTCGGCCTCGGCGGACACCCGCAGGCCCAGCCCGGCGCACAGCTCCCCGGCCAGCTCGGCGGCCGTCACCGACTCGAACACCCGCAACTCCTGACGCTTGCGCAGCCGGTGCAGCGGGTCGTACGCCCGGATCCGCAGCAGTGCCGCGCCGTCACCCGCGTACTCCACCTCCACGGCGGTCACCTCACCGGTGAACAGGGCATCCGGGGTGCCGTCCAGGCGTACGTCGAGGGCGGCGCCGGGGCGTACCTGTGGGTCGAGGGCGCCCGGACCGGGCAGGGCGGCCAGGGTCACCTCGCACTGCGTCGGCACGTCCAGCCGGGCGGCCACCCGGATCCCGCGCAGCCGGGCCGGGTCGGCCGGCGGCCGGCCGTCCACGGTCACCGTCGCGGCCCGGTTCACGGCGCGCCTCCCGTCGTGGTGGGTCACGGCGTACCTCCGGTGGTGGTGGCGGTCACGGCGCGCCTCCCGTCGTGGTGGTGGCGTCCGGCGGTGGTGCGGTGCCACCGGTCGGGGGGACCGCGAGGGCGGTGCCGGCCGGCACCGCAAGCGGGTCGGCGATCCGGTTGTGCTCTGCCAGCAGCCGCCAGCGCAGCGGCGAACCCAACGCGTCGTGGGCGAGCAGGTCGAACCGCACCCCGGACCAGCCCGGCTCGGCCGCGCCGTCCGCGGCGGCGACCACCGCGGAACCGGGCGCCACGGTGGGCGTGCCCGCCGCCGCCAGCTCCTCCTCGAAGCCGGCGCGGGCCGCCTCGGCGGTCTCCGCCACCCGGACCAGCCGCAGGCGCAGCCAGGAGCGGCGTGGCGTGCCGGTGAGCGTGAACGCGTCGAAGCGCTCCGCGATCGCCGCGATCACGCCCGGCACGTTCCAGGTCTTGCCCCACACCAGGCGGACCAGCGGCGGGCGGGGCCAGCCGTGCTCCACCGCCGAGTTCTCGGCCAGCATCCACAGCGGGCGGGTCAGCGCGCGGACGTCCTCGGGGCGGGCCGGGGACTCCACGAAGTCGACGTCGAAGAGCAGGTCCAGCACCAGCTCGGTACGCCCGCCGCCGGTGAACACGAGCGGGTCGTCGGCCAGCCCGGCGCCGGTCAGCGCACCGTCCGGGCCGCCCCGCGGCCGTACCCCGGCCAGCCGGGTGACCTGCACGGTCTCCGGGTTGAGCAGGCAGTCGACCCGGGTGCCGGACTCGTCCACGAGGAAGGCGACGCGTTCCATCAGCCACCCGCCTGTTCCCGGTCCAGTCGGACCGCGTCACCCCACGGGGCCGCCCGCGTCGCCGCCCGGGGCGCCGGATCGTCGGGCAGCGCCGGCCACGGATCCCGGGCGGGTGTCACCATGGACTGGTCCGGCAGCACCGGCCACGGCCCCGGGCGTACGACATGCTCCCGCCCGCCCGCCGTCGGCTTCGGGTGCGTTTCTTGTCGTCCCGGCGACGACAGGTGCACCCGAACCCGATCGCGACCCGGCGCGTGGCCGGCGGATCCGGACCCGGTGTGCGCGGCGCGCGTACCCCGGTGTGGTGGGGCGAGCGGATGATCGGGCGCGAACCACAGCGGCCCGCCGCCGGGATCCGTCGGGTACGCGCTGCCCGCCGAGGTCCCGGCGGCCACGCCTGCCGCCGATCCAGCGGTGCCGCCGCCTCCGGTGCCGCCGGTGCCGCCTCGACCTCGGCCGGTGCGTCCCCGGTCGACGGCTCGGACCGCGTCAGCCGCCCTCCGGCCGGACCCCGTCCCGTTCGCGCCCGTCCCGTTCGCGCCCGTCCCGGTCGTGTCCGTCCCGGTCGCGCCCGTCCCGTTCGCGCCCGTCCCGGTCGGGTGTGACGGAGCGGTTGATCCCTCGGTCCCGGACCCCGATCCGGTCGGATCGGTTGCGCCGGCCCGACCATCCGGGTCGGCTGCGGCGACGGTGGTGGGCGAGGAGTACGCCCCCGCGACACCCGGTCGGGTTTCCGCGCTGGTCGTCACCGGTCCCGGCCCCTGCCCGGCCGCACCGGCTCCGGCCGGTCGTGGGCCGTGCCATGCCGTTCCGGCTGGTCCTGGGCCCGGCGGTCCCGCCGCTCGTGCGCCGTTCCACGTTGGTCCCGCGACTGTCCCCGCCTGGCCGGCGTCGGCTCGCGGCGGAGCTGCGCCGGCTGCCAAGGTCCCGGGGTACGGGGCGCCGAGATGACTGTCGGGCGCGGCACCGGTCACGCCGGAGCGCCATCCCGGCCCGGTGACGCCGTCCCCAGGTCGACCAGTTCGGCCGGGTCCGGCGAATCCGCCGGCCGGCCCCGCACCGCCCGGACCGTGTGCGTCGCCCGGCCAGCCGTGGTGACCGGGCGACATGCCCGCCGGATCGTGGACGGAACTCGCGCGCGACCCCTCTCCACCGCGGCCCTCCGAGAACCCGGCCGTGACGGAGGTGCCGGCGACGAGCCGCGTCACCACCTCCCGCCACCGCCGCAGCACCTCACCCACGAGCCCGAACCCGCCCCGAGCCCTCCGCTTCTCGCCCCACCCCCAATCCCCACCCTGCCCCGGCCCCCCGACCCGCCCCGGCCCCCCGACCCGCCCCGGCCCCCCGGCTGGCCCCTCCCCGAAATATGAGTTCTCCGTCCCACTCTCCGGAAGCCGGCGTAGATCTTGGTACGAAACGGCCCCTCCAGGGGCCGTTTCGTACCAAGATCTGGCCGGCCCACCCGCGGACCCTCCGGTGATCAAGGAGTTCGCGTCGGAAATGAGGTCGGAGCCGACGCCAACTCCTTGATCGACGGGCCGGGGCAGGTCGTGGAGGAGGCCGGGGGCGTGGGCGGCCACCAGGCGGAGCCAGTGCTCCGGCGGCTCGCCGGGACGACGTGGGAACGGGTCGGTCGAGCGTGGGGCGGTGGGGAGGCGGTTGGCTGGCTGCGCGGCGGTGGGGAGGCGGTGGGCGGGGCGCAGGGCGGCGGGGAGACGGTCGGTCGGGCGTGGGGCCGGTGCGGGCGGAGGGTCGGCGGAGGTGGCGAGGCGGTCGGCGGTGACCCGCAGGGCGCGGGCCAGCCGATCACGCGGTCGCCGGGGCGGCGGCACTGCCGGACTCCAGTTCCAATCCCTCGTACGCCAGGGTCAGCGCCTCGATGGCGATCTCCTGGGAGAGGGTGTTCAGGTGGGCGCCCCGCCACCGGGTGGGCCAGGCGTTGATCATGTTCCAGCGCAGCACCTCGGCGGTGCCGGCCGGGTCGAGCAGCACCACCGACACGTTGCGTCGGTTGACCGTGCCCTTCGCCGCGGCGTTCACCCAGTCCCACAGCTCGCGGGCGTTGGTCAGGCCGAAGTGGAGGGTCACCGGGGCGTACTCCACCTGCCCGGGTACGGCGCGGATGCGCTCGTTGCCGGCCTCCCGGTAGGCCAGCGACGGTATCGCCACCTCGAAGCCGCTGACCTCGGTGAAGTGCCCGTTGGTGACGCCGTTGATGAGCAGCTTGAAGTGGTACGCCCGGTACGGGTCGACGGGTGCGCCCGGCTGCGGCGTGGCCGTGGTCGGCATGTCAGCCTCCGATCGTCTCGGTCTCGGTGCCGCCGGCCCACTGGCTCAGCTTGAACACCACGAACTCCGCGGGCTTGACCACCGCGATGCCGATGTGCGCCACCACCATCCCGGCGTCGCGTACGTCGGCCGGGTTGGTCTCTTCGTCGCACTTGACGAAGAACGCCTCCTCGGGCGTGCGGCCCAGCAGCGCGCCGTCGCGCCACACCCGGGTCAGGAACGCGCCGATGTCGCGGCGGATCGAGCGCCACAGGGTGAAGTCGTTCGGCTCGAACACCATCCAGCGGGTGCCGGCCGCGATGGCCTGCTCGATGGAGATGGAGAGCCGCCGCACGTTCAGGTAGCGCCACTCGCTGGCCTCGGCGGCGAGCGTACGGGCGCCCCAGAGCCGGATGCCCTCGCCGGCGAAGAACCGGATCACGTTGACGCCCTTGGGGTTGAGCACGTCGTGCTCCGGGCGGGTGACCCGGTACGCGAGGTCGACGGCGCCGCGTACCGGCTCGTTGGCCGGCGCCTTGTGCACGCCGCGCAGCGCGTCGGTACGGGCCCAGATGCCGGCCACGTGCCCGCTCGGCGGGGTGAGCACCAGGTCGCCGCTGAGCGGGTCGCGGACCCGGATCCAGGGGAAGTAGAAGGTGGCGAAGTCGGACTGCCGGGGCCGGTCGCCACCGGTGCCGGGCGCGTCGCCGTCGGCGTCCTTCGGCGTACCGTCGGCGGGTTTCCCGGACGCGGCCGACCCGGACGCCGGCTTGGCGGGCGTGGCGACCCGGGTGAGTCGGGAGACGTCGGCCACCTCCGGCGGTGGGTCGCAGATCGCCACCATGGTGCGCAGCCGTTCGGCGGTGCTGATCAGGGCCTCGTGCGAGACCGGGTCGTGGTAGCCGGGCGCGGCCAGGATGGAGATCTCGTCGATCGCCTCCAGCACCTCCAGGCCGCCGCGTCGCCCGCGGGTGCCGGTGAGCTGGCCGCCCTCGCCGACGTTCACCACCCAGCAGCGGGTGCCGCCGTTGTCGAGGAAGCCGAACACGGCCCGGGCCAGCGGGGTGCTCTCCAGGTGCTCGCCGTCGGCGTAGAGGCGCAGGAAGTCGGTCCAGCTGTTGACCGCCTGCGGTCGGTCGACGTGGGCGGTCCGGTCCGGCGCGACCCCGACGAAGGCGGCGGTGCTCGTGCCGACCGGCCCGATCGGGCGGGCCCCGGAGGGCACCTCCTCGACGTAGATGCCGGGGGAGAAGTAGGTGGGCATCGGTCCTCCTGGGGAGTCAGTCGGGGGCGCGGACGACGACCAGGTCGTCGCCGGCCGGGTCCAGTTCGGCGGTGTGGACCCGGCCCCGGCCGATCAGCCGGATCCGCACCGGACGGTCCGGCGCGTCGGGGTCGTGCGGCACGCCGACCAGCCGGAACCGGCCGGCGGCGTCGGTCTCGGTGGCCTGGGCGGTGCCGACCAGCTCCACCCGCATCGCGGCCAGCGGCTGGCCCTGCGGCCCCACCACCCGACCGTCGAGGGTGCGCAGTTCGAGCTGGCGGAGTTGAAGCGGCTGCCGCACCGGCGGCGCGGTCGGCGTCGGACGGTCGATCCGGACCGGCACGTCGAGCAGCAACGCCGGCCGGGGCGCCACGCCGAGCGCCCGCCACAGCGCCGGGTCGCCGGCGGCGAGCACCAGCTCCGCGTGGCCGCCCTCGGCGGCTGCGGCGAGCACCCGGTCCAGCGCCGGCAGCGCCGCCGGCCCGCCGCCGCTGACCAGCAGCCGGACCACGAAGCGGTACGGCTCGCGTGCCGTACCGCCGGACGCGGTCTGCCGGGCCGGCCGCAGCTCCAGCGGCCAGACGGTGAGGCCGCCGGCCGGGTCGTCGCGGGGCGGGCCGACCGGGACGGGCTCGCCCGCTGTCCCGGTCAGCCAGGTCGCGACGTCCGCGACGGCCGTCTCGATCGCACCGGTCATCGCGGTGGCGTCCCCTGGATGCGGTACGCGATGGCCTCGTTCCAGACGTGCGGGTAGACGCCGATCTCGAAGTAGCGGGTGAACCTGTTGATCGGCGCGTTGGTGTGGTCGTGCCAGAGCAGCCATACCGGGGCGATGGTGAACAGCGCGTAGTTGAGCGCGACGAGTGGCAGGTAGAGCGGGCCGAGCAGCCGGGCCTGGAACACGTGCACGTCCTCGTGCCGTTGGATGCCGGGGCTGGACCCGGCGCAGACCGTGCCGATGGTGGTGGCGTAGCGGGGCGAGACGCCCTCGAGCACGTTGACCCGGCCGCTGCCGGCCGAGACGACCCGGTCGAGCTGGTGGCCGAAGACCAGGTGCAGGGCCAGGTAGAGCGCCCCGGCGAACGTGTTGAGCAGGCTCCACGTGTGGTCGACCACGAAGAGGAGGATCCCCTTCGGGCTGGCGTGGTAGGTGCCGGCGGAGGTGGCCGCCCAGCCGAAGGGCGCGCCGACGAGCAGGCCGACGACGGCGCCGACAAGCAGGCCGACGGTGCCGGCGGCGGCCTGCCCGAGCACGGCGCCGAAGACGGTCTGGACGGCGGCGCTGAGGATGCCGAAGATCATGTCCGGTCACCTCTCTCAGACCCAGGAGCGGACGAAGCGGGGCTCGTTTCCCTGGGCGAGCTGGGTGGGCGACGCCTGCGTCGCCTGCCGGTTGCCCGGGGGGAGTTGGTTGATGCCGAGCGCGGCGGAGAAGATGACCAGCCCGTTGAAGAACGCGATGATCCACTTTTCCGGGCCGGCGTCGGCGAACGCGGCGGTGAGGTAGGACAGCAGGAGCGCGAAGCCCAGCGCGACCCACTTGCGGGCCTTGTCGCCGCTCGGTCCGATCAGGCCGCCGATGACGTTCGTGGCGAGCAGGGTGGCGGCGCTGGCGCCGGTGAGGCTGCCCAGGGCGGCCCAGGTGAAGAGATCGTTCACGATGATCCCCCTTGTCGACGGTGTGGTGGTGCGGTCGGGTGAGGTGGTGCGGGGGGTCCGGTGGCGGGCCCGGTAGGTGCCGTGTCCTTGCTGCCGCCCCGGGAGCGGCGCAGCAGCAGGACGACCACCACGGCGACGACCAGCAGCAGCACGACCACCCCGCCGACGACCGGCAGCCAGGGGAACGAGCCACCACTGACCACGGCGGCGGCCGGGCTGGTGGCGGGGGGTGGCGGCGCTTCGGCGACGGCCCGCAGCTCGGCCGGCTTGGGCTGGTTGGCGACCACCTTCCAGCTCACCGAGCGCCCGGTGATCGTGCCGTTGGTGTCGAGCACCCGGCCGGGGAACGTCACGGATATCTCCAACTCCATCAAGGTCATGAAAGCCTGCTGGTTCCGCGGATCCTGCTCGGCCACCTTTCCGCCGTATTTCTGGGGATCAAGCGGAAGCGTGAAGCGATAGAGATCATCGTCCCGAACAAGATTCACGCTCTCGCTCGTGAATTGCGCCAGCGGCGTTTTCCGGTACGTGATCTGAATGCCGTAGAAGGTGGCGTCCTCGTACCGGGTCTCGGTGCCGGCGGGAAGCGTGGGAATGTTCTGCCGCAGTTCGGCGAAGGCCACCGCGACGTCCGGGTTGCGCTGCTTGAGCACGGACTTCTGCGCGGTCAGCAGCAGTTGGCCGGAGATCGTGTCGTCGGGGTTCACGGTCAACCCGAGATTGAGCTGCATGCAGCCGCTCAGTGCCGCCACGAGGGCGAGACACACCGCTAGGCGAAAGGCCCGGCTGCGGCGGAGTCTCGAATTCATGCGCTCAGTGTGAGCGGTCGTGCCGGGCTCGGCAGTCAGCGATCGGCCGCCGCTCTGTCGCCGATCTTACCGGTTTCCTCTCCCATTCGGACGACCTCGGAAACGCGCCCGCTCGATATTCTGAAAGGTTGTCGCAACTCCTTTCCCGGCGCCGGCCGAGCCAGGGTGATCCACCAGGTCAGGTGCCGGCGATCACTGCCGGCCGGCCCGCGAGGCCGCAGGATGGTGGGGGCGCGACAGGAAGGCGGGCGATGGCGACGGTGACCAGGGGACGGGTCGGACCGGCCGTACGCGAGGCGGCCGGGCGGCTGCGGCGCGGCTGGCTGCCGGTGGTCGAGGCGACCCTCGCCGCCACCGTCGCCTGGATGCTCGCCACCCGCCTCGTCGGTCACCCGCAACCGTTCTTCGCCCCCGCCGCCGCGCTGATCGTGCTCGGTCAGGCGCGGGGCCAGCGGATCCGCCGGGCGGTGGAGGTGGTGCTCGGCGTGGCCGCCGGCGTGCTCGTCGCCGACCTGGTGGTGCAGGCGCTCGGCCCGCGTACCACCTGGACCGTGCTCACCGTCATCCTGCTCACCGTCTCGCTGGCGGTGGCGGTCGGGGCCAGCTCGGTGACCGTGGTGCAGGCCGCCGTCTCCGCGCTCTACCTCGTGGTGGTGTCGCCGCCGACCGAGTCGCTGATCCCGTTCCGGTTCGTCGACGCGCTGATCGGCGGCGCGGTGGCGGTGGTCGCCAGTCAACTCGTCGACGCCCGCCGGCCGCTCGCCCCGCTCGTCGCCGAGTTCCGGCACACGTTCGCGGAGCTGGCCGAGGTGCTCGACGAGATCGCCGACGCGCTCGACCGCGGCGACGACACCGCCGCCCTGGCCGCGCTGGACCGGGCCCGGCACGCCGACGCCGGGGTGGAGCGGCTGCGCGACGCGGTCCAGGCCGCCGGCGAGGCGCTGCGGCTCAACGTCCGCCGCCGCCGGCACCTCGGCCGGCTGCGCTCGGTGGAGGGCTCGATCCGGCAGATCGACTACGCCGTACGCAACGTCCGCGTGCTGGCCCGGGCCGCGGTCACGTTCACCCGCGGCGCGGCGCCCGTCCCGGCCGACCTGGGCGCGACGGTACGCACGCTTGCCGAAGCGGTCCGCTCGGCCGGCGACGCGCTCGCCGCCGACCTGGGCGGGCAGGAGGAGGTCGCCGACGGCCACGCCGCCCGGGTCGACGCGGCGGCGCTGGCGGCGGTGCGCGTGGCCGGGCGGCTCTTCACCGCCGGCCCGAACCTGCCGCTCGCGATGATCATCGGGCAGATCCGGGCCACCGCCATCGACCTGCTGCGCGGCGTCGGCGTGGACGACGACGCCACCGTGCTCAGCCGGGTCGACGCCGCGGTCACCGGGCCGGAGCGCTGACCCCGCTCAGGCGCTCTCCCGGGTCACGAGCGTGGACCCGAACGCGGTCTCCGGCGGGACCGGCGCCTGCGCCAGCACCGCCGACGCCGCGGCGGCGGCGATCCGGTCCACCGGATGGGTCGCGGTGGTCAGCGCCGGGCTGCTCACCGCCGCGTACGGCAGGTCGTCGAAACCGGCCACCGCCACGTCGTGCGGCACCCCCAGGCCCTGCCCGCGCAGCGCGGCGATCACCCCGAACGCGGTGGCGTCGCTCGCCGCGTAGACCCCGTCCACGTCCGGCCACCGCCGCAGCGCCTCCAGTGCCGCCGCGCCACCCCGGGCCGCGGTGAAGTCGCCCGTCACCAGCCGCACCGGCGTCCCCGCCGCGCGCATCAACTCCCGGTAGGCGGTCACCGACCGTTCCGCGCAGGTCAGCCACCGAGGGCCGGTCACCATGACGATATGGCGGCGCCCGGTGGCGTACAGGTGACGCAGCACCGCCCCGGCGCCGGCGGCGTTGTCCACGTCGAACGACGGCACCGTCGCCGAACCCCGGCCGATCGAGGCGACCCGGCCGTGCAACCGGGCCGGCACCGCGTCCAACGCCGCCTGCGTGGTGTTGACCAGGATCACCCCGTGCACGCCCCGGTCCGCGCCGAGCCGGACCAGGCCGGATGGATCGTCGAGCGGCAGCCACTCCAGCGCCACCCCGACCCCGTGCGGCGCGCACACCCGGGACGCGGCGCTCACCACCCGGTGCACGTACGGGTCGTCGAAGACCGAGTCGTCCCGGCCCACCACGGCCACCACCAGCCGCACCCCGGCGCCACGCACCAGCGCCCGGGCCGTGGGGTCCGGCACGTAGCCCAGGTGGTCGGCGGCGGCGCTCACCCGGGCGCGGGCGCCGGCCGAGGCGAAGCCGTAGCCGCCGAGCACCCGCGAGGCGGTGGCCCGGGACACCCCGGCGGCCCGGGCCACGTCGTCGAGCGTGGCCGGTCGTGCGGTCGGCGTACCCATGTGAAGCATCATGCCCGGTCCGGGCCGTGCGAGGTAAGGCGTGGGCGCGCTTGTGGTGATAGCGCTCTCAGGTGTGCGATGGTCGTCGGGAACCATTCGGGGAAGGGACGACCGCACCGTGAGCGACACCCTCGACGCGCCGGCCGCGCCACGGCCACCGGCGCCGCGGCCGGTGCTGGCCGCCCGCACCGGCGTCGCCGTCGTCTTCGCCCTCAACGGGCTCGCGGTGGCGAGCTGGTTCTCCCGGGTGCCGGCGGTCCGGGAGGCGCTCGACCTCAGCCCGGGCCGGCTCGGCCTGCTGCTGCTCTGCATGTCGGCGGGCGCGCTGCTGGCCATGCCCGCCGCCGGCCTGGTCACCCAGCGGCTCGGCCCGGCCCGCACGGTGGTCGTGGCGACCGTGCTGGTCGCGCTCGGCATGACCGTCGCCGGCCTGGCCACCGGGCTGGCCGGCTGGGTGGTCGGCGTCGGGCTCGGCGTCGCCGCGTTCGGCTTCGGCTCCGGCCTGTGCGACGTGGCGATGAACGTCGAGGGCGCGGCGGTGGAGAAGCGGCTCGGGCGCACCATCATGCCCCGGTTCCACGCCGCCTGGAGTCTCGGCTCGGTCGCCGGGGCGGGGCTCGGCGCCGGCGCCGCCAAGCTCGGCGTACCCATCCAGGTGCACCTGCCGGTCCTGGCGGTGCTGATCCTGACCGGCACGCTGCTCGGCGCCCGGTCGTTCCTGTCCGCGCCGGCCGAGACGGGCGACGCGGGCGAGCCGGCGGCCCGGCGGCGGGCGCTGCTGGCCGCCTGGCGGGAGCCGCGCACCCTGCTGGTCGGCCTGCTGGTGCTGGTCATGGCGTTCACCGAGGGCAGCGCCAACGACTGGCTGGCGGTGGCGTTCGTGGACGGGTACGGCGTCGACGAGGCGGTCGGCGCCGCCGTGTTCGGCGTGTTCGTGGTCGGGATGACGCTGGGCCGCACCGCCGGCACGGTCGCCATCGACCGCTGGGGTCGGGTGCCGGTGTTGTTCGGCACCATCGGCATCGCCGTCGCCGGCACCGCCCTGACCGTGCTGGCCGGCTCCGGCCCGCTCGCCGTGGTCGGCGTGGCGCTGTGGGGGATCGGCGCGTCGCTCGGGTTCCCGGTCGGGATGAGCGCCGCCGCAGACGACGAGGACAGGGCCGCCGCCCGGGTCAGCGTGGTCGCGGTGATCGGCTACACCGCGTTCCTCGCCGGGCCGCCGCTGCTGGGCTTCCTCGGCGACCACTTCGGCGTGTTGAACGCGCTCGGCCTGGTGCCGCTGCTCCTGCTGCCCACGCTCGCGCTGGTGCCGGTGCTCCGCCCGCCCGCGGGCGCGGAGCCGTCCGCCCGCTGAGCGGGGCCCAGCCGACTCCTACGATCCTCCCAGCCGCCTGCCAGGCGGGCGTGCTGCACTGGGACTCCGACGGCGAGGAGAGGAGGCGGGCATGCGTTGGTTCAGCCGACGGGCCGCCGACCCGACGACCCCGACGAAGCTCGACCGCGAGGCGAACCGGGAGGACCTGGCGCAACTGGAGGCGTTCGTGACCAGCCGGCGCGGCGTCGAGTTCTACCTGGAACCGGAGACCACCGCCACCGACACCACGGTGGTCGCCATCGCCCACGACGGCGAGTGGATCCGCCGCCGCACCGGCTCGCCCCGGGTCGCCGGCACGATCGCCAGGCGACACGCGGTGCCGCTCTACGAGGCGGCCCGCACCGGCTACCCGGAGCGGATGCGGGCCTGGAACCGGGCGCACCCGGAACGCCGCAAACGCTGACCGCCGCGCTCAGTCGCCGAGCGCGGCGCGGGCCTGATCCCGGCGCAGCGGCTCGTCGTGTGCGGAGACGTACCACTCGACGTGGTCGGAGAGCAGGCTGCGGGCCAGCGCCAGGTCCGGCCCGTCGGTGGGCGTGCGTTCGTGCAGCGGGGGCGGGTACCAGCAGTCGCCGAGCAGCAGCACCCGGGAGTCCGGCACCAGCACCACCGTCGAGTCCGGGGCGTGCCGGCCACCGACGTGCCGCAGCACCACGCCGGTCGGCAGCATCAGCTCGTCGGTGAACGTGCGGGTCGGCGGCAGCACCGCGAAGTCGTCCCAGTCGTCCACCGCGAGCGCCCGGGCCCGGTGGCTGGGCCCGAGCCGGGGCTCGGCGCGTACCCCCTCCCGCAGGTGCCGGTGGCTCCACGGGCGGGCCGCCTCGGCACGCAGCGGCTCGACGCCGGCCTCGTGGCCGACGATCTCCACGTCCGGCCAGGCGGCGGCGCCCCACACGTGGTCCCAGTGGTGGTGGGTGTAGACCAGCCAGCGCGGCTCCGGCAGCCGGGCCGCGGCGATCCCGGCGCGGATCTCCCGGGCGTGTGCCGGACTGTGGCCGGCGTCGACGAGCACGCTGCCCCGGTCGTCGGCCACGACCGCCACGGCGGGTCGTATCGCGCCGGGGTCGGGGTCGCCGGGGGCCAACCAGACCCGGTCGGCCAGGTGGCGCAGCTCCATGGCGGGATCCTCTCGCAGCTCCGCCGGATGCTATCGCCGTCCCGCGTGGCCGGCTGCCCCGTCAACCGCCGACCGCAATGGCCAGCGCGTACCCGACGAAGGCCGCGCCGAGCCCCGCGACCACGCTGACCAGCACATTCGCGTACGCGTGCAGGCGCGTGCCGGTGCGGGCCAGCGTCAGCGTCTCGTAGCTCAGCGTGGACCAGGTGGTCAGCGCGCCGCAGAAACCGGTGCCGACCAGCGCGGTGACGGCCGGATCGGCCGGCACCGCGAGCACCGCGCCGAGCAGCAGCGAACCGGCCACGTTGACGGTGAGCGTGCCCCACGGGAACGCCGAGTCGTGCCGGGCCTGCACCGCCCGGTCGGTGAGGTAGCGCAGCGGGGCGCCGAGCGCCGCGCCGAGCGCGACCAGCAGGACGGTCACCGGGCCGCCCCCCGCCGCGCGGCCAGCAGCCGGCCGGTCACCACGTCCCCGGCGGCGACCGCCAGCAACGCGCCGAGCACGGTCGCCGCCAGGTAGGCCAGCGCGGTGCCCGGCGCGCCGTCGGTCACCAGGCGTTGCGCGTCGACCACGTACGCGGAGAACGTGGTGAACCCGCCGAGCAGCCCGACGCCGAGGAACGGCCGCGCCAGCGGGCCGGCCGGCCGGGCGGCGAGCACCGCCATCAGCACGCCGATCAGCAGGCAACCGGTGACGTTGACGCCGAACGTGGCCCACGGGAAGCCGGTGGGCGTCCGCGGCACGACGGCCTGCGCGCCGGCGCGGGCCAGCGCGCCGAGCGCGCCGCCGGCGGCGATCACGCCGAGCACCGCCGCCGGGTGCGCGGCCAGCTCCGCCCGGTCGGCGGGTACGCGGAGATCGACGTCGGGGTCGACGCGGGACTCGGGGGGTCGTGCCACGGTGCCTCCCACCAGGACGGGCATCGCTGGCAGGGACCGTTGGCGATGTCGCGGTTCTCCCGGCGTGCCCCGGGACGGCGGGCCCCACCGCCGGTCTCATCCGAGCATAACCCCGCCCCGTCCGCGCCGCCCGCGGCGGGCCCCGGCGACCTGCGGAACGGCGCTGACCTGGCAGGACCCCCGGTACGGGCGTACGGTGATCGGCATCCCGCCCGGCGCGGCGGCGTCGGGCCCGTCGCGCAGGAGGCACCCGTGCAGGACCGCACCCCTCGGCCGGACGAGCTGGATCCCGTCGAGCGGATCGGCGTGGACGAGCTGCGCGCCCTGCAACGGGACCGGTTACGCCGGTCGCTGCGGCACGCGTACGACCACGTGCCGCACTACCGTCGCGCGTTCGACGCCGCCGGCGCGCACCCCGACGACGTACGCGACCTGGCCGACCTGGCCCGCTTCCCGTTCACCGCCAAGGCCGAGCTGCGGGAGAACTACCCGTTCGGCATGTTCGCCGTGCCCCGCGAGCGGATCGCCCGGCTGCACGCCTCCTCCGGCACCACCGGCCGCCCCACCGTGGTCGGCTACACCCGCGCCGACCTGGACACCTGGGCGACACTGATGGCCCGGTCGATCCGGGCGGCCGGCGGCCGGCGCGGCGACCGGGTGCACGTCGCGTACGGCTACGGGCTGTTCACCGGCGGGCTCGGCGCGCACTACGGCGCCGAGGAACTGGGCTGCACCGTGATCCCGGTGTCCGGCGGCATGACCGAGCGCCAGGTCATGCTGATCCGCGACCTCGAACCGGAGGTCATCATGGTCACCCCCAGCTACATGCTGGCCATCGTGGACGAGATGGAACGCCAGGGCGTCGACCCGCGCGCCACCTCGCTGCGGGTGGGCGTCTTCGGCGCCGAGCCGTGGACCGAGGACATGCGCCGGGAGTTGGAACAGCGGCTGGACATGCACGCGCTGGACATCTACGGGCTGTCCGAGGTGATGGGTCCCGGCGTGGCCGTCGAGTGTGTGGAGACCAAGGACGGCCTGCACCTGTGGGAGGACCACTTCTACCCGGAGATCATCGACCCGGTCACCGGCGCGGTGCTGCCCGACGGCGAGCGGGGCGAGCTGGTGCTGACCTCGCTCACCAAGGAGGCCACGCCGGTGGTCCGCTACCGCACCCGGGACCTCACCCGGCTGTTGCCCGGCACGGCCCGTCCGATGCGGCGGATCGAGAAGATCACCGGACGCACCGACGACATGATGATCGTCCGGGGAGTGAACGTGTTCCCGACCCAGATCGAGGAGCTGATCCTGCGTACCCCCGCCCTGTCGCCGCACTTCCAGTGCGTGCTCGACCGGCAGGGGCGGCTGGACACACTCACCGTCCAGGTGGAGCGGCGGGCCGGCGCCGCCGTGGCCGACGCCGAACGGGCCGGCGCGGCGCTGGTCGAGCAGGTCAAGAACACCATCGGGGTCTCGGTGGCGGTCCGGGTGATCGAGCCGGACGGGGTGGAGCGCTCGATGGGCAAGATGCGTCGCATCGTCGACAAGCGGCGGGAGCGCTGAGATGGCGGCGGACGACGGCCGCACCGCGGCGCACGACATGTTCGACGCCGGTCGCACCGCGGCGCACGACATGTTCGACGCCGACGTCGCCTCGAAAGGGCTCGGCATCGAGCTCGTCTCGGCCGGCGGCGGCGCGGCGGTGGCCCGGATGCGGGTCACCCCGGCCATGCTCAACGGGCACGCGATCGGCCACGGCGGCTACGTGTTCCTGCTCGCCGACACCGCGTTCGCGCTTGCGTGCAACAGCCACGGACCGGTCACCGTGGCCGCCGGCGGCGAGATCAGCTTCCTGCGCCCGGTGCGCGAGGGCGACGTGTTGGAGGCGTACGCCACCGAGCGGGCCCGGCACGGCCGCAGCGGCATCTACGACGTGACCGTCCGGCGCGGCGACGAGGTGGTGGCCGAGTTCCGCGGGCGCAGCCGGGTGGTTAAGGAGGGGGCCCCGCTTAACGCCTCCGGTAGAGGAGGGGCCCCCGCTTAACACCCGTGCCCGCCGGGGCGCGCGCCCACGCGGCCCGCCGGGGCGGACACCCGTGCCCGCGGGGGCGCGCGCCCGTCCGGGTCGGAGCGGCCCCGTGCCCGCTCCGACCCGGACCCGGCCGCTCAGGCGGCGACGCCGAGCGGGGTGACGGGTGGCGTGGCGGCCACCCGTCGGCTCCGGCGCACCCGTTCGGGCGGGCCGGTCGTCCACCCGAGCGTCGCCGGGACACGCGGCATGACCCCGGCCCGGACGCCCGGCCCCGTGGCGGGCGCGTCCCGTCCGGTCGCGGCCGTCCGTGGGGGACCGGCCCGGGCGATGCCGGAACCGGCGTACCCAGGTCGTTCGGGCAGCGTCCCGGTCGCGTCGGACCCGTCCGACCGGGACGGCGGGACGGGCGCCGGTCGGGCCCCTCCACCCGACCGGTGCGACCGTCCCGCCCCGAGCGGGCAGATCACCCGCTCGTCGGCGTCCGGCGCGGGGACACCGATCCCGGCGCCCGCCGCGGCCCGAGGGCGCGCGGCGGGAGCATCAGCCGGCTGTCCGGCCGACCGTCGAACCACGAGGGGGCCCGCCCACTCGGGGACCCCGTTGCCGGCTCTGACACCTGGCCGGACGCTCGTGCCCGCTCCGACGTCGGCACCTGCGCCGCCGCCAGCCACCCGACCGATGCCGACGCCGGCTCCCGGACCGATGCCGACGCCGGCTCCCGGGCCGACGCCGACGCCGGCACCTGCGCCGCCGCCGGCTCCCGGACCGATGCCGCCGCCGGCCTCCGGACCGATGCCGATGCCCGGCCCCGCCGCCCCGCCTGGCCCGGCGGCCCGGTCGGTCACACCGGAACCCGTCCCGGCGCCTGGCCGGACGTTCGTGCCCGGTCCGGCGTTCGCGCCCGGACCGGCGTTGGCACGTGCCCTGGTGTCGGCACCCCGGCGGACGAGTGCGCCAGGTCCGGCGTTGACGCCGGTGCGGGCCACGGCGCGGACATCGACGCGGTCGGGGCGGATCGCCGGGACCGGCCCGACGCCGCTGAGCCGGCGGGCGAAGTCCGCCCGTACCGCGCGGGTCAGCCGGTGGGCGGCCACCTGGACCACCACCGGCTCGGCGATGGTCCAGTCCGGCGCTTCCGGTCCACCCGTACCCGCGCCGGCTGCCCGGTCGGCGCGGCGGAGCAGGCCGGTCGCGGCCAGGGCGCGCAGCGCCGGCCCGGACCGCCCGGCCGGCCAGCCGAGCATCCGTTCGACCGTGCCGGCGGCGAGCGTGCCGCCGAGCGCGGCGCCGGCCATCAGCACCGCGCGCTGCGTACCGTCCAACCGGTCCAGCCGGGCGTCCACCCGCCGGCGTACCGGGGCGGGGACCCCGGCCGGCTCGTCCGCGGGGTCGGCCGTCGCGTACGCGGCGGCGACGGCCGGGTTGCCGCCGACCAGCGGCAGCAGCCGGGCGGCGAGCGCGGCGGGCCGTCCGGCCCGGTCGAGCAGGTGCCGCAACAGGCGTCCGGTGTCCCGTGCGCCGAGCGGCGGCAGCCACACCCGGCGGCGACCGCCCGGGGCGGGCCCCGGGTCGGCCCAGCCGGCGCCATGGGTGACGACCACCGCGAGCGCCAGCCGCCGGTCGCCGGCCGCGACCTGCAACTGGCGTAGGAACCGGCGCAGCGCCGGCGCGGCCCGGTCCAGGTCGTCCACGGCCACCACGAGCGGGTTGCCCGCGGCGCGGTCGAGCAGCAGCTCACGGCAGGCCGTGGCGGCCCGGGCCCCGGCCGCCGCGTCGTGCGGCGCGGCGAGGAACGCGGCAAGCGCGGCGCCGCCCACCGCCGTGCCGGACAGCGGACGTACGGTGGCTGCCCGGCCGGTCGGGTCCGGTGCGAGCAGCGCGCGCACCAGGTCGGCGACTGGCGCGAGGTCCCCGTCGGGGTACGGCGGGCAGTGCGCCACGCACCAGCGCACCGTCGCGCCGTCCACCGTGGGCACGGCGCGGGTCAACTCGTGCAGGAGCCGACTGCGACCGCTGCCCGGCGGCCCGGTCAGCGAGATCCACCGTGGTCGGCGTTCCCGCAGCGCACGGGTCACCTCGTCGGCCGCGCCGGCCAGTTCCCGCCGCCGGCCGACGAGCGGCTCGTGGTGCCGGGCCGGCTGGCGCCGGGACACCCCGGTGACCCGCCACACGTCGAGTGGCACCGCCTTGCCGGCGATCGTCACGGTCGCGAGTCGACGCTGTTCCACGAGCCCGGCGACCGCCCGCCGGGTGCTCGGGCAGACCACCACCCCGCCGGGTGGCGCGTACGCCTGGAGCCGGGCGGCGGTGGTGATGACCGCGCCGCTCGCCGCGCCGTGGCCGCCGTCGCGGGCGCCGACGAGGTCGACGAGCACCTCGCCGGTCGCCACGCCGACCCGGACCCGCAGCCGGGTCTCGTCCGGCGTCCGCCGGTCCAGCGCCGCCTGGATCTCGAGTCCGGCCCGGACCGCCCGGTACGCGTCGAAGCCGTCGCAGTCGTGCGCGCCGAACAGCGCCATCACCGCGTCGCCCACGTATTTCTCCACCACGCCCCGCCACCGGCGCAGCACTCCGGACACGGTGCCGAAGTAGACCCGTTGCAGCGTCCGGACGTCCTCCGGGTCGAGTCGTTCCACCAGGCCGGTCGAGCCGACGATGTCGACGAAGAGCACGGTGACGGTGCGGCGTTCCTCCGGCACCGGCCAGCGCGCCGCGGTGACGGCTTCCCGACTCCCCACGGGCGTGGTGATCAACATCGCACCCACCCTTTCCCTGGTCCGGTGCCCGACGACCTCCGGACACTGTCACCACCGGGTCCTCGGGGGATCGGTAGGACGACGTATGTCGACCACGCGCAACCGTTAGTCGTGTTGTCGACGCGAGAGGTACGAGTGGAGCCATAAGGCCGTAGAACGGTCCGGGACCCTGTGACTAGGCTGCGTTCCATGGCCAGCGACGTGGACACCGCACCGCTCGTCGGCCGGGCCGGGACCGTGGCGACGTTGCGGTCGGCGCTGCTCGACGGCGTCGCGCCCGGGCACACCGCGGCGGTGTTCCTCACCGGCGAGAGCGGGGTGGGCAAGACCCGGCTGCTCGCCGAGGTCGGGGACCGGTTGCGGCAGGCCGGCGCGCTGGTGCTCACCGGCACCTGTCTCGACATCGGCGACGCCTCGCCGCTGCACCCGGTGCGTCAGGCGTTGCGTCGGCTCGACGCCGACCAGGCCGAGGCGCGCACCACCTCGGCGGTCCGTGGCCTGCTCCAGGTCTTCGACGAGGAGAATCCCGGTCCGGACGGCGCCGGCGCGCTGCTGGAACGCGTCGCCCAGGGCCTGCACCTGGTGGCCGGCGGTCGGCCTCTGGTGCTCGTCCTCGACGACCTGCAGTGGGTCGACCGGAGCACCCGCCAGCTCCTGCTCTATCTGCTCGCCGGCCTGGGCGACCTGCAACTGTCGGTGCTCGCCGCGATCCGCGCCGAGGCGCTGCGGGGCGCGCACCCGCTACGCCGGGTGCTCACCGAGCTGCGCCGGTTGCGCTCGGTCCGGGTGGTCGACCTGCTGCCGCTGGACCGGGCCGGCACGGACGAGCTGGCCGCCGCGATCGCCGGCGCGCCCCTGCCCCAGGACGCCGCCGACCTGCTGTGGCAGCGCAGCGGCGGCAACCCGTTCGTGGTGGAGGAGCTGGCCCGTGACCGGCGCGACGGCCGCGACGGTCTCTCCGACACGCTGCGCGAGGTCTTCCTGGACCGGGTCGACGCGCTGCCCCAGCCGGCGCACGCGGTGGTGCAGGCGGTCGCCGCGGGCGTCGAGCCGGTCGAGCACTGGCTGCTGGGCCAGGTGGTGCGGTTGCCCGAGGACGAGCTGCTCGACGCGGTGCGCGAGGCGGTGGCGCACCGCCTGCTGGTCGGCGCCGACGAGGGCTACCGGCTGCGGCACCGGCTGGTCGCCGAGATCCTCGCCGGTGAGCTGCTGCCCGCCGAGCGGGCCGCGCTGCACCGCCGCTACGCCGAGGCGCTCACCGCCGTACCGGCCGAGCTGCACCAGGCCCGGCTGGCCCACCACTGGCGGCAGGCCGGCGAGCCGGCCCGGGCGCTGCCGGCGGCGATGGCCGCCGCCCGCGAGGCGGAACGACTGCACGGGTACGCCGAGGCGCACCGCCACTGGTCCGCCGCGCTGACCCTGGCGGCCACCCCGCCGCCGGTGCCGTCGGACGGCAGCCGACCCGAGCCGGTCGAGGTGGACCGCGCCGAGCTGCTCAGCAACGCCGCCGAGGCCGCGCACCACAGTGGCGAGCACGCCCGGGCGCTGAGCCTGCTGGCGGAGCTGTCCGCCGAGCCGACCGGCCCGCCGGCCTGCGCGCTGCACATCCGGCGGGCCCGCTACCTGGCCGCCGCCGGCCGCTCCGCCCCGGCGGAGGAGGAATACCGGCGGGTGCTCGACTCGGCCGACTGCACCCCGCGCGAGCGGTGCACGGCCGCGGCCCGGCTGGCCGAGCTGCTGCTGCACCTGGGCCGCTACGCCGAGGCCGGCGACCAGGCCCGGGAGGCGCTCGACCTGGCCGCCGGGGTGCCCGGCTCCACCTCGGAGGTGGTGCTCGCCAGCGCCGCGCTGGGCTTCAGCGAGGCGTTCCTGGAGGACCCGACCGCCGGGCTGGCGGTGATGCGGCGGGCCCTGGACACCGCCGAGCGTTCCGGCCGGCCGGAGGACGTGGCCTGCGCCTACCTGCACCTGGCCGAGTTGCTCACCGGGCCGCTCAACATCTGCGAGGAGGGGGTGGTGGTGGCCCGCCGGGGCGCCGAGCGCGTCGCCGAGCTGGGGCTCGGCCGCACCTGGGAGACGCGGCTGCTGGCGGTGGCGACGAACGGGCTGTTCCGGGTGGGGCAGTGGGCGGAGGCGGAGAAGGTCGTCGCCGCCGCGCTGCGGCACCGCCCGTCCGGCGCGGACGCGGTCGAGCTGCTGCTGGCCCGCTGCCGGCTCTCCGTCGGGTACGGCGACGTCGAGGCCAGCGACCGCGACCTGGAGGCCGTCGCCACGGTGCTGGCCGGCGGCGGGGCCCGGCACGTGCTGCCGATGCTCATCCTGCGCGCCGGGCTGGCGATGTGGCAGGGCCGGCACGACCTGGCCCGGCAGGCCGTCCAGCGGGGCCTGACCGAGAGCCGCTCCGACGACGTCATCGTGCTGGCCACGCTGGCCTGGCACGGGTTGCGCGCGGAGGCCGAGGCGGCGGCCAGCCGTACGGTCGAGGTGGATCCGACGGCGGTGCGCCGGCTGCGCGAGGTGGTCGACCGGGTGGCCGGCAAGAGCGAGAAGGCGGGCGCGCCGGTGCGGTACGTCGCCGACGGTTTCCTGGCGCTGTGCGCCGCCGAGCTGAGCCGGCTGGACGACGGCCGGGGCGATCCGGAGCTGTGGGGTCGCTCCGCCACCGAGTGGGACCGGCGTCACCATCCGTACCCGGCGGCGTACTCTCGCCTGCGGCAGGCCGAGGCGCTGCTGGCCCGGCGTAGCCGGGTGGCCACCGCCGGCAAGCTGCTGCGCCAGGCGCACGCGATGGCGCTGTCGCTCGGCGCGGTGCCGTTGAGCGCGGAGATCCGTACGCTGGCCGGCCGGGCCCGGATCACCCTGGAGGACGCGCCGACCCTCGCGCCGGTGCCCCGGCAGCGGGTGGCGGCGCCGGCCGTGCCGGCGGTGGACGAGTTGGCGGACCTGACCGCGCGGGAGCGGGAGGTGCTCGCCGCGGTGGCCGAGGGGCTGACGAACAAGGAGATCGGCCAGCGGCTGTTCATCAGCGAGCGGACCATCGGCGTGCACGTGTCGCACATCTTCGACAAGCTCCACGTCCGCACCCGGGTGCAGGCCAGCGCCATCTTCCTGCGTAACCGGCCGGTATAGACGTACGTCGGCAATACGTCGTTCTACTGATCCGACGCGTGTCCGGCGGCTGGCAGGCTGTCCGACGGAATCGGGTGGCGTCGTGGGGGGCGCCGACCATCGTGGAGGAGAGATGACCGAACCGGTCTGGGGTCCCGTGCACCAGGACATCGTCGGGCTGCTCGCCGACCACCCCGCCGACGTGCCGGCGGTCGTCGACCATCTCACCAAGTTGCAGGACCTGCTGGTCCGGCTCCCGCCGTTGGAGGCGAGCTGCCCGCTTGCCGACTTCAACCGGCTCTATCTGGTCATCACCAGCACCGTGCTCGACGGCCTCTACGAGGACCGGTTCGTGGACCCGGCGTTCCTGGCCCGGCTCGACGTGGAGTTCGCCGCCCGCTACTTCGAGGCGTTGCGGTTCTGGACCGACGCCAGCCCGAGCACGCCGCGAGCCTGGTCGTGCCTGTTCAAGCGGATGCGCGGCCCGGACGCCCGGCCGCTGCCGTCGGCCGCCGCCGGGGTGAACGCGCACATCAACTACGACCTGCCGTTCGCGTTGGTGACCACGCTGGAGAGCCTGGAGTCCGAGCCGGTCGACGGCAGCGACCAGCACCGCGACTACCTGGAGATCAACAAGATCTTCGCCGAGCGGATCCCGGACCTGCGCCGCGGCTACCTGGACCACTGGCAACTCATGATCGACATGGTGAACGGCGACATCGACGACTGGTACCAGGGCGAGCTGGTGGAATACACCCGCAACGTGGCCTGGCGCAACGCGCAGAAGATCTGGCACTGCCGCCACGACCCGCACGCCCGCGAGTGTGAGCGGACGCGGCTGGACGACAACGCCGCGCTGCTCGGCCGGCTGTTGCTGTCGCCCCTCGGGGCGTTCCTGCAATAGCCGGGACGGGGGGTCCCCGCGTCCCGCCGTCCGGGCGCGGGACGCGGGGACGCCGTCCGACTCGTTCCCTTCCCCGATCCGGCATTCCGGCGGGACGTGACCCGGGCACCGCCTACCGTCGGGTCATGGCGCAGGCACGGGACGGGGAGCGGCCCCGGCGTACGCGGGACCGGCGCCGCGAGGCGCACGACGCCGCCGCGGCCCGAGCCGGCCACCACGCCGAGCCCGGCGAACGGGCCGGCCTGGTCCCCGGCGCCCTGCCGGAGCGGGTCGACACGCCGGCCCGGCCCACCGCTCCGGCCGACCGGCTGCACCGTTGGCTGTTCCAGCACCGGGTCGAGCCGGTCGGCCCGGAGATACGGGAACACCAGTCCCGGGCCCACCCCTGGTGGCAGGTGATGTGCCTGACCGGCGTCGACTACTTCTCCACCCTGTCCTACCTGCCCGGCATCGCCGCGGTCGCGGCCGGCGCGCTCAGCCCGCTGGCCACCCTGCTGATCGTGGCGCTGACCCTGTTCGGGATGCTGCCGATGTATCGGCGGGTGGCCCGGGAGAGCCCGCACGGGCAGGGCTCGGTGGCCATGCTGGAGCGGCTGCTGCCGTTCTGGCGCGGCAAGATATTCGTGCTGGTGCTGCTCGGCTTCGTGGCCACCTCGTGGATCATCACGATCACGCTCTCCGCCGCCGACGCCACCGTGCACCTGCTGGAGAACCCGGTCCTGCCCGCGTCGTTCCCGCACGGCGCCACCGCCGCGGTGCTGGTGACCGTGGTGTTGCTGCTGGTCCTCGGCGGCGTGTTCCTGCTCGGGTTCAGCGAGGCCGTGCAGGTCGCCATCCCGCTCGTGGTGGTCTTCCTCGGGTTGAACGCGGTGGTGGTGGTCGCGGGTCTCACCGAGATCGCCGCGGCACCCGGGCTGCTCGCCGACTGGACCGGCCGGCTGACCCGGGTCGGCGGCGCCGGGGACGTGCTGGCCACAAGCGTGCTCGCCTTCCCGTTGCTGGTGCTGGGCCTGTCCGGCTTCGAGACCGGGGTGAGCATGATGCCGTTGGTGCGGGGTGACGGCGCGGACCCGGAGCGCCGGCTGGCCGCCCGGATCCGCAGCACCCGGCGGCTGCTCACCACGGCCGCCCTGATCATGTCGGTGTACCTGGTCACCACCACGTTCGTCACCACCGTGCTGATCCCGCCGGCCGCCTTCGCCCCGGGCGGGGCCGCCAACGGCCGGGCGCTGGCATACCTCGCGCACCGGCACCTGGGCGAGGCGTTCGGCACCGTCTACGACATCAGCAGCGTGCTCATCCTCTGGTTCGCCGGCGCCTCGGCGATGGCCGGGCTGATCAACATCGTGCCGCGCTACCTGCCCTCGTACGGGATGGCGCCGGAGTGGGGACGGGCGGTCCGCCCGGTCGTGCTCGTCTACACCGCGATCAGCATCGCGATCACCGTCGCGTTCTCCGCCGACGTGAACGCCCAGGCCGGCGCCTACGCCACCGGCATCCTGGCGATGATGGTCTCCGGCGCGATCGCGGTGACCATCTCCGCGCTGCGCGGCCGGCACCGGGCCGCCGCGACCGGATTCGCGGTGCTCACCGCCGTGCTGTTGTACGCGCTGGCGGAGAACGTCGTGGCGAAACCCGACGGCATCACCATCTCCGGGTTCTTCATCGCCGGGATCATCGCGGTCTCGCTGATCTCCCGGGTGACCCGGACCACCGAGCTGCGCGCCGAGCGGATCGAGTTCGACGGCGCGGCCCGGCGGTTCGTCGACGAGTCCGTCGCCCGGGACGGGCGGCTGCACCTGATCGCCAACAAGCGGCAGCGCGGATCGGTGAAGGAGTACCGGGTCAAGGAGCGGGCGCAGCGGTCGATGAATCCGGTGCCCGGCGCCGCCGACGTGATCTTCCTGGAGATCGACGTGAGCGACCCGTCGCAGTTCAGCCAGGTGTTGCGGGTGCACGGGGTGGAGGTCGGCGGACACCGCATCCTGCGTGCCGGCAGCCCGGCCGCGCCGAACGCGATCGCGGCGATCCTGCTCGCGCTGCGCGACGCCACCGGGGTGCGCCCGCACTGCCACTTCGAGTGGTCGGAGGGCAACCCGATCGCGCACCTGTTGCGCTACCTGATCCTGGGGCGCGGCGACACCCCGCCGGTGGTCCGCGAGATCATCCGCAAGTCCGAGCCCGACCGCACCCGTAGGCCGGGCATTCACGTCGGTGGTTGAGGTGTAAGGAGGGGGCCCCGGTTAACGCATTCGGTAGAGGAGGGGGCCCTTCTTAACACCCCACGCCTAGAACCCAGCCTCCTAGGATGGCCTAGGGGTGGTGACGGTGGGTACCAGGGACACGAACCGGCCCGCGCCCGCCGAGATGGGCGGGCGCGGGCCGGGGAGAGTGCGGTTGAGGCGGCCTACTTGGACGGCTCGGGAAGCTTGCAGTCGATCTTCGGGTTGGCGCCGATGTAGTTCAGCGGGCCGGCCACGATGGTGACCAGGATCGTGCCGGCCTCCGCGCAGTTCGTCTCGTCGTTGCCGTAGTAGCCGCGCTGCCCGGCGGCGATGGCGCCGATGATGAGCCAGATGACGACCAGGACGCCGAGTATCGAGGTGCCGCGCATCAGTTGCCTCCACTGGGGTTGTGGTGGATTCGAGGTGCAGGGCATGTACCCCGCGGGGGTTGTCCGCCAAACGGGCGCCCCCGTCCCGTGCGGCCGATTCCGATTACCGGTGTCGTGGTTCAATGCGGTGGCGCCGGTTCCTCCGGCGGGCGGCCACGGCTGCGCCGGTGGTCGGCGACGGCCACCCCGGCCAGCACCAGCAGAGCGCCGCCGGCGGCGTACACCGGGGCGAGGAACGCCAGCGCCGGCGCGATGGCGAGCAGTGCCAGGACGCCGCCCGGGCGCGACCACGACACCCGGCTGAACACCTCGTACTCGAAGGCGGCCCGACCGGCCAGGAACAGTGCCGGGCCCCCGAGGATGACCGCCAACCAGGCCGGCGGGGTCCGCCCGGTCGGTTCCAGCAGCACCAGGTCGAAGCCGGCCGCCGTGGTCACCACGCCGGCCACCATCAGCAGATGGGTGTACGGGGCGGTGTTCAGGAACCGGCTCGGTTGGTTGGACCGCGCGATGGCGTCCGGCAGCAGCTCCCCGGACCGGTGCACGTAGATGCGCCAGAGCAGCAGCGTGACGCCGAACGAGATGGTGAACGCGGCGATGTTCTCCACCTCGGAGTGATACCGGCTGAACACGGTGCCGGAGACCAGCACGGCGTCGCCGAGCGCGATGATGAAGAACTGCTGGTAACGCTCGGACAGATGCTCGGCGGTCACGTTGCGCTGGGCGTCCGGCACCGCGCCGAGGCCGGGCACCGGATACGCCAGCCGGAAGCCCAGGTAGTCGACGGCCAGCGCCGCCGCCCAGAACCACATCCGGGCGATACCGTGCGCGGCGAGCGCCCCGACGAGCCACGGCACCGCCGACACCGCGAACCAGACAAAGACCCGGATGGCTCGGCGGCGGGTCTGCGGCTCGCGATGAACCGCCGGCATGAGGAACAGCCCGCGTCCGAGATGGATCGCGACGTACGTGCCGGCGAAGATCAGCCCACGGGCGCCGAACGCCTCCGGGATGGCGGTGGTCATCAGCAGCGCGCCGAACATGGCCGCCACCACCAGCAGCTTGATCTCGGCGCGCTGCGGATCGTAGAGGTCGGTGACCAGGGTGGTGATCGCCCAGATCCACCAGATGGCCATCAGCATGATCAGCGACTGCGCGGCCCGTTCCCAACCGACCGCGCCCACCAGGTAACGCGAGATCAGGGCGAGCGCCACCACGTACACCAGGTCGAAGAAGAGTTCCAGCAGCGTCACCCGGCGCGACGCCTCGGGATCGCGGACCGGCGGTCGCCGGCCGGCGGGCTCCGGCGTCGCGGTGGGCACGGGCTGCTCCTGCGGTGGCGGGATTCGGGCCGCCCCACCCCCTCACCGACCGTAACGATGCCCGTCCGCGCCCGTCGGCTTTCCGGCATTCCGCCGCGCCCGGCCCGCGGGGCCGCGCGGCGTCCGCGTCGCCCGGACGACACCCGACGACCCGACGAGGTACGCGGCGGGCGGCGTCTCCGGTTCAGGGAGGTGGCAGGCCGGGCCGCCGCTCCGGTGTGCCTGGCCGCCGGTGCGGCGCGGTTTGCGGGGGCGCGCCGCCGGGGGAGACGCGCCGGGCCGGTGGCGACCCGGGTCGCCACCGGCCCGGAGGCGGGTGTGGGTTGCTCGGCGCTGGCTACTCGGCGCTGGTCGGGAGCACGCGGTCGGCCTCGGACCGGGCACCGGCCAGCACCCTCGCCTGCTGCGGCCAGCTGGCCAGGCCGGGCGCGGCGCGCAGGCCGGCGGCCTTCACGGTCTCGCGCAGCGTGGCCTCGTCCATCTCGGCCAGTTGGTGGTAGGTGCGGATGCCGGCCTCCTGGAGGGCGGCGGCGAGCTTCGGCCCGACGCCCTGGATGCGGCGGAAGTCGTCCGGCGCGTCGTTCTCGGCCGAGGCGCGGGGCGCCGGCACGATCGGCGCGGCGGCCGGCTCGACGGCGACCGGTGCGGGTTCCGCGATCGCGGCGACCGGCGCCGGTTCCGCGGCCACCGGCGACTGCGCCGGCTCGTCGACGACAGGTGCGGACGCGGCGTCCGCGGCAGCCGGCTCCGGTTCCGCGATGGCGGCGGGCTCCGGCGTGGCGGGCGTCGGCTCGCCGGCGGTGCCGGCCAGATCCGCGGTCGCCTCGGTCCGGTTCGGCTCCGCCGGAACCGGCTCGTCCACCGCGACCGTGTCCGCCGGGACCGTGTCCGCCGGGACCGTGTCCGCCGGGACCGGGTCCGGGGTGGTGGCGAGCGTCGGCTCAGCGTCGGCCCCGGTGGCGAGCGTCGGCTCCGGGCCGGCCGCGGTGGCGGGCGCCGGCTCGGGTTCGGCGGTGACGACGATCGGCGCAGCGTCGGTCCCGGTGGCGAGGGCCGGCTCGGCGTCGGTGGTCGGGGCGGCGTCAGCGGTGGTCGGGGCCGACTGGTCGGTGACGGCGGCCGGGGCCGGCGTCTCGTCGACCACCGCGGCCGGCTGCGGTTCGTCGACGGTGGCGGTCACCGCGGGGGCCGCAGCGGCGGCACCGTCCACAGTGGGACTGGTGTCGCGGGCGCCGGCGCGGCGTCCGCTCACCACCCAACCGACACCCAGTCCGATGAGCAGGGCCAGGATCAAGAGCAGCCACTGCCCGAAGCTCGACGGCATGGCCAACCTCCTTCTATGTACGCGCACAACGGTCACGAGAAAGCTCGGGGCAGCTTCGCACACGTGCGCGCGGGGCGACAGGCAGGTCGGCGGTGGCGCGGCGGCGGTGGGACGGACCGTGTCGGCCGGTGTCCGGAGGATGACCGTGGGTGGGGAGGGCACCCCGGGACCTGGTGCCGTGCGCGGTCCCGGGGTGCCCCGTCGGTGGCCCGGTCCCGTGTCAGCGGATCCGGTCGGGCGCGGGGGTGTCGGCGGAGTCCCAGCTGTAGAAGCAGCCGGCCACGGCGTCCCGGGGGGAGTGCCAGGTCGGCAGGTACGGCGAGGTGTGCGCGGACAGCCGTTCGTTGACGCTCTCGTAGAGCGGGTGGTCGCGCAGCTCGGCCGGGTCGGGGACGACGTCGACGGTCTCCATCAGGTGGACGCACAGGTCGTGCAGGTAGTAGAGCGACCGGTGCCGGATGCCGGTGAGCCGGGGCAGCTCGGTCGCGTCGGACTCGGCGAAGATCTGCGCCACCCGGCCCTGCGCTCCGGGCGCGATCCGGCTGACCACCAACAGTCGACTCATCGGAACCCCTTCCGCCGCGCTGCTGCCGCGTCGACCCCGGCCGGACGGCGGCTGTCGTCGTGTGTCCACCGTGCCGGCGCGGGTGTCACCTCGCCGTCACGGCGTACCCCTGGGCATTGATGGTGGCGGTGACGGCCGTGCCCCGCCGCGCGGGCGGGGGGTGGCGGCGGGCCGTGCGGGGGGTGGCGGCGGGTCCGGGCGGCTGGCCCGCCGGATCGGCGCGAGCGTGTCGTCGAGCAGCGCCGTCATGGCCGGGGACGGTTCCAGGCGCAGTTCGCGCAGGAGCAGGTCCCGGTAGACGTAGAACGAGTGGACCGCCTCGAACGCGTTGCCCTCGGCGAGGTGGATGCGGACGACCAGGCGGTGCGGTGTCTCGCGCAGCGGCTCGGCGGCCATCGCCTCCAGCGCGGCTTCGAGCGCCTCGCCGTGGCGGCCGGCGGCGAGGTGGTTGCCGGCGAGTTCTTCGAGCATGTGCAGGCGTAGCTGGCGCAGCCGTTCCCGTTCCAGCAGGACCCAGTCCTCGTACCAGCCGGGGAGCAGGTCGTGCCGGCCGGCGCCGGTGGCGCCGCGGGGGGCCGCGCCGGCGCGGACCCGGGTGACGGTCTCGACCAGCTCGTCGGTGTCGAGGTGGACGGTGGGGCCGAGGCGGATGGTGTCGCCGTCGGTCCGTAACGGGCAGCACGGGTCCTGGCGGAGTCGCCACAGCGCGGTACGCAGGGAGGAGAGCGCCCGTTCCTCGGAGGTCTCGGGCCAGAGCAGGCCGGCGAGGTGACTGCGGGTGGCGGCCGGGCGCAGTCCGATGAGCGCGATGACCCGTTGCAGGCCGCGGGGCACGACCACCGGCACGTCGTCGTGCAGCAGTTGGAAACCGCCGAGCAGGCGCAGCGCCACCCGGGGGGCGGGATGTCCCGCCGTCGGCATTCCCGCTCCCTTGGACACGGCGCACCCCCCTACGCCTCCGCCACGCCTCGCCGGACCTGTGCCGCGGTCGGGCCTACCGGAACGGAGAATATCAACGCCTGTTACTCTCAGTCAACGGCCGATGACACCGTTGGTCTTCCGTAGCGGACTCGTAAGTCGCCTGTGATCTGCGAATAAGTGTCGTCAATGGGCAGACGTAAGTGGATCTTCGCATAGCTCACGCACAGTTTGCGTCAACGCAGCGTCACCATTTTTCTGGCCCCAGGGTGCCCGGTTGACGCCCGGGTGACGCGGCGGACGGCACCGTGACGTGATCCGCGCGGCGTGACCGGTCCGCCGCGCACCGGGACATACCAGGGGAGGCCGCGGATGGACCGTTCGCTCATCGTCGCCAAGGTGGTACCCACCGCTGAGGACCGGGTCGCCGAGATCTTCGCCCAGTCCGACGCGACCGAGCTGCCCGGCCTGGTCGGCGTGCGGCACCGGTCCCTCTACCGGCTGCACGACCTCTACGTGCACCTGCTGGAGACGGAGACGCCGGCCGAGGGCGCGGTGGAGGAGGCCCGCGGGCATCCCGAGTTCGTCCGGGTCAGCGAGCGACTGCGTCCGTACATCTCGCCGTACCTGCCGACGTGGCGTTCGCCCCGCGACGCCATGGCCCGGTGCTTCTACCGGTACGACGCCGCCGGGCGGCGGCCGTGACCACCACCGCGCCCCGGGACGAGCAGCTCTGGTCCCGGTGCGACGGCTGCGCCTCGCTGCTCTACCGCAAGCGGCTGCGCCGCAACCTGGACGTCTGCCCCGAGTGCGGGGCGCACGCCCGGCTGGACGCGCCGGACCGGGTGGCCCACCTGGTCGACCCGGACTCGTTCACCCCGCTGCCGGACCGGGCGGTCCGGGTCGACCCGATCGACTTCGTCGACGCGTTGCCGTACCCGCACCGGCTCGGCGCGGCCCGCGCGAGCACCGGCCTGGACGAGGCGGTGGTCTGCGGCACCGCCCGGCTGGGCGGGCACCCGGTCGCGCTGGCGGTGATGGACTTCCGCTTCCTCGGCGGCAGCCTGGGCTGCGCGGTCGGCGAGCTGATCACCCGGACCGCCGAGCAGGCGCTCGCCGACGGCACCCCGCTGGTGCTCGTCACCGCCTCCGGTGGGGCACGGATGCAGGAGGGCGCGCTGTCGCTGATGCAGATGGCCACCGTCAGCCAGGCCCTGGCCGGGCTGCGCGAGGCGGGACTGCTCACGGTCAGCGTGGTCACCGACCCCACGTACGGCGGGGTGGCCGCGTCGTTCGCCACCAACACCGACGTGGTGCTCGCCGAGAGCGGCGCCCGGCTGGGCTTCGCCGGCCCCCGGGTGATCCGTCAGGTCACCGGCGCGGCGCTGCCGGAGGGCTTCCAGACCGCGGAGTACCTGCTGCGGCACGGGCAGGTCGACATGGTGGTGCCCCGGCACGCGCTGCGGGGGCGGCTGACCGCGCTGCTCGCCGCCGCCGAGGCCGGCCGGGCCCGCTCCACGGCCCGTCCGGCGCCGCGCCCGGCCGCCGCGCCGCCGGCCGCCCGGCCGGCCGGTGACCCCTGGGAGACGGTACGCACGGCCCGGCACCCCGGCCGACCGACCACGCTCGACTACCTGGAGACCGCCTTCGACGGCTTCGTCGAGCTGCACGGCGACCGGCTCGGCGCGGACTGTCCCGCGATTGTCGGCGGCGTCGCCCGGCTCGACGGCCGTCCGGTGATGGTGATCGGCCACCAGAAGGGTCACACCACCGCCGAGCTGGTGGCCCGCAACTTCGGCATGGCCAGCCCGGCCGGGCACCGCAAGGCGTTGCGGCTGATGCGGCTCGCGGCCCGGCTCCGGCTGCCCGTGGTGACGCTCGTGGACACGCCCGGCGCGGACCCGGGGGTGACCGCCGAGCAGCAGGGCCAGGCCGCGGCGATCGCGGAGAACATCCTCGCGCTGAGCGTGCTGCCCACCCCGGTGGTGGCGGTGGTGACCGGCGAGGGCGGCAGCGGCGGCGCGCTCGCGTTGGCGGTCGCCGACCGGGTGCTCATGCTGGAGCACGCCGTCTACTCGGTGATCAGCCCGGAGGGCTGCGCCGCGATCCTCTGGCCGGACAGCTCCGCCGCCCCGCAGGCGGCCCGGGCGCTGCGCCTCACCGGCGCCGACCTGTGCCGGCTGGGCGTGGTCGACGAGCTGGTGCCGGAGCCGTACCCGGCCGCGCACGGCGATCCGGCGGTCGCCGCCGAGCTGCTCGGCCGGGCGGTCGCGGCGACCCTCGCCCCGCTGCTCACGGTGCCACCGGCGACGCTGGTGCGACGTCGCCGGCAGCGCTTCCGCCGCTTCGGCGCCGCCCGAACCGCCGGCGCGTCGGCCGACGGCCGCCCGGAGGTGGCGTGATGGCGGACGACGGGGCCGAACAGGTGCTGGACGGGCTGCGCCGGCAGGCCCGCCAACTGGTCGCCGACCTGGCCGGGCCGGTACGCCGGGTGCGGCTGCGCAGCGGCGACGCGGCGCTGGAGGTGGAGTGGCACGACCCGGTGCCGCCGGCGCCGCGTACCGGGTCGGAACCGGTTGGCGAGCCGGCGTCGCCCGGCGGCGCGCAGGCGACGTCCACGGCGGACCGGCCGACCGTGCGGGCGCCCGTGGTGGGCACGTTCTACCGGGCCGCCGAGCCCGGGGCCGAGCCGTACGTCTCCGTCGGTGACCTGGTCCGGCCGGGTCAGGTGATCGGCATCGTCGAGGCGATGAAGCTGATGAACGAGGTGACCGCCGGCCAGGCCGGTCGGGTGGTCGAGGTGCTGGTCTCCGACGGCAAGCCGGTCGAGTACGACCAGCCGCTGATCGCCCTGGACCCGGTCACCGGACAGGACGGCTGATGTTCGACAAGGTGCTGATCGCCAACCGGGGCGAGATCGCCCTGCGGGTGCTGCGCGCGTGCCGGGAACTGGGCGTACGGACGGTGGTGGTGCACTCCAGCGCCGACGCCGACTCGCTGCCGGTGCGGCTCGCCGACGAGGCGGTACGGATCGGCCCGGCGGCCAGCCGGCGCAGCTATCTCAACGCCGCGGCGATCGTCGAGGCGGCCCGGCAGACCGGCGCCCAGGCCGTGCACCCCGGTTACGGCTTCCTCTCCGAGGACGCCGACTTCGCCGAGATCTGCGCGGAGAACGGGCTCGTGTTCGTCGGACCACCGCCGCAGGTGATGGCCGCGCTCGCGGACAAGTCCACCGCTCGGGCGCTGATGAGCCGCGCCGGCCTGCCGCTGCCGCCGGGGAGCGTGCGGACGCTGCCGACCGTCACCGAGGCCCAGGAGGTGGCCGCCGAGGTCGGCTACCCGGTGATCGTCAAGGCCGCGGCCGGCGGGGGCGGGCGCGGGATGACAGTGGTGCGCTCCGCCGCCGAGCTGCCGCGCGCGTACGCCCGGACCCGCGCCGCCGCGCAGGTCGCCTTCGGCGACGACCGGGTGTACGTGGAGCGTTACCTCGCCGACGCCCGCCACGTGGAGGTGCAGGTGCTCTGCGACGGGGAGGGCAACGGCGTGCACCTGGGCACCCGGGACTGCTCGGTGCAGCGCCGGCACCAGAAGCTGGTCGAGGAGGCGCCGGCGCCGGCGTTGCGACCGGCCACCCTGGACACGCTCGCCGAGGTCGCCCTGCGCGGCGCGCTGTCGGTCGGCTTCACCGGCGCCGGCACCGTCGAGTTCCTGATCGACGACGCGGAACGCGCCCACTTTTTGGAGATCAACTGCCGGATCCAGGTGGAGCACCCGGTCACCGAGATGGTCACCGGCGTGGACCTGGTGCGGGAGCAGCTGTACGTGGCCGCGGGCGTCCCGCTGCGCCTGCGGCAGTCCGACGTGCGGCTGCACGGGGTGGCGATCGAGTGCCGGGTCAACGTGGAGGACCCGGACCGTGACTTCGCGCCCGCGCCCGGCCGGCTGGACCGGTTCCGGCCGCCCGGCGGGCCGTTCACCCGGGTCGACACGCACGGCCACGTCGGCTACCTGGTCAGCCCGCACTATGACTCCCTGCTCGCCAAGGTGGCGGCC
Source organism: Micromonospora sp. WMMD1128 (assembly GCF_027497235.1). Taxonomy (NCBI): domain Bacteria; kingdom Bacillati; phylum Actinomycetota; class Actinomycetes; order Micromonosporales; family Micromonosporaceae; genus Micromonospora; species Micromonospora sp. WMMD1128. The sequence goes on from NZ_CP114902.1 coordinate 2,713,509, forward strand.
TGGGCGCCGGACCGGGACGCCGCGCTGGACCGGCTCGACCGGGCGCTTGCCGAGTTCGACGTGGCCGGACCCGGGGTGCGCACCACCATCCCGTTCGCCCGGCGGGTGCTGCGTGACCCGGCGTTCCGGGCCGCCCGGCACACCACCGCCCTGGTCGAGCGCCTGCTCACCCCACCCGCCGACGACGCCCGGCCCGCCGACGACGCCCGGCCCGCCGACGACGCCCGGCCCGCCGTGGCGGTGCCGCCCGTGGCGCCCGACCCGCGCGCCGCGACCGACCCGACCGGCCGTACCGCCGTTCCCGCCGTGCCCACCGCCGGCCCGACCATCTGGAGGAACCGATGACCCTCGCCCCCGACCGACCGCTGACCAGCGAGATCACCGAGATCCTGGTGACGCGCTGCGGCCTGGACCCGGACGCCGCCGCCACCGCGCCGGCGGCCAGCCTGGAGGAACTGGGCATGGACTCGCTGGCGCTGCTGGAACTCGCCGCGGTGGTCGCCGACCGGTGGCGGGTGAAGATCCCCGAGCAGGCCGGCGCGCTCAGCATCGCCGGCGTCGCCGACCTGGTCGCCCGCCGCGCCGACCCGCCCGGGCACACCGAGAACGCGGTGGACATCGCCGCGCCGCTGCCGCTGGTCTGGGAGATCACCAACGACGTGGCCGGGTGGACCGACCTGTTCACCGAGTACGCGGTGGCCGAGATCCTGCACCGCGACGGCGACACGGTCCGCTTCCGGCTCACCATGCACCCGGACGAGAACGGCGTGGCGTGGAGCTGGGTCAGCGAACGCACCGCCGACCCGACCACCCGACAGGTGCACGCCCGGCGGGTGGAGACCGGGCCGTTCGAGTACATGCGCATCCACTGGCGCTACGACGAGATCCCCGGCGGCACCCGGATGACCTGGACCCAGGACTTCGCCATGAAGCCCACCGCGCCGGTCGACAACGCCGGCATGACCGCGCGGATCAACACCAACAGCGCGATCCAGCTCGCCGTGATCAAGGAGAAGATCGAGCGGGCGTACGCGGGAGGCGCGCGATGACCGACACCACCACCGCCCGGGTCTCCGTCCACGACGTACCGGCCGACCGGCGGCGCGGCGGCGAGCTGCGGGTGCTGCTCGGCCCGAAGACCGTGGGCAGCACGTCCGGCTTCCTGGGGGTGGCCACCCTCGCCCCGGGGGAGCGGATCGCCGAGCACTACCACCCGTACAGCGAGGAGTTCCTCTACGTCGCCCGCGGCGCGATCACCGTGGACCTGGACGACGAGCCGGTGCCGGTGGCCGCCGGGGAGGCGCTCTACGTGCCGAAGGACGTGCGGCACCGGCTGCGCAACACGGGCGACGAGCCGGCCGAGGTGGTCTTCCACCTCGGACCGCTGGCGCCGCGCCCGGAACTCGGCCACGTCGACACCGAGAGCGCCGCCCCACCGCCACGGGAGCCGTCGTGACCGGCCGGCGCACGGTGGTCACCGGCGTCGGCGTCGTCGCGCCCGGCGGCGCCACCCGGGACCGGTTCTGGAAGACCATCACCGAGGGGCGCACCGCAACCCGGCGGATCAGCTTCTTCGACCCGTCGCCGTTCCGCTCGCAGATCGCCGCCGAGTGCGACTTCGACCCCGACGCCGCCGGGATCACCCTGGCCGAACGGCAACGCGCCGACAGGTACGTGCAGTTCGCGCTCGCCTGCTCCGCCGAGGCGCTCGCCGACAGCGGGCTGACCCTCACCGACGCCGAGCGGGAGCGGGCCGGCGTGGTGCTCGGCACCGCCGTCGGCGGCACCATGGCGCTGGAACAGGAGTACGTCCGGGTCAGCGACTCCGGCCGGCACTGGCTCGTCGACCACACCCTCGGCGGGCCGTACCTCTACCAGGCGCTGGTCCCCAGCAGCCTCGCCGCGGACGTGGCCTGCCGGCACGGCCTGCACGGCCCGGCCCAGGTGATCTCCACCGGCTGCACCTCGGGCATCGACGCGATCGGGTACGCCCACCAGCTCGTCGCCGACGGCGAGGCCGACATCGTGCTGGCCGGGGCCGCCGACTCGCCGATCTCCCCGGTCACCGTCGCCTCGTTCGACGCCATCGGCGCGACCAGTCCGGACAACGACGACCCGGCGCACGCCTCCCGGCCGTTCGACGCCGACCGGCACGGCTTCGTGCTCGCCGAGGGCGCCGCGGTGCTGGTGCTGGAGGAGGCCGAACACGCCCGCCGCCGGGGCGCGCACGTCTACTGCGAGGTGGCCGGCTACGCCGGCCGCAGCAACGGCTTCCACATGACCGGGCTGCGCCCGGACGGCGCGGAGATGGCGGTGGCCATCACCGACGCGCTGCGGCAGGCCCGGCTCGCCCCGTCGGCCGTGTCGTACGTCAGCGCGCACGGCTCCGGCACCCGGCAGAACGACAGGCACGAGACCGCGGCGTTCAAACGGGCGCTCGGCCCGGCCGCGTACCGGGTGCCGATCAGCTCGATCAAGTCGATGGTCGGGCACTCGCTCGGCGCCATCGGCTCGATCGAGATGGCCGCCTGCGCCATGGCCATCGAGTACGGCGTGGTCCCGCCGACGGCCAACTGGGCCACCCGGGACCCGGAGTGCGACCTGGACTACGTGCCGAACGAGGCGCGGGAGGTGCCGGTGGACGTGGCGCTCTCGGTGGGCAGCGGGTTCGGCGGCTTCCAGTCCGCGATGGTGTTCCGCCGGCTCGCCGTGGCACCGTCGTGAGCGCGAGGAGTGAGCCGGGTTTGCGAGCCCCGCAGTCGCGAACAAGGACGGCGTCATGACGGCGCGGGCGGTGGTGACCGGCATCGGCGTGGTCGCGCCCAGCGGCGTCGGCGCGGACGCGCACTGGGCCACCGTGGCGGCCGGGACCCGGCGCACCGGCCCGGTCACCCTGTTCGACCCGGCGTCCTACCCGACCCGGGTGGCCGGCGAGGTGGCCGACTTCGACCCGGCCGGGTTCGTCGGCGCCCGGCAGCGGGTGCAGACCGACCGCTGGACCCACCTCGGGTTCGCCGCCACCCGGCTGGCGCTCGCCGACGCGGGACTGCCGGAGGAGTCGCCCGACCCGTACCGCTGGGCGGTGACGCTCGCCAGTTCCTCCGGCGGCAACCTGTTCGGGCAGCGGGAGCTGCAACGGCTGTGGGGCGGGCCGACCCGCACCGTCGGGGCGTACCAGTCGATCGCCTGGTTCTACGCCGCGAGCGTCGGGCAGTTGTCGATCCGCCACCAGTTCAAGGGCCCGTCCGGGGTCACCGTGTCCGAGTCGGCCGGCGGGTTGGACAGCCTGGCGCACGCGGTGCGTACCGTCCGGCGGGGCACCCCGGTGGTGATCGCCGGGGCCACCGAGTGTCCGCTCAGCCCGTACGCGCTCGCCTGCCAGCTCCGCTCCGGGCTGCTCAGCGACGTTGCCGACCCGGCCCGCGCGTACCTGCCGTTCGACGCCGCGGCCCGCGGTTACGTGCCGGCCGAGGGTGGCGCGGTGTTCGTGGTGGAGGAGTTGGGGCACGCGTTGGGCCGGGGCGTCCGGATCTACGGGGAGATCACCGGCTGGGCGGCCACCCACGACGCCGCCCCCACCGACGCCGGGGCCGGGCCCGACCCGACCCACTACGCCCGCGCGCTGCGGCTGGCCCTGGACCGGGCCGCGGTCCGCCCGCACGACGTGGACGTGATCTGGCCGGACGCGCTCGGGGTGCCGGCGTACGACCGGGCCGAGGCCACCGCGTTGCGGGCGGTGTTCGGCGACCGGACCCCGCCGGTGACCACGCAGAAGCCGCTTACCGGGCGGGCCCACCAGGGCTCCTCGGCGTTGGACGCGGCCACCGCGCTGCTCGCGTTCCAGCGGGACGTGCTGCCGGTGTCCGCCGGCCCGGACGCCCCGGCGCCCGGGTGCGAGCTGACGTTCCTGCGTGAGCCCCGCCGCCCGCGCAGCCGGATCGCGCTTGTCGGGGCGCGTGGCTTCGACGGGTTCAACAGCGCGCTGGTGCTGCGCGGCGCCGCGCCCCCGCCGGCCACCGCGCCCCCGCCGGCCACCGCACGCTGAGCAGGGCAGCCGGACGCCGAGCCAGGCAGCCGGACGCCGGTGCCGGGCAGCCGGGCCGGCCGGCGCCGGCGTCCGCGCAGGGGGGCGCGGCCGGCGGGCCACCAAGCCGGCGTGCGCCCGATCCTTCCTGCCCGATCGATCCTGAGCAATCCACCCAGCCGCTGTTTTGGATCTAGCCATTTGCATCTGGCGATGCTGGTGGGCCCGTCGTAGGGTTCCCCCCAGCACAGAGAAGGGCGGATCTCGCCCCACTTCTAGGCTGGGCGGTGGCGGGTCGTGGTTGCACATCCCGTGGCGGACAATGCTGCGTCGACGACGGTGGACTGGGTGGACGACATCCTGTTGGCCGGGCGCGACACGGACGTCTGCCTGCGCCTACCCGAACCGGTCGACCGGGGCACGCTGCGCCGGCTGGTCGGTGAGGCGCAGGAGCGGCTGACCGAGGTCGGGCTGCGCCCCGGCGGGGCGGCGGCGCTGCGCCTGCCGCCGTCGCTCGCCTACGTGGCGCACCTGCTGGCCACCTGGCGCACCGGCGCGCAGGCGGTGCTGCTCGACCACCGGCTCACCGACCACGAGGTCGACCGGGCGCTGCACCGGCTCACCCCGCAGGTGGTGGTCGCGCCGGTGCGCACCGGCGGCGGCGCGCTGCGCGTCTTCGTCGACGTCACCGCCGGGGTCAGCGCCTGGTCCGACCGGCCGGCCGGCAGCCCGCACGCGGTGATCCAGCTCAGCTCCGGCTCCACCGGACCGTCCAAGGTGATCGGTCGTACCGCCGCGGACCTGGTCGCCGAGGTACGCCGCTACACCGAGATCGACGGGGTGGCCCGGCCCGGCGAGCGGATCATCCTGCTGCCCAGCATGGTGCACGTGCTCGGCCTGGTCGGCGGCCTGCTCTACGGGCTGCACGCCGGCGTCGAGCTGTGCCCACCGGAGCGGCTGAGCGGCGACGCCGTGCTCGCCGCCGTGGCCGCGCAGGACACCCCGGCCACCGTGCTCGGCGTGCCGTTCCACATCGGACTGCTGGCCTCCACCGCGCCCACCGGGCCGCTGCCCCAGCTCACACGCATGACCACCGGCGGTGAGCTGGTGCCCGCCGCGGTCGCCCGGGCGTTCACCGACCGCTACGGCGTCCCGCTCGGCAACATGTACGGGATGACCGAGGTCGGCGTCATCGGCACCGACCTGCACGGGCGGCACCGGCCCGCCATCGCCCCCGCCCCCGGCATCCGGGTCCGGGCGCAGGACGGCGAGCTGTGGGTGAGCTGCCCGGCCAACCCGTACGTCGGGCTCACCGACCCGACCCGCTGGGCCGATGGCTGGCTGCACACCCGCGACGCCGGCCGGGTCGACCCGGAGACCGGGCTGGTGACCATCGCCGGCCGGCTCGACTCGCAGGTGTCGGTGGGCGGCCTGAAGGTCGACCTGACCGAGGTGGAAGCGACAGTCGCCGGGCTGCCCGGGGTCACCGCCGCGGTGGTGGTCTGGGACGACGGGATCAGCGCCTACGTGCAGACCGACGGCACGCTCACCGAGGACACGCTCGACCGCCTGCTCGCCGAGCGGCTCGCCGGCTTCAAACGGCCCCGCACGCTGCGCCTGCTCGACCACCTGCCGCGTACCACCACCGGCAAGCTGGTTCGCTCCGCTCCGGCACTGCGGGACGCGGCGTCGTGACCGGCCCGCTGCGCGGCCACGACCGCCACCTGGCGCCCGCCGGGCGTCCGGCCCACCCCGACCCCCACCCCGGTCCGGCCGGGCGGCGCGCCACCCGCGCGCCGGATCCGCCGCCGCGTCAGCTCCCGCTGGACGCCGCGGTCACGGCCGGTCCGGACGGACACGGTGTCCCGACCGGGCACCGGTAACTGGTACCGAAATGAGGTCACACCCATGCGCGACGAGGTCCGCACCTTCGTCATCGAGCAGCTCACCGACATGAACTACGACGTCGACGGGGTCGACGACGGCACCACCCTCGGTCCCTCCGGCGTCGACCTGGAATCGCTGGCCCTGGCCGACCTCGCCGTCCGGGTCGAGGACCGCTACGGGCTGAAGTTCGCCGACGACGAGTCGGAGAAGATGGCGTTGATGACGGTCGGCGAGTTCACCACGATGGTGGCCGACCGGGCGGCCACGAACAGCGACCCGTCCTGATGTCCGGTCAGCCCGACCTGGGGCGAGCTGACCTGGTGACCATGCTCGCCGAACTGACCGCGAAGCCCGTCGACGCGGTGCCGGACCGGCTCGGCTCGATGGAGCTGGCCTGGCTGGTACACCTCGTCGAGCAACGCTACGACCGCCGGCTGGACCTGACCGACGACCAGCTCGCCGGCATCCGCACGGTCGACGACGCGCTGACGGTGTTCCGGACCTCGCTCACCGCTCCCGCAGATGGCTGAGCGGGAGACCGTACGGATCACCGGCACGCACGCGGTAAGCGCCCTGGGCAGGGGCGCCGACGCGCTGCTGGCCGGGGTGCTCACCGGCGCCCCGGCGTTCGCCCCGGTGCGCCGCTTCGACACCACCGGCCGCCGGGTCACCGTGGCCGCCACCCTGCCGGAGACCGACACGCTCGCCGGTGAACTGGCCGACGCCGTCGACCACGCCGGCCGGGACGCCGGGCTGAACCGGGCCGACCGGGCGGGCACCGCGCTGTTCCTGGCCACCCACGGCGGGCCGCGTTCGCTGCCCGTACCGTCGGGGGTGGACGAGCCGACGGTGCCGGCGCTCGCCGGCCACCTGGCCGCGCGGTGCGGCCTCGGCGGGCCCACCCGGGTCTACACCACCGCCTGCGTCTCGGCGAGCACCGCCGTGGCCGACGCCGCCGCGCTGATCCGCCGCGGCGACACCGACCGGGTCGTGGTCGCGGCCGGCTACCTGGTCGAACCCGACCAGTACGCGCTCTTCGACGCCGGCCGGGCGCTCGCCGCCGACGGGGCGGTACGCCCGTTCAGCGCCGGCCGCAAGGGTCTGCTGCTCGGTGACGGGGTGGCCGCGGTGGTGCTGGAGTCGGCCGGCGTCGCCGCCCGACGGGGCGCCGAGCCGGTGGCCACGGTCGCCGGCTGGGGTCGGGCCGGAGACGCCTACCACCCGTGCCAGCCGCACCCGGGCGGGGACGGGCTGGCCCGGGCGGTCGAGGCGGCGCTGCGCCGCGCCGGGCTGCCCCCGGACGTGGTCGGCTACGTCAACGCCAACGCCACCGGCACCCCGTTCAGCGACGCCGCCGAGGCGACGGCGTTGACCCGGGTCTTCGGCGACCTCGCCGGGCGGCTGCCGGTCAGCTCCACCAAGTCGGTGCACGGGCACGCGCTGGAGGCGTCCGGGCTGCTCGAACTGGTGGTCACCGTGCTGGCGCTGCGGCACGGCAAGCTGCCGCCGACCGCCGGCTGGCTGGCCCCGGACCCGGACTGCCCGGTGGACGTCATCCGCGACGCCCCCCGCCCGGTGGCCACCGGCCACGCGCTGACCCTGAACTCCGCCTTCGGCGGCGCGAACACCGCCCTCCTGGTCGGTGTCCCGTGACCCCGCCGGCCCGACCCGCGGTGCTGGCCGAGGCGCGGTGGCCCGAGGACGGGGACGCGGCGGCGCCGGCCCTGCCGGGGTTCGTGCACTCGGCGTTCGCGCCGCTGGTGGCGGCCGTCGCCGATCGGTGCCTCACCCGGCGGTACGGCGGCGGGCCGCTGCCGGCCGGCAACCGGACGGCGGTGCTGCTGGTCAGCGCGGGCGGGGACACGGCCGGCGCGGCGCACGTGCGGGCGACCGTGGCGGCCGGCGGGCGGGTCGGCCCGCTGTTCTTCTTCCAGTCGGTGCCGAACAGCGTGGCCGGGCACGTCGCGGCCCGCTGGGGGCTGGACGGGCCGGTGGTGTGCCTCAGCCCGACCGGCGACCCGTGGGCCGACGGGGAGGCCGAGGCGGACCTGCTGTGCCACGACGGCGACGCCGCGCAGGCGTTGCTGATCCTGATCGAACTGGCACCGGACGGCACGTCGGGGGAGGCGCGCGCGGTGCTGCTGGGGGAGGAGACACGTCAATGAGGACGCGAGGACTACGCGGCGCGCTGGCCGCCGACACCGACCTGGGCGCGGGCAACGTGCTCGCCCGGGTGCTGGCCCACGGCGCGGACCCGGACGGTCCGGGGCTCACGTTCGACACCGCTGTCGACGGGCATCCGGCCGAGACTCCGCTGACCCTGGGCGAACTCGACCGGATGGTGACCGCCCGGGCGGCCTGGCTGCACGAACGGGGGGTGACGCCGCGTGACCCGGTGGCGGTGTGGGCCGGCACGGCCGCCGACATGGTGCTGTCGTTCCTGGCGCTGACCCGCCTCGGTGCCATCCCGGCGCTGATGAACGGCAGGCTGCGTCCGGAGATCGCCGCCGAGTACATCCGCCGGCTGCGCGCCGTCGGGGTGCTCGCCGACGCGGCGCACGCCGAGGCGCTGGCCGGGCACGACCTGGGCGCCCCGATGATCGGCGAACCCGCGCAGGCCGGCGGCGGGGACCCGGACGCCGCGCCGGCGCACTACCGGCACCACCCGGACGACCCGATCGTGATCACGCACACCTCCGGCACCACGGGCGTGCCGAAGGCGGTGCTGCACTCGCACGCCAGCCTCTTCGCCGCCACCCGGCACCTGCTGTCCATGCCGCAGGCGCAGGGCACCAGCCGGATCCTCAACGCGCTGCCCGCCCCGCACACCGCCACCGTGCTCATGGTCAACCAGGCGCTTGGTAACCGGGCCGAGATGTTCCTCCTCTCCGAGCAGGGCGGCGAACGGGTCCTCGACGCGATCCAGCGGTGGCGCCCGGACGGCGTCTTCGGGTTCTCGGTGACCTGGGCCGAGCTGGCCCGCTTCGACCTGTCCGGCTACGACCTGGACTCGGTGCGGCTGTGGTTCAACACCGGCGACTGCTCGCACGAGCCGCACGTGCGCAAGCTGGTCGCGGCCGGCTCACGGGACGTGGTGACCCGCGGCGGCGTGACCCGGATGCCCGGCTCGGTCTTCATCGACGGGCTCGGCTCCAGCGAGATGGGACACTCGATGTTCCACATCACACACACCGTCGATACCGACCGCTACGGCCGCTGCGTCGGCCGCCCGTACCGATTCACCACCGTCGCGGTCCTCGACGCCGACGGCAACGAGCTGCCCGCCGGTCAGGTCGGCTGGCTGGGCATCGACTCGCCGTCGCTGTTCCGCGGCTACTGGAACGACTCGGTCACCACCTACCGCTACCGGCTGCGCGGCTGGTACCTCACCGGTGACCTGGTGTACGCCGACGACGACGGCCGCTACTACCACCTGGACCGGGCGGTCGACTCGGTCGAGGTCGGCGACGGGAAGCGCCTCTTCACCGCGTTGTCCGAGGAGCGGATCCTCGCCGCCTGCCCCGACGTGACCGACTGCACGGTGGTCATCGTCAAGGGGCCCGACGACACGGTGACCACCGACGTGCTGCTGGAACTGGCCGCCGGAGCCGACCCGGCGCAGGACCGCACCGCCCGCATCCGCGCCGCGCTCGGCCCGGACGTGGCCGCCACGCTGCGCCGGGTGGTGCCGGTACGCGCCGACGACATCCCGGTCACCGTGACCGGCAAGGTACGCAAGGTGGCGCTGCGCGAGCGCTACCTGACCGAGTCGCCGTCATGACCGCCCTGATCACCGGCATGGGCCTGTTCACGCCGGCCGGGCGGGGCGTCGCGGAGACGTTCGACGCGCTGCTCACCGGCCGCTCCGGGCTGTCCCGTCCCCCGGAGGGGCACCCGGCGCGGGACAGCCTGGAGGTGGCCGGGGTGCTGCCGGAGATCGACCCGCGCAGCGTCGCCTCCGGACCGGAGACCAAGGTGCTCGACCGGGTCGTGCTGCTCGCCCTGCTCACCGCCGCCGAGGCGCTCGCCGACGCCGGCCTCCAGGTGGGGCGCGACGTCGACCCGGAGCGGACCGCGGTGATCGTCGGCGGGGTCGGCGGGATGTCCACGCTGGAACGGCAGATCGTGGCCCGCGCCGACCGGGGCCGGGCGGCGGTCAGCCCGTACCTGCTCACCGGCATCCTGCCGAACATGCCGTCGGCGCGCATCGCCATCGCGCACGGCATCCGCGGCTACAGCTCGTCGGTCGGCACGGCCTGCGCCTCCGGCGCCCAGGCGGTCGCCGACGGGGTACGCCTCATCCGCGCCGGCGAGGCCGACGTGGTGGTCTGCGGGGCCAGCGAGGCGCCGCTGTTCGGCACGTTCGCCGACACGTTCACCAACGCCCGGGCGCTGGCCCGGGGCTGGGACGAACCCACCGAGGCGAGCCGCCCGTTCGACAAGCGGCGCAACGGGTTCGTGCTCTCCGAGGGCGCCGCGCTGCTGGTGCTGGAACGGGACGGGCACGCCGCCGCCCGGGGCGTGACCGGCTACGCCGCGGTCGCCGGCTACGGGACGAACACCGACGCGTACCACCCGACCGCGCCCCGGCCGGACGGCGCCGGGGCCGCCGCGTGCATGCGCCGGGCCCTCGCGGCCGGCGGGATCGAACCGGCCGACGTCGGCTACGTCAACGCGCACGGCACCGGCACCCGGCTCGGCGACGTCGCCGAGACCACCGCGCTGGCCGAGGTGTTCGGCGTCGGCGGGGTGCCGGCCAGCTCTACCAAGGCGCTCACCGGGCACCTGCTCGGCGCGTCCGGGGTGCTGGAGGCCGCGGCCACCGCGCTGGCGCTGCGCCGCGGTCTGCTCCCACCCACGTACCACCTGGACGACCCGGACCCGGAGTGCGAGGCGGACCACGTCCGCGCCGTGCCCCGGCCCACCCGGACCGACCACGCGCTGACGAACTCGTTCGGGTTCGGCGGCCAGAACGTCAGCCTGCTGCTGCGCCGGGTCGCCACCCCGGTCGCGGGCTGACCGGACTCCATCCCGGGCGAGGCGCCCGGGCCGCGATCACGGGGGGAAGAGGGGAAGCCCATGCACGTCAACGGCATAGACCATCTGGAGTTGTACGTGGGGGACGCCCGGCAGGCGGCCTTCTACTTCGACACCGCGGTCGGCTTCCGGCTGCACGGCCAGGGCGGACCGGAGACCGGGCTGGCCGGGCAGCGTTCGCTGCTGCTGGCCCAGGCCGGCATCCGGCTGCTGCTGACCACCGGGCTGTCCGCGGAGCACCCGGCGGCGACCTACGTGCACCGGCACGGCGACGGCATCGCCGTGGTCGCGCTCGCGGTCGACGACGCCGCCGGGGCGTACGCGGAGCTGGTCGAACGGGGCGCGACCGGGGTGACGCCGCCGCGCACCCACACCGGCGCGGACGCCGAGGTGGTGGTCGCCGAGGTCGGCGGCTTCGGCGACGTGCTGCACCGCCTCGTCGAGCGGCGCGGCGACCCGACCGTGTTCCTGCCCGGCGCGATCGAGCCGGTGCCGGTCGCGGACGGCGACGCGCTGCTGGCCGAGGTGGACCACCTGGCGGTCTGCGTGCCGCCGGGGCAGCTCGACGCCACGGTCGCGCACTACGAGAAGGTGTTCGGCTTCGCCGAGATCTTCGCCGAGCACATCGAGGTCGCCGGGCAGGCGATGAACTCCAAGGTGGTGCAGGACTCGTCCGGCCAGGTGACCCTGGTGCTGCTGGAACCGGACACGAGCGCCCGGCCCGGGCAGATCGAGGACTTCCTGCGCTGGCACGCCGGGGCCGGGGTGCAGCACCTCGGGCTGCGCACCGACGACATCGTCACCACGGTCGGCGCGCTCGCCGGCCGGGGCGTGCGGTTCGCCCGCACGCCCGACGCCTACTACGACGACCTGGAGCAGCGGGTCGGTCGGCTGGACGCGCCTGTGGACCGGCTGCGCGAGCTGAGCATCCTGGTCGACTCCGACCACGACGGGCAGCTCCTGCAGATCTTCACCGAGTCGATGCACGTGCGTCGCACGCTCTTCCTTGAGGTGATCGAGCGGCGCGGGGCGCGCACCTTCGGCAGCGGCAACATCAAGGCCCTCTACGAGGCCAAGGAACGCGAGCTGGCCGCGGCGGGGGCGACCCCCGCCGTCGCGGCCGGAGGGTTGGAGGGGTAGGGCCCATGACCACCATCGATCCCGGGCTGACCGCCGAGGAGGAGGCGCTGCTGCCCTCCGACGACGACGTCCGGCACTACGCCGAACACGGCTGGTACCTGTCGAAGAAGCTGTTCACCGACGACGAGGTGGACGACCTCGTCGCGGCGACCGACCGCTACTACGCCGGGGAACGCGACCGGCGGCTGCCGGCGCGCCCGCCGAAGCTCGCCTACTGGGAGCCGTCCAAGGGCGACGTGCAGCGGCACAACGACTACGTCCACCACGAGCACGACGGCATCGCCCGGATCCTGCGCAAGCCGCTGATCGGCGCGGTCGCCGCCCGGCTGGCCCGGGCCACCGAGATCCGGATCTTCCAGTCCACACTGATCTGGAAGCCGCCGATCGCCGGCGAGCCGTCGAACATCGTGCCCTGGCACTTCGACAAGCACTACTGGGCGTCCTCGTCGTCGGAGGACATGCTCACCGCGTTCATCCCGTTCCACGACTGCGGCCCGGAGATGGGCACCATCACCATGGTCGACGGCTCGCACCGGTGGCGGGAGATCGGCGCGGACGACACGGTGGTGCGGCACTTCGCCGACCGGGACCGCGACCAGCTCGAGGCGATGCTCGCGGAGAACGCGGCGTACAACGACGCCGAGATCCGCAAGGTCCCGATGGTGATCCCGAAGGGGCACATGAGCTTCCACCACTGCCGCACCTACCACGGCAGCGGCGCGAACGTCAGCGGGCGGCCCCGGCGGGCCGTCTCGCTGCACCTGCAGGACGGCGCGAACGCCTGGCGGGAGTATCCGCTCTCCGACGGCACGCTCGCCGCGTACAACCACGACGTGCTGGTCCGCCGCACCCACGAGGGTTGGCCGGACTACGCGGACCCCGACTACTGCCCGGTCATCTGGCGCGACCGCGCCCAGCAGGGAGGCTGACAATGTCACGGTACGACTGGGGAAAGACGCACCCGGGCATCGAGCGGCTGGAGCGGGCGGTGACCGAGCGCCGCGACGTGGTGGTCAAGCACCCGCTCTACGCCAACCTGGACACCCACGAGGCGCTCGTCACGTTCATGGAGCACCACGTCTTCGCGGTCTGGGACTTCATGTCCCTGCTGAAGTCGCTGCAACGCCAGCTCACCTGCGTCACCGTGCCGTGGATCCCGACCGGCCCGACCGGCAGCCGCCGCCTGATCAACGACATCGTGATGGTGGAGGAGAGCGACGAGCTGGGCACCGGCTACATCAGCCACTTCGAGCTGTACGTCAACGGCATGACCGAGGCCGGCGCCGACACCACCGCCGTGAACAGCCTGGTCGACCTGCTGCGCGCCGGCCGCCCGGTCGGCGAGGCGCTCGGCGCGGCCGGCGTGCCGGCGGCCTCGGCCGCGTTCGCCGGCACCACCTGGCGGATCATCGAGACCACGCCGGTGCACTGCCAGGCGGCGGCGTTCGCGTTCGGCCGGGAAGACCTCATCCCGGAGATGTTCACCCAGGTCGTCGCCGTCAACGAGCGCAGCAACCGGCTCAACACGTTCGTCGACTACCTGGAGCGGCACATCGAGGTCGACGGCGAGCAGCACACGCCGATGGCCATGCAGATGCTCGCCGACCTGTGCGGCGACGACGACACGAAGTGGCAGGAATGCGCGGACACGGTGAACGACGCGCTCGCCGCCCGCGCCCGCCTCTGGGACGACATCCTCGCCGCGATCAAGGAGGGCCGTCCGGCGTGACCGGATCCGACCCGGTCGCGCTCTACCGGACGGTCCGGCTGATCCGCCGCTTCGAGGAGCGCGCGATCGAGCTGGTCGACGCCGGGGAGATCGTCGGCGGCATCCACCCGTACCTGGGTCAGGAGGGGATCGCCGCCGGGGTCTGCGCGGCGCTGCGCGCCGACGACCTGGTCACCGGCACCCACCGGGGGCACGGCCACGTGCTCGCCAAGGGCGCCGACCCGGCCCGGATGCTCGCCGAGCTGTGCGGCCGGGTCACCGGGCTCAACCGGGGCCGGGGCGGATCGATGCACGCCGCCGACTTCGGCGTCGGGGTGCTCGGCGCCAACGCCATCGTCGGGGCCGCCGGCGCGATCCTCACCGGTGCGGTGTGGGAGCGCCGGCGGCGCGGCGCCGACGTGGTCGGCGCGACGTTCTTCGGCGACGGCGCGGTCAACGAGGGGATGCTGCTGGAGGCGTTCAACCTGGCCGCCCTCTGGCGGGTGCCGGTGCTGTTCGTCTGCGAGAACAACGGCTACGCCACCACCATGCCGGTCGCCGGCGCGGTCGCCGGCACCATCGCCGGGCGGGCCGCCGCGTTCGGCCTGCCGGCGACCGCCGTCGACGGTCAGGACCCGGAGACGGTACGCGCGGCGAGCGCCGCCGCCGTCGCGCGGATGCGCGCCGGCGGCGGCCCGGAGCTGGTCGAGGCGCACACCTACCGGTTCGACGCCCACCACACCTTCGAACACCGGGTACGCCTCGACTACCGTCCGCCGGAGGAGGTGGCCGAAGGACGCTCCCGCGACCCGGTCGACATCCAGGGCGCCCGGCTCGACCCGGCGGTGCGGGCCGAGGTCGACGCGACAGTCGAGGCGGTCCTGGCCGCCGCCGTCGACTTCGCGCTCGCCGGCCCGCACCCCGACCCGGCGACCGCCCTGGACCACCTGTACGCCAGTGGGCTCACCGCCCGGACCGGAGGTGGCTGATGCCCCGGCTCTCCTACCGTCGGGCGCTCACCCGGGCGCTCGCGGACGAGATGACCCGCGACGAGTCGGTGCTGGTGCTCGGCGAGGACATCCGGGTGGCCGCCGCGAACGTCACCACCGGCCTGCTGAAGAAGTTCGGCCCGGAGCGGGTCCGGGACACCCCGCTGTCCGAGCAGGCGTTCACCAGCTTCGCCACCGGGGCGGCGCTGGCCGGGGCCCGCCCGGTGGTGGAGTTCCAGATCCCGTCGCTGCTGTTCCTGGTCTTCGAGCAGATCGTCAACCACGCGCACAAGTTCCCGCTGATGACCGGCGGCCAGTGCGCGGTGCCGGTCACCTACCTGGTGCCCGGTTCCGGCTCCCGCACCGGCTGGGCCGGGCAGCACTCCGACCACCCGTACGCGCTGTTCGCCCACGCCGGGGTGACCACCGTGGTGCCGGCCACCCCGGCCGACGCGTACGGGCTGCTGGTCTCCGCGATCCGCTGCGACGACCCGGTGGTGGTGTTCGCCCCGGCCGGGGCGCTGGACCTGCGGGAGGACGTGACCGACCCGGCGCCGGTGCCGCTGGGCCGGGGCGTGGTGCGCCGGCCGGGCGACGACGTCACGGTGGTCGCGGTCGGGCACCTGGTGCACGACGCGCTCGCGGTCGCCGACGAGCTGGCCGACCAGGCGTCGGTGGAGGTCTTCGACCCGCGCACGGTGTACCCGTTCGACTGGGACGGGCTTGTCGACTCGGTGCGCCGCACCGGGCGACTCGTCGTGGTCGACGACGGCAACCGCTCCTGCGGGATCGCCGGGGAGATCATCGCGACCGTGGTGGAGCGGGTCCGGCTGGCCGCCCCGCCCCGGCGTGTCACCCGCCCCGACGGCGCGGTGCTGCCCTTCGCGCCGGCCCTGGACCGGGCCGTGCAGCCGGGCCGGGACCAGCTCACCGCCGCCATCCAACTGACCCTCAAGGACTGATGACCGATGGACCCGAACTATCCGTGGCCGCCGCTGCACCAGGCGTGGACCGACCTGCCCGAGCCCACCCGCGCCGCGATGGTGACGGCCGGCGCCGGCGCCTGGGAGGAGATCTTCCACGGCCGGGCCACCTACAACAAACAGTGGCGGCTGGCCCGCCCGCCGGTGCTCGCCGCGGACGCCTTCCGCGAGCTGAACGAGGTCTGCGACCGGATCGCGCAGCTCATCCTGGAGGCGTGCCAGCGGCGGGCCCGCACCGCAGGTGAGCTGCGCCGGCTGCTGGACGTGCCGGAGGGGGAGACCCGGCTGTTGGACCCGGACGAGGTGCTGCACGACGGGCTGCTCGCCGCGTACCGGCCGGACGTGCTGTTCTCCGGCGGCGTGCCGTGCATCGTGGAGTACAACATCGACAGCAGCCTCGGCGGCGGCTTCGACGCCGACACCGTGATCCAGCGGTACGCGGACCTGTACCGCGCGCACGGCCTGCTCGACCGGACCCGGCCCGCGCCGTCCCTGCTGGACCAGCGGTTCGTCGCCATCCGGGACACCCTCGGCCTGGGCGACGGCGCACGGGTGGCGCTGCTGATGGACTTCGAGGCGGAATATCCGGGGCTGGACGACCCGGAGACGTTCATCCGGATCCTGTCCCCGCTGGCGGACCAGGCCCGGCGGTTCGGCATCGACCTGGTCATCGCGCCGGTCGCCGCCGCCACGCTGGACGGGACGAGCCGGCTCGTGGTCGGCGGCGCCCCGGTGGACGCGTTGTTCCGGCTCTTCGTCCCGAACCGGGTCACCCCGAGCGCCGGCCTGGACGCGGTGGCCGGCGCGCTCGCCGCCGGCACGCTGCCGATGTTCGTCAGCAGCGCGGCCTGGCTGCTCAGCAACAAGCTGAACTACGCCTGGCTCTGGGCCGACCTGGACCTGCTGCCGGAGCCGGACCGGGCGCTGATCCGCCGGTACGTGCCGCACACCGTCGCGCTCACCGCCGACCAGCTCGACCGGGCGCTGGCCGAGCAGGCCGACCTGGTGGCGAAGCCGGCCGGCGGGTCGGCCGGGCACGGGGTGCTGATCGGGCCGGAGTGCAGCGCGGTGGCCTGGGCGGACGGGGTACGCGCCGCGATCGACGAGGGCGGTCACATCCTGCAGCGCTATCACGAGGCGGACCGGGTGGCGATGGACTTCGTGCAGATCGAGACCGGCGAGACGGTCACCGCCGAGGTCCCGTACAGCCTCGCCCCCTACCTGTTCGGCCGCACCGGCTCCGGCGCCCTGGCGCGGGTCGGCTACCCAGGCTGCGAGGGCATCCTGAACCTGGCCAGAGGCGTCCTCATGACCGGCATCCTGCTCACCGACTGACCCCGCCCCCGCCCCCGCCGCCGGCCCCCGCCCCGGTGATCATGAGGTTAGCGGTGCTCGACGTCTGATTTGTCGCCGTCAACCTCATGATCACCGGGGGTGGTGAAGAAGTCGGCGAGGGGGGTGATCAGGGTGGAGGGTGCGGCGGCGATGCCGTTGTGGGCGCTGCCGGGGATGCGCAGGGTGCGGGCGTGGGGCAGGACGGCGGCCAGCATGCCGTTGGTCTCGGTGAAGAACGGCGCGGCCTTGGCGCCGCTGATCAGCAGCGTCTCGGCGGTGATGCCGGCATACTGCTCGGCCGGTCCCTCGTACGCCTCGATCTGCCGCGACTCGGCGAGCGTCATCCCCACCAGCGCGCCCATCGTCCGCCCGACCTCGGTGCGCAGGAAGAGCCGCGTGATCGCCGTGCGGACCGCCAGCGGCAGCCGCGACGCGGGGTTCTGCGGGTCGACGGCCGCGGCCACGATCGCCATGGCCCGGGCGGTGTCGCCGGCCCGCACCGCCGCCTCGGCCGGGTCGAGGAACGCCATCGGAATGCCGCGACCGGCCAGCCGCAGCGGAGCGTCGTAGACCGCGATCCGCTCGAGCGGCAGCCGCAACGCGGCCCGCAGCACGACGAACGCGCCGTAGCTGTGCCCGACCGCCCAGCGGGCGCCGGTGTGCGCGAGCACCGCGCCCAGGTCGTCGACCTCCTGCTCCACCGTGTACGGCTCGCGGCGCGGCGGCGCGTCGGCCCGCCCTCGCCGGTTGTAGGCGTGCACGGTGAACCGATCGGCCAGCCGGGCGATCAACCGACGGTATTCCGTGATCGTCACCCCGCCGCCGTGCACCACCACCAGCCCTGGCCCGGTGCCGGTGGTGTGCAGGGCGATGGCCGCGCCGTCCGGTGCCGAGATTCGCTGCATGACCGTCTCCTCCGACTCTTCTAAACTGCGAACGCCGTTTGCAGTTTACAGTGGGAGAGGTGAGCGGCGCATCCACGAATTCGATCTGGAGCCGGCCGGTACGCGGCACCCGCGGCCCGACCCCCACGCACGGCCGGGACGAGATCGCCGCGGCCGGCGTCGAGCTGGCCGACGCCGGCGGTCTGGACGCCGTTTCCATGCGGGCGGTGGCCGGTGCGCTCGGCATGGCCGCCGGCTCCCTCTACCGGCACCTGTCCTCCCGGGACGACCTGCTGGAGCTGATGGTCGACAGGTGCGTGGGCGAGATGCGCCCCCACTCGCCCGACGAGGGAACCTGGGTGGAGCAGTTCCTCCTGCTCGCCCGCCGTCAGCTCGCGCTGCACGGTCGGCACCCGTGGCTGGCCGACGCGCTCACCCGACGCGCCGCTCCGGGGCCGAACACGCTCGCCCATTTCGACGCTTGTCTGCGCATCCTGCAACCGGTCCCGGCGACCACCAACGCGAAGTTCGAGGCGATCGCCATGGTCACCGGCGTGGTGACGCTCTTCGCCCGTGCCGCGACGGCCACCGGCCCGATGACGTTCGACCACGTCGACCTGGCGACCTACCCGCACCTGGCGGCGGCGTTCGCCACCCCCTCGCCCGCCCCGCCCCCCGGGGACGACCTGTTCGACCGCACCCTGCGCGCCCTGCTCACCGGCCTCCTGATCGCCGACCGGCCGTGACTCTCGACCGGCTGTGGCTCTCGACCGGCTGCGGCTCTCGACCGGCTGTGGCTCTCGACGGGCCGTGACCCTTGACCGGTCTGATCGGCGAGCCGTTCTGAATCCCGATCGGCTGGTGCAGCCGGGGCGGCCGGGACCGCAGGCGACCCTCCGGCCCCGGCCGCGGTCTCCGACGCCCTCATGCCGGGAATCGATGTAGTTCCGGGTGCCTACAAACTTGATGACGAGAACGATTCACCGACGCCTCGCCGGGCGTCGGGCGTCGGGTGTCGGGCGTCGGGCGTCGGGCGTCGGGGGAGCGTCAGCCTCCGCCCGACCTGCACCGTTCGACCCGCAATGTTCGAACCGCCCCCTGATCACGTGTGTCGGCGGCAGTCTCGGGCCCTGAGTCGTTCTCGCCATCAAGTTTGTAGGCAACTCGCGAGCCCGGTGGGCAGCGGGAGTGACACCCACGACCGTTTGTCCGGCGGCGGCAGCTCCGGCTGGGCAAACCTGTCTGAGCGGCGAGACCTGTCCGAGCGGCGAGACCTGTCCGAACGGCAGGACCTGTCCGAACGGCAGGACCTGTCCGAACGGCGGGGTCGTGGACGGAGCCGGGCGGTGTGCGGCGGCGCGGACGACGATCGGGCGGGTCGCGGCTACCGGCCGCCGACGCGCTGCACACCGGGGTCGCGGGCGGCGAGGACGCGGAGGGTCTCGGCGGTGGCGACCGCGTCGCTGCGGGCGCTGCCGTGCCGGCCGTCGCTGCTGTACAGCGACGGGTCCGCGACCAGCGGATGCTCGGTCAGGTGCACGTGCATCGAGCCGAGCCGCTCGGCCACCGCCCGGGTGTGCCGGGACAGCCGCCGCATCCGCTCGCCGAGGCCGGCCCGCAGCGTGTCCGGCACGGCCGGGCTGTGCGACACGTCGAACATGCCGACGGTGAGCACGTCCGCCCCGGCGGCGCGCAGCGAGGTGACCATGGCGGTCAGTTCGGCGTCGACCGCGTCCGGGTCGTATCCGGGGCGGAAGGCGTCGTTGCCGCCGCACACCACGAGCGCCAGGTCGGGCCGGAAGGCCAGCGCGTCGGCCAGTTGGGTGGCCCGGACCTCGTGCGCGCGCAGCCCACGCCGGCCCAGGTTGAGGTATGCCAGCTCGGGCCGGAAAGCGCGCAGCTCGGCCGCGATCCGGTCGGCCCACTGGAGGTCGGAGTAGCCGGCGACCGGTTCGCACAGCCCTTCGGCGACGCTGTCCCCGAGCACCACGAACCGGTGCCAGGGATGGTCGCGCAACAGCTCATCGGCCTCGCCGGGGCGTAGGCACCACGGATCCGTCGCCTCGGTCACCGTCGATGACATGTCCGGCAGGCTAGCCGAGCCGCCGGGCCGGGGAAAGCGGTCCGCCGCCCCGACCGGTCGTACGGTCGAGGCGGCGGAGGCCGGTGTGTCGTGGTTTCAGTTGCTCGAGCCGGGTGGCGGGTTGAACCAGCCGTGCAGGGTCACGATGACGCGGACCGTGCCGCCGCTGACGTTCAAGATCCGGACGCTCCCGGTCGCGCGGTTCTGCCCGGCCCGGTCCACCTTGACCATCACCATCGTGGTCCGGGCGACCTGGCCGGCGGTGAAGTTCGCCACGGACTGGCTCGTGACGATGGGGCCGTTCTGGTCCGCGGGGAAGGGGCCGACGCCGGACTCCACGGTGAGGTAACCCGAGGCGGTCGGACCGGCGACCGTCACGGCGAGGATGGCGCCGCCCATCGCTTCCGGTGAGACGCCGAGCGGATCGGTCAGCTTGACGAACAGCTCGCCCCGGGCCGGGAGCGGCTGGCCGCCGTTGGCCCCGGTGTCGACCAGATGGACCGCCGAGGTGGGCCGCAGATCAGCGCCGACCGTGAGGTCGGCGGTCACGTAACCCTGCACGGAGATCACCAGGTCGACCGCCGGTCCCTTGTTGACGACCGTGGCCCTGCCCGCGGACGAGAGCTTGACCGCGATGCCCTGCGAGGTGACCCCGCTGACGTAGTCGAGCACGCTCGTGTCGTCGGCGCCGCCCTCCGGATGGGCGCGCAGGAAGCCGGTGCCGGTCGAGCCGACCACTGCCACGTCCAGGAACACGCTCGTCGCGCCGCTCGGGACGACGCCGCCGGTGAACGTGAACGTCCGGGAGCCGTTGGTCGGGACCTTGCCCACGGTGGTGCCGGTGCCGGTGCGGGTGTCCACCACGCGGGTGTGCGGCACGGCGACCAGTCCTCCGCCTGCCCCGGTGGTGAAGTAGCCGTGCACCTCGACGACGATGTGGACGCTTCCGGCGCGGTTGTGGACCGAAAGACGCCCGTCCGCCCCCGGCCTGACGACCTGGGTGGTCGAGATGATCTCCCCGGTCGACGCGTTGAGGGAGGACGACAGCGCCGGTCGGGTGGTGCCCTGAGGGAACACCGTCAGGAAGGTGTTGGCGGTCGGGCTGACCGCGGTCACGTCGACGAGCACCGCGGACACGCCCGTCGAGGGGACGCCGCCCACGCCGAGGGCCGGGAAGTCGGTGGTGCTGTCCGCGCCGCGCGGCCCGGCCGGGGCGCCGGTGCCGGCGCGGGTGTCCAGCAGGGACGCGCCGGGGGAGAGCGCCACGTAGTTGGTGCTGGTGCTCGCCGCGATCCAGGGGGCGAGGCCGTCCACCCGTACCTCGGTCGCGGTGCGCCGGGTGTCGGTCTCGGCGAGGCAACCGCCCTGCCAGGAGCGGTCGTGCAGGGCCACCAGCTGTGGCTCGCCGGCACCGGTGCGCAGTAGCGGCCCGCCGGCGTCGCCCCGGCACAGGCTGGCGGCGGAGGCGCTGCCGTCGACGGTGAGGGTGTCCGCCGTGACGCCGGTGACGGTGAACGCCCCGGCGTGCAGCTCGTCGGGCACCCACTCGGTGGCGGTGCGGCCGAAGCCGGCGGCGAGCAGCGTCTCGCCCTGGGCGGCGGCGCCGCCGATGGCGATCGGTGGCACGCCGTCCGCGGCCTTCTCCAGGTGGGCGAGCGCGACGTTGCGGGTCGGGTGGGGGATCACGGCGGTGACGGCGAGGACGTGCCCCGCCGTGGTGCGCAGATCCGTCCGGCCGACCGTGACGGTGGTGCGCCGGGCGGGCGGGCCGGCGACGAGCTGCTGGCCGGGCTCGGCCAGGCAGCTCGCGGTGGTCAGCACCCAGGTCGGCTCGACCAGCACCGCGGAGCAGGCCCGCAGGTCGTTCTGGATCTTGGCGGTGAACGGGTAGCTGCCGGCGGGCACCGGGCTGACGCCGCTGACCGCCTGCGCCGAGCCGCCACCGATGGTGCTTGCCGCCACGACGACGGCGAGCAGCGCCGCCATCGCGCGCGTGCGGCGATTTCGGATGAGTCTCATGTTCCTCTTTTCCGGTCGTTCGAGCAGGCGACGCCGCCGGAGAACCGGCGAACCGGGAGAGAGGTCGATCAGTGGACGGCAAACCGCCGCCTGTTTTGCGACAGGGCGCGACGCCACACGCGCCGGGGCGCGTGCGGTGCCGGTGCTGTCGACTTCCCCCGTGTAGCTGCCGCGGGCACGGCCCGCGAATCCCGACAGTAGCGAAACGGCACGCGCCGTGCTGCCCCGCCGCGTCGGGGGCCGGATCCGGCCGGGCCGGTCAGGCCGGGGTCGGCGTGGCCGGCCGCGTGGCCGGGCGCTCGGCCGGCGACCGGAAGAGCAGCAACGGCGCCACGGTGAGCACCAGGCAGGCCACCGACATCACCAGCAGCGCCGGGGTCAGGTCGAGCAGCGCCACCGACCAGCCGCCGAGCAACGCGCCCACCGGCAGGCCGAGGAAGGCCACCGAGCCGGAGATACCAAGCACCCGGGTCTGCAACGCCTCCGGCACCCGCTGGTAGAGCGCGGCGCCGAGCAGCGGGTTCACCGCCGCGATGCCGATGCCGGACAGGAACGTCACCGCCAGCACCACCACCAGGTCGTCGCTGAGCGCCAGCGCCAGCAGTCGCGGCGTGCCGCTGAGCGCCAGCCCGAGGGCGAACGTGGCCCGGCTCGGCAACCGCGTCCCGAGCAGCGTGAACAGCAGGTTGCCCAGCAGCGCGCCGGCCGAGAACACGCCCAGCAGCAAGCCGAACCCGGCCGGGTCGCCGAGTACCTGGTTCACCCAGAGCGGGATCCAGACCGCGACGCTGGCGTTGGCGAACATGTTGGACGCGGACACCACGATCAGCATGGTCAGCAGCGTCCGGTCGGTGCGCAGGTACGCGAATCCGCCGCGCAGCGCCCGCAGGTAGCGTTCCCGGGGCGCCGGCTGCGCGGGCGCGGGCGGCCGGACCAGCGCCCCGATCAGCAGCGCGCAGACCGCGAACGTGGCGGCGTCGATCCAGATCGCCCGGGTCAGCCCCACCCAGTCGATGAGCAGCCCGCCCAGCACCGCGCCGAACAACGTCATGCCCCGGGCCAGCCCGTCGTAGGCGGAGGTGAGCCGGATCAACGGCACGCCGGCCCGTTCGGCGGCCGGCTTGAACAGCACGTGCTTGACCCGGTCACCGATGCCGCGCAGCCCGCCGGCGACGGCCACCAGCACCAGCAGCGTGCCGAACCCGAGCCACGGCGCGAGCGCCACCACCGCCATCGCGGCGGCGCTCACCGCGTCCACGAAGACCGACGTGCGGCGTACGCCGAACCGGTCCGCCCACGGCGTGGCCAGCGCGCTGGAGAGCATGTACGGCAGCGTCTCCGCGGCGGCGACCAGGCCCATCCGGGTCGGGCTGCCGGTGGTCTCCAGCACCAGCCAGGGAATGGCGACCACCGAGATCCGGGTGCCGAGGTTGGACAGCAGGTCGGCGCCGACCAGGGTGTACAACTCCCGGCGGGGGTTCATGTCGGGCTGCCGATCGGGTGCGTGGTGGCGTACCTCTCCCGCAGCGCCAGCTTGTCGACCTTGGCGGACCGGTTGAGTGGCAGCGCGTCGACGAACTCCACCGCGCCGGGCGCCCAGGTCTCGCTCAGCTCCCGGGTCACCAGCGCGATCAGGTCGTCGGCGGTGACCGACGCGCCCGGCGCCGGCACCACGTACGCGAACGGGAGTTCCCCGGCGACCGGGTCCGGCACCCCGATCACCGCGGCGGCGCGGACCTCGGGGTGGCCGGCGAGCACGTCCTCGATCGGCCGGGAGTAGATCGGCCAGCTGCGCTGCCGGGTGAGGATCCGGTCCTGTAACCGGTCGACCAGGTAGAGGTAGCCGTCGTCGTCGAGGTGGCCGAGGTCGCGGGTACGGACCCAGCCGTCGACGAGCGTCTCGGCGGTCAGCTCCGGCTGGCCGTGGTAGCCGGCGAAGCTCAACTTCGTGCGGGCCCACACCTCGCCGTCGACGCCGGCCGGCAGCGCCCGGCCGTCGGCGTCGCGGATCTCCACCGTCACGTCCCCGTACGGCCGGCCGCAGGAGCGCAGCCGCTCCGGGTGCTCCGGGTCCTCGGTGAGGCCGGGCTGGGCGCAGATGACCACTGCCTCGCTGAGTCCGTAGACGATGCGCAGGCACGGGCCGAACCGGCGGATCGCCTGGCGCAGCCGGGCCGGCGCGGCGGGACCGGCCCCGACGTTGAACATGAACATCGCGGAGAAGTCGGCGTCCGGCAGGTCGGGGTGGTCGAGCACCTCGTAGAGCATCGGCGGGGTGACGAACGTGGAGGTGATCCGCTCGGCGTCCACGGTGGCGACGAACGCCGCCGGGTCCCACCGCTCGCGCAGGAACAGCACCCCGCCGGTGAACAGGTTGACGAGCGTGGTGATCTGGCCGCTCGCGAGCCACATCGGCGAGTGCGACAGGTGCCGCAGCAGCGGGAACCCGGCGGCCCGGAAGTCGGCCGCGATCGCGAGCACCTGGCGGTAGAAGCTTTCCCGGTGGTGCACCAGCTTCGGCGTGCCGGTGGTGCCGCTGGTCTGCAGGAACGACTCCGGCGCGGGCACCGCGGCCGGCAGGTCTCCGTCGCCCGCACCGGCCGCGGTCAGGTCCGGCCCGGCGCCCCCCGGCCCGAGGCAGAGCACCGGTACGCCGGGTAGCCCGGCCGCGAGCTGCCCGGCCGCCGGGTCGCGCGGGTCGTGCACGAACACCTCCGGCGCGGCGAGCGTGACGAACTCGTCGATCTCCCGCCGGGAGGTGACCGGGGCGACCCACATGCTCCGGCAGCCGAGCAGGTGCAGCGCCAGGTGCAGCAGCGGACCCTCGACCGTGTTGCCGAGCGTCACCAGCACCGCCGCCCCGGGGCGTACGCCGTGCCGGCGCAGCGCGGCGGCCAGGCGACGCACCTCGGCGGCGACCTGTGGGTAGGTGAGCCGGCGACCGTCGCCGACGAGCGCCTCCCGGTCGCCGAATCCGGCGAACAGCTCCAGCGCCTCGTGCACGTAGTTCGGCCGATCGGTCATCGGGCAGCCCCCATCGTGGTCCGCGAGCGGCGTCCGGCCAGGTCAGGGCCGGGACGGGACGGCGGGTGCCGGGGTCGGCGACCGCACCGCCGCCAGGTCCGAGCCTAGGCAGCGGCGGTCCACCGGGGACAGAGCCGAACGTCGGCGCCGGGCATCCCGCGGGCATTTGATCATGTCGATGAGGTCGATTGACGCTCGTCACCGGCGGCGGCTAGTTTCCGGTCCATCGCCCGGGCCGGTGGCGCCGACCGCGTCGCGCCCGGGGCTGCCGACCATGGAGGATCGATGCCGACCCCGAAGAGATGGCACGTCATAGCTTCCGCCGCCACGCTGCTGCTCGCCGGCACCCCGGCGGTGACCGCGAGCGCCGGCCCCACCGACACCGACCGCGCCGGGCGCGGGCACGGGCGCGCCGAGTGGGCGGGGAGCTGGGCCGCGGCGGTGACCCGTGGGAACACCGTGGGCCTGACCAACACCGGCCTCAACGACCAGAGCATCCGGATGACGGTGCAGACCACGGTGGGCGGTCCGCGCCTGCGGGTCCGGCTCACCAACCTGTACGGCGAGCAGGCCGTCACGGTCGGTCACGCCACCATCGCCCGGCCGAACACCGCCACCGCCGACGACCGCTCCGACGTCGACCCGGCCAGCGTCCGGGAGCTGAAGTTCTCCGGTGGCGCCTCGGCCACCATCAACAAGGGCGCCGAGCTGCTCAGCGACCCGCTGTCCTATCCGGTGGGCGAGCAGGAGGACCTGGTGGTCACCCTGTACTTCCCGGTGCTCACCGGCCCGGTCACGTTCCACGGCCAGTCCCGGGTCACGAACTTCATCGGGGCGACGGACCTGACCACCGCGGCCGGCGGCGCCGGCTTCACCACCAGGCCCGACTGCTGCTGGATGTTTCTGTCCGGCATCGACGTGGAGCGCCGGGCCGCGCCGGGTTCGGTGGTGGTGCTCGGCGACTCCATCGGCGACGGCAACGGCAGCACGGTCAACACCGACCGGCGGTGGCCGGACCTGCTGGCCAAGCGGCTCGTCGACGCCCGCCCGGAGGCCCGCACGCCGGGCGTGCTCAATCTGAGCCTGGCCGGCAACCGGCTCAACCACGAGGGTACGGAGCCCGGCGCGGGCGGCTTCCCTGGCTACTACGAGCTGGGCCCGAACGCGCTGGCCCGGCTCAACGAGGACGTGTTCCCGCAGACCGGCGTGCGCACCGTCGTCACCCACCTGGGCATCAACGACATCTGGATGAGCGGCGACAGCAGCGAGGCGATCATCGCGTCGCTGCGGCAGCTCAACCGGCAGGTGCAGGCGCGCGGGCTGACCAGCCTGGTCGGCACGATCACCCCGTACGAGGGCAACGGCGGGCCGGGGGTGTGGACCGAGGAGAAGGACGCCACCCGCAACGCGGTGAACGCGTGGCTGCGCGGCCCCGGCCGGGCCGAGTTCGACGGCGTGCTCGACTTCGACGCGGTGCTGCGCGACCCGGCGCGGCCGAGCCGGCTGCTGCCGGCGTACGACGCCGGGGACCACATCCACCCGAACGACGCGGGCGCGCAGGCGATGGCGAACGCCGTCCCGCTGCGGCTGCTCGGGCTGTGACACCGGGCGGGGGCGGCGGCGCACGGCGGCCGCCCCCGCCGCCTTTTCCTGGGGAGGAAGCGCCGTGGACGTCAGCGAGATCCTGACCGGCCTGTACAGCGAGCAGGGCCGGCAGAACCCGTATCCCTTCTACGCGGCCCTGCACGAGCACGGGCCGATCAGTGCCGTGCCGACCCGCGCCGAGCACAGCACCGTCACCGCCGTCGCCGGCGGGTACGACGTGGTCGATCGGATCCTGCGTGATCCCGGCTGGTACAAGGGTTTCCCGCCGGGCTGGCAGGAGCAGGAGATCCTGCGGACGTTCCTCACCTCGATGATGTTCGTCAACCCGCCGGACCACACCCGGATGCGCGCGGTGTTCGCGAAGACGTTCACCCCGCGCCGGCTCGGCGCGCTGGAGCCGGTGATCGAACGGATCGTGGACGAGCGCCTGGACCACATGGCGGAGGCCGGCGCGGGCGGCGCCGAGGTGGACTTCGTGGCCGACTTCGCGTACCCGGTCCCGGCCCTGGTGATGGCCGAGTTCATCGGTCTGCCCGCGGCGGACCTGGCCTGGTACCGGCAGCGGGTCGACTGGATCGACGAGTACATGGACGTCTCCGGCAAGACGCCGGAGCGGCTGGCCCGGGCCAACCAGGCCGCCGAGGAGCTACGGGCCTACTACCGTGACCTGATCGCCCACCGGCGTCGCTCGCCCGGCGCCGACCTGATCAGCGGGCTGGTCGAGGTGCTCGACGCCGGTGACGTCGACCTCAGCGAGGACGAGCTGGTCAGCAACCTGATCGTGTTGTTCAACGCCAGCTTCGTCACCACCGTCTACATGTTCAGCAACGGCCTGCCGCTGCTCCTCGACCACCCGGCGGTGACCGCCGCGTTACCGGGCGACGACGCGCTGGCCCGGGGCTGTGTGGACGAGGTGCTGCGGATGGAGAGTCCGGTGCACTTCCTGGCCCGCTCCGCGCCGGCCGACACCGAGCTGGACGGCGTCCCGGTGGGCCGGGACGAGAACGTGCTGCTGCTGATCGCCGCCGCCAACCGGGACCCGGCCCGCTTCCCCGACCCGGACCGCTTCGACCCGCGGCGCGACGGGCCGCCGTCGCTGGCCTTCGGCGTCGGGCTGCACTTCTGCCTCGGCTCGGCGGTGTCGAAACTGGAGGGGCGGCTCGCGCTGCCCCGGCTGTTCGCCCGGTTCCCCCGGCTCGCGGTCACCCAGCCGTACACCTACAGCGGTAGCCTTTTCCTGCGCGGCATCGACAAGCTCTTCGTCACCACCGGGGAGGCCGGATGACGCTCGATCCGCAGGTGGTCGCGTGGCGGGCCGCGCGCGCGGCGGCCGGCGTCACGCCGCTCTACGCCCAGACCCTGACCGAGGCCCGCGCCGCCGACCTCGCCGCGATCCGCGCCGGCGCCGGCGCGGTCGAGCCGGTCGAGGAGGTACGCGACACGCGGGTGCCCGGCCCGGCCGGGCCGCTGCCGGTGCGGATCCACCGGCCGGCCGGCGACGGCCCGTTGCCCACGCTCGTCTACTTCTTCGGTGGTGGCTGGACGCTCGGCAGCGTGGACACGGCCGACGGGATCTGCCGCCGGCTGGTCAACCTGACCGGCTGTCAGACCGTGACGGTCGGCTACCGGCTCGCCCCCGAGCATCCGTTCCCGGCGGCGGTGGAGGACTGTCAGGCCGCGCTGCGCCACCTGGTCGCCCATGCCGCCGAGTTCCGGGTGGACCCGCGGCGGCTGGCGGTGGGCGGGGACAGCGCCGGCGGCAACCTGGCCGCGGCGGTGACGCTGCTGGCCCGCGCCGACGGTGGCCCCGCGCTCGCCGCCCAGGTGCTCGTCTACCCGAACACCGACCAGCGTCCCGGATCGCGTCCGGCCGGCGACGAGGACCCGTTGCTGTTCAACCGGCACTCGGTGGCGTGGTACCGCGGTCACTACCTGGCCGACTCGGGCGACGCGGCGCACCCGCTGGCCTCGCCGCTGCTCGCCGAGGACCTGTCCGGCCTGCCGCCGGCGCTCGTGGTCACCGCCGGGCACGACCCGCTGCGGGCCGAGGGCCGGCGGTACGCCGAGCGGCTGGGGGAGGCGGGCGTGCCCACCGAGACGGTCGACTACCCGGGCATGGTGCACGGCTTCTTCGCCATGCCCGGCGTGTTCGACGCCGGCCGCGAGGCCCAGGAGCGGGTCGCCGCCTTCCTGCGCCGGCGCTTCGGCCTCGACCCGGCCGACCCGGCGTCGGCGGGTGGAGCATCGGCCGGAAGCGCGACCGGGGTCGGCGCCCATGGCTGAGTCGACCGGCGGGACGCCGGCCGGCGTCCCGGTGCCGACCTGTCTGGACGACTTCGCGGCGCTGGCCCGGGCGGTGCTCCCGGCCGACGTCTGGGACTACGTCGACGGCGGCAGCGGCACCGAGACCGCGCTTGCCGCCAACCGGGCCGCGCTGGACCGGGTGGCGGTGCTGCCCCGGATGCTGGCCGGCGTCGACGAGCCGTCCACCGAGGCGCCGTTGCCCGGCGGCCGGTACGCGCTGCCGGTGGCGGTCGCGCCGATGGCGTACCAGCGGTTGCTGCACCCCGACGGCGAGCCGGCGCTCGCCGCGGCGGCCGGCGCGGCCGGCGTGCCCTACGCGGCCAGCACGCTGTCCAGCACGCCGATCGAGGAGATCGCCGCGGCCGGCGCGACGGTGTGGTTCCAGCTCTACTGGTTGCGGGATCGGGCGTTGGTGTCCGACCTGCTCGACCGGGCGCTGGCCGCCGGCTGCGCCGCGGTGGTCGTCACCGTGGACGTGCCGGTGCTCGGCCGGCGGCTGCGCGACGCGCGCAACGGGTTCGCGTTGCCGCCGCACGTCACCGCCGCGAACCTGCCCGGCGGCCGGGACGACCTGGCCCACCAGGGCACGCCCGGCGTCTCGGCCGTGGCGAAGCACACCGGCGCGGTCTTCGCCCCGGCGCTGAGCTGGGCGGACCTGGCCTGGCTGCGGGAGCGTACCCCGGTGCCCCTGCTGGTCAAGGGCATCCTGGACGCGCGCGACGCGGTCCGGGCGGCGGACGTCGGCGTGGACGCGGTGGTGGTCTCCAACCACGGCGGTCGGCAGCTCGACGCCGCCCCGGCCAGCGCGAGCGTGCTGCCGGACGTGGTCGAGGCGGTGGGGGAGCGGTGCGCGGTGCTGCTGGACAGCGGCGTCCGCGGCGGCGTCGACGTGCTGCGCGCGCTGGCCCTGGGCGCGTCCGGGGTGCTTGTCGGCCGGCCGCTGCTCTGGGCCCTCGCGGCCGGCGGCCGGGCCGGCGCCGAGGCCGCCCTGGCGTTGCTCGCGGCCGAGTTGCGCGACGCTCTCATCCTCAGCGGCTGCCCCGACCCGGCGTCGGCCCGGCGGTTGCGTACCCGGATCGGAGGCTGACGTGGAGCCGGTGGACCTGGCCGTCGAGGCGCTGCACGGCAGCGTCGGTGACCCGGCGTTGAACTCGATGAACTTCCTCAACGAGGTGGCGCAGCACTATCCGGACGCGGTGTCGCTGGCCGCCGGCCGGCCGTACGAGGAGTTCTTCGACTCGACGCTGCTGCACGCGCACCTGGACCGGTTCCGCCGGCACCTCGCCGACGACCTCGGGCTCACCCCGGCGCAGGTCGACCGGACGTTGTTGCAGTACGGCCGGACCAAGGGGATCGTGCACCACCTGATCGCCCGCAACCTGGCCGTGGACGAGGGGCTCACCGTCGACCCGGAGTCGATCGTGGTGACCGTCGGCTGCCAGGAGGCCATGTTCCTGGTGCTGCGCGCGTTGCGGGCCGAGGCGTCCGACGTGCTGTTCGCGGTGGCGCCGACGTACGTCGGGCTGACCGGCGCGGCCCGCCTGGTCGACCTGCCGGTGCGGCCGGTGGCCGGCGGCCCGGACGGCGTCGACCTGGCCGACCTACGTGCCGGGGTGCGCCGGGCCCGCGCGGAAGGGCGCCGACCGCGGGCCTGCTACGTGATGCCGGACTTCGCCAACCCGTCCGGGGTCAGCATGGACACCGCGCACCGGCGGCAGTTGCTCGACCTGGCCGCCGAGGAGGACCTGCTGCTGATCGAGGACAACCCGTACGGCCTCTTCCCGGCCACCGGCACGGACCGCCGCCGCACGCTGAAGGCGCTCGACACCGCGCGCCGGGTGGTCTATCTCGGCTCGTTCGCCAAGACCGTGCTGCCCGGTGCCCGGGTCGGCTACGTCGTGGCCGACCAGCGGGTGGGTGGCGCCGACGGCCCGGTCGGCCCGCTCGCCGACCAGCTCGCGAAGATCAAGAGCATGGTCACGGTGAACACCTCGCCGATCAGCCAGGCGGTGATCGGCGGCGCGCTGCTGGCGCACGACTGCTCGCTCGTGGCCGCGAACGTCCGGGAGCGGGCCGCGTACGCCCGCAACCTGGCCCATCTGGTCGACGGCCTGGCCCGGCGTTTCCCGGCCGGCGGCCCGGTGCGCTGGACCGTGCCGGCCGGTGGCTTCTTCGTGGTGGTCACCGTGCCGTTCGCGGTCGACGACGCGCTGCTGCACCGCTCGGCCCGGGAGTACGGCGTGCTGTGGACGCCGATGGCGCACTTCTACGACGCCGGCACGCCGGTGCGCGCGCTGCGGCTGTCGGTGAGCGCGGTCACCCCGGCGCAGATCGACCTGGGCCTGGACCGGCTCGCCGCGCTTGTCACCGACACCACGGCCGCGGTGGGCGCGCCGGCCTGACGTCGTACCGTCGTCGTGCCGGCACCCCACGTGTTCCCGCGCGCCGGGTATCCGTTGATAATGGACGGATGGTTGCCTGGGAGTACGCGTTGCTGGTCCGCCGCTATCAGGGGCAGGGCCGGAATTTCCACGTCTCGTTCGTCTGGTACGGCCCGGACGGGTCCCGCACCGACGTCACCGCGTACGGGGACACCGCGGTCGCGCATCTCAACCGGGTCGGCCGGGAAGGGTGGGAGCTGGTCACCGCCGCCGAGGACGTGAACAACGTGCAGGGCAGCACCGAGGTGCACCGCTACCACCTCAAGCGCCCGCTGCGCTGACCGGACCGACTGTCGTCGATCAAGGAGTTTGCGTCGGCGTTCGTGCGCCTGCCGACGCAAACTCCTTGATCGACCGAGGCGGGTGGGTGGCCTCAGGTCAGGTCGACCTCGGGGTAGAGGGGGAACGGGGTGAGCAGGTCGGCGGCCTGCTTGCCGACCTGCTCGGCCACCGCCGGGTCCAGCACGTACTTCGCCTTCGACGGGGCGCCGTCCGGGCCGCTGCCGGCGGTGGTCTGGGTGAGCACGGTGTGGATCAGCTCGGCGGTGGCGTCCATCTCGGCGGCGCCGAGGCCGCGGGTGGTCAGCGCCGGCGTGCCGATCCGGATGCCGGAGGTGTACCACGCGCCGTTCGGGTCCTGCGGCACCGCGTTGCGGTTGGTCACGATGCCGGAGTCGAGCAGCGCCTGTTCGGCCTGGCGACCGGTCAGGCCGTACCCGGAGACGTCGATGAGCACCAGGTGGTTGTCGGTGCCGCCGGTGACGAGCGTCGCGCCACGGCGCAGCAGTCCATCGGCGAGCGCCTGCGCGTTGTCGACGATCCGCCGGGCGTAGTCGGCGAAGTCGGGGCGACGCGCCTCGGCCAGCGCGACCGCCTTGGCGGCCATCACGTGCGGCAGCGGCCCGCCGAGCACCATCGGGCAGCCCCGGTCGACCTGGTCGGCCAGCTCCGGGCCGCAGAGCACCATGCCGCCGCGCGGGCCGCGCAGCGACTTGTGCGTGGTGGTGGTGACGATGTGCGCGTGCGGCACCGGGTCGAAGTCGCCGGTGAAGACCTTGCCGGCGACCAGGCCGGCGAAGTGCGCCATGTCGACCATGAAGGTGGCGCCGACCGAGTCGGCGATCTCCCGCATGATCCGGAAGTTGACCTTCCGCGGGTACGCCGAGTAGCCGGCGACCAGGATCAGCGGCTTGAACTCGCGCGCCGCCTCGGCCACCCGGTCGTAGTCGATCAGGCCGGTGGCCGGGTCGGTGCCGTAGCTGCGCTGGTCGAACATCTTGCCGGAGATGTTCGGCCGGAAACCGTGGGTGAGGTGGCCGCCGGCGTCGAGCGACATGCCGAGCATCCGCTGGTCGCCCAGCTCCCGGCGCAGCGCGAACCAGTCCGCCTCGGTGAGGTCGTTGACCTGGCGCACCTGCGCCCGCTTCAGCGCGGGGGACTCGACCCGGTCGGCCAGGATCGCCCAGAAGGCGACCAGGTTGGCGTCGATGCCGGAGTGCGGCTGCGCGTACGCGTGGGCGGCCCCGAACAGCTCCCTGGCGTGCTCGGCGGCGAGCGCCTCGACCGTGTCCACGTTCTGGCAGCCGGCGTAGAAGCGGCGCCCGACCGTACCCTCGGCGTACTTGTCGCTGAACCAGTTGCCCATGGCCAGCAGCGTCGCGGGGGAGGCGTAGTTCTCGCTGGCGATCAACTTCAGCGACTCGCGCTGGTCGGCCAGCTCCGCCCCGATGGCGTCCGCCACCCGCGGCTCGACGGCGCGGATCACCTCCAGCGCGCTGCGGAAGGCGGTGGATTCGGCGTTGTGCGACATGCGACCTCCTGGTGACGTGCGGAAGGCCCAGGCGCTCGGCATGCGTCCTCGTGACGAGGCCGCTCCCCGATGGTGCTCCATCTCCACGCGCCAGTCACGGCCCGTGGAAGATCCTAGCGGTCCACCCCGGTCCGGACCCGCGGGGAGGTGTAAGGCGGGGGCCCCTATTAACGCATTCGGTAGAGGCGGGGGCCCCGCTTAACATCCACGTGTTAAGCGGGGCCCCCGCCTTACATCCACGCTCAGGCGACGACGGCGTCGCGTGCCTTCTTCAGCGCCTTCGGGGCGGTCGGCGTCTTCGGGGCCTTCGGGCGCAGGTCGAGCATGCGCTGGCCGATCTCCTGGAGTTGGTTACGGCCGAGCGCGTCACGCACCTTCGGGAACCACTCCTGCTCCTCCTCCTCGACGTGGTGCAGCACGTTCTCGATCAGCACCGTCGTCTTGGCGACGAACCGCTCGTCGTCGGCGTCCATGGCGTGCAGTTCGAGGCAGAGCACGTCCGCGACGTGGTGCTCCTCGTACGACTCGAGGATGTCGTCCTCGACGTCGGGCACCAGCTTTCGGACCTCCGGGTACATCACCTCGTTCTCCAGGTAGGTGTGCACCGTCAGCGCCTCGATGATCTGCCCGACGATCTTCCCGCGCCGGCTCGCCGGCCCGTCCTCGGCGTCCTGGAACGCCGTGAACAGGCGGCGGATCTCCTTGTGGTCCTCCTTGAGCAGGACGATCGCGTCGGTGGACACCGGGTACCTCCTAGGTCGGCTGATGACGCCCCCGTACCCCCGCCCGGATCGGCACAAACCGTGCGGATCAGACGGTGGCCAGCGTGTACGGGATCTCGTTCAGCAGCTCCCGGGCGAGGAAGCCGATGCGGCCGTACCGGGGCACCAGCCGCTGCCCGCTCACCGCGTGCGCGAACGCCGCCCAGCAGGCCGCCTGTGCCGGGTCGGCGCCCCGGGAGAGCAGCCCGGCGAGCAGCCCGGCCCGCACGTCGCCGCTGCCCGAGGTGCCCAGCCCGGCGTCCCCGCTCTCCTCCCGCCAGGCCCGGCCGTCGGGCGTCGCGATGTGGCCGTACAGCGACACGACCGCGTCGTACCGGTCGGCCAGCGCCACCGCCTCGGCGTCCAGGTCGTCACCCGGGTCGCGACCCAGCAGGTGACGCGCCTCGGTCAGGTTGGGCGTGAGCACCACCTTGCGGCCCGAGCCGACCAGCAGGTCCGGCGCGTGGCTGAGCGCCCCCAGCGCGTACGCGTCGAACACCAGCGCGGTCTCCCGCCCGGCCGCGTCCAGGACCACGCGCAGTAGCTCCCCGGTGGCGTCGATGTCCCGCAGCCCGGGGCCGACCGCCACCACGTCCGCGTCGGCGACCAGGCCACCGAGCAGGTCACCGGGGTCGCCCCGGACCGCGCCGTCGTCGGTCTCCGGCAGGCCGACGACGAGCGCCTCGGGCACCTGGATGCTCAGCGACGCCGCGGTGGACTCGGCGGCGGCCAGTTGGAGCACGCCGGCCCCGGCACGCAGCGCGGCCACTCCGGCGAGCAGCACCGCGCCGGGGGTGAACCGGGAGCCGCCGACCACCAGCACGGTGCCGCGCGCTTCCTTGCCGCCGGTGGGCACCGGCAGCGCCCAGTCCCGCAGCAGCGCGGGGGTGATCACGTCAGACCGGCTCGGCATGGACGTCGTCCTCCCTGGTGGGCCGCGCCCCCTGCTGGTGCAGGTGGGCGACGTCGTTGAACAGTTCGGGGACGAGCCGGCCGGCGTCGTCGGCGCGCCAGCCGGTCACCGAGCAGTTGGCGATGACCTGCTGACGGGTCAGAGCCATCAGCTCCGCCTCGGTGAGCCCCTCCACCAGATAACGGAGCAGGAAGACAAGCGCGTCGTGGCCGAACAGCAGCACCCGCCCGCCGTCGTGGTCGCGGCGCAGGTCGCCGAGGAGCGCCCGCAGCCGCAGCGCCACGTCGGTCCACGACTCGCCGCCGGGCGGGCGGTAGTAGAACTTGCCGAGCCAGGCCCGCCGCTGCGCCTCCTCCGGGTGGCGGGTGCGCACACCGTGCCCGGTGAGCCCGTCGAGGATGCCCAGCTCCCGGTCGCGCAACCGCTCGTCCAGGCTCATCGGCAGGCCGGAGCCGGCCAGCGCCAGCTCGGCGGTGCGCACGGCGCGCAGGTACGGCGACACCACCACCACGTCCGGCCGGCGTTCCGCGGGCAGACCGGCCAGCCAGCGGCCGGTCGCCCGGGCCTGCTCCTCGCCGGTGGGCGACAACGGCACGTCCGCGTCCCGGTGGGTGAGGTCGATCAGCTCGGCGCCGGACGTCTCGGCTGCCGTGGCCGCGACGTTCGCGGTGCTCTCGCCGTGCCGGACGATCCAGAGCGATGCCATCTCCGCCATGCGGCTCCCGGTACCCGGGGCCCGCGCCCGGTAACCGCGTCGGCCCGGTGGGAGTGCGCGGCCCTCTCGTCGCCGGGTTCCCCTGGTTCGGGGCTGCGCGGGCCAGCATCGACACGGCACAATGTCCGCCGGGCGGAGCCGGTTCGCTCGGGGGGAGGTGGGCATGTCGACGGTGGTGCGGGGGCTGCGCGAGGCGCTTGTGCTCTTCGTGATCGCGGTGACGGTGATCGCCGTGGCGGTGGCCATCTGGGTCATGATCAGCGGGGGCGCCTTCGTGCACCGGGTGGGTGTGGCGTTCATGCTTGTCGGCGGCCTGATCGGGATGACCGGCGACCTGACGTTGAGCCGGATCGGCATGCTGCCGGCCCGGTCCACGTTCGGCCTGGCGCCGGAGCGGGAGGACGGCGGCGGTGGCCGGGTGCTCACCGGCGTCGGCATCTTCCTGTTCGTGTCGATCCCGCTGATCGTGGTCGGGATCCTGCTGGTCTCCTGAGGAGATGTCCGCGTGACGCCGACCGGTGCCCTACCGTGTTCTGCGTGGCGACCGCGGCGGCCGAGGAGATCCGGGTGGGGGAGCGGCTGGTCCGCGTCTCCAGCCCCGACAAGCCCTACTTCCCGGAGCGCGGGCTGACGAAGCTGGACGTGGTCCGCTACTTCCTCTCCGTCGGCGACGGCGTCCTGCGCGCGCTGCGGGACCGGCCGACGATGCTGGAGCGCTGGCCGCGCGGGGTGTTCGAGGGCGCCAAGGTGGCCACCCGGCAGACCAACCGGGGCGACGCGTTCTACCAGAAGCGGCTGCCGGCGGGCGCGCCCGACTGGGTGCGTACCGCGCACATCACGTTCCCCAGCGGCCGGACCGCCGACGAGGTCGCCCCGAGTGAGCTGGCCGTGGTGATCTGGGCGGCCAACCTGGGCACGCTGCGGTTCCACCCGTGGCCGGTGTCGAAGGCCGACGTCGAGCACCCCGACCAGCTGCGCATCGACCTCGACTCGATGCCGGGGGTGGAGTTCGCCCGGGTGGTGCCGGTGGCGCACGAGGTGCGGGCGTTCCTGGCCGAGCTGGGCCTGGTGGGGTTCCCGAAGACCACCGGCGGCCGGGGCCTGCACGTCTACGTGTCGATCGAGCCACGGTGGAGCTTCGGCGAGTGCCGGCGGGCGGTGCTGGCGCTCGGGCGGGAGATGCAGCGCCGGCGGCCGGACCTGGTCACCACCACGTGGTGGCGGGAACAGCGCGACCGGCCGGTCTTCGTCGACTACAACCAGATGGCCCGCGACCACACCATGACCTCGGCGTACTCGATCCGGCCCACCCCGGCGGCGTTGGTCTCGGCGCCGCTGGACTGGGCCGAGCTGGACGACGCCCGGCCGGAGGACTTCGACGTGGTGGGCATGCCGGCCCGGTTCGCCGAACGCGGCGACCCGCACGCCGGCTTGGACGAGCGGCGCCACTCCCTGGAGCCGCTGCTGGAGCTGGCCGACTCCGAGGGTTTGGAGCCGCCGCCGGAGCGGTAGCGCGTCAGGCCCACGGGCTGAGCGTGCCGTCGAACTCCTCGAACACCAGCCAGGTGCGAGTGGACAGCACCCCGGCGATGCTCTGCACCCGGTCCAGCACCACGTCCCGCAGGGTCGCGTTGTCCGGCGCGCGGACCAGCGCCAGCACGTCGTGCTCGCCGCTGAGCAGCGCCGCGTGCTCGATGTAGCGCACCCGGGCCAGCTCGGCGGAGACCTCCCGCCAGGTGTTCTGCTGGATGGTCAGCGCGATGTACGCCGACGTGCCCAGCCCGGCCGGCTCCGGCGCGACCCGGGCGGTGAAACCGGTGAGCACCCCGTCGCGCAGCAACCGCTCCACCCGGGCGTACGCGTTGGTGCGCGAGACGTGCACCCGTTCGGCGAGCGTCCGGATCGAGATCCGGGCGTCGGCGACCAGTTCCCGCAGGATCTGCCGGTCCACCTCGTCGAGCGGTCCGGCCGAACGTCCCGTCCCGCCCGCCGTGCCCGCTGTGGCGCCGGTCTCCTGGCTCACTCCGCTCACCTTACTGTGCCATTCGTCCCGCGTTCATCGCGGATGTTGAGTCAATCATCCCTGAGCAGGAGCATAGGGCCACCACACGTCCAGGAGGTCCCCCGCCGTGACGACCACACCCCAGGCGGTCCGCAGGGCATCCCCGCGCACCCGCCGGCCGGCCACCCCGGCCGCCGAAGACCCGTCCGCCGGCCTGCTCCCGCAGTCCACGCCGGTCCGGTTGCTCGACCCCGACGGCACCCCGCTGCCGCCCCGCGACGACTACCCCGAACCGCCGGTGGAGACGCTGCGCGAGATGTACCGCCGGATGGTCGTCGGCCGCCGCTTCGACACCCAGGCCACCGCGCTGACCAAGCAGGGCCGGCTCGCCGTCTACCCGTCCGCCCGGGGACAGGAGGCGTGCCAGGTCGGCGGCGTGCTCGCGCTGCGCGACACCGACTGGGTCTTCCCCACCTACCGGGAGTCGATGGCGCTGACCGCCCGCGGCCTGGACCCGGTCGAGGTGCTCACGCTGCTGCGCGGCGACTGGCACTGCGGGTACGACCCGGCCGCCACGCGCACCGCGCCGCAGTGCACGCCGCTCGCCACCCAGTGCGTGCACGCCGCCGGCCTGGCCTACGGCGAGTCGTACCAGGGGCGGGACACCGTGGCGCTCACGTTCATCGGCGACGGCGCCACGAGCGAGGGCGACTTCCACGAGGGCGTCAACTTCGCCGCCGTGTTCAAAGCGCCGGTGGTCTTCCTGGTGCAGAACAACAAGTACGCGATCAGCGTGCCGCTGTCCCGGCAGACCGCCGCGCCGAGCCTGGCCTACAAGGGCGTCGGCTACGGCGTGCCGAGCGAGCAGGTCGACGGCAACGACCCGGTGGCCGTGCTGGCGGTGCTCGACCGGGCGGTCGCGCACGCCCGCGCCGGCAAGGGCCCCTACCTGATCGAGGCACACACCTACCGGATGGAGCCGCACACCAACGCCGACGACCAGACCCGCTACCGCGACGCCGACGAGGTCGAGGCGTGGCGCGACCGCGATCCGATCGCCCGGCTGGAGGCGTACCTGCGGGCCCGGGGCGTGCTCGACGACGCCGCGGTCGCGGCCGTCGCCGAGGAGGCCGAGGCGTACGCCGCGACGTTGCGCCGGCGGATGGACGAACAGCCGGCCGTGGACCCGCTGAGCCTCTTCGACCACGTCTACGCCGAGCCGACGCCGCAGCTCGTCGAGCAGCGCGAACTGGTCCGGGCCGAACTGGCCGCAGCCGACGACAGGGACGGGGACGCCTGATGGCCACCGTGACCATGGCGAAGGCGCTCAATGCCGCGCTCGCCGACGCGATGCTCGACGACGAGCGGGTGGTCGTCTTCGGCGAGGACGTCGGCCAACTCGGCGGCGTCTTCCGGATCACCGACGGGTTGCAGGCCCGGTTCGGCGACAAGCGCTGCTTCGACACCCCGCTCGCCGAGGCCGGCATCGTCGGCTTCGCGGTCGGCCTGGCCATGTCCGGGCTGCGGCCGGTGGTCGAGATGCAGTTCGACGCGTTCGCCTACCCGGCGTTCGAGCAGATCGCCTCGCACGTGGCGAAGCTGCGCAACCGCACCCGGGGCGCGCTCAGCGTGCCGATCGTCATCCGGGTGCCGTACGCCGGCGGCATCGGCGGCGTGGAGCACCACTGCGACTCCTCCGAGGCGTACTACGCGCACACCCCCGGGCTGAAGGTGGTCACCCCGGCCACCGTCGACGACGCGTACTCGCTGCTGCGGGCCGCGATCGACGACCCGGATCCGGTGGTGTTCCTGGAGCCGAAGAAGCTCTACTTCGCCAGCGCCGAGGCGGACCTGCCGGCGCGCACCGCGCCGATCGGCGCCGCGGTGGTGCGCCGCCCCGGCACCGACGCCACGCTCGTCGCGTACGGCCCGGCCGTGCCGGTGGCGCTGGCCGCGGCGGAGGCGGCCCGCGAGGAGGGCTGGGACCTGGAGGTGGTCGACGTGCGCAGCATCGTGCCGTTCGACGACGCCACCGTGACCGCCTCGGTGCGGCGCACGGGCCGCTGCGTGGTGATCCAGGAGGCGCAGGGCTTCGCCGGTGTCGGCGCCGAGATCGCCGCCCGGGTCCAGGAGCGTTGCTTCCACGCCCTGCACGCTCCGGTGCTGCGGGTGTCCGGGCTGGACATCCCCTACCCCGCGCCGATGCTGGAGCACACCCACCTGCCCTCGGTGGACCGGGTGCTGGACACCGTGGCCCGGTTGCAGTGGGACGACCAGCCCGACCCCCGGTGGGTGGCGGCATGACTGAACGCACCGAGCGCAGCGAGGGCCGTGAGGGCATGCCCAACCGGCGCGGCATGACTGAACGCACCGAGCGCAGCGAGGGCCGTGAGGGCATGCCCGGCCAGCACGGCATGACCAGCACTGTCGGAACCCGTGACTTTCTCCTGCCGGACCTGGGTGAGGGGTTGAGCGAGGCGGAGATCGTGCAGTGGCGGGTCGCCGTCGGCGACGTGGTCACCGTGGACCAGAGCGTGGTCGAGGTGGAGACCGCCAAGGCCGTGGTCGACGTGCCCTGCCCGTACCCCGGTCGGGTCGTCGCCCTGCACGGCGCGGAGGGTGAGGTCCGTCCGGTCGGTCAGCCGCTGATCACCATCGCCCCGCTGGACGGCGGCGACGCGCCGGACCCGCACGCCACCTACCGCGAGGAGGAGCGGGCCGGTTCCGGCAACGTCCTGATCGGGTACGGCACCGGGCACGGCGGCCCGGGCCGGCGGCGACGCCGTCCCCGCCTGGCGGTGGCCCCGGAACCCGCCACCTCGGCGCGGCCGGACCCACCCGCCGCGGCGGGCTCCGGTCAGTCGGGAGCACCTGTCCAGGCGGCGGCGGCCGGTCCGTCGGCGGTGCCCGTTCCTTCGACGGAGACCGCTCTGTCGGACGGTGCCGCGCCGCTTGTCATCTCGCCGATCGTGCGGCGGCTGGCGAGGGAACGGGGCGTCGACCTGGCGTCGCTGCGCGGAACCGGGCCGGGCGGCGTGATCCGCCGAGCCGACGTGGAGTTCGCCGCGGACGCCCCGGCGGCCCGGTTGGCGGCGGTGCCGGACGCGCCCGACCCGCACGGCGGGGCGACGTCGGCCACGCGGGTCGGGCCGGCGCCGGTCGCGCATGCCGGGTCGGCGCCGGCCGCCGACGGCGACGTGGTCATCCCGCTCACCGGCATCCGCCGGGTGATCGCCGACAAGCTTTCCCGCAGCCGCCGGGAGATCCCCGAGGTGACCATCTGGGTCGACGTGGACGCCACCGGGTTGCTGGAGACCCGGGCCGCGATCAACGCCGCCACCCCGGACGCGCCGGTGAGCGTCCTGGCCCTGCTGGCCCGGATCTGCCTCAGCGGTCTGCGGAAGTATCCCCAGCTCAACGCGCATGTCGACACCGAGGGGCAGCGGATCGTCCAGTTCGCCGGGGTGCACCTGGGCATTGCCGCGCAGACCGACCGGGGGCTGGTCGTGCCGGTGCTGCGCGATGCCCAGCGGCTCACCACCGGGGAACTTGCCGCCGCGCTCGCCGAGACCACCGCGGCGGCCCGAGCCGGTACACTGCCCCCGGCGCGGCTGACCGGCGGGACGTTCACGCTCAACAACTACGGCGTGTTCGGGGTGGACGGCTCCACGCCGATCATCAACTACCCCGAGGCGGCGCTGCTGGGCGTCGGCCGGATCGTGGACAAGCCGTGGGTGGTGGACGGGCAGCTCGCCGTCCGGAAGGTGACCCAGCTCAGCCTCACCTTCGACCACCGGGTCTGCGACGGCGGGGTGGCCGGCGGCTTCCTGCGTCACGTGGCCGACTGTGTGGAACGGCCCGCACTGCTGATCGCGAACGTCTGACCGCCCGCCCCACAACAGATCTTGGTACGAAATGGCCCCTCCAGGGGCCATTTCGTACCAAGATCTAAGTCCGGGAAGGTGGGGCGACGCGCGGCCAGCGGCATCGCCGTGGGCGGTGGCCGCTGCCATCTCGCCGAGCTGGTGGCCGGCTACGCCTGATCGCCCGTGCGGCGGAGCAAGGCTCCGGAAAAGCGGGAAGATCGCGCCGAGCAACCGGACGATCGGACCGGGTAATGCCGATCCGGTCGTCGCCCACCCAATACTTCGCAGCCGTTTCCGAGTAATTCCGCCGAAGGTGCCACTCGGTGACGCCGGGCCTACAGAATGTGGGCGAGGGGGTTCCGGAAATGGGGGGCGACATATGTTTGTGAGGCGGCGACTGACGCTTTTCGCGGTGACTGTCGCGATCACGCCGCTCGCGGTCGGCGCGTGCACCGCCGGCCCGAAGTCGGTGGTCCGGAAGGCCGAGGCGGCTCCGCCGTCGGTCACGGTGACGCCTGCCGACCGGGCTCGTGACGTGCCGATCAGCGCGGAGGTGGGCACGAAGGTCAGCAACGGCAGGGTGACCGCCGTGAAGCTGACCGACGACAAGGGCCGCCCGGTGCCGGCGCAGCCACGCGAGGACGGATCGGGGTGGGTGCCGGACCGTCCGCTGGCGAATTCCCGGACGTACACGGCGGAGGTGACCGTGACCGGCGATTCCGGGAAGACCGCGACCCGGAAGACGACGTTCACGACGATGGCCAAATCCACCAAACCGGCCGTCACCAGCGAATTGTATTTCCAGGACAAACAGACCTACGGGACGGCGATGCCGGTGGTGCTCGGGTTCGACCCGCCGATTCCGGAACAGGCGCGGGCGGACGTGCAGCGGCGGTTGTTCGTGAAGACCGACCCGCCGCAGCCGGGCACCTGGTCGTGGATGTCCGACGGCAAGCAGGCCGAGTACCGGGCCCCCGACCAGTGGAAGCCCGGCACGAGGATCAGCGTGCGCAGCGCGCTGGAGGGGCTGCCCATCGGCAAGGAGGCGGTCGGCGACGTCGACCACGTGGCGACCGCCCGGGTGGGTCGGCGGGTGTCGCTGGACATCGACAACACCACCAAGCAGATGACTGTCTACCAGGACGGCAAGGTGCTCAGGAAGCTGCCGGTCAGCCTGGGCAAGCCCAGCACGCCGAGCTCCAGCGGCACCATGGTGATCATGGAGAAGCACGAGCACACCACGTTCGACACGCGGGGCGAGCCGGACGGCGGCTACGTGGTCGACGTGGACGACGCCCAGCGGCTGACCTGGGGTGGCGAGTTCATCCACTCGGCACCGTGGTCGGAGGGGGAGCAGGGCTACAACAACACCTCGCACGGCTGCACGAACGTCTCGGCCACCGGCGCGGACTGGCTGATGGGCGTCACCCAGGTCGGCGACCTGGTGACCGTCAAGGGCACCGAGGTGAAGCTCCAGCAGGGCAACGGCTTCACCGCCTGGAACGTCAGCTGGGACGAGTTCGCCAAGGGCAGCGCGCTGCCCGTACCGGCGGGGCTGAAGCCGACGCCGAGCGCGACGCCGCACCCGGGCGCGGTGGCCGGGGGCTCGTCGCCCGCGCCCACCCCGACCAGGAGCAACAGCGGCGGTTGAACCGGGGAGGAACGGCCGGGGTCGGTCCGCGTACGCGGACCGACCCCAGCAGGCGGGCGAGCGGCTGCGGGATGACCCTGAGACGGCTCCGGGTCGACACCCGGGCGCTACCCGGAACCCCGCCCGCGAGCAGCCGAAACTGTCGGTGGGCGGGGGTAGGTTTGGCGGTATGAGAGACAGCGGCGACCGGTTCGCGGTGGCGATGGACGTGCGCGACCACGTGGTCGAGCTGCGCCCGGTCGGCGAGATCGACATCGCCACCGTGTCGGCGTTCCGGGCCGCGCTGTGGGCGGCCCCGGCGCGGCCGGTGCTGCGGGTCGACCTGTCCGGCGTGCGCCTGCTCTCCGCCGCCGGGGTGCGCGCGTTGGCCGCCGCCCACCTGCGGATGCGAGCCCGCGGCGGCGAGCTGGTGCTTGTCGACCCCGACCCGGTCGTGGCCCGGGTGTTGCGGGTGACCGGCCTGCACCGGGTCGTCCCGGTGCGCCAGTCGGG
The DNA here is from genome assembly GCF_027497235.1 of Micromonospora sp. WMMD1128. Lineage (NCBI taxonomy): Bacteria > Bacillati > Actinomycetota > Actinomycetes > Micromonosporales > Micromonosporaceae > Micromonospora > Micromonospora sp. WMMD1128. Next base: position 2,757,182 of record NZ_CP114902.1, read on the forward strand.
TCGCGGTCCGGAGCTGCTTGTCGGCGCGGCGGCCTGAACGCCGGCCGGGCCGCCGGCAGGACGCCGACGGCCCGGTGGTCCGGGGGAGCGCTCAGCGCACGCCGAGCAGGTCCACCACGAAGACGAGCGTCTCGTTCGGCTTGATGACGCCGCCGGCGCCCTGGGCTCCGTAGCCCAGGTGCGGCGGGATGGTGAGCCGGCGCCGGCCGCCCACCTTCATGCCGATCACGCCCTGGTCCCAGCCGGCGATGACCTGGCCGCCGCCGAGCGGGAACTCGAACGTCTCGCCCCGGTTCCACGAGGCGTCGAACTCGCGGCCGGTGGAGTGGGCCACGCCCACGTAGTGCACGCTGGCCAACTGGCCGGCCTGGGCCTGCGGGCCGTCGCCGACCGTGATGTCCTCGACGACGAGATCGGCGGGCGGCGCGCCCTCGATCGGGCCAACCTCGGGCTTCTCCATGAACGGGTCTCCTCGGTGCTGACGGGGTAATCACCGTCGATCCTGCCCGATCGTGACCGACCGATACGCTCCGGTACCCGCCGTGCCGCCGACGCCGGGTCACACGACGGGGTGGGCGTCGCCGGTCGGCGACGCCCACCCCGGGCGAGCGGCTCTCACCTCAGCCAGGGGAAGCGCTGGACCAGGGGGAGCGTCGCCCAGGCCCGACCGAGCCCGAGGGTGTTGCCAGCGCCGACAAGCGCCAGGCCGGCGAGGAGTCCCGCGTAGATGAGGTGGTCGTCCATGACGGGGTTGTTCTCCGGGGGCAGCACGGCCGTCCACATCAGGACCAGCAGCAGCCCGCCGGCGACGGCGGCGATCCGGGTGCCGATGCCGAGCAGCAGGGCCACGCCGATGCCGAGCAGGCCGAGCATGAACAGCCAGTCCGCCCAGGCGGCGCCGGCGATGTCGTGGTAGATGCCCTCGAACGGGCCGGCCACGCCGAAGCCGAGGAAGCCCTTGGTCGGGCTGCCGCCGTTGATCCAGGCGTTCTTCGCCGGGGTCTCGTGCCCCAGACCGAACATCTTGTCGAGGAAGGCCCAGAGGAACACCCAACCCAGGGCGATGCGCAGCCCGGCCCAGACGTACCGGGTGGCCTTCTGCCGGGGGGTCTCGGCCGCCGGAGCGGTGGTGATGGCGGGGGTCCGCTCGCGTGTCGCGGTCATGGTGTCCACGTCCCTTCTGTACCTGACACCGCGCTTCGGTGGCATCTCCATTCCACCGTCGCGCGCCGGCCGGAAGCAGGGCCGTCGGTGCCTCCTGCCCGGGTCCTTGGTCCCGTCCCGGCCCGGTCCGGTCGGCCCGGGACGGGACCGGCGCGGACGGGACCGGGCCGGCTCAGGCCGGGGCGGCGAGCTGGGCGGCGAGCAGCGCCGGCGCCTCCGCCAGCGACGGGCCGTACCAGGTCAGGTGCCGGCCGGAGACCAGCACCGAGGGCACCCGCGGGAACGCCTCCGGCCCGTCGTCGGCGGTGAACCGGTACGGCTCGTCCGGCAACACCACCAGCTCCGGCGACCGGGACCGCAGCTCGTCGAGCGTCGGGCGGGGATAGCGCTCGGGATCGCCGGCCCAGCCGTTGACCACCCCGAGCCGGCGCAGCACGTCCCCGGCGAACGTGTCGCGACCCAGCACCACCCACGGGCGCCGCCACACCGGCACCACCGCGGTCCGGACGCGCCCCGGCTCGGGCGGCGCGGCCCAGGCCCGGCGGGCCGCGCGCAGCCACGGCGGCTCGGCCGGGACACCGAGCGCGGCGGCCAGCTCACCGAGCTGGTCGAGGGCCTCCGGCACGGTACGCGGGAAGGTGACCCGGACCGGCACGCCGGCCGCACGCAGCGCCTCCGCGTCAGCCAGCCGGTTCTCCTCCTCGTTGAGCAGCACCAGGTCGGGCGCCAGCGCCAACACCCGGTCCAGGTCGGGATATTTCGTGCCGCCGACGCGGGGGACGTCCAGCCCGGCCGGGTGCGTGCACCAGTCGGTCGCGCCGACAAGCACCTCCGGCCGCGTCGCCGCGACCGCCTCGGTCAGCGACGGCACCAGCGACACCACTCGCACGGCCGGTCAGTGGGCCCCGACCGGCGCGGGCTCCGGCGGCAGGCCCGCCACCGGCACACCCTCGCGCACCGCCCACTCCACCGCAGCCCGCAGGTCCGTCGTCGGCAGCGGCCGCCGGGTGGTCACCGCGACGGCGGCGTGCACGGTGTACGCGACGAACGGGAACGCCCGGGCCAGCGCGCCGATGGTCTCGTGCAGCCGGCCCACCACGGCCAGCGCCTCCGGTTCGCCGAGCGCCGGCAGTACGAGCTGGAACTCGTTGTCGGCGACCCGGACCGCCCGGTCCACCGGCCGCAGCACGCTGGTGACCGCGGCGAGCACGGCCTGACTCTCCCGGGCGGCGCTGCGCCGCCCGAAACGCTCCGGCGCGCCGGCCGGTTCGGCCACCCGCAGGCCCACGAGCGCCACCGGCAGGGTGCCGGAGGCGGTCACCCCGTCCGCACCGGACCAGCGACGCAGACCGGCCTCGTCGAGCATCCCGTCCGCCGTCTCGACCGGTGGCGCGCCCCGGTCGCCGCGCCGGACCAGCAACCGCAGCGCCGCGTCGGCCCGCGACTCGCCCGCGCCGGCCGGAATGTCCCGCACCCGGCCGACCGCCTCGTCCAGCGCCGTCCGGGCCGGACCGGGCAGCCGCTCGGCGAGCCGCTCCCGCAGCCGGATCACCTCGTGCAACGCGGCGTCCCGGCGGAATCCCCAACGACCGTCGAAGAGCCGGCCGGTCTCCAGCGTCGCGGCCGGCGTGACCTCACCCCGGTCGTACGCCACCAGGCTGGCGCCGAAGCGTGGGGTCAGCGCCATCACGCTCCACTCCCGGGCCAGGTCCTCCGTCTCGTCGAGCACCACCGCGCACACCCCGTCGGGGAGGTCGGGTGGGGGACCGCCGACCATGCCGACGACGGTGGCGGTGGCCCGGCCGGCGATCCGTCGGTAGACCTCCCGCTCCCGGTCGAAGTACGGCAGCCGCTGGAAGAGCGCGAGCACGACGAGTGGACCGTCCTCGGCCTCCGCCAGCGCCGCCCGTTCGATGGCGTGGGACACGGCCACGAGACTGCGTTTGGTGAACCGCTCCGGGGTCCGTCCGCTCTGCACCCGCAGAGCGTAGATCGTCGGACCCGGCGGCGCACCGCCCGAGGGTGGCCCGGATTCTCCCCCGTACCGCCGAGGCAGCCCGCATGATCGACGCCCTAGACTCGGGCGTCGACGAGAGCGACGGACGGACTGTGGCGAGATGACGAGCACCGGCGGCGTGACCGCCTCCTGGCTGCGGCCGGTCCCGCCCGAGGCGGCACCGCGACTCACCCGTGCCGGTCACCTCGGCTTCGCCGACCGGCGTCTCGCCGAGTTGGTGCAGGGCCGTCCGCCCGGGGTCACCGGCAGCCAGTGGAGCACCGCCGGGCGGGCCGCGCTCGACCTGGTGGTGTGCGCCGCCGACACCCGGCTGCCGCGCTTCGCCGTGCGGTTCGGCCCGCCCGCGCCCGACGGTTCACCCGCTCGCCGCGCCGAGCGGCTCACCGACGCGGTCTGCGCTGCGGTGGGCCTGCCGCTGCTGCGGGTCGAGTCGTCGACGCTGGGCGGGGGCGAGCACGTCCGCCGGTTCGCCGCGTACGTGCTCGACGCCCGCGCCTACGCCGAGGGCACCGACCCGGACGGTGGGGACGCGGTCGGATTCCGGGACATCGTGGGCCGGCTGCCCGACGGCCGCCCTGGTCCGGTCAACGACCTCGGCGCGCTGGCCCGGGCCGACGCGGTCGAGGCGTACGTGGCCGGACGGGTCCCGCGGAGGGGTGGAGCTGGGTCGAGGCGCGGCCCGGGCGCTGCCTGCTGGAGCGGGTGCGGTTGACGGCCCGGGGCTTCGGCTGCGGGGTGGACCCGGGCCGGCTCGCCGAGGACCTGGCCACGGTGGCGCTGGGGGAGCGGCTCCGCGCCGCGGATCCTGCCGCGGCGTTCCTGGTGGACCGCGACGACCTCCGCGAACAGGTGCGGCGTCTCGCCGACCGGCGCGACTCCTTCGACGGCGGCTTCGCCTTCGCCCATCTCTGCGCCGACTGATCCACCACTGCGGTGACCGACCGGTCACGCAATTTTTTTCCGATCTCCGGTTGAACCTTCGCCGACGGCACTCCGTACCTAAGCGGGAATGGACGCAGATCCTCCGCCGCGCCACCGACGGCGCGGAGACGGTGCGGAAGGGCATCGTCGGCCATTGACGCGCGACCGCAATGTCGCAGTGGTTCCACCCCGAGTTTCCACCGGGACCACCAGTCAGCTACCGGATCGAGAAGGAGAGCAATTCGATGCGCAGGTCCACACGGGCGCGCCGGTCATCCGGTAACGCGCGGAGCAAGCGGATGCTGGCCGTGGTCGGCACGCTCGCGGTCTTCGGCGGCATTGTCGCCGTCACCCAGATCTCGTCCGCCCAGGACCAGCGGAGGACCACCCGTGTCGCCTCGGCGTCCTGTGTGGCCTCAAGCCCGGGGGCGACCGCTCCGGGCGGTCAGGGCAGCACCACCCGGACCTGGCAGAACGGCCGCTGGGTCCGCAACCACTGGGGTGACGGCCAGATGTCGGCGGCCGAGTGCCAGCAGACCAAGGCGGGCGGCGCCGGTGCGGGCACCCCGACCGTGGCCTGCCCGGACGTCAAGAGCAAGCTGCCGCAGGTGCCCGGCCGGGCCCGCGCCGAGGTGGACCGCAACCTGGCCCTGCTGGGCACCCAGATCGCCGAGGCGAACCGGCGGCTCGCGGCCGAGGGCCGCAACGGCGGCGATTTCATCAACAACGCCATTCTCCGTCCGCTCGCCGACAAGCGGACCGCGACGCTGAACCGGATCGCCACGGCGATCGGGCGCGGCGGCCAGCGTCCGCAGGGCCTGGACAAGCTCGCTCCGTGTGCCCTCGCCGACAACGCGCAGAACGGCGGCCAGAACGGTGGCGGTAACAACGGCGGCGGCAACAACGGCGGTAACAACGGCGGCCAGAACGGCGGCGGCAACAACGGCGGCGGCAACAACAACGGCGGCAACAACGGCCTCGACGTGCTGGCCAAGGACTGCGCCAACAGCAAGCTCCAGGGGCACGACGGATTCCAGAACGGCAACCGGTGCGTGAGCACGGCGTTCGGTGAGGTTGGCGCCGCGGCGAGCAACCCGTCGCTGCTGATCACCCAGTTCCCGAACCAGGTCCAGCGCAACCAGCCGTTCACGCTCCGGGTCACCACGAAGAACCTGGTGCGGGACCGCTTCCTCGCCGCCGGCCAGGGTGGCTACTACGTGGAGAGCTCGCTGCTCAACGACCAGGGCCTGGTCCGTGGCCACTTCCACACCGCGTGCCGGATGCTCGGCAGCACCCGGCAGCCCCCGAACCCGCAGGACGTGCCCGCGTTCTTCGTCGCCACGGAGGACGGCAAGGGCAGCAACCAGCCGGACGACGTGCTGATCCAGATCCCCGGCCTGCCGGACTCGGGCCTGGCCCAGTGCTCGGTCTGGGCCGGTGACGGCTCGCACCGCATTCCGATGATGGAGCGGGCCAACCAGACCCCCGCCATCGACGTGGTGCGCATCCAGGTCAACTGAGTTCGACACCGGCGGCCGGTGCGGCCCGGGGCGTCCCCGGGCGGCACCGGCCGCTTCGCGTGCGACCCGATCCTCCGGGTGGGTGGGAAAGCCTTCCGGCCGCGGCGTGCCTCGGTCGGGTCGGGCCGGAAGAAATTTCGTGCCGTGACGATCCTGCCGGATGAAAATCAGTGGCGAAAAGCAGACCGGGGTCACGCTGATTTCTCAGCGTGACCCCGGGGTGCCCGACGGTGAACCGGGAGGACTCAGCGGTTCTTGTACGCCTCCACCACCGAGACCGGGATGCGCCCCCGCTCGGAAATCTCGTGGCCGTTCTTGGCGGCCCATTCCCGGATGGCGCGGTTCTGCTCGCGATCCATTCCCGAGGTGCTCGGCCGGGATGCGCGCCGGGGTGTGCGGCCAGCGTCGACCGGCCCGCGGCCAATGCGCCGGCCAGCGCTGATGTAGGGATCCAGCGCCTTACGCAGGACGCCCGCGTTCTCGTCCGAGACGTCGATCGTGTATGCGACGCCGTCCAGGCTGAACTCGACGGTCCGATCGGCCTTTCCGCCGTCGAGGTCGTCGGTCAGAACGGTGATTACTTTCCTTGCCATCGCCATTACTCCCTGTGTCGGGCGGGGTGTGGCTAAGAGTTTGACCTACCTGGCGGTAATTCCGCAACAATACCCGCCCCGTTCCATTCGGCGGGTCGCGAAATCGTGGGCCGGCAAAAGGCCGGCGCGGGCCGTGGCGGCGCCGTCGAGATCCGGAAGTGGCTTGGGTCACACCTTGGAACAAGGGGCACGTTTTGTTACTTGAGTCAGACACGCTCAACCAACGTGATGGCAGGTGTTCGATGGCAACTCTTCCGGTACTTCCCCTGACCGACGCCGTCCTGCTGCCCGGGATGGTCATCCCGGTGACCCTCGACCCGACCACCCAGGCCGCGGTCGACGCGGCCCGCGCGACCGGCGACAAGGAACTGCTGGCCGTGCCCCGCATCGACGGCGAGTACGGCTCGGTCGGCGTGGTCGCCACCATCGAGAAGGTGGGCCGGCTACCAAGCGGTGAGCCGGCGGCAGTGGTCCGCGGCCTCGCCCGCGCCCGGATCGGCTCCGGCGTGCCCGGCCCCGGCGCCGCCCTCTGGGTCGAGGCGACCCCGCTCGACGAGCCCACCCCGGCGGGCCGGGCGCGGGAACTCGCCCGCGAGTACCGGGCGCTGACCACCTCGGTGCTCCAGCAACGCGGGGCCTGGCAGGTCATCGACGCGATGGAACGGATGACCGACCTCTCCGAGCTGGCCGACTCGGCCGGCTACGCGCCCTGGCTCAGCCTGACGCAGAAGACCGAACTGCTCGCCGCACCGGACGTCACCGCCCGGCTGGAACTGCTGGTCGGATGGGTGAAGGAGCACCTGGCCGAGCAGGAGGTCACCGAGCAGATCAACAGCGACGTCCGCGAGGGGCTGGAGAAGTCCCAACGCGAGTTCCTGCTCCGCCAGCAGCTCGCCGCGATCCGCAAGGAACTCGGCGAGGACGAGCCGGACGGCTCCGCCGACTACCGGGCCCGGGTCGAGTCCGCCGACCTGCCGGACAACGTCCGCGAGGCGGCCATGCGCGAGGTCGGCAAGCTGGAGCGGGCCAGCGACGCCTCACCCGAGGCGGGCTGGATCCGTACCTGGCTGGACACGGTGCTGGAGATGCCGTGGACCACGCGTACCGAGGACCACACGGACCTGGCCGCGGCGCGGGCGGTGCTCGACGCCGACCACGCCGGCCTGGCCGACGTAAAGGAACGCATCCTGGAGTACCTCGCGGTGCGCAACCGTCGCGCGGAGCGCAACCTGGGCGTGGTCGGTGGACGCGGCTCCGGCGCGGTGCTCGCCCTGGCGGGCCCGCCCGGCGTCGGTAAGACCAGCCTCGGCGAGTCGGTCGCCCGGGCGCTCGGGCGGAACTTCGTCCGGGTCTCCCTCGGCGGCGTACGCGACGAGGCGGAGATCCGCGGCCACCGGCGCACCTACGTCGGCGCGCTGCCCGGCCGGATCGTGCGGGCGCTGCGCGAGGCCGGCTCGATGAACCCGGTCGTGCTCCTCGACGAGGTCGACAAGTTGGCCGCCGGCTACTCCGGCGATCCGGCGGCGGCCCTGCTGGAGGTGCTCGACCCGGCGCAGAACCATACCTTCCGCGACCACTACCTCGAGGTCGACCTCGACCTGTCCGACGTGCTCTTCCTGGCCACCGCAAACGTGGTGGAGGCGATCCCCGGCCCGCTGCTGGACCGGATGGAGCTGGTGACGCTCGACGGCTACACCGAGGACGAGAAGGTGGCCATCGCCCGCGACCACCTGCTGCCCCGGCAGCGGGAGCGGGCCGGGCTGACCGCCGAGGAGGTGACCGTCGCCGACGGGGCGCTGGCGCTGGTCGCCGGCGAGTACACCCGGGAGGCGGGGGTCCGGCAGTTGGAGCGGGCCCTGGCGAAGATCCTGCGCAAGGTCACCGTGGGGCTGGCATCCGACCCGGGACCCGTCCGCGTCGACGCCGACAACCTGGTCCGGTATCTGGGCCGACCGAAGTTCACCCCGGAGTCGGCCGAGCGGACGGCGGTGCCCGGGGTGGCCACCGGCCTGGCCGTCACCGGTGCCGGGGGCGACGTGCTGTTCATCGAGGCCACCGGCATGGACGGCGAGCCGGGGCTGACCCTCACCGGCCAGCTCGGCGACGTGATGAAGGAGTCGGCGCAGATCGCCCTGTCCTACCTGCGCTCCAACGGGCGGCGCCTCGGCATCGACCCGAACACGCTGGCCGGGCGGCGGATCCACGTGCACTTCCCGGCTGGCGCCGTGCCCAAGGACGGCCCGAGCGCCGGCATCACCATGGTGACCGCGCTGGCGTCCCTGGTCACCGGTCGGCCGGTCCGACCCGAGTTCGGGATGACCGGCGAGGTGACCCTCTCCGGCCGGGTCCTGCCGATCGGCGGCGTGAAGCAGAAGCTGCTCGCCGCGCACCGGGCCGGCCTGACCGAGGTGATCATCCCGAAGCGCAACGAGCCGGACCTGGACGACCTGCCGGCCGAGGTCCGCGCGGCGCTGACCGTGCACACCCTCGCCGACGTCGCGGACGTGCTCGCCCTGGCGCTGCGTCCCGCCGAGGTGGACGCCCAGCCGCTCGCCGCGGTGTGAGGTAAGGCGGGGCCCCCGCTTAACGCATTTGGTATAGGCGGGGGCCCCGCTTAACAACGTCAGCGGCGGTCGGTGCCGTCGCGGTCGCGCCGGACGGTCGCCTTGCGGCCCTTGATGGTGCTCCCGCGCAGTCCCTGGATCACCTCGTCGGCCATCGTCTGCGGCACCTCGACGAGCGAGAACCGGTCCGCGATCTCGATCGAGCCGATGTCCCGCCCGCTCATCCGGGTCTCGCCGGTGATCGCGCCGACCAGGTCCTGCGGTCGTACCCCGGCCCGTCGGCCCAGCCCGATGAAGACCTGCGTGGTGCCGGCGGCGCGGGACCGCACGCCACCCCGCCGGTCCCGGCCCTCGGGCCCGGCCCGTCCCTCCCGGACCGGGCGTACCGCGACCTGCGGGATCTCCTCCTCCTCGTCGGCCGTGCCGGGCAGGGTGGCCTCGTGCGCCAGCCGCACCGCGGCGAGCGCCACCTCCATCAGGTCGAACTCGTCGGTGAGCGACTCGACGATCGCCCGGAACGGCTCCAGATCGTCCTCAAGCACCGACTCGCGCACCGCGGCCTGGGTCAGCTCGAACCGTCGGGTCCGCAGGTCGGCGACCGTCGGGATCTTGTCGACCACGATCCGTTGGCCGGTCACGCGTTCGATCGTCTTCAGCATCCGGTGCTCGCGCGGCTCGGCGAGGGTGATCGCCACGCCCTCCCGGCCGGCCCGGCCGACCCGGCCGATCCGGTGCACGTACGACTCCGGCGCGGACGGGACGTCGTAGTTCACCACGTGGGTGAGCTGCTCGACGTCCAGCCCCCGGGCCGCCACGTCGGTGGCGACGAGCAGGTCCGCGGTGCCGGCCCGCAGCCGACCCATCACCCGGTCCCGTTGCTCCTGGCTCATCCCGCCGTGCAGCGCCTCGGCCCGGTAGCCACGGCCGTTCATCGTCTCGGTGAGCCGGTCCACCTCCTCGCGGCTGCGGCAGAACACGATCGCCGCGGTGGGGGACTCGACGTCCAGCACCCGGCCCAGCGCGGCCGGTTTGTGCGCCCGGGCCACCAGGTACGCGCTCTGCCGCACCCGCGGCGCCGCCCCGGCCACCTGTCGCTCGCGCTCGATCCGGATGCGCACCGGTTCGCTCAGGTGCTGGCGGGCCAGCCCGTCGATCCGGGCCGGCATGGTGGCCGAGAAGAGCACCGTCTGCCGGCCGGCGGGGGCGTGCTCCAGGATCGCCTCGATGTCCTCGGCGAAGCCCATGTCGAGCATCTCGTCCGCCTCGTCCAGCACCACGGTCGCCAGCGAGCCCAGCCGCAGCGTGCCCCGGGCGATGTGGTCGAGCGCCCGCCCCGGCGTCGCCACCACCACGTCCACCCCGTGGTCGAGGGCGCGCAACTGCCGTCCGATCGGCTGCCCGCCGTAGATCGGCAGCACCCGGGCGCCCAGGTCCTTGCCGTAGCGGTGGAACGCCTCGGAGACCTGCACGGCCAGCTCCCGCGTCGGCACCAGCACCAGCGACACCGGGTCACCGTCCGGCCGTGCCGCCGGCATCCGCTGCAACAGCGGCAGGGCGAACGCGGCGGTCTTGCCGGTGCCCGTCGCCGCCTGCCCCAGCAGGTCCTGACCGGCGAGCAGCGGCGGGATGGCCTCGCGCTGGATCGGGGTCGGCTCCTCGTAGCCCAGGGCGGCGAGCGCCCCCAGCAGCTCGGTGCGCAGCCCGAGATCCGCGAATGCGGTGGCGTCCTCGGCGTCGGCGGGGGTGTCGGTGTCGGTCGGGGTCGGTGCGGCGCTCATGTGACAAGCCTTTCATCACCGCCCGAAGCGGGTCGCGGCGACCGGCGCAAACGTTCGCCACGCCACCCGGCCCGCTCCCGGCGGCGGCTCGGCGGACCCGGCCCACGGGACGTCGCGGCGCGTCGCCGGGGACTAGCCTGATCTGGTGCGGACGGTGGAACTGCTCCTCTCGCCGGAGCTGGACGCGACCGTGCGGGCGGCCTGGAGCCGGCTCGCCGCCGCCGGGCTGCCCAGCCTGGCCCGCAACACGCACCCGACGAACCGGCCGCATGTGACGCTCGCCGCGGTCGACGTGTTCCCGCCCGGCGCCGAGCAGCGCCTGGCCGACCTCTGCGACGCCGCGCTGCCGCTGCCGGTGCGGCTGGACCGGCTGACGGTCCTCGACGGCAGCGCCCCGCTGGTCTGGTTGGTCCACCCCACGCCGCAGCTGGTCGCGCTGCACGGGGCGGTCTGGGACGTGCTGGCCGAGGCGACCGGCGCGCACCCGTGGCACCTGCCGGGCCGGTGGGTCCCGCATCTGAGCCTGGCGTTGCGCTTCCGGGGTGCGGACCGGCGCCGGGCCCGGGCGGTCGCCGGGGCGCACCGGCCGTCCGGCGAGTTCGTGGCGGCCCGCAGCTACGACGGCGACACCCGCACGGTGAGCGAGCTGGTCGCCACTTGCCCACGGCCGGGCGGCTGAGCCGGGGGTGGGGCGACCGACGACCCGGGGCGTCGGCTGAGCGGGCACAGTTCGGGGGAGATCCGGGCATTACGGGCGGCGGCCCCCTCCGGACTCATTACCGTGTGTGCAGGTTTGACTACACCGTGTCCTGCCGAGAGGGGACGGAGACGATGCGAGTGCCCAGCCGAAGCCCCGGCCGTCAACCCGGTTCCGCCGTCGCGTCCACCACCCCCGCCCGCCGGCTCCCGCCCGGTGCCCCACACCCCGACGCGGGCCCCGACCTGGCCGCGTACCGGGCCGCGGTGGCGGAACTGCTGGTCGAGGTGGGTGCGCTGACGGACGCGCCGTCGGCCGGCGCCCGGCAGGTGCTGCTCGACCAACGGCTCCGCGAGCCGGCCATCGCCGCGGTGCTCGACGCCACCCCGCAGGGGCTGGTCGGAGCCCGGGAGACGCTGCTGCTGGAGATGGCCCGCTACCGGCCCAACTCCCGCACCTCGGCGCAGGACCTGACCGCCCTGGTCCGGATCTACCTGCTGTCCCGCGTCGACGTGCTGTGGTGGCGGGACAGCCCGACCTTCCGCACCGACGACCAGGTGCGCGGCACCGTCGACCTGGTCGACCTGGAATGGCTGCGTCGCCGAGGGCTGCTCGAGTTCCGCTACCGGGAGCAGCCCGCCACGGTGCTGGGGCGCGGGTTGCGGGCGTTCGGGCGGCGGGTACGCCCTGACGCCACACCGCGTACCGCCGGCCTGCTCTTCCCCCGGGCCCGTCGCGAGGTGATCGCCTTCCTCAACGACCTGGCCCGGGAGTTCGCCGCGGCGACCCGGCCCGGCACGCCGCCGCTCTGGGTGACCAGCCTGGCCCGCAGCGCCGAGCACCAGCACCGGCTGCGCCGACTGGGGTACGCCGCCATGGTGCCCAGCGGACACTGCCTGGGCTGGGCCGCCGACGTGGAGCTGGAATGGTTCGAGCGGTTCGGCGCCCGTGCGGCCCTCGCCGGGCTGCTGCTGGCCCGGCAGGACGCCGGTGAGATCAACGTGGTCGACGAGGGGCAGGCCTGGCACCTCTGCCTCGCGCCCGGTGCCCGGCGCAGGTTCCGGCGGGCGTACGAGGCCGAGATGGGGGTGTGAGGCGGTGTGCGGGATCGCGCTGAGCATCGGCCCCGAGGCCGACCCGGCCACCTTCCGGCGGATGCTCGCCGCGCTCGCCCCGCGTGGCGAGGTGACGGAGACCCGGCAGGAGAACGGCCTGCTCGCCGGCGTGCGTCGGCTGCGGATCGTGGACCGGGACCGGGCCGTGCAACCCTGGGTCCCGCCCGACGAGCGGCACCTGCTCTGCTTCAACGGCGAGATCTTCAACCACCACGACCTGCGCGTCGAGCTGACCCGGCTCGGGCACGACTTCCGCACCGCCGGCGACACCGAGGTGGTGCTGGCCGCGTTCCGCCAGTGGGGCGAGGAGGCGGTGCGCCGGCTGCGCGGCGAGTACGCGTTCGTGGTGGTCGAACGGGACAGCGGCCGGGCGTACCTGGCCCGGGACCCGCTCGGGGTGAAGCCGCTCTACTGGTCCCGCGGCCCGGCCTGCCTGCACCTCGCCTCCGAGGTCAAGGCGCTGGTGGGGCACGGCGCCCCGATCAACGAGGTGCCGCCGGGCCACCACGGCTGGGCCGGGACGGACGCGGTCCGGCTGCGCCCGTACGTCGACCTGCTCTCGCTCGGCGCCGGGCTACCGGTGGTCGACGACCCGGACGAGGCCGCCCTGCTCGTCCGGGCCGCGCTCACCGACGCCATGCGGGTCCGCCTGGACACCGACCTCACCGTCGGCGTGGTGCTCTCCGGCGGCCTGGACAGCACGCTCGCGCTACTGCACGCCCGGGAGCGGCACCCCGACTGCGTGGCGGTGACCGTGGGCGCGCCGGGCAGCCCCGACGTGGCGTACGCGCGGCGTCTCGCCGCCGACCTCGGCGTGGCGCACGAGGTGATCGAGCTGCGCCCGCGCGACATCCGGCTGGCCGACGTGCGCGAGGCCATCCGGATCTCGGAGCTGACCGAGTACGGCGACATCATCAACGCGGTGGTCTCGGTGCCGATCTTCCGGCGACTGGCCGAGCTGGGTGTCAAGGTGGTGCTCACCGGCGACGGCTCGGACGAGCTGTTCGGCGGCTACCCGATGTATCACCAGGTGGGGCCGGAGCGGTCCCGCCGGTTGTTCCTGCACCGGATCCGCAACCTGTGCCGGACCGAGTTGCAGCGGGTGGACCGGGCCAGCATGGGCCACGGCGTGGAGGCCCGGGTGCCGTTCCTCGACCTCGACGTCGTGGAGCTGGCCATGCGGCTGCCGCTGGACCTGAAGTTGCGCGGCGGGCAGGAGAAGTGGATCGTCCGCCGGGCCTTCGCCGACCTGCTGCCCGACTATGTCCGGCGGCGGCCGAAGAACCCGATGTCGTACTCGTCCGGGCTGCACGAGCGGGCCCGGCTCTACAAGCCGCTCTTCGCCCGGTTGCACCGTTCCTTCGGCTACGACCTGCTGGAACCGGTCCGGCGGGACTTCGACAGCGTGCTCACCCGCTGCGGCAACGACCTGGACCGGGCCATCGCCGACGGCCTGGCCCGGCCCGACTACACCGTGCTGGAGCACGCCCGGGACCTGGTCGGCGCGGCCCGGTGGAACGCCGCGCCGGTGGTCCGTCGGCTGGTCAACCCGCGTCGCACCCGGGGCGGCGACGAGGCGCCGCTGCCGGGTTGAGCCGGGCCCGGCCCGACTGCGGCGGCCCGACGGTGGCGGCCCGGGGCCCGGCCGGTGGAACCGCTGGCCCCGGTCGCCCGATGGACAGCGACCGCCGTCTCTTCTAGCGTCGCGGGCATGCGGAGGACCGTCGTCGCCACCGTGCTCGCGCTGCTGCTCGTCGGCACCGGGTGCGGGGAGGGCCGCGCGCCGGTCGCGCCGGTCGCCGCCGGCACGGCGACCGCCTCCCGGCAGGACCCCGGCCAGGTGGAGCGCACGCTTGCGAGTCTGCGCAAGGTCGACGACCTGCCGCTGTACGAGATGACGTACGTCGGCGACTACGACCCGACGGCCGGGGTGGCCGGCGCCGATCCGCCGAGCCCGTTCGGCTGCTCGCTCTTCGCCGCCCTCGGTGACCGCGACCGTCCGCTGTTCGCCCGCAACTTCGACTGGGAGCCCAACCCGGCGCTGGTGCTGCGCACCGACCCACCGGACGGGTACGCCTCGCTCTCCCTGGTGGACATCTCCTACCTGGGCGTCACCGCCGACCCGGCCGGGGACCGGCGGTTGCTCGACGCGCCGCTGCTGCCCTTCGACGGGATGAACGAGCGGGGCCTCGCGGTCGGGCTGGCCGCCGACGACGGCGCGCGCGCCGAGCCGGTGTCCGGTCGACCCACCGTGGGATCGGTACGCATCCTGCGCCTGGTGCTCGACTCGGCCGCCACGGTGGACGAGGCGGTCACCGTGTTCGAGCGCTACAACCTGGACTTCGACGGCGGGCCGCCGCTGCACTACCTGCTCGCCGACGCCACCGGGGCGTCCGCCGTGGTGGAGTTCGTCGACGGGAAGCTGACGGTGGACCGGCGACGGGGTCCCTGGCAGGCGTTGACGAACGTGCCCGCCGCCGGCGTGCCGGACCGGGACCTGCGGCGGGATCACCGATACGGGGTGCTGGCGAAGGAGTTGGACCGGGTCGGCGGCGTGCTGGACGCGCCGGGGGCGCTGCGGCTGCTCGACGGCGTCCGCCAGGCGCACACCCGCTGGTCGGTGACGTACGCGCTGCGCGGCGGCGAGGTGCGGGTGGTCACGGCGGGCGGTGGCACCCGGGACTACCGGCTGTCGATGAGTTGACCCGGCCCGGTCGACCCGTCGTCCGGCGCGGTGGTCAGACGATCGGCTGCCGGTGGGCGCGGGCGAGCGCGCGCAGGTCCGGCTCGCCGAACCGTTCGACGAGCGCCGCGAACCGGACGACCTTGTCGGCTCCGAAGCGACCCACGGCGGCGGCGTAGGAGGCGGCGGAGACGAACGTGGGCGGCGTGGTCTTGCTGTGGAATTTGTCCGCGTACATGACCAGTTGCTCCTCGCCCGTGGTCGGCGTGTAGTCGGCGACCGGAAGCGGGAGACGCTGCCGGAGCACGTCGTCGCGGCTGATACCCACGCCGGTGTGCCGGGAGCAGAAGCGGCCGAGCGACTCGGGCAGGCCCGCGTCCCGCAGCAGCGCGTGCCCCAGCACGCCGTGCCGGACGTAGTTCTCCTGGTCGAGCCGGCCGCCGGCGCCGTAGAGGCGGTAGACGCCGATGTCGTGCAGCAGGCTGCCGGCCCGTACCAGGGCGGCGTCCAGGCCCGCGCCGTGCCGGGCGAGCAGGTGTTCGGCCACCTCGCACACGATCCGGCAGTGCGTCCAGACCAGGTGGAACGCCTCCGGCGTGGGCGCTGCCCGCTCGTGCAGCGCCCGGATCAATTCATCCGTCGGCACCGCCACCCTCTCCCCTCCCACCCCGGGAGCGCGCTGTTTCCCGGAAAGAGTGGCCTCCGGCCCGCGAATGGGCCCTCTTCCCGTGAAACTGCGGCGCCCGGGGTGGGGGAGGGTCACCAGCTCAGGTAACCCGACTGGGTCTGGGCGTTCAACTCGGGCACCCGGATGAGCTGGGCCAGCCAGGTACGCGGGTCGCGTAGCTCCAGCACGTCCAGGCCCTTCTGGATGTCACTGGAGTAGATGTGGCCGTTGTACCAGTAGGCCGACCACGAGCCGCCGGTGCGCAACTGGGTGTCGTCCAGCGGCCCGCGCTCCCAGTAGGCGATCTCCTTCGGCTTGCGGGAGTCGGTGAAGTCCCACACCGAGATGCCGCCCTGGTACCACGCCTGGACCATGATGTCGCGACCGGGCACCGGGATGAGCGAGCCGTTGTGTGCCACGCAGTTCTCGGTGTCGGCGTTGGCCCGAGGGATCTTGTAGTAGCTGCGGAACGCCAGCTTGCGGGCGTTTCCGCGGCCGGTGATGTCGTAGATGGCGTCCGCGCCGCGGTTCGGCCCGACCACCTCGTTGCAGGTCGCCGCGCCGCCGCCGCCCAGCTCGTCGGTGAAGACGACCTTGGTGCCGGAGTTGTTGAACGTGGCCGAGTGCCAGAACGCGAAGTTCTCGATGTCGGTGACCCGTTCGATCACTCGCGGCGCCTCCCGGTCGGCGATGTCCAACAGGATCCCGTCGCCCATGCACGCGCCGGCGGCCAGGTCCTTCGACGGGTACGCGGTGATGTCGTGGCATCCGGTGGTGGCGGACTTCTCACCCGGCACGCCCGGGTAGCCGCCGTCCGGGAAGAGGTTCGGGGTGGCGATCACCGCGGCCGAGGTGGGGCTCTTCACCGGCACCTTGACGATGGAGATGGAGTCGTGCGGCGGCTGGCAGTCCGGGAAGTCGTCCCGGGGGCTGTAGGAGGAGACGTAGAGGTAGACGTCGCGCCGGTTCTTGCCCGGCACCAGCGTGTGGGTGTGCGAGCCGCACGCCGTCTCCACCGACTTGATGTAGCGCGGGTTGCGCTTGTCGCGGATGTCGAAGATCTTGATGCCTTCCCAGGACTCCTTCACCGAGGCGGGCTGGGAGGTGCTGGCGCAGGAGTCGTCGCTGCGGGACGAGTCGGTCGACAGGAACAGCAGGTCGCCGCTGACGGAGATGTCGTTCTGCGAGCCGGGGCAGAGCACCTGCGCCACGATCGTCGGCCGGCTCGGCCGCGACACGTCGTAGATGACGAATCCCTCGTAGTTGCCGACGAACGCGTACCGGCCCTGGAAGGCGATGTCGGTGCCGAGCGCGGACGTGGTGTCGAACGGGCCCTGCTTCGGCAGGTTCGCGACCTGGCGCAGGTTGGGGCTGCTGGAGATCTCGTCGACACCGGGGACGGCGCTGTCCACGGTGGCCGGCGCGGCCTGGGCGCGGGGGAGTTCCTGGGCGCTGCTCGGCGGCGCGGCGACCACGCCGGCCAGCAGCAGGCCGGCGGCGGCGAGGCTGACGATCCGGGTCCGGGACATGTGGAGGTTGATCATCGGCAACACCCTTCGAAAGGGGATGATGATTCGCCACACCTTACCGACATGTGACCGTCATCAATGTGATGCCGGTCACATCGGGGAACTTTCCGCTATGGATAGGATCGCTGTCACCTCGACCGGAGGGAGGGTCGTATGACCGTCCGGCAGGCTCGTGTGTGGCTCCCCGTCACAGCGTTCGTGGCGCTGCTGGCCACCGGCGGCCTGGCGCTCGCCGGTTGCGACGACACCGCTCCGGCGGCGGCCCGGCCGAGCCAGTCCACCACTGCCCCGGCCACCACCGCCCCGGCCCCGGCCGTCTCGGCGCCACCGGTGCTGGTCCCCGGCCGACCGGGGGAGCCGGCCGCCACCCGCGCCGCCGGACAGGTCCGCGACGCCGCGTCCCCGCGGTGGAACAGCCTGGACGTCTGGTACGTCCGGATGATGATCCCGCACCACGAGCAGGCCCTGGAGATGGCGAAGCTGGCCCCCGGCCGGGCCGCCGACCCCCGGGTCCGCGCCGTCGCCGACCGGATCCGCGCCGCCCAGGGCCCGGAGGTCGGCGTGCTGCGCGCCTGGCTCAGCACCCGCGACCTGCCCGCCGAGGTCACCGGCCACGACCACGGCACCATGCGCGGGATGCAGTCCGCCGAGTCGATGCGGCAGCTCGCCGGCGCCCACGGCGCGGCGTTCGACCGGCTCTTCGTGCGGATGATGACCGCCCACCACCAGGGCGCCGTGGTGATCTCCACCGACCTGCTCAGGGTCGGCGCCGACCCGGCCATGCAGGAGTTCGCCAACGGGGTGGCCGTCGAGCAGACCACCGAGATCGGCCGGATGCGCGCCCTGCTCACCCCCTGAGCCCACCCCGTACGCTGGGTGACCGTGGACCGCCTGATCCTCGGCCGCCCGCTGCGCGGCGTCGCCTTCGACGTCGCCGTCTCCGGGCTGGTCGCCCTCTTCGCCGTGCTCGGCCTCTTCGCCGAGCAGGGTGGCCGGCCGGCGCTCGCGGTCGGGTTGGCGATGGCGGCGGCGCTGCTGTTCCGGCGTACCCACCCGTCCGCGGTCGCCGTCGCGGTGGCCGCGCTGGCGCTGCTCCAGGTGATCGTCGGCTGGGGTCCGCTGGGCTACGACATCGGCGTGCTGATCGCCCTCTACAGCGTGGTCAAGTACGCCGACCGCGCGCGGGACGGCATCCTGGCCGGGATCGGCGCCGCGATCGGCGTGCTGCTCTCCGCGCTCTCCTGGCCCGGGCCGGCGCCCTGGTGGGCGGGCGCGCTCTACTACGGCCTGATCACCGGCGCGGTGTGGCTGGTCGGGCTGAACGTGCGGACCCGCCGCCTCTACGTGCTCAGCCTGGAGGAACGCGCCGCGACGGCGGACCGGGAGCGGGAGGCGGAGTCCCGGGCGGCGGTCGCCGAGGAACGCACCCGCATCGCCCGCGAGCTGCACGACGTGGTCGCCCACAGCCTGGCCGTGATGATCGTGCAGGCGGACGGGGTGCGGTTCACGCTCGACCGGGACCCGGCGACCGCGCGGGAGGCGGCCAAGGTGGTGGCGGACACCGGCCGGCAGGCGCTGGAGGACATGCGGCGTCTGGTCGGCGTACTCCGGGAACCCAGCCGGCCGGAGCCGGCCGCGGTGGCGGACGAGCCCGCCGGCGAGCCGGCGCACCGGCGCCCGGCGCTCGTGGAGCTGCCCGCGTTGCTCGACCGGTTCCGGGCCGCCGGGCTGCGGATCGACTGCGCCGGCGCCGGCACGCCGGTGCCGCTGCCGCCCGGCCTGGAGCTGACCGTCTACCGGGTGGTGCAGGAGAGCCTGACCAACGCGCTCAAGCACGCCGGCGTGGGCGCGTCGGTGGAGCTGACGCTCGACTGGGACGCCGACACCGTCGCGGTCCGGGCCGTCGACGACGGGCGCGGCCGTCCGGTGGTCCGGCCGGCGCCGTCCGGCGGGCACGGCCTGGTCGGCATGCGGGAGCGGGTCGGGGTGTACGACGGCAGCCTCGCCGCCGGCCCCACGCTTGCCGGCGGTTGGCGGGTCGAGGTGCGGCTGCCGCTGCCCGTCGCGGCCGGCGCCGAGGAAGGGAGCGCGGCGGCGTGACCGTGCGGGTGATGATCGTCGACGACCAGGCGCTGGTGCGCGCCGGCTTCCGGATGGTGCTCGACTCGCAACCCGACCTGACGGTGGTCGGCGAGGCGATCGACGGCGCGGACGCGCTGCGGGTGCTGGACCGGGTGGACGCCGACGTGGTGGTGATGGACCTGCGGATGCCCACCATGGACGGGGTGGAGGCGACCCGGCGGATCTGCGCCCGGCCGGCCGGCGCCCGGCCGCGGGTGCTGGTGCTCACCACGTTCGACACCGAGGCCGACGCCTTCGCCGCGCTGCGCGCCGGAGCGAGCGGCTTCCTGCTCAAGAACGTGCCGCCGGAGGAGCTGCTCGCCGCGATCCGGGTGGTGGCCGAGGGCGACTCGGTGGTGGCCCCGCCGATCACCCGGCGGCTGCTCGACCGGTTCGCCGGGCAGCTCGGCCCGGCCCCGGCGGAGGACCCGCGGCTGGCCCGGCTGACCGAGCGGGAGCGGGAGGTGCTGCTGCTCGTCGCGCAGGGGCTCTCGAACGCCGAGATCGCCGCCCGGGTACACGTCGCCGAGGCGACCGTGAAGACCCACGTCGGCCGGATCCTGGCCAAGCTCCAGCTCCGCGACCGGGTCCAAGCCGTCGTGCTGGCCTACGAGACCGGGCTGGTCACCCCGGGCGGCTGACCCCCGGCGTACGCCTCAGGGGCGGGTGACCGGCTGGCCGCCGGCGTCGCCCCCGTCGCCCCCGTCGCCCCCGGCCGGAGCGGTCGTGGTGGTGGTCGTCTCGGTCGGCGCGCTGGTCGGGGACGGCGCCGAGCTGGTGGTCGGCGGGTTGCTCGGGGCGGTCGGCGCCGTCGACGGCGTCTTCGACGGGCTCGGCTGGTCGGACGGGCTCGGCGAGGCGCTCGGCGAGACGGAGGTCGAGGTCGACGGCTGGCCGCCCGGACCCGCCGGACGGTAGGTGTAGTCGTCGTCGCTCGACGGCCCGTCGGTGACCGCGGTGTCCGCCACCGAGTTGCTCGGCGCGACCGCGGGCCGGGTGGCGTCGATCTGGGTGGCCGGCGCGTTGGCGTCGTTGCTGGCGGCCAGCAGCGCGCCCAGCGCGGTCACCGCCACCAGCACCGCGCCCAGCGCGCCCACGAGCGGGCCGCGCCGGCCCCCGCGCCGCGGCCGGGCGACGGTGGCCGCCGTCCGTGTCACCGGCTGCTCGTCGCGGGTCCGCCCCGGACCGGCCGCGCCACGCAGCGCCGCCGGCACCGTCGCGGTCGCCGAGCCGGCGCCGGCCGCCCGCGCCGCGTCGGCCATCGCCGCGGCGCTCGGGTAGCGGTCCGCCGGGTCCTTGGCCAGGGCGCGGGCCACCAGCTCGCGGACCGGCGCCGGAATCTCCGCCGGCAGCTCCGGCGGCTCGTCGTCGAGGTGGCGCACGGCGACCTGGAGCGGGTTGTCGCCGGTGAACGGCGGGCTCCCGGTCAGGCAGCAGTAGGCTACCGCGCCCAGCGCGTACAGGTCGGTGGCGCCCGAGACCGGACGCCCCGCGGCCTGTTCGGGCGCCATGTAGAGAGCGGTGCCGGGAACCGCGTTGGCGCTGGTGATGCTGGTGACGTTCGTGGACCGGGCGACCCCGAAGTCGACCAGGACCACGGTGCCGTCCTCCTGCACGAGCAGGTTGCTCGGCTTGACGTCGCGGTGGACGATGCCCCGGCCGTGCGCCCCGTGCAGCGCCTGCGCCGTCTGGGCCACGATCGACATGGTCTCGGCGACCTCGAGCTGCCCGGCCTCCTCGATCCGCCGGGACAGCGGCTCCCCGGCCACGAACTCCATGACCAGGTAGTCGGCGCGGCTGCCGTCGGGCAGCTCGTCCTCGCCGCAGTCGAAGACCTGGACCACCCCGGGGTGGCGCAGCGAGGCCATGATCCGCGCCTCGGAGCGGAACCGGGCGATGAAGTCGGGGTCGGAGACCAGCGCGGGCAGGAGCACCTTCACCGCCACCTGACGGCCGAGCACCAGGTCCTTCGCGCGCCAGACGTCGCCCATGCCGCCGGTGGCGACACGGTCATCCAGGCGGTACCGACCGCTGAGTACGACGTCGGAGGTGAGCATCCCCATACCGTACCCACAGCGGTCCCGGAGTATTTCCGGCGATCTCTCCCGTCGCTGCCGGCGACCGGCTCCGCACCGGTCAACCGAACGGTCGGCGGCCGTGCGGCCGGTGCGCTGACCGTGACCGACCGGGTACGATCGGCCAGAAAATGCCGGTCTCCCGTCGGATGCCCGTTC
Source organism: Micromonospora sp. WMMD1128 (assembly GCF_027497235.1). Classification (NCBI taxonomy): domain Bacteria; kingdom Bacillati; phylum Actinomycetota; class Actinomycetes; order Micromonosporales; family Micromonosporaceae; genus Micromonospora; species Micromonospora sp. WMMD1128. Next base: position 2,778,785 of record NZ_CP114902.1, read on the forward strand.
TTTTCGCCTGCTCTCCGCGACGGGGCGGCACCCGGTGGTGGTCTTCGTTACATCGACACGCCGAGGCCGGCGGTAGACATTTCTCTCCTCTTTTCGCCCGTCCGTGCCTTGTCGGCCCCGCCGTTGCCTCCTAGCGTTGGCCCGGCTCCCGCTCGCCTCGGGACGCCGGTACGGTATGACCCGCCCCGGCCGTGCCGGCGGCAGTGTCCAGGTGCGCACCGGTTTCCGTGCCGGTGCCGAGCAGCTCAGCGGGGGGCCGAGGGTGCGGATGGCGGTGTGCTCTCCCGCGTCGGCGAACGCCCGATCCCGCACACGTGCCCCGCGCGGGCGCCGATCGTGAGCGTGGAGCTGAACGAGGCCGTCGCCGCGGCGCAGGCCGGTGACGAGGAGGCGTTCCGCCTCCTCTACCGCACCCTCCAGCCGGCCCTGCTGCGTTACCTGACCACGCTCGTGGGGGCCGACGCCGAGGACGTGGCCTCGGAGACCTGGCTGCAGATCTCCCGGGACCTGCCGTCGTTCACCGGCGGTGAGTTCCGCGCCTGGTCGGTCACCATCGCCCGCAACCGGGCCATGGACCACCTGCGTCGGCAGCGACGTCGTCCCACGGTGCCGGTGCCGGTGCAGGACCTCAGCGACCTGGCGGCGGATGCCGACACCGCCGACCGGGCCGGTGAGGCCCTCGGCACCGCGAGCGCGCTGGCGTTGATCCGTACGCTGCCGCCGGCCGAGGCCGAAGCGGTGATGCTGCGCGCGGTCATCGGCCTCGACGCGGAGACCGCCGGGCGGGTGTTGGGCCGGCGGGCCGGCGCGGTGCGCACGGCGGCGCACCGCGGGCTGCGCCGGCTGGCCGCGCTGCTGGAGCGCGCCAGCCCGGAGAACGCACCGGGCGCGGTCGCGCCCCGTCCCCGCACCGACCGCCCGGCGCCGCACGCGCCCGAGGCCGAGCCGGCGGAGGGCTGACGTGAGGGGAATCGGCATGAACTCTCCCCGGCCCGGCGGGCCGGCCGACCGGTCCGAATCCGACCGGCTCCTCGACGCCGCGCACGCCGTGACGCCCCCGGTGGCCGACGCCGCGCACGCCGCGCCGCCGCCGGAAGTCGACGCCGCGCATGCCGCGACGCCGCCGTCGGCCGGCACCGACGCGCTGGCCCGGCTGCTCGCCGCCGCGGCGGCGCCGGCCACCGGCGACGAACTCGACGGGGAGGAGCGGGCGCTCGCCGCCTTCCGGGCCGCCCGAGCGGCGCCGGCGGCCCCGGTTGCCGCGTCGCGTCCGCGTCGCCGCCTGCGGGTCGCCGCCGCGTTGTCCGGGCTCGCCGCCACCACGGTCGCCGGGGTGGCGTTCGCCGCCGTCCGACTGGACCGTGGCCCGGAGCCGCCGGTGAGCCCGTCGGTGTCGACCTCGACCGGCGTCGGCCCGTCCGGCGCCGCTACGTCGGGCACCGGGCCCTCCGAGGCCGGGCCGTCGCGGCCGACGCCCAGCGGCCCGCCCGGCGAGGCGTCCGGCGCGGTGCCGTCGCCCGCGCCGTCGGTCTCCGCCGCGCCGACGGGTGCCCCGTCCGTACCGCCGCCGGTCGACGGCAAGCTCGCCGGCCAGTGCCGCGCCTACCTGGCCAAGCCGGAGCGGCAACGGGCCAAGGCCCTGACCAAGCCCGGCTTCGCCGACCTGGTGGCCACCGCCGGTGGTCCGGACCGGGTGGAGAGCTACTGCCGGGCGATGTCGCCGACACCGACGGGACCGGCGCAGAAGGAATCGACGCCGAAGGGGCCGTCGCCGAAGGAGACGCCGGACGAGGACGACGGCAGGCCCGGCCCCGGCGACGAGGACTGAGCCACTGTCCCGCACGGGATTCCGGACAAACATTCATCTTCCCGGGAGCGTCACATCCTTCTGCTAGACAGAGGATGGTGGGACGCGCGGGCCGACGGTGCGGTCCCGTCTCCGGGAGAGGAGCCGTCACGTGGTGATGTCGCCCGAGCTGGATCAGGGCACCGTCCTGGGGGACGAGGCCGCGGCCCGCGGGCACCTGGCCCGGATCTGCTTCAAGACCGGTCCACCCACGCTCACCGGCGTCGAACTGGAGTGGACGGTGCACGACGCCGCGGACCCGACCCGTCCGGTCGACCGCGAGCGACTGCGCGAGGCGTTGGGGCGGCACTGCCCCGTCACCCTCGACCCCACCAGCCCGGGCGACGAGCTCCGGCACGGCAGCGCCGTGACCGTGGAGCCCGGCGGGCAGGTGGAGATCTCGACCCCGCCGCGACCCTCGGTCGCCGCGCTCCTCGCGGCCACCGAGGTCGATCTCGCCGAGCTGCGGGCCCTGCTCGACACCGCCGGCCTCGTGCTGGGCCTCTCCGGGATGGACCGGTGGCGACCGCCGCGACCGGTGGTGGAAACCCCCCGCTACCGCGCCATGCGCGGCGTCTTCGACCGGCACGGCCCGGCCGGCCGGACGATGATGTACAGCACGGCCGGGCTCCAGGTCTGTCTCGACGCCGGTGAGCCGGACCAGGTGGCGCAGCGGTGGGCCGCCGCGCACGCCGTCGGCCCGCCGCTGCTGGCCGCCTTCGCCACCGCCGACCGGCACGCGGGCCGGCGGACCGGTTGGGCGTCCGCCCGGATGGCCGCCTGGCTGGCCATCGAGCCGGCGCGGACCCGCCCGGTGTGGTCGCCGGGTCGGGCCGACCGGGACCCGGCGGCGGCCTGGGCCGGCTACGCGCTCGCCGCGCCACTGCTCTGCGTACGCGGCGACGGCCCCGACTGGACCCCGCCGGAGGGCGTGACCTTCGCCGACTGGCTGGCCGGGGCGCTGCCCCGCCCGCCCACCACCGACGACCTGGAATACCACGTCAGCACGCTGTTTCCGCCGGTCCGCCCGCGCGGCTACCTGGAACTGCGCTATCTGGACGCCCAGCCGGGCCGGGAGTGGACCGTGCCGGTGGCGGTGCTGGCCGCGCTCTTCGCCGACCCGTCGACCACCCGTGACGCCCTGGCCGCCGCCGCGCCGGTCGCCGACCGCTGGCCCACGGCGGCCCGGCACGGGCTGGCCGACCGTCCGCTGGCGACCACCGCGGCGACCCTGTTCGACCTGGCGCTGGCTGCCCTGCCCGGGCTGGGCCTGCCGGCCGGTCGCCACGACCAGACCCAGCGAGCGATCCGGCGGCGACGTGCCGCCGCGGAGAGGGGACACCGGTGACCACCATCGAGCGGCCGGGTGCCGACGCCGAGCGGCTGCGCGCCCGGATCGCGGCCGAGCTGGAGCGCACCCGCGCCCGTACCGCGTCGCTGACCGACGCGGTGGACGACGACGACCTGGTCCGGCAGCACTCGACCCTGATGTCACCACTGGTCTGGGATCTGGCGCACGTCGGCAACCAGGAGGAGCTGTGGCTGGTGCGCGACGTGGGCGGGCGGGAGCCGGTGCGTCGCGACATCGACGACCTCTACGACGCCTTCAAACAGCCCCGCAAGGACCGGCCGTCGCTGCCGCTGCTGCCCCCGGCGGAGGCCCGCGCCTACGTGCGCACGGTGCGGGACAAGGTCTACGACCTGCTGGACGGGATCCGCTTCACCGACCGCAGGCTGGTCGAGGACGGCTTCGCGTTCGGCATGATCGTGCAGCACGAGCAGCAGCACGACGAGACCATGCTCGCCACCCACCAGTTGCGCGCCGGGGCTCCGGTGCTCCCCGCCCCGCCCCCGCCCGAGCCCCGGGTGCGCGTCGGCGGCGAGGTGCTGGTGCCGGCCGGGCCGTTCACCATGGGCACCTCCACCGATCCGTGGGCGCTCGACAACGAGCGTCCGGCGCACACCGTCGACCTGCCGGCGTACCGCATCGACGCGACGCCCGTGACGAACGGCGACTACCGCGCGTTCATCGCCGACGGTGGCTACGACGAGCCGCGCCTGTGGAGCGAGGCCGGCTGGCGGCACCGGGTCGAGGCCGGCCTGAGCGCGCCGCTGCACTGGCGGCGCGACGGCGACGACTGGGCCTACCGCCGGTTCGGCCGCTGGTCCGCGGTGCGCGACGACGAGCCGGTGGTGCACGTCTGCTGGTACGAGGCGCAGGCGTACGCGGCCTGGGCCGGCAAGCGACTGCCCACCGAGGCGGAGTGGGAGAAGGCGGCCCGCTGGGACCCGGCGACCGGCCGTTCCCGCCGCTATCCGTGGGGCGACGAGGACCCCGGCGTCGCGCACGCGAACCTCGGGCAGCGGCACCTGTGGCCGGCGCCGGTGGGCGCGTACCCGCGGGGCGCCTCACCGCTCGGTGTGCACCAGCTCGTCGGCGACGTCTGGGAGTGGACCGCCAGCCCGTTCCGCGGCCATCCCGGCTTCACCGCGTTCCCCTACCGGGAATACTCGGAGGTCTTCTTCGGCGACGACCACCGGGTGCTGCGGGGCGGCTCGTTCGGCACCGACCGGTCGGCCTGCCGGGGCACGTTCCGCAACTGGGACTACCCGATCCGGCGGCAGATCTTCAGCGGCTTCCGCTGCGCCCGCGACGCCGATCCCGGGGAGTGACGCGCCCCGATGTGTCGTCACCTCGCGTACCTCGGCCCGCCGGTCACCCTGCGGAGCCTGCTGCACGACCCGCCGTACGGGCTGCTGCGGCAGTCGTGGGCGCCGCGCGACATGCGTGGCGGCGGCACCATCAACGCCGACGGATTCGGCGTCGGCTGGTATCCGGACGGCGCCGACCCGGTCCGCTACCGGCGGGCCCAGCCGATGTGGAGCGACACCACGTTGCCGGAGCTGGCCGCGGTCACGTCCGCCGGGGCGGTGCTGGCCGCCGTCCGCTCGGCGACGGTCGGCATGCCGCTGCACGAGACCGCCGCCGCGCCGTTCGCGGAGGGGCGCTGGTTGTTCAGCCACAACGGCGTGGTCCGGGGCTGGCCGGACAGCCTCGTCCCGCTCGCCGCCGACCTGCCCGTACGCGACCTGCTCACCCTGGACGTGCCGACCGACGCGGCGTTGGTCTGGGCGTTGGTGCGGCACCGGCTGCGGGCCGGCGCGGGGCTCGGCGAGGCGGTGGCCGACACGGTCACGGCGGTGGCCGCGGCGGCGCCCGGCTCGCGGCTGAACCTGCTGCTCACCGACGGGGCCACGGTGGCGGCCAGCGTGGCCGGGCACGGGCTGTCGGTGCGGCGCGGCCCGGGTTCGGTGCTGCTGGCCTCCGAACCGTTCGACGACGACCCCGGTTGGCGGGCGGTGCCCGACGGGCGTCTGGTGCTGGCCACCGCGACCGGGCTGGACATCCGGGAGTTGACCGCCGCCGAGCTATCCGTATCGACCGGGAGCAGAGAGGACGCCTGATGAACGCGGAGCCGTTGGAGATCCACCTGGAGGAGCAGGACCTCGACCGTGCGTTGCGGGAGGACGTACGGGTCGGGCTGACCGCGGCGCCGAAGTGGCTGCCGCCGAAGTGGTTCTACGACGCCCGGGGCAGCGAGCTGTTCGAGGAGATCACCCGCCTGCCGGAATATTATCCGACCCGGGCCGAGCGGGCGGTGCTGGCGGCGCACGCCGACGACGTCGCGGCGATGACTGGTGCGAAGACGTTGATCGAGCTGGGGTCGGGCTCCTCGGACAAGACCCGGCTGCTGCTGGACGCGTTCACCCGCCACGGCGACCTGGGCACGTTCGTGCCGCTCGACGTCTCGGTCAGCGCGTTGCGCTCCTCCACCGAGCGGATCGCCGTCGCGTACCCGGGGCTGCGGGTGCGGGGGATCGTGGGTGACTTCACCCGGCACCTGGACCGGCTGCCCACCGGCGGCCGGCGCCTGGTGGCGTTCCTCGGCGGCACCATCGGCAACCTGCTGCCGGGGGAGCGGGCCGGGTTCCTGGCCGCGACGCGCGCGGCGCTGGAGCCCGGTGACTGGCTGCTGATCGGCACGGACCTGGTGAAGGACCCAGGCGTGATCGTGCCCGCCTACGACGACGCGGCCGGGGTGACCGCCGAGTTCAACCGCAACGTGCTGCGGGTGATCAACCGGGAGTTGGGCGCGGATTTCGACCTGTCGGCATTCCGCCACGTGGCGGTCTGGGACCCGGCACGGGAGTGGATCGAGATGCGGCTGCGCGCCGAGCGCCCGACCCGGGCCCGGGTGCTCGACCTCGACGTCGCGTTCGCCGCCGGTGAGGAGCTGCGCACCGAGGTGTCGGCCAAGTTCCGGCCGGCGGGGATCGCGGCGGAGCTGGCCGGGGCGGGCTTCGCGCGGCAGGCGTTCTGGACCGACCCGGCCGGGCTGTTCGGGGTGAGCCTGGCCCGAGCCGAGTGACCGCGGCCGTGGTTCCGGCCACACCGGGCGACCGCGGGCGGCGGTGATCGGCTAGGCTGGCCGGCGCGAAGGGGAGTAGCCCCCAATGTCGTGGTCGACACACTGGTGCGTTCCGCACCCGGCCACGCGGCCCCGGTCCCCGGGGCGGGCGAGACCTTCGACCAGGCTGTCGCAGCCGGGTCGAGGGCACCCCTGTCTCTCCTCCCGGCTTGATCGGGAAGGTTCACATGGAGGGTTTCCTCGTCGCGCTGGTGGTCAGCTTCGGCGTCATCTTCGTCGCCGAGCTGGGGGACAAGTCCCAGCTCATGGCCCTGACGTTCGCCACGCGCTTTCGCCCGGTGCCGGTGCTCATCGGCATCACCGTCGCCACCGCCGTCGTCCACCTGGCCTCGGTGGCCATCGGGGTCGGCCTCAACGCGGCCCTGCCCACGGGCTGGATCTCGCTCATCGCCGGCCTGGCGTTCCTCGGCTTCGGCGCCTGGACGCTCCGCGGCGACAAGCTGACCGAGGAGGAGAAGCGCAAGGCCGAACGCAGCACCAGGTCGGCGATCGTCGCGGTCGGTGTCGCGTTCTTCCTGGCCGAGTTGGGCGACAAGACCATGCTCGCGACAATCACGCTCGCCACCAAGTACGGCTGGTTCGGCACCTGGCTCGGCTCGACGCTCGGCATGGTCGCGGCGGACGCGCTGGCGATCCTGGTCGGCCGGATGCTCGGCCGGCACCTGCCGGAGCGGGCCATCCGCTACGGCGCGGCCGTGCTCTTCGCCATCTGCGGTCTCTGGCTGATCTTCGAGGCGATCCGGGAGTTGAGCTGATTCCGGCTCGGATGATCGGGAACGACCTCGGTGGGTAAGTACCCGTGGTGATGTGAAGATCGGACGACCGGGAGGTTCCGCGCATGAGCAGGCATGACGAGCCCAACGAGTACGGCTTCGCCGGGGGCGCCACGGCGCCGGAGCCGCCGGCCGGCGGTCGTGCGGACGAGCAGGACCGCGCCGAGCAGGTCGCGGTGCCGGGGGACGACCTGACCGAGCCGGTTACCGACGCGTTGGAGGAGACCGAGGACGGCGACGGGGCCCGTCGCGCCGGGCGGCGCTGAACCGCCCGTGACGCCGGCCGTCGTGCCCCGAAGCCCGGGGGACGGCGGCCGGCGTCACGCAGGTCAGGCCGGCCGCTCCTGGTAGACGTCCGGGATGCCGTCGCCGTCGGCGTCCCGGCTCTCCCGCTCACTGATCCGCCGGTAGACCCGGTTGCGGCGGATCAGCACCGCCGCGGCCAGGACGGCGGAGATCAGCGAGCCGAGCAGCACCGCCACCTTGACGCCGTCCTCCTCCGGGCTGCCCGCGCCGAACGCCAGCTCGCCGATGAGCAACGACACCGTGAAGCCGATGCCGGCCAGCAGCGCCAAGCCGAGCAGGTCCGTCCAGGTGATCTCGTCGTCCAGCTCGGCCCGGGTGAACCGGGCGAGCAGGTACGCCGACCCGAACACGCCGACGACCTTGCCCAGCACGAGCCCGGCGGTCACGGCGAGCACCACCGGGCTGGTGAGGACGTCGCCCAGGTCCACGCCGACGAGGGTCACGCCGGCGGCGAAGAACGCGAACACCGGTACGGCGAGGCCGGCGGAGATCGGCCGCCAGCGGTGCTCCAGCCGCTCGGCGAGTCCGGGCTCGCCCCGGCGGTTGCGGAGCACCGGCACGGTGAAGCCGAGCAGCACGCCGGCGACCGTGGCGTGCACCCCGGAGGCGTGCACGAGTGCCCAGGCGGTCACCGCGAGCGGGATCAGCGCCCACCACCACGTGCGCCGCCGCTGCACCAGCAGCGCGAACACGGCGATCGGCAGGAGCGCGCCGAGCAGCGGCAGGGGGTGGAAGTCGGCGGTGTAGAACACCGCGATGACGGTGATGGCGAAGAGGTCGTCGACCACCGCCAGGGTGAGCAGGAAGGCCCGTAGCCCCTGCGGCAGGTGCGAGCTGACGACGGCGAGCACGGCGAGCGCGAAGGCGATGTCGGTGGCGGTGGGGATCGCCCAGCCGCGTAGTCCGGAGCCGCCGGCGCCCGCGGTGACCGCCAGGTAGATCAGCGCCGGCGCCACCATGCCGCCGAGCGCGGCCACCACCGGCAACGCGGCCCGTCGGGGGTCGCGCAGGTCACCGGCGACGAACTCGCGCTTGAGTTCGAGGCCGACCACGAAGAAGAAGATCGCCAGCAGCCCGTCGGCGGCCCAGGTGCCGAGGCTGAGGTCGAGGTGCAGCGGCTCGCCGCCGGGCCAGGGCACCAGGCGGCCCAGCTCCGCGTACGCCGAGCGCCACGGCGAGTTGGCCCAGATCAGGCCGAGGACCGCGCCGAGCAGCAGCAACCCGCCGCCGACCGTTTCGGTGCGCAGCACGTCGGCCAGGAAGCGGGCCTCCGGCCAGGAGCGGCGGGACAGCAGGCGGATCGGGGGCGGGGTGTGCTGGGGCATGCGGCATCCGTTCGGGAGCAGGGGTCGACGACGTGGACGCCGACCAGGCTTCCCGGCACACCGAGATCAACCGTACCGGCTGCTCCCGGCGGCGGCGAGCGGAGCCGGTGGGACGCACCTCTCATCATCGGGGCGTGGCGGTGCCACCGGCCGGCGGCTCACCGTTGGCCGGGCAACGCCGGCAGGGAGGCGCCGCTCTCGCAGAACACCGCCAACCGCTTGATCAGCTCGTCCGGGTCGGCGTGCGGGTCCAGCCCGCGCACCTCCTCCGGGTCGAGCGGGGGCACCGGGACGTGGGAGATCAGCGGGTGCAGCGGGCGGGTGTCCGACTCGTCGGCGCCGAAGAGGTGCTCGTGCAGCTTCTCGCCCGGCCGCAGCCCGGTGTAGACGATGTCCACCGGGTGGTCGGCCTCGGCGGCGAGCCGGCGTGCCACGTCGGCGATCCGGATCGGCTCACCCATGTCGAGCACCAGCGCCTCGCCGCCGCGACCGATCGTGGCGGCCTGGAGGACCAGGTGCACGGCCTCCTGCACGGTCATGAAGTAGCGGGTGACGTCCGGGTGGGTGACGGTGATCGGCACGCCGGCGCGGATCTGCGCCTGGAACGCGGTGAGCACCGAGCCGCGGCTGCTGAGCACGTTGCCGAACCGCACGCTGAGGTAGGTGCCGCCCAGCCGCTGCGCCTGGTGGGCGGTGAGCCGTTCGGTGATCCGCTTGGTGTAGCCGAGCACGCTCGTCGGGTTGGCCGCCTTGTCGGTGGAGATGTTGACGAACTCGGCCACGTCCCGGCATGCCTCCAGCACGTTGAGGGTGCCCCGGATGTTGGTCTGGATGGCCTCGCCGGGGTGCCGCTGGAGCATGGTCAGGTGCTTCAGCGCGGCCGCGTGGAACACCACGTCGGGCTGCCGGTCGGCGATGACCCGGGCGATGCCCTCGGCGTCGCGGATGTCGGCCAGGATCAGTTCGGGGCCGTCCAGCAGCGCCCGGCCGTGCAGCGACATCTGGAGCGCGTGCAGCGCCGACTCGTCCCGGTCGAGCATCATCAGCTCGTCCGGCTCGCACCTGGCGATCTGCCGGCACAGCTCCGAGCCGATCGAGCCGCCCGCGCCGGTGACGAGCACCCGGCGCCCGGCCAGCCCGCCGCGTTCGACGGTCAGCTCGGCCACCCGGTGGGCGCGGCCGAGCAGGTCGGTGAGCTGGAGGTCGCGTACGTCGGTGGCGGCGACCGGACGGTCGAGCAGCTCGCGCACCGGGGGCAGGACCTTGAACGCGGCCCCGGCCTCCAGCGTGCGGGCACGCACGTCGCGCAGCAGCCGTGGGTCCGAGCCGCTCATCGAGAAGATGACGGTACGGGCGCCGGTGGCGCGGATCACGGTGCCGAGCTGTTCCCGTCCGCCCAGCACGCGGAGCCCTTCCAGTCGGAGGCCGCGGCTGTCCGGGGCGTCGTCGAGCAGGCCCACCGGCCGGTAGTTGCTGTCCGGGTCGTGCAGCAGGGCCCGCACCAGTCGTTCGCTGGCCTCGTCCACGCCGTAGACCAGGCACCGGTCGGCGTTCCGTGGGGCCGGGTGGCGCCGGTCGGCGTGCGCCCGCCACAGTCCGCGGCCGGCCGCCATCACGACGAGCGCGACGGCGCCGCCGACAAGTGGCGTGGTCGCCGGGACCGGCCGCTGGGTCCAGGGGAGCACGGCGGCGAGGGTGACGACGGCGGCGATCCCGACGGTGGCGGCCAGCCCGCGGGCGTCGCCGGCGCTGCCGATCGGGTAGCGGCCGTAGACGCGGGACCGCAGGAAGGTGAGGAACGCGTAGAGCGCGGCGCAGGCGAGCGCCACGCCGAGGGTGCGGGCGCTGCGGGCGCCGGTCAGCTCGAACTCGTACCGGGTCCAGGCGGCGCCGAAGAATCCGCCGCACCACGCGGCCGTATCGAGCGTTAACAGGGAGAGGGTGGCGGCGCGGTGGGTGGTTCGGCTGCGGGGTCGCGCGGCGTATTCGTCGCCGGTGGCTTCACGATCCATGGGTTGCCCTCTGTAGTCCATCCGTAATGGGCTGATTTACGTACTCGGTGCATGTCTGGTCGTTTATATTCATCCGGTCACCTCAGGCGGTGAATGGGTGATTCGATCCTGGCATGGCTACTGGGGCTTTTAGGGGGCTTTCGTGCAGTTTCATCGGCAGACCGGCGTGTCGCGAGGGGGAGCCTGATGGATGTCTTCGGCTACCTGCGCCTGGTCCGACGCCACTGGTGGATCGTCCTGGTCACGGTGATGCTGACCGTGGGCGGCGCCGCCCTGGTGACGGTCCGCACCACGCCCCGTTACCAAGCCTCGGTGACGTTCTTCGTCAACACGCCGAGCCAGGGCGTCACCGCCGCCTACCAGGGCAGCCTCTTCCTCCAGCAACGGGTGAAGTCCTACGCCGACCTGCTCACCAGTGACCGGCTGGCGCAGAGCGTGGTCGCCGACGCCCCGCTCGGGCTCACCGCGGACCAGGTCCGCGGCCGGATCGCCACCTCCACCAAGCCGGACACCGTGCTGCTCACCGCCACCGTCACCGACACCGACCAGAACCGGGCGCTCAAGACCATCGAGGCGCTCTCGGCCAAGTTCACCGACCTGGTCAAGAAGGTGGAGACCCCGGGGGACAACGAGCCGTCACCGATCAAGATCGAGGTGGTGAGCGGACCGCGGGTGACGTCCAGCCCGGTCTCGCCCAAACCCGTGCGCAACCTGATCCTGGGCGGGCTGCTCGGCCTGCTGGCGGGTGCCGCGCTGGCGGTGCTGCGTGGCCTGGCCGACGTCCGGATGCGGGACGCCGCCGCGCTCCAGCGGGTGACCGGCAGCCCGCTGCTGGGTGAGATCCCGTTCGAGCCGTCCGCGCGGATGGCGCCGCTGATCGTCGGTGAGGCGGCCACCTCGGCGCGCGCCGAGGCGGTCCGCAAGCTGCGGACCAACCTGCGCTTCGTGGACGTGCACGAGCCGGCCCGAGTCATCGCGGTCACCAGCGCGCTCCAGGGCGAGGGGAAGACCACGATGGCGTGCAACACGGCCATCGCGCTGGCCGAGGCGGGCTGGCGGGTCCTGCTCATCGACGCCGACCTGCGCCGCCCCAAGGCCGCCGACTATCTCGGGCTCGACGGCGGGGTCGGCCTCACCGACGTGCTGGTCGGCGACGTCCAGGTCGGTGACGTGGTGCAGCGGTGGGGCGAGAAGTCCCTGCTGGTGCTGCCCAGCGGCGCCACCCCGCCGAACCCCAGCGAACTGCTCGGGTCCAAGGCGATGGCGGACCTGCTGGTGGCGCTGCGCGAGTCGGCGGACATCGTGATCATCGACACCGCGCCGCTGTTGGCGGTCACCGACGGCGTGGTGGTGGCGGTGCAGGCCGACGGCGCGCTCCTCGTCACCCAGCAGGGGCGGACCTCGCGCAGCCAGGTGGCGGCCGCGGCCCGGGCCCTCAGTTCGGTGTCGGTGCGCCTGCTCGGCTGCGTGCTCAACATGTCCAAGGTGGGCAAGGCGGACGCCTACCAGTACGAGACGTACAAGGTGGTCGTGCCCGCGCCGCCGGTGCCGACCGACCGGGCCGGGGCGACCCGGCGGGATGCGCAGGAGCCCAGGGGCGACCGGACGCAGGAACTCACCCGGCTGTCGCGATGAGCGTGAGCACGGGCCGGATCGACCGTTCGATCTCCTCGGCGCAGCGCCGGAAGTCGGCCGGCGACCCTCCGATCGGGTCCCGCAGGTCGTCCGCGCCGGGGGCGGCAGGTTGCAGCCGCCCCCGGGCGCGGACGGCCGCAGCCACGGCCGCCCGCAGCGGGGTGTCCCCGTCCGCGCGGGCGGGCGCCGCCGCGGCGGCGAGCCGGGCGAACTGGCGCAGCGTGAACGTGCGGCCCAGCGCGGCCGGCGCCAGCGCGGTGCAGGCCGAACGCTGCTGTCGGGTCGCGGTCAGCACCAGCGCGGCAGCGGTCAGGTGCTCCGGGCGCAACCGGCGGGTGCGGAACGCGGCGACGTCCGCGCCGGTCACCTCGACGGCGTACGGGTGCATGCCACCGCCGTCGACCGCGTCGGTGCCGGCGCTGGCGGCCACCACCGGGAGGTCGGCCAGCAGTCGGCGGGCGATGAACTCGGCCATCGGCGACCGGCACATGTTGGCCTGGCACACGAAGAGCAACCCGTCGCGCATTCGTACCCCTCTGGTCGGCGCGGCGGCCGGCAACGGTGCCGCGACGGCGTACGGCCGGCGGTCGCAGCCGGTCGGAGAGGGGTTGTCGGCATCGTACGCGGCGCGGACGCCGACGGCCCGGCGGGCCGCGCCGGGGGCGTGAGCATGAGAATCGGCATCCTGTCCTACCACTTTCCGCCGGAGCCGGCGTTCATCCCGGGCAGTCTCGCCGAGGAACTGGCCGCCCGTGGTCACGAGGTGCGGGTGCTGACCGGCTTTCCGGACTATCCCGGTGGCCAGGTCTACCCGGGCTGGCGGCAGCGGTGGCGGCACCAGACGCACAGCGAGCGGCTGACCGTCCGCCGGGTGCCCCGGTACGCCGGTGGCGACGCCTCACCCGGGGCGCGTGCGGCCGGCTGGCTCTCCTTCGCCGGCAGCGCGGCGCTCGTCGGCCGGCGCTACCTGAGAGACCTGGACGCGCTGTACGTCTTCCAGCTCCCCGCGGTGACCTTCGCCGCGGCCGGACTGCTCCGGCTGCTGGGCCGGGTGCCGACGGTGCTGCACGTGCAGGACGTGTGGACGGAGGAGGACCCGGCCCGGCCCGGCGGGCCGGGCGGGTGGACGCGGCGGTTGGACGCCGGTCTGCGCCGGCTGTACCAGGAGGCGGGCGTGGTCGCGGTCAGCGCGCCGTCGATGCGGGACCTGGTGCTCGCCGGTGGGGCCCGGCCGGACCGGGTGCGCACGGTGCTCAACTGGACCGACGAGCGCCTGTTCCGCCCCGCCGAACCCGGCCCGGTGGCCCGGCGGCTGGTCCGCCGGGACGGCAGGTGCGTGGTGATGCATGCCGGCACCATCGGCGTACGGCAGGGCCTGGAGACCGCCGTGCGCGCGGCGGCGGCGCTCGGTGACCGGACGGACCTGGTCCTGGTCGGCTCGGGCAGCGAGGAAGGGCGGGTGCGGGGGCTCGCCACCGAACTCGGCGCCGACAACGTCCGGTTCGTCGAGCGGCGCTCGGCGGCGGACATGCCGCAGCTGTACGCGGCTGCGGACTACCAGTTGGTCATGCAGCGCGACCTGCCGGAGTTGCGTGGCACCGTGCCGGGCAAGTTGCAGGCCGCGCTCTCCTGCGCCGCCCCGGTGGTCGTCTCGGCCGGCGGCGACACGGCGGAGCTGGTGGAGCGGGCCCGCGCCGGGTTGTCCTGCCCGCCCGGGGACTGGACCGCGCTCGCCGACCGGTTCTGGCTGGCCGCCGCGATCCCGCCGGCCGCCCGGGCTGACATGGGCCGCCGGGGCCGGGATGCCTACCTGCGACAGATGTCGCTGCGGGCCGGCGTCGAGCGGATCGAGGGCCTCCTGCGCGAGGTCGCCGTCCGACCGGGACGGAACGAATAAAACTCGCGGAAACCGTCTAGTTGACTCATACCCTAAAAACCGACAAACGCCCTCTTTTTCCTGCTACAAAGCAGTCAAACGTGCTCAACGCCCGATTCGCGTGTGGGGAGAGTGGTGTGACGCAAGCCGGTGTCTTGCCTCGCCGACGAGGGCGGGGACGCGCCCGGCGACGCCGTCGGGCGCGGATCCGCCGGATCCTGCTCGTCGGGCTCGTCGTCACCTCGGTGCTGCTGAGCGTGGGCGGTTGGGTCACGTTCCGGGGCTGGCAGGCCCGCGCGCACCTGGTGAACGCGGCCGGGTTGGCCAAGGACCTCAGCTCCCAGGTGCTGGCCGGCGACGTGGCGCGGGCCCAGCGGACCCTGTCCGCGTTGCAGGAGCAGGCCACCGCGGCCCGCGGGGCGACCGGCGGCGCGCTCTGGCGGCTCGGCCAGTGGGCCCCGTACGCCGGGGACGACCTGACCGCGGTTCGGCAGATCTCGGTGGCGGTGGACGACCTGGCCCGGCTCGCCTTTCCCGCCCTGCTCCGGCTGGACCTCACCTCGTTCGTGCCGAAACAGGGACGGCTCGACCTGGGCCGCCTGCGCGCGGTCTCGGCCGAGGTGTCCGCCGCCGACCGGGCGGTCCGGCAGACCGCGGACCGCCTGCGGGCGGTGCCGACCGGTGGCCTGGTGGCCCAGGTGCGGGACGCGGTCGCCGCTCTGCGCGAGGAACTGGACCGGTTGGGTGGCCTGACCTCGGCCGCCGACCGGGGCGTCCGGTTGCTGCCGCCGCTGCTCGGCGCCGACGGGCCGCGCAGCTATCTGGTCGTGTCGCAGAATCCGGCCGAGCTGCGCGCCACCGGTGGCATGTTCGGCGCGTACGCCGTGCTGCGCGCCGACGACGGCCGGATCCGGCTGGCGGGGCAGGGCTCCGCGACGGACCTCCGGTCCTTCGATCCGCCGCTCACGGTGTCCCCGGAGACGCGCCGACTCTGGTCCGACCTGCCGGGAATGTTCCCGGCGGACGTCAACCTCAGCCCGGACTTCCCGGCCGCCGCCGCGCTCTACCGCGAGATGGTGCGCCGCCGCACCGGTACCGCGGTGGACGGCGTGATGGCGGTGGACCCGGTGATGCTGTCGTACCTGCTCGCCGCCATCGGCCCGGTGGCCGTGCCGGACGGGCCGGAGCTGACCGGGAGCACCGCCGTGCGCACGCTGCTCAGCGACTCGTACCGGGACCTGGACGTGCGGGGACAGGACGACCTCTACGCGCGGGCCACCTCGGGCGTGTTCGACGCGCTGTTCACCAGAACGGTCGACCCAAAAAGGCTTTTATCCGTTATCGACCGCTCAATACGCGAACGTCGGATATTGTTCTGGAGTGTCCGATCCGAGGAGCAGCGCGTACTGGCCGGCAGCCGGCTGGCCGGACAGCTTCCGGAGAAGGACACGGTGCCGACGGTCGGCGTGTTCCTCAACGACGGCAGCGGCGCGAAGCTCGGCTACTACCTCAGGTTCTCGGCCACCCTGACGGTCGGCGAATGCCAGCCGGACGGACGCCGCGAACAGCGGTTGCGGGTCACGGTGCGCTCCACCGCCCCGCGGTCGGGCCTGACCAAGTCGGTCACGGGGCTCGCCCTGTCCGGCGACAAGTACACCGCCCGGACCTTCGTCTCGGTACACACGCCGAGCGGAGGCGCGATCCTGACCGGCCGGCTGGACGGCAAGGACATCGCGATGGGCAGCGGAACCGACGGCCGCCGCCAGGTCGCGCTCGCGAACGTGGAGGTGGGGCCGGGGCAGACCCGGGCGCTCGACGTCACGCTGCTCACCGGCCAGAACGGCTCGGGCACGGCCGAGCTGGTGCTCACTCCCACCGTCACCCCGTGGACCACCCAGATAGTCAACGCACCCAGATGTGAACAGTAGGAGGGAAACCATCATGCGGCTATCCCGCATCATCATGGCGCTCACGGTGGGCCTGGCCGTCGCGGCTGCGCCGACCGCGGCCGGGGCGGCACAGCCGCAGCCACCGGTCTACCCGCCCGCACAGCCGTCACTGACCCTGGTCGACCCGACCATCTTCCTCGGCGAGACCTTCACCCTGGTCGGCACGGGCTTCGGGCCGAACGAGACGGTGTCGATCGACGTCGCCATCACCGGACTGCCGGCCGCCGCGCCGGCCGAGGGGACCGCGCGGCGCAGCGACGGCAGCACGGTGGCGATGGCCGCGGTGGCGTACACGCCGAACCGTGCCGCGCCGCAGCCGGCGCCGACGCACTTCACCGTGCAGGCCGACGCGAACGGCAGCTTCCGCGTCACGTACCGGCCGACCCGCGTCGGCCGCTACACCTTCACCGCCACCGGTCAGACGACGGGCCGGACCGCCAGCACGACCGGCACGGTCCTTCCGGTCCGGCCGACCCACAAGCCGCGTCCGCCGCACCACGGCGGGCACCTGCCCGTCACGGGCGGCGACATCGGTACGCCGCTGAAGCTCGGTGGCGGCCTGGCCGCGGCCGGCGCGGTGCTGCTGCTGGGCTCGCTGGCCTGGCGTCGCCGCCGCCTCGGCTGACCGAGGCGCCCCGGGGCGAACCCCGGGCGAGCCGTGAGGTGCCCGCCGGACGAAGGTCCGGCGGGCACCCGCGTGTCCGGGGTACGCGCCAGAATGGCGAGGTGGACACGACGACACCGTGGACGGACCCGACCGGTCTGCTCACGCTGCCCGGCGGCGCCACCGTGCGGGGGCGTCGGATCGCCGCACCGGCCTCGCCCGCCGACTTCGCGCTGGTGCTGGCACCCGCACCCGACCCGGCCTGGCCGGCCCGGCGGATCCGCTGGCCCGACTTCTGGGTGCCGCTGGAACGGGCCGACGCCCTCGACGCGCTGCGCGAGGCGTGGCGGCGCGCGTACGCGGGCCAGCGGGTCGAGGCGGCCTGCCGCGGCGGCGTCGGGCGGACCGGCACCGCGCTCGCCGCCCTGGCCGTCCTGGACGGGCTCGACCCCGGCCGGGCGGTGGCGTGGGTGCGCGCCCACTACCACCCGCGTGCGGTGGAGACGCCGTGGCAGCGGTGGTGGCTGCGCGGGGTCCGCTGACGCCGCTCGCCCGGCCACGGCGCGGGGCCGGCGTGTCGGCGCAGCGTCACCGGCCCGGTGAGGCGCCGGCCCGGAGGCCGCGCTCGGTAAGGTGCCTCTTCGTGAGAGCTCGGGTCCTGGCCGCCGTCCCCGCCGTCACCCTGCTCGTCGCCGCGGCGCCCGCTCCGGCTGCGCCCGCTCCGGCGGCGAGTGCGGCGCCTGCTCCGGCGGCGAGTGCGGCGCCTGCTCCGGCGGCCACGGCCCCCGCGGCCACGGCCCCCTGCCCGCGCCTACCCGCCCCGAAGGTGTCCCGACCACCGCGCCCCATCCCGCCGGCGTCGGTGCCGGAGCAGCAGGTCGTGGGCGGTGCGGCACTGGCCGGGCCGGGCCTGGTCACCCCGCCGGGCAGTCCGGCGCCGCCGGCGGTCACCGCCACCAGTTGGCTGGTCGCCGACCTGGACAGCGGCGCCGTGCTCGGTGGATGCGGCCCGCACGCGTACGGCACGCCGGCGAGCACGCAGAAGCTGCTGCTGGCCGCCACCATGCTGGGTCGGCTCGACCCGAAGCAGGTGGCCGTCGCCACCCGCGCCGACCTGGACATCGAACCGGGCAGCTCGGCCGTGGGGCTGCTGGTCGGCGGGCGCTACCCGGTCGAGACGCTCTGGCTGGGCCTGCTGCTCCAGTCCGGTAACGACGCGGCGAACATGCTGGCCCGGCTGGGCGCCGGCAGCGCCCGGGCCGGGGTGGCCGAGATGAACGCCGAGGCCCGTCGGCTGGGCGCGTTGCAGACCCGGGCCGTCACCCCCTCCGGGCTGGACGGTCCGGGGCAGTTCACCAGCGCGTACGACCTGGCACTGATCGCCCGGGCCTGTTTCGCCGACCCGACGTTCGGCCGCTACGCGTTGACCGAGCGGACCCAGATCCCGGCCCAGCCGGCGCTGAAGAAGGGCGGGTTCCAGATCCAGAACGAGAACCAGTTGATCTACCGCTATCCGGGGGCGCTCGGCGGCAAGACCGGTTTCACCGAGCTGGCCCGGCACAGCTACGTCGGCGCCGCCCAGCGTGGCGGCCGGCGGCTGGTGGTCACGCTGCTCGGCGCCGAGGCCCGGCCGGTACGCGGCTGGCAGCAGGGCGCGCAGCTGCTCGACTGGGGGTTCGGGCTGCCCCGGGACGCCTCCGTCGGCCGGCTCGTCGCACCGGGCGAGCTGGAGGCCGCGACGCCGGGGCCGGCGGAGAAGGCCGCCCCGGCCGCCGCCACCCCCCACCCCACGACCGAGCCGTGGCGGGGCCCGGCCGGGACCGCGCTGCGCCGGATGGCCGACGGGGACTGGCAACTCATCGTGCCCGCCGCCGGGCTCCTGGCCCTCGCCGTCGGCGGCGTGGTGGCGGTGCTCGCCGCCCGGCGGGGCCGGTCCCGCCGGCCCGGCCGTCGCCGCGCCTGACCGGCCCTCGGCCCGGCGCACGGTCCGGGCCGTGGCCGCGCCTGACCGGCCCTGGGTCCGGCGCACGGTCCGGTCACCGATCGGGGCCCGCCCGCGTGGACGCCCCCGGGGTGGGTATGCGCCGCGCATGGCGCACCCGGGACGCATCGTGGTGGTCTCCGCGGACATCGGCGCCGGACACGACCGGGCCGCCGACGAGCTGGCGGAGCGGCTGCGCGGCCGGGGCTTCGAGGTGGACCGGCTGAACCTCCTCCACCTCCTGCCCGCCCCGGTGCACCGCGTGGTGCGCGAAACCTACCGGGGGGTGCTGAACAGGTTCCCCTGGGGCTACCACCTGCTCTTCCGGCTCACCAGCCGGTCCCGTACCTCGGTGCGGGCCATCCGATTGCTGACACGCCCGTTCCGGGCCCGGATCCGCCGCCGCATCCCCCCGGACACGAGGGCGGTGGTGACCACCTACCCGTTCGCCAACCAGATCCTCGGGCCGCTGCGGCGTCGCGGGTGGCTCGGCGTCCCGGTCCTCACCTACGTGACCGATCTGGTGGTGCATCCGACCTGGCTCGCACCGGGAGTCGACGTGTACTGCACGGTGCGCCACGCCGAGCTGCGACACGACTGCGGGGGTGACGTCGCGGTGGTCCACCCGTTGGTGTCGAGGGCGTTCGCCGGCGCGGGCGGCCTCGACCGGTGGCAGGCCCGACAGCGCTTCGGCCTGCCGGCGGACGGCGTGTTCGCCCTGATCGTGGCCGGCTCGTGGGGCGCCGGCGAGGTGGCGGCCACGACCGCGGAGGTCGAATCGACCGGGGTCCGGCCGGTGGTGGTCTGCGGACGGAACCGGGCGCTGCGCCGGCGCCTGAGCGGCGCCGGTCGACACGTGCTGGGGTGGGTGGACGACATGCCGTCGCTGATGCGGGCCGTCGACGTGGTGGTGGAGAACGCCGGCGGGCTCACCTGCCAGGAGGCGCTCGCGGCCGGCGTACCGGTGGTCACCTACCGTCCCATTCCCGGGCACGGCCGGGCGAACGCCGCGATCCTGGCCCGCTCCGGCCTCACGCGCTGGGCCAGCACGCCCGAACAGCTCGGACCGGTGCTCGCGGCGGTGGTCGGCGCCGGCCGGCCCGCCCCGACGCGCGGCGGCCCGACGCCCGAGGATCCGGCGGGAGCGCGCGGCGGCGCGACGCCCGAGGATCCGGCGGGAGCGCGCGGCGGCGCGACGCCCGAGGATCCGGCGGGGTTGGTCGCCGAGGCCGCCCGGTCGGCCGCCCCCGCCGGACCGGCCGACCGGGGGCGACGGCCGTTGCTCGACCCGGTCGGTGACGCGGTGGCCGTCGTCGCCGCGCTGCTCCAGTCCTCGGGCGGCCTGCGGTGAGGGCCGCCACCCTCGCCCGGGCCGCGGCGGTGGCGCTGCCGGTGGTCCAGGCGGCGCCGGCGGTGACCGCGCTGCCGGCCCTGCGCCGGCGGCTGCTGCCCGGCCTGCACGGCCTCGGATCGCCCGATCGGGTCGCGCTGACCTTCGACGACGGCCCGGACCCGGAGTCGACGCCGTACTTCCTGGACATGCTCGCGGAGCACCGCGTCCGGGCCACGTTCTTCGTGCTCGGCGTGATGCTGCGCCGCCGGCCGGACCTGGGCCGCCGGCTGGTCGCCGCCGGCCACGATGTGGCCCTGCACGGGTGGAGGCACGACAATCTGCTGCGGCGCGGGCCGATCGGCACCGTCCGTGACCTGACCCGGGCGTACGACCTGGTCGCCGACGTGACCGGCCGGCCGCCGGCGTTCCTGCGCCCGCCGTACGGGGTACTCACCGGCGCGACGCTGGTGGCCGCCCGCCGGCTGCGTCTGCGTCCGGTGCTGTGGAGCTGCTGGGGGCGGGACTGGACCGCTACGGCGACCGCCGACACCGTCTCGCGCCGCGTGCTGGCCGGGCTGCACGGCGGCGGCACGGTCCTGCTGCACGACTCCTCCTGCGCCGCCGCTCCGGGCGCCTGGCGGGCCGCGCTCGCCGCCCTGCCCGGCCTGCTCGCGGAGTGCCGCCGGCGCGGGTGGCGCGTCGGGCCGCTCGCCACCCACCGGCTCGTCGCGCGCTGACCAGGGGAGTGGGGCATCGTACCCCGCGACACCGCGGTCGGGACGCGAATCCCCGAGCCGGCGACCCGTTCGGGTCGGCGTGGCTAGCGTGCGGGTCATGAGGACCTGGGGACCGTCCGTGGCGCTGGCCGCCGCCCTGCTCCTGCCCCTGTCGACGCCGGTGACGCCCGCCGTGGCGGCGCGGGCCGCCGCGCCGGCCCGCCGGCTGCCCGGCGGGGCGCCGCCGTGCCCGAACGTGCCGGCCCCGGCGACCCGCCCGCCGCAGGCCCCGCCGTCGCCCGATCCGGCCGCCCGATCGGTCGGCGGCGCCGCGCTGGACACCGCCGGTCTCGTCGTCCCGCCGGTGGCGACCGCGCCGCCGCCGGTGACCGCGATCTCGTGGCTGGTGGCGGACCTGGACACCGGTGCGGTGCTCGGCGGCTGTGGCCCGCACGAGTACGCGGCCCCGGCCAGCGTGCAGAAGCTGCTGCTGGCCGCCACCATGCTGCCCCGGCTGGACCCGAACCGGGAGGTCACCATGACCGCCGGGGACCTGGCGATCGAGCCGGGCAGCTCCGCGGTCGGGCTGGCCGAGGGCGGGCACTACCGGATCGAGACGATCTGGCTGGGCCTGCTGCTGAAGTCGGGCAACGAGGCGGCCAACGCGCTGGCCCGGCTCGGCGGCGGCCCGGACGGGCTGGCCGGGGGGATCCGGGCGATGAACGCCGAGGCCCACCGGCTCGGCGCCCGGCAGACGCACGCGGTCACCCCGTCCGGCCTGGACGGTCCCGGGCAGTTCACAAGCGCGTACGACCTGGCGTTGATCGCCCGCGCGTGCTTCGCCGATCCGGCGTTCCGCCGCTACACCGCCACCCGCACCGCGCAGGTGCCCGCCCAGCCGGCGCTGCGGGAGCGGGCCTTCCAGATCCAGAACGACAACATGCTGCTGGACCACTACCCGGGCGCGATCGGCGGCAAGACCGGCTTCACCGACGTGGCCCGGCACACGTACGTCGGCGCGGCGGAGCGCGGTGGGCGCCGGCTGGTGGTGACGCTGCTCGGCGCGGAGATCCCCACCCAACGCGGGTGGCAGCAGGGCGCGGCGCTGCTGGACTGGGGGTTCGGGCTGCCCCGGGACGCGGCGGTCGGGCGGCTGGTGGAACCCGGTGAGCTGGACCGGTCCGCGGCGCCCCCGGCCGGGGCGGCGTCGGCCCTGGCCGGGCACGCCGACCTGGGTGGCGGCGCGGCGGCCCCCGCCAAGCGGCCGGGCACGGGCCTGTCGATCGCGGTGGGCGCGGTGCTGGTGGCCGGGGGAGTGGTGCTGTTGGCGCGCCGTCGCCGGCACGCCGCGGCGGTGGCGTCGACAGGCACCGTCCTGCGGGGGGCGAAAATTCCGGAAGGTGACTGAAACGCCCGGTCCGGGCTAGCCGCCGGTCGGGCCCGCGGTGCTGTCCCGCACCACCAACTCGGTGGCCAACTCGATCCGAGGCGACTCGATCTCCTCGCCCTGCGCCAGGCGCAACACGGTACGGGCGGCGAGCCGCCCCATCTCCACGAGCGGCTGGCGCACCGTGGTCAGCGGCGGCGAGGCCCACCGGGCCTCCGGCAGGTCGTCGAAGCCGACCACGGAGACGTCGTCCGCGACCCGCAGGCCGCGCCGGCGTACCGCCTCGTAGACCCCGAACGCCATCTGGTCGCTTGCCGCGAAGATGGCGGTGGGCGGGTCGTCGAGGTCGAGCAGCGCGCTGCCGGCCGTGTAGCCGGCGGCGTGGTAGAAGTCGCCGGGGTGGACCAGCCGGTCGTCGGCCGGCACGCCGGCGGCGGCCAGCGCGGCCCGGTAGCCGTCCAGCCGGGCCCGGCTGCACAGCAGGTGCGGCGGGCCGGCGACGAAGCCGATCCGCTGGTGCCCCAGCTTCAGCAGGTGCTCGGTGGCGGACAGGCCGCCGGTCCAGTTGGTGGCGCCGATCGCCGGCACGTCCGTCCCGGCCACCCCGGCGTCCGGGTCGACCACCACCACCGGCACGTTGAGCCGGCGCAGTTGCGCCTGCACCGCCGGACTCAGGTGCGAGGTCACCACGATCACGCCGTCGGAGGCGCGGGCGCGCAGGTTGTGCAGCCACTGCCGGGTCGAGCTGGACTCGCGGTGGACGGCCGAGACGACCACACCCACCCCGGCGGCATGGCCGACGTCCTCCACCCCACGGATGATCTCCACCGCCCAGGGGCTGTCCAGGTCGTTGAAGACGAGGTCGACCAGGTCCGCCCGGCGCACCGTGCGGCTGCCCCGACGCCGGTAGCCGTGGTGCCGCAGCAGCTCCTCGACCCGTTCCCGGGTGTCCGGGGCGACGTCGGACCGCCCGTTGAGGACCCGCGACACGGTAGGCACGGAGACGCCCGCCTCCCGTGCGATCGCGGTGATGGTCACCCTGCGCTCGTCGTCCCCGCTCACCCGTGTTCCCTTCGCCGGCAGCCGGAACCGACCGGAAAGCCGTCCCGCCCCACCGACATCTTGCCGTACGGCGAGGGCTTGACGACAGATCGACCCGGTCCTAGCGTTCGCACAAGTTGCGGAAACCTTCCGGAAATGCGTCGACCGCCCCGCGTCGACGTGCCGCCGCCGACCGACGAGGAACCTCCAGGCGTGTTCACCGACCTGTCCGAGGCGGAACTCCGCCAGCACCGCAGCGACCTGCAAGAACCGCCGGATTTCGACGACTTCTGGGCCGAGACGCTGGCCGAGGCGCGCTCCTGCGGCGACCCGGTGGCGGCGACCCCGCTGTCCACCCCGTTGACCGGGGTGGACGTCTTCGACGTGACGTTCCCCGGGTTCGCCGGCCAGCCGGTCCGGGCCTGGCTACGGGTGCCCCGCGGCGCGTCCGAGCCGCTGCCGACCGTCGTGCAGTACGTGGGCTACGGCGGCGGACGCGGCCACCCGCTGGAGAACCTGCTCTGGTCGGCCGCCGGTTTCGCCCACCTCCAGATGGACACCCGTGGCCAGGGCTCGGGATGGAGCCGCGGCGACACGCCCGACATCGCGGCGGCCGGGCCGCAGGCCCCCGGGATGGCCACCCGGGGCGTGGAGGAACCGCGCCGCTACTACTACCGGCGTTTCCTCACCGACGCCGTCCGGGCCGTCGACGCCGTCCGCGAGCTGCCGGCCGTCGACCCGGCCCGGGTCGCCGTGCTCGGCCACAGCCAGGGTGGCGCCGCCGCGCTCGCCGCCGCCGCGCTGGCGACGCAGGTACGGGCGGCGGTGGTGCACGTGCCGTTCCTCTGCGACATCCCGCGCGCCGTGACGATCACCGACGCGGCCCCGTTCCGGGAGATCCGGGACTACCTGGCCGTGCACCGGGACCGGGAGGAACAGGTCCTGCGCACGCTCTCCTACGTCGACGGCGTCGCCTTCGCCCGGCGCGCCGCCGTGCCGGCCCGATTCTCCGTCGCGTTGATGGACGAGATCGTCCCGCCGTCCACGGTCTACGCCGCCTACCACGACTATCGCGGGGAGAAAGACCTGACGGTGTGGCGGTTCAACGGCCACGAGGCGGGCGGCATCGACGATGACGCCGCCGCGGTCGACTTCCTCCGCGCGACGCTGGAGGTGTAAGGCGGGGGCCCTTGTTAACAGACGTCTGTTAACAAGGGCCCCCGCCTCACCCCGTGGTAGACACGGCAGGGTGCGCAGACGTACGGCAGCGGTCCTGGTCGTGGTGGTCGCGGCCCTCGCCGCCGCCTGCCAGCGACCGGCGCCGCGACCGGCGCCCACGCCGACCCCGACCGGCCCCCGCGCCCCGGCGGACGTCGTCGACCTGGCCACCGTCGACCCGAGCATCCGCACCGACATCAGGTACGCCACCGCGCACAACTTCGTCGGCCGGCCGATCGACGGCTACCCGGAGCCGCTCTGCCTGCTCACCCGTCGGGCCGCCGAGGCGCTGCACCGGGTGCAGGCCGCCGCGCTCGCCCGGGGCCGCAGCCTGAAGGTGTACGACTGCTACCGCCCACAGCGGGCGGTGGACGAGTTCGTCGCCTGGGCGAAGCGCCCCGACGAGCAGCAGATGAAGGCGGAGTTCTATCCCGACCTGCCGAAGGACCGGCTCTTCGCCGACGGCTACCTCGGCGCGCCCACGGCGCACAGCCGGGCCAGCACGCTCGACCTGACGCTCGTCCCGGTGCCCACCCCCGGGCAACCCGACTACACCCCCGGCCAGCCCCTGCGGCCCTGCACCGCCCCGGCCGGCGACCGTTTCGCCGACGACTCGGTCGACATGGGCACCGGCTTCGACTGCTTCGATCCCCGGGCGCACACCGCCGACGTACGGGTCATCGGCGCCGCCCGCGCGAACCGCGAGCTGCTCCGGGAGTTGATGACCGGGGAGGGGTTCGAGAACTACCCGCGCGAGTGGTGGCACTACCGGTACGTGGACGAGCCGTACCCGGACACCTGGTTCGACTTCCCGGTGGCCCGCTCGTCGTTGCGGTGACGGGGGTAACCTCATGATCCACACCGGTCGGACGGCAGGTGACCGCCACCCCGCGCGGGTGTCGGGCGCCCGGTGACCGACACCCGCGCGGAAGGATGCCTGTGGAGACCGAACGGATCGGCCCGCCGCTGCTGGCCGGCGAGCGGGAGACGCTGCGCGCGTTCCTCGACTTCCACCGGGCCACGCTGGCCCTCAAGTGCGAGGGCCTGACCGACGAGCAGTTGCGCCGGCAGTCCTCGCCGCCGTCGACGCTGTCCCTGCTCGGCCTGGTCCGGCACATGGCGGAGGTGGAACGCACCTGGTTCCGGCGCGTCATCAACGCCGAGGACATCCCGCTGGTCTGGTCCGACACCGGTGACTTCCAGGCCGCGTACGACGCGGCCGACGCCGACCGCGCGGAGGCGTTCGAGGCGTGGCGACGGGAGGTCGAGCACGCCCGGCGGATCGAGCGGGCGGCCGAGTCGCTCGACGTGACCGGCCACCAGGCCCGCTGGGGCGAGGACGTCTCGCTGCGCCTGGTGATGGTGCACATGCTGCACGAGTACGCCCGGCACAACGGCCACGCCGACCTCCTCCGCGAGGCCCTCGACGGCACCGTCGGGGTGTAAGGCGGGGGCCCCGGTTAACGCCTGCGGTAGAAGAGGGGCCCCCTTTTAACATGTCGATCATGGACGCGTGGGACCGAGGTCCCGCGCGCCGGGTCCTCCGGCCCTGCCACCCGCCCGCTCCGGCGAGAAGCGTGGGGGTTGACAAACGGCGTGAGGAGGAGCCATGAAGGCTCTCGTGTACGGCGGTCCGGGCGAGAAGTCCTGGTCCGAGATCGCGGATCCCACCATCGCCGGCCCCCGGGACGCGATTGTCCGGGTCGACGCGGCCACCATCTGCGGGACCGATCTGCACATCCTCGGCGGGGACGTGCCCGAGGTCCAGCCGGGCCGGGTGCTCGGCCACGAGGCGGTCGGCACGGTCGTGGCGGTCGGTGACGGGGTCGCCAACCTCGTCCCGGGCGATCGGGTCCTCGCCTCCTGCATCTCCGCGTGCGGCGTGTGCCGTTACTGCCGGGACGGCGTGTACGGGCAGTGCCTCGGCGGCGGCGGATGGATTCTCGGGCACACCGTCGACGGCGTGCAGGCCGAGTACGCCCGGATCCCGTTCGCCGACCTGTCCACGTACCGCCTGCCGGAGAGCGTCTCCGACGAGGCGGCCGTGCTGCTGGCCGACATCCTGCCCACCGCGTACGAGGTCGGCGTGCTCAACGGCGGGGTGCGCCCCGGCGACACCGTCGTGGTGGTCGGCGCCGGCCCGATCGGCCTGGCCGCGATCCAGACCGCCCGGCTCTTCTCGCCGACCCACGTGGTCGCCGTGGACAAGGCGCAGAGCCGGCTCGATGCGGCGAAGCGATTCGGTGCCGACCTGACCGTGCTCGCCGACGACGACCCGCTCGAAGCGGTCCGCTCGATCACCGGCGGGCTCGGCGCGGACGTGGCGATCGAGGCGGTCGGCGTGCCGGCCACCTTCGAACTGTGCGCCACGCTGGTCCGCCCCGGCGGCCGGGTCGCGAACGTCGGCGTGCACGGCGCCCCGGCGACGCTGCACCTGGAGCGGCTCTGGATCCGCGACGTCACCATCACCACCGGCCTGGTGGACACCCGCACCACGCCGAAGCTGCTGGACATGCTGGTCGCCGGCCAGCTCGACACCGCGCACATGGTGACCCACCGGTACACGCTGGACCGGATCATCGAGGCGTACGACGTGTTCGCCCGGCCGGCCGAGACCGGCGCGCTCAAGGTGGCGCTCACCCGTTGAGGGGTGTTAAGCGGGGCCCCCGCCTATACCGGATGCGTTAAGCGGGGCCCCCGCCTTACACCCGCAGCGGCAGCCAGGCCAACACGTCGGCGATACGCGCGTCCCAGTACGCCCAGTCGTGGTCGCCCGGACCGAAGTCGACGGTGACCGGCCGACCGAGCCGCCGCGCGGTGTCGACGAACAGGACGTTGTCGTCGTGGAGGAAGTCCTCGGTGCCGCACGCGACGTAGAGCGCCGGCAGGTCGTCGCCGGCCCGTTCCAGCAGCACCACGGTGTCGTCCTCGTCGGGCGGGGTGCGGTCGCCCCAGACGGTGTGCCAGACCGCCGGGTCGAGCGGGCTGGTCGGGTGGTGACGTCGACGCACCACGTCGAGCGCGCCGGAGAGGCTGGCCGCCGCGGCGAACCGGTCGGGGTGGCGCAGCGCCCACTTCATCGCGCCGTAGCCGCCCATCGACAGACCGGCGACGAACGTGTCCTCCCGGCGGGTCGACAGGCGGAAGAACGACCGGCACACCTCGGGCAGTTCCTCGCTGAGGAACGTCCAGTATTTGTTGCCGTGCTCCTCGTCGCGGTAGAAGCTCCGCTGCACCTGCGGCATCACCACGGCCAGGCCGAGCGGGGCGACGTAGCGTTCGATCGACGAGCGCCGGGTCCACGCCGTGTCGTCGTCGGTCAGGCCGTGCAGCAGGTAGAGCACCGGCGGTTCGCCGTCACCGACAGCCCCGGCCATGCCGATCCCGGCCGTGCCGCGGTCGGGCAGCAGCACGGTCATCGAGGTGCCCATGCCGAGCGCCTGGGAGAAGAAGTCACAGCGGATCCGGGCCATGAGCCGGCAGCGTACCCCCGGTCCCGATGGAGGCCGGATGCACCGTTCCTATTGCCGCGGGCCGTCCCGGCGGGTCAGGATGGCCTTGCGTGCCGGAAACGTGTTCGTAACCTGCGCGCTGCTGGTCTCTGTCACGAGGAAGTGGGAGTCAGGCATGAGCGACGTCTCGGCGGCACTGGGTGTGCGCCTCTACCCGGATCTGGTCGAGCCCGGCGGCCTGGCCCCCGCGCTCGCGCGGACCGCGACCGCGCACCGGCTCGACGTCGGCCAGGTCAGCGCTCCCGAGCAGGGCCGCAGCCGGTTCACCTGCGCCGAGTTGACCTCCGGCCGGGGGGTGGTCTGCGTCAGCCTCGGCGCCCAGGCCCGCTACTTCATGATCGACCTGCGGATCGACGGCGAGGTCCAGGCCCGCGGCGACGCCACCGACCTGCTCCAGGTCGCGCAGGTGGCCGACGCCTGGCGGGCCGGCGCCACGCTCGCCGAGCTCACCGCGCGGTTCCCGTTCATGGAGCAGATGAAGCGCCACCCGGTCGCCCAGGCCGGCTAGGGTCGCCGAGCATCCGTGGTCGCCCGGGCGACCACGCACGAAGCCGGCGCCGGTCACGCCTGACCGGCCCGCCGGGTGAGGCCGATCGCCGTCGTCAGGTGCGACACGCCGGCCGGTGCCGGGCCGCCGCGCGCCACCTCGCCGATCACGGTACGCGCCAGCGGTCGCATCCGGATCTCGTCGGGCGCGATCCGGTCGGCCTCGGTCAGGGCGCGGCCCGCCCGGAGCAGGTCACCGATCTGGAGGTACGCCCGCGCGGCGTCGACCAGGTGCGCGGCCCGGTGCTCGACGGGCAACCGCCGCCAGCCGTCCGTCCCGATGACCGCCTCGTGCCGGGCGACCGCCTCGCCGCCGTCACCGAGTTCGACCGCCGCCGCCACGTGCGCCACCTGCACGGTCGCCGGCCCGAACCCACCGAGGTGCGGGTCGTGGCGGTCGTCGACCCGCCCGGCGATCTCGGCGGCCAGCCCGAGCCACTCCGCGGCGCTGTGCGCGTCGCCGCAGGACGCTGCCGCGAGAGCCGCCTCGACCCAGAGTGTCCCGCCGAGCGTCGGCCCCGCCGACGACCGGTCGTGCGCCGCGGCGATCCGGTTCGCGGCGGCGATCGTCACCATCGTCGCCAACCGCCCGCGCCCCGTGGCCCGTAGCGCCTGGCCCAGCGGCACCGCCGCGACCGCGGTCCATCCCGGGTCACCGGCGGCCACCGCCACGGCCCGGTCGGCCGCCAGCCACGCCACGTCCGGCTCGCCCAGCTTCACCAGCACCGACGCCGTGATCCGGTAGACCCGCACCAGCAGACCGGTCGTGCCGTGCCCGCCACCGGCGGCGTGCGCGCGTCGCGCGGCGTCGAGCAGGTCGGGCACCAGCCGCATCACCTGCGCATGACGTGCGTGCTGGTACGCCGACCACGCGTGCTCCACCCGCCGACCCAGGTCGGGCGTCGGCGCCGCGGATCCGGTCGCGGCCCGCGGCAGGTCGTAGCGCGCCAGCGCGGCCCGCAGGCCCTCCACGCCCTCGACGTCGACGCTGCCCGCCGGCCGCGACTCCCGACCCACAAGCGTCGCCGGTTCCACCCGCAGCACCCTGGCCACGTCCTGGATGACGGAGAACCGATCGAGGCTACGCACACCACGCTCGACCTTGTCGACCCAGCTCTTCGACTTGCCCAGCCGGTCGGCGAGCATCTGCTGGGTCATCCGACGCCGGATCCGCCACTGTGCGACCCGCCGGCCGACCGGCACCTCACCGCTGGTCACGACGCCGCCGGTCGGGCACCGCGGTGGTCGTCTCCTCGACCGGTATCCGGTCCGCCTCGGCCTGCGCGAGGAGCCGTTGTCGCGCCGCCTCCCGCTCGGCCTCCTGAATCTGCTCGCCCCGGCTCACCGTCGGCTTGTCACCACGCTTGCGCATACCCACCTCCGTTGTTGGAGGGTGTCGGCGGGTTCGTGAAGGACCGTCACCGTCACCCTCGACGATGGACGCGGTTTGTGGTGGAAGTGGCGCTCTTCCGACAAGCCGGCCATGAGGTCAGCATCCAGCGATTGAGCGACGACGGTCGAGAACCAACGCGTCCGCTACCGACGTGCGGACAATGCGCGGACGGCGGCCTCAGCCTGATCGACGAGGGCGGTCGTGCGGGTGACCCGTCCGAGGCTCTCGGCCCGTTCATAGATGGCGAACGCCTCGTCCACGTCGCCGGTGTCCGCGAGCGCCGCTGCGAGACGCAGGAGGTAGGGGCCGGTCCACGCCGCGCCGCACGACTCCGCCGGCAGCCCGGTCAGCCCGCGCCGCAAGTGTTCGATCGCGTCCGCATTCCAGCCGAGGAGCCGGTAGGCGAGACCACGCTGCATGGCCAGATAGGCGGACGAGTGGAAGTAGATCCACGGCGGTTCACGGTCGGGTGCCTGGCTGGCCGTCTGGCTCAGTTCGACGGCTCTGTCGAGCAGATCCGTGACGGCGCTCGTGTCGCCGATGAGGGCGTGACCACGGGCTTGCTGCTGCGTCGCGATGGCCCGTACGCCGGGACTCGCGGGTTGTCGGGCCGCTGCGGCGGACAGGTCGATCATCGCCTCCGCGCGGCGTTCCGACCAGGCCAGATGCCCACGCATGCTCAGGACGGTGGCGGTCATGTCCGGGTTTCCGGCTTCCGTGCCCCACTCCAGCGCGACGCCGTACCACCGGCCAGCGAGACGGCCTCTGTCGCTCGCGGCGTACAACCAGCCGCCGAACTGGGCCCACTGCGCGGCGACGTCGACGACCTGCGACCGGAGCGCGCCGGCGGTCTCGGCCACCAGCGTGCTCACCATGTCCAGTTGGGCGCGAACCGTCGGCAGCAGCGACGTGGCGCCCAGGTTGTCTTCGAGCCGGCGGTGTGCGGCGAGCGAATCGACCAACGCGTGCAGCGTGGCGGCATCGATCCGGCGAGGATAGCGGGTGACGTAGGCCCACCTTTCCGGATCGGCCGGTGGAGGTGCCGGACGCAGCATGCTCGACAGAAGGCCGTTGGTGTCGAGCGTCGCGTCGAGACGGCCGGCCAGGTCGACGGTCGGCTGGCGTCGCCCTGTCTCCAAGTCGTGCAGGTGCCCCCGGCTGGACAGAACGAGCGGGGCGAGTTGTCGCAGCGAGAGGCCCGCCGCCGTGCGGAGCCGACGCAGCTCGGCACCGAACCGACCGTCGATGACGGGTGGCATGACCGGCGATCCTCATCTCCACGGATGCGGGCGCACGCCCGCGGGACCGATGTCGGGCTACCACTTCGGACGGTACACCCGATCCGGCTTCCGCAGGTGTCACCACGCGTACGGAGAGCAACTCGCGCTGCTTCGTGGTGCGATCAGGGCTGGGGAATATCGCGTTGCTGTCTCCGTTGCGGCGCCCGTACCGTGATCGGGCAACGTCAGCCCGATCCACCCGGGGGAGCCCACCGTGTCGCAGCAGAATCGCACCCGAGCCGAGCGGCCCGCGCCGCGCGCCGGTGCCCTGCTCTCCACACCGGGTGCCGGCCGTCGCCGAGACCGATCGTGGCGCTACGACGTCCGGGAGTTGCTTCCATCGGCGGGCGGACGAACGACCGCGTAGGTTCGAAGCCGCGGCGTCCGATCCACGGTCACCGGGTGCAGTTGACGAGCGCCCGCACCTGGTAGAGGCCCGGCCACGGCTGCGTCGCGAAGTTCCCGCCGGGGCTGCACTGCGTGGCCGGATCGAATCCGTCCGCGCTGGCCTGGGCCCACGCGTCGTTCGTGGCGTAGTAGAGCGCGGTGAAGTAGTTGTTGTTCAACCCGAGACCCACGTAGGACCTGGTTTCGGCGGCCTGGGCCGGGCCACCGACCAGGACGCTTGCGGACACCGCCCCGGCCAGCACCGTGGCTGCGGCGATCCGACGAAGTGCGGGCATGCGGGCTCCTCCTGCTCGATCCGACGCCCGAGCCTGACAGACACATAGACGCATTGACAAGCCTGCCCCGCGAGCAAGGAGATGACGATGGGTTTCACCCCGCTGGCCGGTACCCGGGCGCCGGTCCGGGTCTGGACCGACCCGTACGCGATCGAGGCGCAGGCGGCCCGGCAGCTGCGCAACATCGGCGCGCTGCCCTGGGTGCAGGGCGTCGCGGTGATGCCGGACGTGCACTTCGGCAAGGGCGCGACCGTCGGCTCGGTCATCGCCATGCGGCAGGCCGTGTCGCCGGCCGCGGTGGGCGTCGACATCGGTTGCGGCATGTCCGCGGTGCGTACCTCGCTCACCGCCGCCGACCTGCCCGACGACCTCGGGCCGCTGCGGTCGGCGATCGAGGCCGCCATCCCGGTGGGCTTCGCGATGCGCGACGACGCGGTCGACCCGCGCCGGGTACGCGGGCTGGAGCAGGCCGGCTGGGACGACTTCTGGCGGCGGTTCGGCACGCTCGACCGGAGGGTGGCGCAGCTCCAGACACGGGCGCAGCGGCAGCTCGGCACGCTCGGCGGCGGCAACCACTTCATCGAGGTCTGCCTCGAACAGGGTGGCCCGGACGACGGTCGGGTCTGGTTGATGCTGCACTCCGGCTCCCGCAACATCGGCAAGGAGCTGGCCGAGCGGCACATGGCGGTGGCCCGCGGGCTGCCGCACAACACCGACCTGCCCGACCGTGATCTCGCGGTGTTCCTCGCCGGCACGCCGGAGATGGACGCCTACCGGCGGGACCTGTGGTGGGCGCAGGAGTACGCGCGGCGCAACCGGGCGGTCATGCTGGCCGTGCTCGGCCAGGTGGTCCGGGAGGCGTTCCCGCAGGTCGGCTACGACGAGGCGATCTCGTGCCACCACAACTACGTGGCCGAGGAGCGCTATGACGGGGTGGACGTGCTGGTGACCCGGAAGGGCGCGATCCGGGCCGGCGCGGGCGACCTGGGCATCATCCCGGGCTCGATGGGCACCGGCTCGTACATCGTGCGGGGGCGGGGGAACGTCGACGCGTACTGCTCGGCGTCGCACGGCGCGGGGCGGCGGATGTCGCGGGGGCAGGCGAAGCGGACGTACAGCACCGCTGACCTGGCCGCGCAGACGGCTGGCGTGGAGTGCCGCAAGGACGCCGGGGTGGTCGACGAGATCCCCGGCGCCTACAAGGACATCACCGAGGTGATGGCCCAGCAGGAGGATCTGGTCGAGGTGGTCGCCCACCTCAAGCAGGTGGTCTGCGTGAAGGGCTGAGGCAGGGCCGGCGTCGAGGGGGCGCCGGCCCTGCCGGGCGGTCTCATCGGTCCTCGTCCTCGTCGTCGACCCATTCGAGCAGGTCACCCGGTTGGCAGTCGAGGACGCGGCACATGGCCTCCAGGGTGCTGAATCGAACGGCCTTGGCGCGGCCGTTCTTCAACACGGCGACGTTTGCCGGGGTGAGCCCGACGCGTTCGGCGAACTCACCGACGCTCATCTTGCGCTTGGCCAACTCGACGTCGATGCGCACGACGATGGGCATCAGATCACCGCTTCCATGTCGGTGCGCAGCGTGGTGGCCTGCCGCAGCAGCGCGCGCATCACGACCATCAGCAGGCCGAGCACGGTGACCCCGGTGGTGAGCAGGAGGAGCAGCAGCGGCAGGCCGGGATCGTTCGCGTTGAACCCCACCCAGAGGAAGACGCCGAGGAGCGTCACCCAGGCGGCGGCGACGGCCCAGACGATTCCGTCGACCCATGCCAGGGACGCCTCGGTGAAGATGCGGTCCCGCTTGACCAGGGTGAGCAGCTGCCAGGTGCACACGATCACCACCTGGACGCAGAGCACCCAGAACACGGTCACCGCGGTCGCCGGCCAGCGCAGGTGCGCGTCGTCCGGGTTCTCCCGGGCCATGTACGCGAACTGCCCGGGCAGCGACATGGTCTGGAACAGCAGCAGGATGCCGAACAGCAGGACGAGGAAGGCGCGGAGTGCCATTACCGCGCGCTCAGTAGTCACCATATATCGACTATCGCTCGCAACCTATCGAAAGTCAATCGGTTCGGTTGAGGCGCACTCAGCCGTACACCGGGTGTTCGGCCTGGAAGGCCAGCCGGTGGTCGGCGCCGGCGGCCAGTTCGGCGAGCACGTCGTCGAGGTCCAGGAACGTCTGCCACGGCTCCTGCCCGGTGATGCCGGCGAGCCGGTCCACCACGAGCTGCTCCAAATCGGTGACCCGGCGGCCCTTCCACACCTTGTCGGCGAGGCTGACCAGCAGGTCCTCCAACTGCACGCCGGGGGCGTGCCAGGCGGCGTGGGTGGCGGCGAAACGGGCCCGCTCCTCGGGTACGCCGAAGCGCAGCAGCAACTGGTAGCCGGCCTCCTCGTGCGCCGAGCCGGGGCCGGTCAGCTCGGCCGGATGCTCGACCTTGCCGAGGTCGTGCACGGCGGCGCCGAACAGCACCGCCTGCCGGTCGAACGGCACCGCCCCGAAGCGCTCGGCGAACGCGGCGGTGAGGTGCCAGGCGACGTCGTGCACCAGCCGCAGGTGCGCGCCGAGCCGGGGCGGCGCGTCCAGGGCGGCCAGCAGCTCGACGGCCACGCCGGGCAGCGGGAGCAGCGGCGGGTCACCCGGCTCGGTCAGGGCCCGGTGCAGCGCGTCTGAGGTCACCGGGGCGAGGGTACCCGGCGGCGTGCGGCTCACCACCTGTGGTGACCGAGTGGCCGACGGTGAACGGTCCACTCATCCGATCCCGCCGCGATCGTCCGGTCAGGAGGGTGAAGCGACACCTATCACGGGGGAGACCGCATGACCGGAATGAATCGTCGTACGCTGCTGCGCGCCGCCACGCTTACCGGCGCCGCCGCCGCGACCGGGCTGGCCGGCGGGCTGGTCGCCGCCACGTCCGCCGCCGCCGCCGAGGCGGTGAACGGGCCGTGGCTGGTGAGCGTCGGCTGGGGTGTGCTCCAGGTCGACCCGGGCCGCACCACGCCACGGGGGCTGCTCGACGACGGCAACCACGCCAAGGCGTCACCGGACGGCCGGTACGTGGCCTGGGTGAACACGGCCTGGTCGGGCGACGGCACGCTGCTGCCCTACGTCGCGGTGTACGACCGGGTCACCGGCCAGCGGCGCACGCTGCTCGCCGACCCGCCCGGCGTCCTCTACGGCGCTCCCACCTGGTCGCCGGACGGGAAGGAGATCGCCCTGGTCACCGGGGCGCAGGAGGACACGCTGATCGCCGTCGACGTGGCCACCGGCGGCACCCGGGTGCTGGTCCAGGGGCACTCCATGCGGGACCCGGACTGGTCCCGCGACGGCTCGATGATCGTCATGCAGTGGCGCAGCCGGTCCGAGGGCCTGCAGCTGCGCGTGCTGGAGGTGGCGACCGGCACCGTGCGGCGGCTCTACGCGCCGCAGGCGGGGGAGCGGATCAACAGCCCGGTGTTCACCCCCGACTCCCAGCGCGTGGTGTTCTGCACCACCCGCTGGTATCCCGACCTGCCGGTCAACAACCAGTCGCTGGCGTCGGTGCGGCTCGGCGGCACCGGCCTGAAGCAGCTCACCGACGAACCGCGGTTCTACCTGTCGCCGGTGTTCTCCCCGGACGGGCGTTACTGCGCCGCGCTGTCCATCCCGCCGGAGAACGAGTACCCCGACGGCGGCAACATCATCGTCTCCACCAGCGGCTTCGGCGAGCCGTGGTGGGTCCCCGGCGACGAGTACGACGACAGCTCCCGGCTGGACTGGGCGCGGGCGATCTGACGTACCCCATCGACGCGGCGGCCGGACGACCGGCCGCCGCGTCGGCGTGCTCCCGGGGTGGTGTGCACGCCAGCGGCGGTGATGGTGCGAGGCTTGGGGCGGACGCCGCCGACGGGGCCGGCGACCGCCGTGGGAGGTGTGATGGCCGAGCCGCCGACCGGGGCGTCCGCGCACCGCGCGCAGGCGCACGGCCGGCACGCCAACCACCGCAGCTACCACGACGGCGCGCAGGTCGACGGGTACGTCGACGACCCGTACCACCGGGTGCGCCGGGGCGTCGCGGCCCGGTTGGTGGCCGACGGGGTGACCGGCGGCGGGCCGGTGCTGGAGTTGGGCTGCGGGCCGCGCGCCATGCTCGACCCGGCAGCGCTGTCCGGCCCGCTCGTGCTCGCCGACATGGCCGAGACGGCGCTGGGCACGGCCCGGCGGGCGGCCGGCGGCCGGGCGCTGCCGGTCTGCCTGGACGCCACCCGCGGGCTGCCGTTCCGGGCGGGCAGCTTCGCCGGGTTGCTCGCCGGTGAGCTGATCGAGCACGTCTACGACCCGCTGGCGCTGCTGCGGGAGTGTCACCGGGTGCTGGCCCCGGACGGCCTGCTGGTGCTCACCACGCCGAACCTGGCCCCGGCGCAGGACCGGTTGGCGTTCCTCGCCGGGCGGGCACCGCGCCAGGTCGACCCGCTGCACCCCTACCTGTGGCTGCACATCCGCCCGTTCACCGCGTCGCTGCTGCGTCGGGCCTTGCGTCGGGCCGGGTTCACCCCGCTGGCGATGCGCTCCAACGAGGTCGGCTGGCGGCTGCCGGGCGGGCGGTGGGTCTCCTCGCGGTGGCTGGCCCGGGCGGCCCCGGGGCTCGGCGGATCGCTGATCTGCGCGGCCCGGCGGCGCGCCGCGCCGCCACCGCCCGGAAACAGCGCGTGATTACGCATTGACAAAGGGCTATCATGGAGGCTCTGTCGTGGACCGGGGGATGTCATGGCGCGCCTGCTCGGCTGGGTCGTCAGCAGTCTCGACGCGTTCATCGGTCTGGTGCTGGCGGTCACGGTGGCCGTCCTCGGCCTGACCAACACGGTCGGCCAGGACGTGGTCAACAGCGCCATCCTGCTGGTCCTCGCCCTGCTCGCGCAGGCGGTGCTGCGTGACCGGCTGCGCCGTCGCACCGCCGAGCAGGAGGTCCGTCAGGTCATCGTGGACACCCGGGAGCGGCTCACCGCCCTGGCGCCGTCGATGCGGGAGCTGACCGGCCCGGAGGGCACCCTGAGCCGGGCCCGGGAGGCGATCCACAGCTCGTCGATGGTGCGCGTGCTGCACGGCAGCGAGGTCGGCCAGGCGCTCGACGAGGCACGTCAGCACACCGACAGGTGGGACTTCAAGGGCGGCACTGGCACCTACCTCCGCGCGGTCACGCTGCCGGAGTGCGTGAAGCACGCCCGCCGCCGCAACGCCACCCTCACCCTCGCCGTCGAGATCATCGACCCGACCGACGAGGAGGTCTGCGAGCGGTACGCGCGGTTCCGGCGCAGCCTGGAGTCGGGCGAGTCGGCGAAACCGGTCGAGCCGTGGACGGTCGACCGCACCCGCAAGGAGTCGTACGCGACGGTGCTCGCCGCCTGCTGGCACCTGCAACGGTCCGGCCTGCTCACGGTCGACATCCGGCTCTCCGCCCAGATGACCACGTTCCGCTACGACCTCTCGTCCTCCTGCGTGGTCATCACCCAGGAGAACCCGCAGACGCCGGCGCTGCGGATCGACCGCGGTGAGGTCTACTACAACCGGTTCAACATCGAGCTGGACTACAGCCGCCGGCAGAGCCGGCGGGTGCCGGTCGAGTCGGCCGGCCAGGTCAGGCTCGACGACGAGCCGTCGGTCGAGCAGGTCCGCCGGCTGTTCACCGCGCTCGGGCTGACGCTGCCCCGGTCGTTCGGCGACCGGGAGGTGGCCGACGTCGTGCGCAAGGCCCTCCAGGCGAGGAACCCGTACGCATGACCAGCTACGCCGAACTGGCACGGGAGATCGACCGGGGCACCCGGCCGGAGTTGCTGCGCGGCTGGGTGCTTGAGGTGCTCGGCGACGTCGCCGACGGGCGACGGCCGCTGCGCGCGGTCCGGCACCCGCTCGGTTTCACCTGCCTGCCGGTGGAGCGCGACGGCCCGGACGGGATCTGCGTGCACGCCTGGCCGGCCGAGCCGCCGCCGGTGCGCCCCACCACCTCGGCCGTGCACTCGCACAGCTGGGACCTGCTCAGCCACGTGCTGCACGGCTCGGTCCGCAACGAGCTGATCGACGTCACCGACGCGCCCGCCGACCCGTCCTGGCGCGTCTACGAGGTGCACAGCCTCGGCGAGGTGGACGAGGTGGCGGCCACCGACCGGCTGGTCACCGCCATGACCGCGACCGTGGAGACGCACACGACCGGCGCCTCGTACGCGCTGCGCGCCGGCGGGTTCCACACCTCCGAGGTCACCCCCGGCGCGCCGGCGGTGACCGTGGCGCTCGGCCGGACCACCCCCGGCGCGTGCGACCTGAGCCTCGGCGCGGTGGACGGGCGCAGCCACCGCGTACGCCGGGACCGCTGCGACGCGGCGGAGACCGCGCGGATGGCGCGGCAGATCGCGCGACTTGTGGCACGGGGCTGACTGGCTGGAGGAGCCATGGACGTGGAGCCGAACAGAGGCGGACCCGACCTGCGCGACGCGCACCGGTTCGCGGTGCAGGCGGCCCGGGCGGCCGGCCGGTTGCTGCGCGGGGGCCTGCGCGGGGAGGTGCACGCCCGGGCCAAGGACGACTCCGGTGACCTGGTCACCGACCTCGACCTGGCCGCCGAGCGGCTGATCGTCGACCGGATCCGGGCCCGCTGGCCGGCACACGGGGTGATCGCCGAGGAGGGTGGCGAGTACGCGCCGGACACCGCCTGGGCGTGGCTCGTGGACCCGCTCGACGGCACCAACAACGTGGCGATCGGGCTTCCGGCCTACGTGGTGGGCATCGCCCTGTGCCGGGACGGTTCACCGGTGCTCGGCGTGGTGCACGACCCGGTCGCCGGCCGGACCTGGTCCGCGGTGCGTGGCCGGGGCGCGTTCGTGCACGGTGCCGACGCGGTGGGCCGACCGCTGCGCGCCGCGCGCCGGGAGGTGCCGGCCGCGCCGGTGCTGGCCTGGACCCAGGGGCACGGGGTACGCCGGGACGACAGCACCGCCCGGGCGTTGAAGGTCGTCCTCGACAGCACCGCCCGCCGGGTGCTGCAACTGTGGGCGCCGCTGCTGTCCTGGGTGATGCTGGCCCGGGGCGACATCGACGGCATCGTCGGCTACCACCCCGAGGCGGTCGACCTGCCGGCCGGGATGTTGCTGGCCGCCGAGGCCGGGATGGCCGTGCGCGCGCTCGACGGCGGCACGTTCGACGACAGGTACGGCACCCCGGCGGACCGGCGCAGTTTCGTGGCCGGCCCGCCGGAGACGATCGACCGGCTGGTCAAGCTGGTCACCGCGGCGCAGTGGATCGAACCGCAGGTGCGCCGCCTCACCCCGGTCAGTCTCGGCTCGGTCGGCTGGTGAGCTGACCGCCCGGCCGGGGCAGCCGCTCGGCCAGGAAGTCGTCCCAGGTCCGTACGCCCCGGGTCGCGCCCGGCCGGGCCAGGTTCGCCCCGTCGCGGTAGGCCCGTCCGGCCCTGCCGGGCAGGCGCACCGGCAGCCGCAGCCGGCGCCGCCCGGTGGCAGCCAGATAGCCGGCCAGCAGGTCGTCGAGGCCGAGCGTGGCCGGCCCGGCCAGGTCGGGCGCCAGCCCGGCCGGCGCGCCGAGCGTCAGTTCCACCAGCCGCGCGGCCACCTCGGCGGCGTCGACGGGTTGCAGCCGCAGGCCGCCGGGGACCGGCACCACCGGCAGCTTCGCCATCGCGGACAGCATGGTCAGCACCAGGTCGTGGACCTGCGCGGCCCGCAGCACCGTCCACGGCAGGCCGGAGTCGACGACGGCCCGCTCGGCGTCGAGCTTGGCGCGCAGCCAGGCCAGCGGCACCCGGTCGACGCCGGTCACCGAGATGTGCGCCAGGTGCGTCACCCCGGCCCGCCGCGCGGCGTGGACCAGGTTCGCGGCGGCCCGGTCGTCGCCCTTCGCGCCGCCGGCCAGGTGCAGCACGGTGGCCACACCGTGCAGCGCAGGTTCCAGCTCCGAACCGGTGGTCAGGTCGGCGGTCACGTGGGTGACACCGTCACCCGGCGGGCCGCCGCGTCGGCTGAGCACGCGGACCGGGTGGCCGGCCGCCCGCAGCAGCGGCACGACGTGCCGGCCGAGCGTACCGGTGCCGCCGGTGACCAGAATGGGTGCGTTCATGTCGTCCTCCGGGATCGGTTGCCGTACCCGGTCGACCCGCGGCGCCCCGCCCGTGTGACGAATGTGATCGGCGTCACCCGCCGTCACACCGCTCGCCGGCCGCGGGTCGGACGGTGAGGAGAGGGAGGCCACGATGGACGGGCACACCTGGCTGGTGGAACGGTTCGAGCGGGAGCGACCCCGCCTGCGCGCGGTGGCCTACCGGCTGCTCGGCTCACTGACCGAGGCCGAGGACGCCGTGCAGGAGACCTGGCTGCGGCTGGCCCGCACCGACGCCGACGCGGTCGACAACCTGGACGCCTGGCTGACCACGGTGGTGGCCCGGGTCAGCCTGAACACGCTGCGGTCGCGCGCCGCCCGCCGGGAGGACCCGCTCGACGTACGCCTGCCCGACCCGGTGGTCGAGACGCCGACGCCGGACGTGGACCCCGCGCACGCCGCGGTGCTCGCCGACTCGGTGGGCCTCGCGCTGCTGGTGGTGCTGGACACGCTCAACCCCACCGAGCGGCTCGCGTTCGTGCTGCACGACATGTTCGGGGTGCCGTTCGACGAGATCGGCCCGCTCGTCGACCGCTCACCGGCGGCGGCCCGGCAGCTCGCCAGCCGGGCCCGCCGCCGGGTACGCGGGCAGGCGCCCACGCCCGACCCGGACCTGGCCCGCCAGCGGGCGGTGGTGGACGCCTTCCTGACCGCCGCCCGCGACGGCGACTTCGACGCGCTGATCGAGGTGCTGCACCCGGACGTGGTGCTGCGGTCCGACGGCGGGACCGCCCGCGCCCGGCACACGACCGTGCTCACCGGCGCGCGTGAGGTGGCCGCGCAGGCCACCACGTTCGGCCGGCTCTTCCCGTTCGCCCGGCCGGTGCTCGTCAACGGCGCCGCCGGGGTGCTCGTCAGCGCCGGCGGCCGGCCGCTGTCGGTGATGGCGTTCACGGTCACCGGCGGGCGGATCGCCGCGGTGGACGTGATCGCCGACCCGCACCGGCTGGCCGCGCTCGGCCGCACCGACTGAGCCCTCCGCCTCGGGCTGTTCCGTCGCCCGGTCAGGGCACGACGACCAGGTTGGCCATGTCCACCACCGGCCGGAAGCCCAGCCGGGCGTAGAGCCGGTTCGAGGCCGGGTTCGCCTGGTCGGTGAAGAGGCACACCCGGACGCCCTCGGCGCGCAGCCCGCGACTGACCTCGGCGACCGCGTTGCCGGCCCACCCGCGCCCACGGTGCTCCGGCGGCGTGTAGACCGGGCCCACCCGGGCGACGCCGAACGCCGGCGCGTTCGCGGCGGTGAGATGCACCGGACGGCCCGCCCCGTCGGTCCAGAACCAGATCCGGCCGCTGCGGATCCAACGCAGCAACTCGCCCCGCTCGGGTGTGGCGTGGGCGCTGGCGCCGCGCGGGCGTCCCGCCTGCTCGTCGGCATCGGCCATGAACGCGTCGAACCAGGCGGTGACCAGGTCCACGTCGTCCGCGCCGGCCACCGCCAGCGCGCCCGGCGCCGGCGTCGGCGGCACGAGTGTGTCCAGTTCGTGCAGCCGGGTGTGCTGGGCGACCTCGACCCGGCCGCCGCCCAGACGCGCCACCTCGGCGGCGCAGTAACGGGCCGCCGGCAGCGCGCCGTTGACCGCCGACACCATCTCGCCGCGCTCGTGCCAGGTCCGGGCCAGCGCGACCGCCGCCTCCGCCGGCATCGGCAGCAGGAACGGCGCGGTCCGCATCCCCGCGCCCACCACCGCGCCGGAGGCGTCCCGGACCACCAGCCACCAGTCGTCCTCCGGCAGTGCGATGCCGTCGGCCCTGCGGGCCGCCATCCGGTGCGCGACGGAGGCGACCACGGTGTTGAGCACCGGGTCGGCGGCCAGGTGGTTGCCGGCGGCGTCCAGGAACTCACCGGGGTCGGCGTGGAAGTGCAGGGTGGCGGTCATGCGGGCACGTTAGTTGCTGGCCGCTGCCCGGCCGTAGCCGTTTTTCCGCCCGGCCGGTGTCAGTTGCCGTCCGTCCGAGGCCGGCTCCCGCCCGGCCGGCGCCGCTGGCTCAGGCGGCGGCCAGCTCGGCGAACCAACGGCCGCCCGCCTTGTGCAGGTCCCGCACGGCCAGCCCGGCCGCGGCGGCCGGCCCGTGCACCGCCCGGGTGTCCAGCCGCGCCCAGCCGAAGCTGGGCCCCCGCCGCCGGCCGGACACCACGTGCGCCTCGCCCTGCCAGGCGCCGCTGCCGGGCGGGTCCAACTCCACAAGCACCGCGCCGTCCGGGCGCAGCAACTCCCGGCACCGGCGCAGCAACCGGGCCGGGTCGCCGCCGATACCGATGTTGCCGTCCAGCAGCACCACGTGCCGCCACCGGCCCTCCGCGGGCAGCGGCCCGAACAGGTCGGCCCGCACCGCGACCGCGCCCCGGGCCCTGGTCAACGCCACCGCCCGCGCACAGACGTCCACCCCGACTGTGGTGACGCCGGCCCGGGTCAACGCCGCTGCGACCCGTCCCGGCCCGCAACCCAGGTCCAGCGTCGGGCCGTGGCAGCGGGCCACCACCGCGACGGTGGCCGCCTCCGCCGGGCCGTGCCACCGCTCCACCGGCAGCCGCCGGCGGACCCCGTCGGCGTGCACCAGCCAGTGCACACCGGTCCGCCACCGCAGCGCACCACCGAAGCCGTCCGGGGCTCGCAAGCCCGGCTCGCTCCTCGCGCTCGCGGGGCCGGTCTGCGTTCGCGACTGCGGGGCTCGCAACCCCGGCTCACTCCTCGCGCTCACCGGGCACCGCCGGCAAGCACCGCCGGCCGTGCCGCGGCCACCGCGCGGGCGAACCGGCCGCCGGGCGTGGACCGGGCCACCGCCAGCGCGTCGGCCCAGTCGTCCACGTCGCGCAGCGTGGGCAGCGCGTCGACCCGCAGGCCGGCGTCGACAAGCGCCGCCCAGGTGAGCCGGCAGGTGGCGGCGGTGGACATCGGTACGCCGCGCAGCGCCGCCGCCCGCTGTGGGTCGCGCAGGCCCAGCCCCCACCAACCACCGTCCGCGGCCGGGCCGAGCACCGCGTCCACGCCGGGCACCGACAACCGGTGTACGGCGTCAGCGAGCCGTGCCGGCGTCACCTGCGGCGTGTCCATGCCGATCTGCACCACCGGCCGCCCCGGGTAGGCGTCGGCC
This sequence comes from Micromonospora sp. WMMD1128, assembly GCF_027497235.1. Taxonomy (NCBI): domain Bacteria; kingdom Bacillati; phylum Actinomycetota; class Actinomycetes; order Micromonosporales; family Micromonosporaceae; genus Micromonospora; species Micromonospora sp. WMMD1128. The sequence continues at coordinate 2,821,927 of NZ_CP114902.1, forward strand.
ACGTCGGCGTGCGCGTACGCCAGCCGGTCGGCCAGGCCGTCGCCCCGCTGCGCCAGCACCGGCCAGCCCGTGACGGCGGCGGCCAGGCCGGGACCGTCCTCGCCGTCGGCGAGGCGCCCGGCCAGCGCCAGCACCGGCACCACGCCCTCGGTGGCGGCCACCGCGGCCACCGTGTCACGCAGCGCGGCGGCGGCGATCCGGGCCGCCTGCGTCGGCGTGGCCGGCGGGCAGAGCCGGGTCTTCACCGCGCCCGGCACCGGGGCCTTCGCCACCACCAGCAGCACGGTCACCGGGGACCCTCCACACTGCGCAGCACCGCGAGGAAGTCGCGGGTGGCCCGCACCGTGCCGCGTACCGAGCCGGACACCTTGGACTTCGTGCCGGCGGCGCGCGGGGCGTACCGTACGTCCCGCTCGTGGATCCGCCAGCCCGCCGCCGCGGCCCGGATCATCAGCTCCAGGGGATAGCCGAACGCCCGGTCGGTGACCCCGAGCCCGAGCAGCGCCTCGCGCCGGGCGACCCGGATCGGGCTGAGGTCGCGCAGCGGCACCCCACGTTGCCGCAGCAGCGCGGCGACGAGCGCGGTGCCGGCCCGCGCGTGCCACGGCCAGGCCCCGGTGGACACCGGCCGGCGGCGGCCCACCGCCAGGTCGGCCGTGCCGGCGGCCACCGGGGCGACGAGCGCCGGCAGCTCACCCGGGTCGAACGAGCCGTCCGCGTCCAGCACGCACACCAGCTCGGTCTCGGCGTGCGTCAACCCGGTGTGCACGGCCGCGCCGTAGCCGCGCCGGGGTTCGCGTACCACCCGCGCGCCGAGCCGGGCCGCCACCTCCGGCGAGCCGTCCCGGGAGCCGTTGTCCACCACGATGGCCCGGTAGCCCGGCGGCAGCGCGGTCAACACCCCGGGAAGGGCGGCGGCCTCGTCCAGGCACGGCAGCACCACGTCGATCTGTGTCCGCATGCCGCCGACGCTAGGCCGGCAGCCGCCCGGTTGAGCCCCGATCGTGCTTACGGAACCCTTACCGACCAGGTATTTCTTACCATCTCGTGACGGGCCGGCGATTGCCGTCCCGGCCGGCGCCGGCGGGCCGTACCGTGCGGTCGTCATGAGATCCGCACCCACGCTGCGCCGCGCCCCCGCCCCGGACCGCACCGGCCCCCCGCACCGGGGCGACCTGGCCGCGGTCGCCGTCGAGGTGGCGCTGCTCGCCGCCGCCGTCGTGGTCGGGCTGGTGCTCAACCGGCGCGGCGTCGGCCTGCACGCCGACACCGCGCCGCTGTACGCCACCTGGCGGCCACACCTCGGCTGGGGTACGCCGCTCGCGGCGCTCGTCGTGCTGGCCGTGCTCGGGCCGGGGCTGCGGTGGGCGCGTACCGCCCGATGGGGGCCGCTGCTGGCCGCCGGCTGGCTGGCGGCGGTGGCCTGGACGCTGGCGCTGGCCCTGGTGGACGGGTGGACCGTGGGGCTGGCCCGGCGGTTGACGCCGCAGGCGGAATACCTGCACGAGGTGCCCGGGGTGACCGACATCCCCCGGATGCTGGCCGGGTTCACCGACCGGATCCTCGACTTCCAGCCCGACTCCTGGTCCACCCACACCGCCGGGCACCCGCCCGGCGCGCTGCTGGTCTTCGTCTGGCTCGACCGGGTCGGGCTCGGGGGCGGCGCCGCCGCCGCGCTCTGCTGCGTGCTTGTCGGCGCGACGGTCGCGGTCACCGTACCGGCCACGCTGCGCGCGCTGGGCGCCGCCGACGCGGCCCGGGCGGTGTTGCCGTTCCTGGTGCTGCTGCCCGGGGCGGTGTGGCTGGGCGCCTCCGCCGACGCGGTGTTCACCGGCGTGGTCGCCGCCGGGCTGGCCCTGCTGGCGGTACGCGGGCCGCTCGCCGCGCTGGCCGGCGGGCTGCTGCTCGGCTTCGCGCTGCACCTGTCGTACGGGTTCGTGCTGGTCGGCGTGCTGGCGGTGACCGTGCTGGCGTTGCGGCCGGACCGCCGCCGGGAAGCCCTGCTCGCCGCCGTTGCCGGTGTCGCGGCGGTCACGGCGCTCTTCGTGCTCGGCGGTTTCCGCTGGTGGGAGGGGTACGAGCGGGTCGTCGAGCGCTACTACCAGGGTTGGGCGGCCGACCGCCCGTACGCCTACTGGGTCTGGGCGAACCTGGCCGCGCTGCTGCTCTCCGCCGGCCCGGTGCTCGGGCCGGCGCTGCGCCGCACCGCCGTCGCCGCCCGAGCCACCTGGCACGCCGTTGGCGGTCCCGGAGTCGTCGGGCACGCAGCCGTCGGGCAGGGAGTCGTCGGGCACGCCGTCGCCGGGCACGCCGTCGTCGGGCACGCCGTCGTCGGGCCTGATGCCGCCGGGCCTGATGCTGCCGGGCATGCTGTCGTCGGGCCTGCTGTCGTCGGGCCTGCTGTCGTCGGGCCTGATGCCGCCGGGTTGGTGAGGTCGGGCGCTGTGGAGGCTGGGCCGGCTGGCAGTCGCTTCCAGGGCTCCACGGGCGACGTGCCGTCATCGGTCGGCTGGCCGGCCCGGGCCCTCCGGGCGCGACGATTTGTCGGGCTCGGGCCGACGGTGCTGCTACCGGCCGCCGCCGCGCTGGTGGTGGCCGCCGCCGACCTGTCGGGAATGAGCAAGGCCGAAGTGGAGCGGATCTGGCTCCCGTTCGTGGTCTGGTTGCTCGTCGCCGTCGCGCACCTGCCCCCGCCGGCCCGCCGCTGGTGGCTGGCCGCCCAGGCACTGACCGCCCTGCTCGTCAACCACCTGCTCCTCACAGTCTCCTGACCACCCGAGGCATGTGTCCCGCCGACCGGGCACGAGCATGATTCGTCGATCATGGAGTTGTGGCGTCAGTGAATGCCGGCTACGCCCGTTATCGGAGGTGCCACAAGTCCAAGATCGCGGTGCGAGTGGGCGGCATCCCGCCTCCGATGCCGCGATCATGAGGTTGACGGCTCTGTTGATCTCGGCTGATGCCGCCAACCTCATGATCGACGTCGGGCCCCTTCGGTTGGATTTGGGGCGGGAGGAGAGCGCGTGGCGAGTTTCGGTCGATGATCGGCACCGGTTCGGTGAAGTGGTGGCATCCCCGCCGGCCGGATACCGCCACCTCGCCGAGCTGGCGTCCGGCCACCCAGCCACCCAGCCACCCGGCCACCCGGCCATCCGGCCATCCGGCCATCCGGCCATCCGGCCACCCGGCCATCTCGGCTAACTGCGTCACGCCACGGCGTCGCGCAGGTGGGAACCTGGGCCCGCCCGCCATTCGAGAGCAGGGCAACCGCCGGTTGACGTGCCCCGCGGGCCACCGCCCAGCCCGGCGCCGAGCCGAGCCGAGGGGTGTCAGGCGGGTTGAGGGGAGACGGTGGCGGGGGAGCGGAGGGGATCGGTCGCGAAGGCGGTCACGCCCTCGGTGAAGGTGACCCGCGCGGTGTAGCCGAGCAGCTCCCGGGCACGCGCCGGATCGGCCACCACGTGCCGGACGTCGGCCGCCCGCGCGCCGCCGGCGACCACCGGCTCCGGGCCGTCCATCGCCCGGGCCAGCGCCGTCGCCAGGTCGCCGACGGTGTGCGGCTCGCCGGAGCAGACGTTCACCGGCACCAGGCCCTCGGGCGGCGGGGCGGTCAGCGCCAGCAGGTTCGCCCGCGCCACGTCCGTGACGTGCACGAAGTCCCGGCGCTGCCGGCCGTCCTCCAGCACCGTCGGGGCCCGGCCGGCAGCAAGCGCGGAACGGAACAGCGAGGCCACCCCGGCGTACGGGGTGTCGCGGGGCATCCGGGGGCCGTAGACGTTGTGGTAGCGCAGCGCCCACACCCCGCCGCCGGTCTGCCGGGCCCACGCCGCGGCGTAGTGCTCCTGCGCGAGTTTGCTTGCCGCGTACGTGCTGCGCGGCTCCAGCGGCGCGTCCTCGGGCACCAGCGCCGGGGCGAGCGTGCCGCCGCAGTCGAGGCAGGTCGGGTCGTACCGGCCGGCGGCCAGGTCGGCGGCGCGGCGCGGGGCGGGCCGGACCACGCCGTGCCGGGCGCAGGTGTAGCGGCCCTCGCCGTAGACCACCATCGAACTCGCCAGGACCAGCCGGCGTACCCCGGCGGAGTGCATGGCGGCCAGCAGCACCGCGGTGCCGAGGTCGTTGTGTGCGGCGTAGTCGGGCGCGTCGGACGGGTCGAGTCCGTGCCCGACCATGGCCGCCTGGTGGCAGACCGCGTCCACGCCGGACAGCAGCCGGTCGAGCAGCGCGGCGTCGCGCACGTCGCCGACCACCGGGTCGTGCCGCCGGGACCACTCCGGCAGCGTCCCGCCGTGCGCCTGCGGCAGCAGGGCGTCCACGCAGACCGGCTCGTGGCCCTCGGCCGCCAGCAGGTCGGCGATCTGCGATCCGATGAACCCGGCCGCGCCGGTGACCAGTACCCGCATACCGGCCCACGCTAGGGCACCCGGGCCGGGTCGGAGGCCGGTTCACGCCGGACGTCAGCGGTCCGTAAGGGTCGGCGGCGGTAAGGCTTCGGTAATGCGGCAAACGCCGTCGCCGGCCGCCGTCGCGGTCTAGCGTCCCATCCCGTGACCACCACCGACGCCCCACCCCCGGACGAGCCGGGGTACGCCGCGCCGGCCCGGTTCTGGCGCGCCCTGGACCGGAGCCGTCCGCCTGGTGTCGACGCGGTCGGGCGGGCCTGGCGCAGCCCGGTACGCGGGCCGTGGCTGACCTCCGTGCTGGGTGCCGCGCTGCTGGTCACCCTGCCGCTGGTGGTGGTCACCGGGCTGCTCGACTGGATCGCCTACGGTCCCCGCTTCGACCAGGCGTTCCCCCGGGACGTGGGCTGGCTGCACCCGCCGGTGTTCGACTGGCCGACGCGCCCGGCCTGGCTGTTCCGGGTCACCCAGGGGCTGCACGTGACGCTCGGCATCGTGCTGGTGCCGGTGGTGCTGGCGAAGCTCTGGTCGGTCGTGCCGAAACTGTTCGCGTGGCCGCCGGCCCGCTCGGCGGCGCAGGTGCTGGAGCGGCTGTCGTTGCTGCTGCTGGTCGGCGGCATCCTGTTCCAGAGCGCGACCGGTCTGCTCAACGTCCAGTACGCATATTTGTTCGGCTTCGACTTCTACACCGCGCACTGGTACGGCGCGTGGGTCTTCACGGTGGCGCTCGTGGTCCACGTGGCGATCAAGCTGCCCCGGATGGTGACCGCGCTGCGCGGGCCGGGCTTCGCGCGTACCCCGGTGGCACGGACCCGGCCCGAGCCGGCGGATCCGGACGGCCTGGTGGCCCGCGACCCCGGGCCGGCGACGATGAGCCGCCGGGGGGTGCTGGCGCTCGCCGGCGGCGGCGCGTTGCTGCTGGCCGCGCTGACCGTGGGGCAGAGCGTGGACGCGCTGCGGCGTACCGCGTTGCTGCTGCCCCGGGGCCGGCGGGCCGACGACGGGCCGACCGGCTTCCCGGTCAACCGCACCGCCGCCGCGGCCGGCGTCACGGCCGACCGGGTCGGGCCGGGCTGGCGGCTGGCGCTGCGCGCCGGCGCCCGCACGGTCACGCTGGACCGGGCCGGGCTGCTCGCGCTGCCGCAGCACACCGCCACGCTGCCGATCGCCTGCGTGGAGGGCTGGTCGACGTCGCAGACCTGGACCGGGGTACGCCTGCGCGACCTCGCCGCGCTCGTCGACGCCGCCGGGGCCGGCGCGGCGCGGGTCCGGTCGCTGGAGCGCGGCGGGCTGTTCAGCCGGGCCACCCTGCACGGCGGCCAGGTGTCCGACCCGGACGCGCTGCTCGCGCTGCGTGTCAACGGCGTGGACCTGAGCCCCGACCACGGCTTCCCGGCGCGGGTCGTGGTGCCCGCGCTGCCGGGCGTGCACTGCACCAAGTGGGTGGAGGAGATCGTGTTCGATGGCTGAGTTCCGGCGGGCGTACGGCGCGGCGGCCTGGCACCTGCTGCTCCTGGTGGGCTGCTTCGCGGTGACCGGGTGGATCGCGCTGCGGCTGGCCGGCGAGCCGACCGCCGGCCGGATGCTGCTCTGGTTCCTCGGCGCGGTCATCGCCCACGACCTGGTGCTCTTCCCGTTGTACGCGGCCCTCGACCGGGCGCTGCGTCGCGCCGGCCCGTCGTTGCGCAACCACGTCCGGGTGCCGGCGTACCTGTCGGCGCTGCTGTTCGGGGTCTACCTGCCGACCGTGCTGGGCCTCGGCGACGGCACGTACGCGGCGGCCACCGGCCTGTCGCCCCGGCCCCTGCTCGGCCGCTGGCTGGCGGTCACCGCCGTGCTGTTCGCCGCGAGCGCGGCGCACTACGCCATCCGCCGCCCGCGCCGGCGCTGACGCGCGCCGGCCGTGCGGGCGCTTCCCGGGGCGGCGGTCAGGCGCCCGGGCCGACCAGCAGGGCGAGCACCGTGCCGGCGGTGGCGAGGGCGGCGAGCGCGGCGCTCGTCGCCACGAACCGGCCCAGCGGCACCGCCACGCCGGCGGCCCGGCACCGCTCGTACCAGATCAGCGTGGCCAGCGACGCCCACGGCGTGGCCAGCGGGCCGACGTTCGTGCCGACGAGCAGCGCCAGCAGTTGGGTGTGCCGGTCGGCGGCGATCACCGCCTCACCGGCCAGGTACGCGGGCAGGTTGTTCACCGCGTTGCTGAACAGCGCGCCGACGGCGCCCGCCCGCAGCGCGCCCTCCGCACCCGGGTCGGTGCCGATCAGCGCGCCCATCACATGGTCCAGGCCGTGTCGCCCGATGGTCTGCACCACCAGGAACAGCCCGGTCACGAACACCAGCAGCCGCCACGGCACCAGCGCCGGGCGCAGCCGGTGCCGGGCCCGTACCGCGAAACCGGCGACCAGGATCGCGGCGGCCACCCCGGAGGCGACGCCGATCTCCACGCCGGCCAGCACCCCGGCGACGAAGAGCAGGCAGGCGACGAGCGCGGTGCGGAAGACCACCCGGTCCGGTGGCTGGTAGGGCGGCGGCGGGACGAACGGGTCGGCGTCGGCGCGCGCCGGCCGCCAGTACCACCACCACAGCAGCAGCATGGTGACGGCGATGGCGACCACCTGCGGCCACCACATCCGCGCCGCCCACGGCAGCGGGTCCAGGCCGATCCGGTTGCTGGCCAGGATGTTCGTCAGGTTGGACACCGGCAGCAGCAGGCTCGCCGTGTTGGCCAGCCACACCGTGGTCATGGCCAGCGGCGTCGGCGGCACGTTGAGCGTCCGGGCCAGGGCGATCATCACCGGCGTGAGCAGCACCGCAGTGGTGTCCAGGTTGAGCGCGATGGTGGTCACCGACGCGACGACGACGCAGAGCCAGAACAGCGCCCGGAAGCTGCCCCGCGCGGTGATCGCCACCCGGGCGGCGAGCGCGTCGAAGACGCCCGCGATCGCGGTCAACTCGGCCAGCACCACCACCGTGCCGAGGAAGATCAGGATGGGGCCGATCCGGCGCATCGTGGCCTCGGCGTCCGCGCGCGGCAGCAGGCCGGTGAGGACGCAGAGCACGCCGGCCACGGCCAGCCCGATCGCGATCCAGTCCAACGGGTGCAGTTGCCGACGGGGCCGGTCCGGCGCGGCGGACGGCGGGTCGCCGACGGTCTCCACGAACGACGATCCTCGCACATCAGGTGTCGGAGGTCCGACCCGACGCGACCCCCGGTCCGAGCTGCCGTGGGTGTCGATCCGTTGACCGTCGGTGGTCATAATGACCACGTGGCTGTAGGCGCGCACCCCACCCGGTCCGACCGCCCGATCGACTTCTTCATCAGCTACTCGCCCGCCGACGAGCGCTGGGCGACGTGGCTGGCCTGGGAGTTCGAGGAGGCGGGCTACCGCACCCTGCTCCAGGCGTGGGACTTCGTCGCCGGCACCAACTTCATCGACTTCATGGACCGTGGGGTCCGCGAGGCCGAGGTGGTGGTGGCGGTGCTGTCCGAACGCTACCTGCACTCGACGTACGGCAAGCTGGAGTGGCAGGCGGCGCTGCGCGCCGACCCGGACGGCACCGGCAACAAGCTGGTCACGGTGCGGGTGGAGGACTGCCCGATCGACGGCCTGCTCGCCACCATCACCTACGTCGACCTGGTCGGGGTGGACGACCCGGCGCGGGCCCGCGCCCGGGTGCTGGACCGGATCCGGGAGGCGCTCGACGGCCGGGCCAAACCGATGCGCCAGCCGATGTTCCCGCGCCACCTCGACGATCCCGCCGGCGTGCTCGCCGGGCCCGTCGCCGGTGCGCCCGCGCAGCGCCGGCCACGGCGTACCCCGATCAACCCGCCGCCGTTCCCGCCGGCCGCGGCGGCGCCGCCGACCGCCCGCGACACCATCACCGTGCTCCAGGTGGGCGGCCCGCGGTTCGGCCGTGGCGTCATCTCCCCGGGCGCCCCGGTCACCCCCGGCGAGGTTCAGGAACACCTGATGGGCGACCTGACGCTGCTGATGAACGACGGGGTGCCCCGGCCGGACCTGCTGGTGGTGGCCGGCAATCTGACCGAGTCGGGCAGCGCACGCGAGTTCTCCGACGCGCTGAGCTTCCTCACCGGGCTGCGGGTGCTGCTCGGCCTGGAGCCGCACCGGCTGGTCGTGGTGCCCGGCCCGCGCGACGTGACGATGGCCGCGTCCCGGGCCTACTTCGCCACCTGCGAGGCCGACGATGTCGACCCGCAGCCGCCCTACTGGCCCAAGTGGCGGCACTACGCGCGGCTCTTCGACGACCTCTACCAGGGCCTCGACGACCGGATCTTCGACAGCGAGCAGCCCTGGACGCTGTTCGCGGTGCCCGACCTGCGGGTGGTGGTGGCCGGGTTGAACTCCACCATCGCCATCACCCACCGCGAGGAGGACCGGTACGGCTTCCTCGGCGAGGCGCAGTCCGCCTGGTTCGCCCAGCGGCTGCGGCACTACCAGCAGTCCGGCTGGCTGCGGCTGGGCGCGATGGCGCACGCCCCCGGCCCCCGCAGCCCGTACGCCGACGAGGTCCCGCCGGACCGGGTGTCGCTGCGCGACCGCGGCTCGGTCAACCGGCTGGTCGGCCCGATGCTCAACCTGCTGCTCTCCGACGCCGCGCCGACCGGGCGGGCCGACCCGGTGGTGCCGCTCGTCGCCGCCCCGCGCGACGGCCGGGCCCAGGTGCTGCGGCTCGGCGCGGACGGGATGACGCGCTGGGTGCTCGGCCGCGACGACCGCCGGGACGCCGGCGAGTCGACCGCGGTGGGCTGGCCCCGGGCCGAGGCGACGTTCGGCGCGTCCGGCCCGGCCCAGGTGCCCGACCCGCGGCGTCCGGCCACCGGGGAGGGCCCCACCCAGGGCGAGGCCGCCCCGGCGGTGGCGGCGGCGACCCCGGTGGAGCGGCTGCTCGACCGCCTCGCCGAGGTGTGCGAGGCCCGCTACGACCGGGTGCTGGTGCGCCGGGTCGACGCCGACCCGCCGCATCTGTACGTCAGCTACCGCTCCGACGGCGTGGTCCGGCAGCAGCGGGTCGGCGCGCACGTGGGCACGCCCGCGCCGGCCGACGTGGACCGGTTCGCCCGCCGGGTGCACGCCACCGACCCGGACATTCCCTCGGAGCTTGTCTACGACGGCGACCGGGTGCCGCGCGGGCTGGCCGAGGAGGCACAGCGGCGCGGCGTCCGGGTGCTGCACCTGACCGAGTTCCAGGGCCTGCTCGACCTGCGCGACTACGTCGCCGCGCAGACCGCCCGGCTCCAGGCCGACCGGCTCTACCCGCCGGGCCAGTACGTGCCGCAGCGCTACCGCCACCTGGTCGGCGCCGACCAGCGGGTCCGCGAGGACGTGGTGGACGAGCTGCTGGAGACGGTCTCCGCGCCGGACGGCCGGTTCGTGCTCGTGCTCGGCGACTTCGGCCGGGGCAAGACGTTCGCGCTGCGCGAGGTGGCCCGCCGGCTGCCCACCGCCGCGCCGGACCTGATCCCGATCCTGGTCGAGCTGCGCGCGCTGGACAAGGCGCACTCCGTCGACGGCCTGGTCGCCGCGCACCTGGCCAACCACGGCGAGCAGGTGATCGACCTGAAGGCGTTCCGCTACATGCTGCGCCAGGGCCGCATCGTGCTGCTCTTCGACGGGTTCGACGAGCTGGTGGCCCGGGTGACCTACGACCGGGCGGCCGACCACCTGGAGACACTGCTCCAGGCGGCCGAGGGCGCCGCGAAGATCGTGGTGAGCAGCCGCACCCAGCACTTCAAGACCAACTCGCAGGTGCTGACCGCGTTGGGCGAGCGGGTCGGCCTGCTGCCGCACCGCCGCGTGCTCTCGGTGGAGGACTTCACCCCGGGCCAGATCGAGTCGTTCCTGCGTAACCGCTACGGCGGCGACGAGACGGCGGCCCGGGATCGGATGAGCCTGCTCGCCGGCGTGAACGACCTGCTCGGGCTCTCCCGCAACCCGCGCATGCTCGGGTTCATCGCCAACCTGGACGAGGGGCGGCTGGCCGCGGTGGCCGGGGCCGGCGGCACGTTCAGCGCCGCCACGCTCTACCGGGAGATCCTGGCCGCCTGGCTGGACTTCGAGGAACGGCGTACCCAGGGCATCCCGGGCGCGCCGGTGAATTTGCGGCGGCCCGAGCTGTGGCAGGCGGTGAGCCGGCTGGCGTTCCAGCTCTGGGAGAGCGGCGAGTCCTACCTGCGGCTGGCCGAGCTGACCGAGGCCACCGGCCAGCTCGCCGGGCGGGCCGAGTCCCGGCTGTCCGGGCCGCAGGCCGCCCACGCGGTGGGCGCCGGCAGCCTGCTGGTCCGCACCGACGACGGGCTGTTCGGGTTCATCCACACCTCGGTGATGGAGTGGCTGGTCGCCGACGGCGTCGCGGACCAGCTCAACCGGGGGGAGGAGCCGACCGCGCTGGCGGTGCGGTCGCTGTCCGCGCTGGCCGTGGAGTTCCTCGGCGACCTCGCCGACCCGGCCCGCTGCACCGCGTGGACGGCCCGCGTGCTCGGCGACGAGTCGGCCGGCGAGACGCTGCGCGCCAACGCGATGCGGCTCAGCGCCCGGCTGCGCCTGCCCGACCGGGCCGACCTGCGCGGCGCGGTGCTGCGCGGCGAGGACCTGTCCCACCGGGAGCTGGCCGGGGCCGACCTGACCGGCGCCGACCTGACCGACGCCCGGCTGGTGGCCACGAACCTGACCGAGGCCCGGCTGGAACACGCCCGGCTGCGGGGCGCGCGGCTCGACCAGGCCCGCCTCGCCGGGGCGGACCTGCGCGACGCGGACCTGGCCGGCGCCCGGCTGTTCCGGGCCGACCTGCGCGGGGCGCGGACAGCCGGCAGCAGCTGGCACCGGACGGCGTTGATCGACGTCAACGCCGACCCGGGGTTGCTGCGGGCCCCGGAGCTGCGCGGAGCGGTCGTCGCGCCGGGCCGGCCGGTGACGCCGGGCCTGGCCCCGCCCGCGGTGGGAGTCGGGTACGGCTTCGAGGTGGGACGGCTGCCGGTGCCGGTCGCCTACAGCCCGGACGGCGCGGTGCTGGCGGTCGGCAACGACGACGGTGGCGTGCTGCTCTGCGACACGGCCACCGGGCTGGCGGTGCGTACCCTCCAGGGCCACCGGTCCCGGGTCTACGCGGTCCGCTACGACGCCGCCTCGCACCAACTCGTCACCGGCGCGGCGGACCTCACCGTACGGTTGTGGGACGCCGACCACGGCGACGTGCGGCACGTCATCGAGGACGTCTTCACCGGCTGGGTGTGGCCGCTGCTCACCGACGGGCGCCGGGGCCGGCTGGTGGTGGGTGACGCGGCCGGCGTGGTCCGGCTCTACGACACCCGCACCGCACGGCTGCGCCACACGTGGCGGGGGCACGCGGCGCCGATCTGGGGAACCTCGTTCAGCCCGGACGGCCGGCGGGTCGTGGTGGCGGACAGCGCCGGCACGGTCCGCGGCTGGGACGTCCACACCGGCCGGCTGGCGTTCGAGGTGCGCGAGCCGGAGGTGGTCTACCGGGTGGTGCACTCACCGGACGGCCGGCTGCTGGCCGCCGTCGGGCAGCACGGGCGGGTCTGGATCCGCCGGGCCACCGACGGCGAGCTGCTGCGCCAGCCCCGCGGCCACGAGGCCGACGTGTACGCCCTCGACATCCACCCGGACGGCACGCTGATGGCCACCGGCGACACGCACGGCGCGCTGCGGCTGTGGGAGACGGAGACCGGCCGCCCGGTGCGGGTGCTCGGCCGGCAGCGCGGCGCCATCTACAGCGTCCGGTTCAACGGCGACGGCAGCCTGCTCGCCACCTCCGCGAGCGACGGCGCGATCCAGCTCTGGGACACCGACGACGGTCAGGTGCGGCACGAGCTGACCCGGCACCGGGGCTCGGTCTGGCCGGTGGTGTGGCGGCCGGACCAGGCGCAGGTGGCGACCAGCAGCAACGACGGCACCACCCGGCTGTGGGACGTGCGCACCGGGCAGCTCCAGCAGACGCTGCGCGGGCACGGGCGGCGGGTCACCGCGCTCTCCTTCCGCGACGACGGGGAGGTGCTGGCGGCCTGCGGCAACGACGGCCTGATCCGGCTCTGGGAGCCGCGCACCGGCCGCCTGCTGCGGCGGCTCGCCACCCCGGCCGACCGCCTGCTCTCGGTGGTCTTCTGCCCGGACGAGCCGATGGTGGCCACGCCCAGCGGCGACGGCGGTGTGCACCTGTGGAACACCGACACCGGCGCCGACGAGCGGGAACTCAACGTGGACACCGATCACGTCTGGGCGGTCGCGTTCAGCCCGGACGGCGACGCGCTCGCGACCGCGAACGACGACGACACCGTACGCCTGTGGTACCGCCGCACCGGCCGGCATTTCGCCACGCTCACCCCGCACGGGGGGCGGGTGCGCACGGTGGCGTTCAGCCCCGACGGCGAGACCATCGCGACCGGCGGCGACGACCGGACGGTACGACTGTGGGACGCGGCCACCGCCACCTGCCGGCTGACCCTGGAACACCACACCGACCGGGTCTACTCGGTCGGCTTCAACGCCGAGGGCACGCTGCTGGCGAGCGCCGGCAACGACGGCACGGCGGTGATCTGGGACGTGTCCACCGGCGAGCGACGCACCGTGCTCACCGCGCACGTCGGGCGGCTCTGGTCGTGCGCGTTCAGCCCGGACGGCAACCTGCTCGCCACCGCCGGGGACGACCTGGTGATCCGGCTGTGGGATCCGGGCACCGGGCGGCTGCACGGCACCCTGGCCGCGCACACCCGGCGGGTCTGGTCGGTGCACTTCAGCCCGGACAGCAGCCTGCTCGCCAGCGCCGGCGACGACGGGACGGTCCGGCTGTGGGACGTGGCGGACCCGGAGCACGCCCAGTTGCGGACCACGCTCATCGGCCTGCCGGACGGTTGGGCGGCGGTCAGCCCCGACGGCCGGTACAAGCTGGACGGCGACCCGGGCGGCCAGTTCTGGCACGTCATCGGCACCTGCCGCTTCGAGGTCGGCGAGCTGGATCCTTATCTCACCCACGTCCGCCGCCTACCCGTCGACGCCCCCTTCTGACCCTGCCGCGGGTTTTCGTCGATCTTGGACTTGTGGTGCCATGCTGTCCGTGCCTACCCCGCCTCCAACGCCGCGATCATGAGGTTGACGGCGGTGTCATTCTCCGTTGATGCCGTCAACTTCATGATCGCCGCTCCTCGCGCCCCCGCCTGCTCCCACCCGGATCCGGCCAGCTCGCCCAACGAGCCGGGAAGCGGCCCGAACGCGCCACCTCATCAACCCCTCGACAACTCAGAGAACGGCGTGGATTCAGCGGGTGGCGGGGCCGGCCCACCGGACCTCGCCGTCGTGCCACACGTCCGTGGGGGCCAGGCCGCAGGCCGTGGCCACCGCCGCCGACGCGCGGTGGTCGGGATGGATGTGGGCCACGAGGGTACGCACACCGCGCCGCCCCAACCAGCCGACCATCCCGCGTGCGGCCTCGGTGGCGATGCCACGCCCCTGCCAGGGTGTGCCCACCACCCAGGCGATCTCGGCGACCGGCCCGTCGTCGACCGGATCCGCGTCGTCGAGGTGCCGGTGCCCGACCGCCCGCGCGCTCCCCGTGGCGGCGTGCCGGGTCGGAGCCTCAGGTTCGGTGACGGTGGCCTGGACGGTGCCGGCCAGCCGGCCGTCGTCGCGGAGCTGGACGACCCAGTTGCACCACGACTCCGCCGGGTCGGGGGAGCCGGCGACCAGCCGCTCGTAGCGAGCCCGCAACGACGCCGGATCGGCCGGGCCGCCGCCGATGAAGGTGTGCAGCGCCGGGTCGGCGAGCACGGCGGCCATCTCCTCGGCGTGCGCGACGCCGAGCGGCAGCAGGAGCAGCCGGTCGGTGGGGATGGGCTCCGGCGCGATCCCGCTCATCGGAAGTCAGCGCCGGTGCGCCAGGTGGGCGACGAACGCCCGCCATGCCGGCGGCGCGAAGACGAGGACCGGGCCGGTCGGATCCTTCGAGTCCCGTACGCCGACCAGAGCGGCCAGGTTGTCGGCCACCTCGACGCAGTCGCCGCCGTTGTTGCCGCTCTTCGTGCTCTTGCGCCACCGCGCACCGGTCAGGCCCATGAACGTGCCGCTTCTCTGATGACGTCGAGGGAGTGTGCCCTGGACAGCGCCTCGCCACGCAGCCGCTCCCAGCGCCGCTCCAGGGTAGCAATCCCCTCGGCTTTTTCGATGATCTGCGCCTGGGCCTGACTGTCGACGTGCGCGACCCGTCCGCCGTCAGGTAGCTCCGCCAGGGTGAAGGGCCCGCCGAGCCCCGGATACATGCCGGCCGACAGCGGCACGATGTAGACCTGAACCGCGGACAGCGCGGCACATTCAGCCAGGTGGGTGAGCTGCTCAGCCATCATCGTCCGGTCATCGCCGGCGGTACGCCCGAGGACGGACTCGTCGATGACGGCGATCAGGAGCGGAGGACGATCCCGGCGCAGGATGGCGTGCCGGGCGATGCGGGCGGAGGCTAGGCCGGCGATCTCGGCCTCCGACAACGCCTCTCCCGCGAGAGTCGCCCGCGCATAGGAGTCTGTCTGGAACAGACCCGGGATCCAGGCCAGTTGGAAGGTGCGCAGTGCCGTCGCTTCGCGTTCGATGTCGGCCCACGGGCGGAACCAGGCTGGCTCCCGGCGCTTGAGCGCGTCCGGCCACAACTCGGCGGCGTCCTTCCCGAGCAGCTCGGCGACCTGGGCGCGGTGCCGGGTCTGCGGAATCCGCCCCTGACTCGCCCATCGGGCCGCGGTCTTCGGGTCGACACCGACCCGCTCGGCCAGGCTCTCGGCGGTGTGCCCCGCCTCGGACATCGCGGCCACCACGGCTCGGTTCATCCCTGTGTCCTCCTCGAACATCCCGGCCATCCCGATGCCATCCTGCAACGCAGTGTGACTGTCCCGCAACGCTCGGCAGGGTTCTGGTGAACGGCGTGTCGGAGCGACGGAGAGGGACGCTTGATGCCGGAGGAGCAGGCGCGCGGTGAGCGGCCGGACGTACCGACCGGGGAGCCGGACGAATCGTGGACGGTGTCAGCGATGACCGCGCTGCACTCGACGGCGGCACCGGCCTGGGTCTGCGACGACTGCGGTGCGGACTGGCCGTGTCCGGCGTGGACGTCCGCGCCGACCGACGCTGCGCGGCGGGCGGAGTTGTTGCCGGAGTTCGTCCGGTTGACCCGGCGGGCGATCCACGACCTGCGCGGCCGTCCCGGCGGACCACAGCCGCCGGAGATCGTCCGGCGGTTCCTGTGGTTCCTGTCGTTGAACGACGAGGAGGCGCGGGCGGTCGCGCGGCGGTTGCGATGAGCCGGGGTCGCCGGGAGCACGTCCCGTCGCGGCCGACGTGGCGGTGCCGGGCCTGCGGCATCGCCTGGCCCTGCTCGGCGGCGAAGCTGCGGCTGCTGGCCGCCTACCGGGAGGCCCGGCCCGCGCTGTTGATCCACCTGGCCACGCTGTATGTCGAGGCCGAGGCGGACCGGCCCGCGCCGGACGGTGCGGACCGCTACCGGCGTTTCGTCGGCTGGGCGCGACGCCGGGGCGGGCGGTGAGCGCCGCCCACCCCGGCTCACCGAAGCGGTCAGCGCCGCCACTTCTGGTTGGCGGTGCCGCCGCACTCCCAGATCTGCAACCGGGTGCCGTCGGCTGAGCTGTTCCCGGTGGCGTCCAGGCACTTGTTGGCCTGCGGGTTGACGATGTCGCCCGCGGCGCTGAACACCCACTTCTGCGCGCCGGTGCCGTTGCAGTCGTAGAGCTGCACCTTGGCGCCGTTGGCGGTCGACCCGGAGGCCACGTCGAGGCACTTGCCGAGCGCGCGCACCGAGCCGTCCGCGTTCCAGGTCCAACGCTGCGCGGCGGTGCCGTTGCAGGTCCAGAGTTGCACGGCGGTGCCGTTGGCGGTGGCGGCGCTGGCCACGTCGACGCACTTGTTGCCGTACCCGACGATCTGACCGCCGGTGCCCCCGCCGCCGTTGTCCCAAGCCTGCACCCGGACGTAGTCGATGGTCATGGTCTGCGGGAACGTGGTGGCGCCGTCCGGCGAGCCGGGCCAGTTGCCGCCGACCGCGACGTTCATGATCATGAAGAACGGGTGGTCGAAGACCCAGCGGTTGCCGCCCGCGTCGGCCGGCGTCTTGCGGGAGTACGCCACACCGTCGAGATACCAGGTGATCGAGTCCGGGGCCCAGTCGACGGCGAACGTGTGGAACGCGTCGGCGAGCGCCTGGCCGTTCGGCAGCGAGGTGGACGCGCCGATGCCGTTGCCGCCGGAGTAGCCGGGACCGTGCAGCGTGCCCCACACCGTGGACGGCGCGTAGCCGACGTTCTCCATGATGTCGATCTCGCCGCTGTTGGGCCACGGGTTGCTGCCGATGTCGTTGCCGAGCATCCAGAACGCCGGCCACAGCCCCTGCCCGCGCGGGATCTTGATGCGGGCCTCGAACCGGCCGTACGCCTGGGCGAACGTGCCGTTGGTGAGCAGCCGGGCCGACGTGTACTGGCAGCTTCCGTACCAGCAGGAGTAGCCGGACGGGTTTTCCTTGCGGGCGGTGATGACCAGGTTGCCGTTGCCGTCGAGCGCGGCGTTGCGGGTGCTGTTGGTGTAGTACTGCAACTCGTTGTTGCCCCAACCGCCGCCGCCGATGTCGTAACGCCACTTGCTCGCGTCGGGGGCGGCGCCGGCCGGGCCGTTGAAGTCGTCGGACCAGGTGACCGCGCCGGGGGCGGCCACCGCTGGGGTGCTCGGGACGGTGGTGAGGGCGGCCGTGAGGCCGACCGCCGCCATCGCCAGGGCGGCGACGCTACGGATGCTGCGCACGGGGTGCCTCCTGCGGTGGTGGGGGTCGCTCACCGTCCGGTCGGCCGGCCCCGCGCCGGAACGGTAAACAAACTTCAAAGATAGTCTTCGATGAAGGTATGAACGAAGTCGTCCACTGTCAAGAGACCGCTTCCCGCCGATCCCGTTCCGGTTCGGGCTGACGCACCTGCGGCGGTGGCGGCGGCCGGCGCATCGTGCGCCACGGACCGCCCAGCAGCGGCGTGAGCACCACCAGCAGGTAGCAGGCGCCGATGGTGACGAGCGTGGACGTGGTGCCGAACCGGTCGGCGGCCAGCCCGGCACCGAGCGCGCCCACGGGCATGGCGGCCCAGGCGCCCGCGCCGATCACCCCGTAAACCCGGGCCCGCATCCCGGCCGGCACCCGTTCCAGTTCCACCGCGCCCATCAGCGGGTTGAGCGCGCCGGCGGCCAACCCGGCCACCGCGACGACCGCGACCACCACCGGCAGCGGCGGCGCGGCGGCCAGCGCCCACAGCGGCGGCGCGCCGCACACCGCGTACGCGGTGACGAACGTGGCCCGGCGGGGCAGCCGGTGCCCGATCGCGCTGAACACCAGCGAGCCGACGAGCGCGCCGCCGCCCATGACGCCGACAAGCAGGCCGAACGCGGCAGGTCCGCCCAGATCGCGGTTGGCGACGACCGGCAGGAGCACGTTGCTCTTGGCCGCGTCGAAGAGGTTCGTGACCAGCACCAGCAGCACCATGGCGCGCAACAGCGGCTCCCGGACCAGGAAGCGCAGCCCGGCGGCGAACTGACGCCAGTAGCCGCCGGCCTCCGCCTCGTCGTCCTCGGTGGACGGGCGCAGGCCGCGTGGCACCAGCAGCGTCACCGCAAGCGCCGAGACGGCGAACGTCGCCGCGTCCACGGCCAGCACCGGCAGCGCGCCGAGCAGGCCGACAAGCAGGCCGGCCACCGGCGCGCCGATCATCCGGGCGCCGCGCGAGGTGGCCTCCGCCCAACCGATCGCCCGTTCGATCGGCACCCCGGCCACGGCCGCCGCCTCCGGCAGCAGCGCGGTGCGGGCGGTCTGCCCCGGGGTGTCCAGCAGCCCGCTGACGAAGACCAGCGCCAGCAACGCCGGGAACGGCAGGCCGACCGTGGCGTGCAGCACCGGCACGGCGGCGACGGTCACGCCGGAGACCACGTCGGCAAGCACGCTCGACCGGCGGTAGCCGATCCGGTCGACGAGCACGCCGCCGAACGCGCCACCCAGCACCACCGGCGCGGTGGCGAACGCGCCGGCCAGCCCGGTGGCCGCCGGTGAACCGGTCTCGGCCAGCACGTAGAGCGGCAACGCGATGAGCGTCAGCACGTTGCCGGTCAGCGAGACGGCGTGCCCGATCAGCAGCCCGGCCAACGGCCGGCGGTCGCGGGTCACTGCGGCCCCCGGTATGCCTGCCAGATCAGCGTGACCATTTCCGCGCCGGGCCGGCCGGGCGCCCCGCGCCGGTGCCAACGCCGGCCCAGCTCGGACAGCTCGTCGCGCAACTCACCCAACTCGTCGGGGGTCAGGTGCAGCACCGTGTCGCTGCTCGTGGTGCCACGCACCCAGGCCAGGTCGAGGCTCGCCTCGGACTCCAGATAGGCCTGGTAGCGGGCCACGTAGCGCTCCATCGCGGCCCGCCGCAGCAGACTGCCGGCGAGTTGCTGCTCCGGGTCGTCGAGCAACTCGACCGGATCCCAGTCGGTGGTGGCGTGCGCCGCCCGCCACCACCGCTCCCGGCGGTTGCGGGCCAGGTCGGGGGCCTCGGCCACGAAGCCGTGCTCGGCCAGCTTGCCGATGTGCCAGCTCACCGAGCCGACCGCCTCGCCGACGCGCTCGCTCAGCATCCCCACCGTCTGCGGGCCGCGCAGCCGCAGCTCGCCGAGCAACCGCAACCGGGTGGGGTGGGCCAACGCCCGCATGGCACGGGGGTCGGTCAGGTGCACGTGGTTCGGCTCGTCCGCCATGCCGCCAGGCTAGACCGACAAGAAGGGAAGTACAAGGCTCCTTGTGCGTCAGTCGAGGCAGAACTCGTTGCCCTCCGGATCGGCCAGCACCAGGTGACCGGCGTCGAGCGGGGGAGCGGGCTCGTGGCGCCCGACGCGGATGGCGCCGCGCGCGACGAGCCGGTCGGCCGCCGCCTCCAGCGCCGCCATCCGGGCGTCGCCGGTCAGCCCGGGCGCGGCCCGCACGTCGAGGTGCACCCGGTTCTTGCCCCGCTTCGGCTCGGGCACCCGCTGGAAGAACAGCCGTGGTCCGGCGCCCTCGGGGTCGACCACGGCCGAGGCGTCGTTGTGCCGCTCCACCGGTACGCCAAACGCGGTGAGCGCCTGCTCCCACGAGTCGAAGCCCTCGGGTGGGCCCTGGACCTGGTAGCCGAGGGCCTCGGCCCAGAACGCCGCCAGCGTGGCCGGGTCGGCGCAGTCGAAGGTGAATTGCACGTCGCGGGCCATCTCGGCTCTCCTTCGGTCGGGTCCCGGCCAGCCTGCCCCAGACAGCGGTCAGGCGCTGTCCGCGACCCGCGGGAAGGTCAGGCCCGCCCCTTGAGCCGGCGGCCCATCTCCCGGGCGATCTCCCGCTTGGCGTCCCGCTCGGCGAGCGCCTGGCGCTTGTCGTACGAGCGGCGGCCCCGGGCCAGGCCCAACTCCACCTTGGCCCAGCCGTCGGCGAAATACATCGACAGCGGCACCAGCGTGACCCCGCCGTCGCGCAGCCTCTCCAGGATCCGGGCGATCTCCACCCGGTGCAGCAGCAGCTTGCGGGTGCGCCGGGGCGCGTGGTTGGTCCAGGTGCCGAAGCCGTACTCGGCGATGTGCAGCCCGTAGAGCCAGATCTCGCCGTCGCGTTCCTGGGCGAACGCGTCGACGAGCGACACCCGCCCCTCGCGCAGCGACTTCACCTCGGTGCCGGCCAGCACGATGCCCGTCTCGTAGGTCTTGAGGACGTCGTAGTCGTGCCGTGCCTTCTTGTTCGAGGCGATCAGCTTGCGCCCGTTCTCCCTGGCCACCCCCGCACGATACCCGCGCCCCCGGACCCCCGAATTCCCGGAGAGAGTGCCGGTCCGGGCCGGCGTGGCCACTGTTTCCGGGAATGAGCGCGCGGGTGCGGTGACGGGGAGTTGGGTAGGGAGTGGGGGTGGCGGTTCGGACGGTGACGGAGGGGAGCGGCGGATGACACGGGTGGCGGTGCTCGGGCTCGGCGGCATGGGTACGCCGATGGCGGCGAACCTGATCCGGGCCGGACTGGACACGGTGGTGTGGAACCGGCGTACCGACCGGGCCCGCGCGCTCCGGGACCACGGCGCCGAGGTCGCCGCCGATCCGGCCGAGGCGGTCCGCCGGGCCGACGTGGCGGTGACCATGGTGACCGACGCGGGCGCGGTCCGTGCCGTCGCGGTCGACCAGGGCATGCTCGCCGCCCTGCCGGACGGCGCGGTGTGGGCGCAGATGAGCACCGTCGGCGTCGCCGAGACGCAGCGCCTGGTCGAGCTGGTCGCCGCCGAGCGACCCGACGTCACGTTCGTGGACGCGCCGGTGGCCGGCAGCCGGGGCCCGGCCGAGCAGGGGAAGCTGACCGTCCTCGCGTCCGGCCCCGAGCAGGTCCGCGACCGGGTCGCCCCGGTCTTCGACGCGGTCGGGCAGCGGACGCTCTGGCTGGGCCCGGCCGGCGCCGGTTCGCGGCTCAAACTCGTCAACAACCTGCTGCTCGCGTTCGTCAACGAGGGCGTCGCCGCCGCGATGGCGCTCGCCGACACGCTCGGCCTGGACCGCGACACCGTGCGGCAGGCGTTCGACGGCAGCCCGCTCGTCTCGCCGTGGGCGGCGGAGAAGCTGGCGCGGGTCGCCCGCGACGAGCACGGCCCGCAATACTCGCTCGCGCTGGCGCTCAAGGACGTCGAGCTGGCGCTGCGCGAGGCGCCGACGGGCAGCTTCCCGGCCGCCGAGGCGCTTGCCGCCGAGTGGCGCGACGCGGTGGGCCGGGGGCTCGGCGGCGACGACCTGACCGTGGTCACCCGGCTGCTGGGGCCCGGCGCGGCCCGCTGACCACCCGGCTTCCGACGGTGGCCGGACCGGGACCCGCCGCCGCGCGGGCGGCGCCGCGCACCGCCGCCCCGCCGGTCAGGCGGGCACCGCCTCCGGCTCCCGGTCCGCGCCGACGCGGTCGGCCACCCAGCCGGTGACGATCAGCAGCAGCGCCGCACCGTAGGTGCCCATCACCAGCAGACCCGCGCCGGGCAGCTCCGTGCCGGCCGCGCCCACGCCGATGAGCAGGTCGGAGACGAGGAAGCACGCGCCGCCGGCGGCGACCCGCGCCGACACGCCGGTCGCGGCGGCGGCCATCAGGCACAGCGCCAGGCTGTAGCCGAGCACCGGCAGCCGTAACGGCCCCAGCGCGCCCCACAGCAGCGCGTTCCCGGCGGCCCAGGCGAGCAGGTAGCCGCCCCACGCCACGGCCGTCGGTCGCCCCCGATCCAGGAAACCGGTGAGGAACGCGAGCTGCGCGATCAGGAAGAACCCCATCCCGAGCAGGAACGCGGCCCGTCCCGGCACGAGCAGGGCCACGTCGCCGGCGGTGGCCGCGACCAGGCCGGCGGCCACCGCGTCCAGCCGGCGTCGGTGCGCGATGAGGTACGCCAGCAGCACCGGCGCCAGCAGCGGCTTGGCCAGCCACTGGAGCAGTGTCGAGTCGAGCGCGACGCCGACCAGCTCGACCGCGGCGACGACGCCGAACAGGGTGAGCCAGGAGCGCCTCACCGGACCGGCTGCCAGCCGGGGCGGCCCAGCAGGTAGCCGAGTCGGTGCCGCCAGCAGGTGGCCCGGCGTACGTCGGAGAAGATCGCGGCGAATTCGTGGGTGGCCACCCGCAGCGGGTTGTAGGTCTGGATGTTCTTCGTCAGCCCGTAGCGCGCCGCGGCCCGCTCCGGCGCGAAGCTGCCGAACACCCGGTCCCAGACGATCAGGATGCCGCCGTAGTTGCGGTCCAGGTATTCGGTGTTCGAGCCGTGGTGCACCCGGTGGTGCGACGGCGTGTTGAAGATCCACTCGATCGGCCGGGGTAGCCGGCCCACCCGCTCGGTGTGCAGGAAGAACTGGTAGAGCAGGCTGATCGACTGCTGAAGGAAGATCATCCACGGCGGAATGCCGAGCAGCGCCAGCGGCAGCCAGAACGGCAGCGAGGTCATCGGCGTCCAGCTCTGCCGCAGCGCGGTGGACAGGTTGTAGTGGACGCTGGAGTGGTGCACCACGTGGCTCGCCCAGAGCACGCGCACCTCGTGGTGCGACCGGTGGAACCAGTAGTAGGCCAGGTCGTCGGCGAAGAAGACGATCGCCCAGGTCCACCAGTCGCCGGGGGACAGGTGCACCGGCGCGACCGTCCACAGCGCCGCGTAGAGCCCGACCGTGAGCAGTTTCCACGGCACGCCGACGAGCTGGCTGCCCAGCCCCATGGACAGGCTGGTGGCGGTGTCACGCAGCTCGTAGCCGCGCTCGTCGTCGTCGGGCAGGAAGCGGTAGGAGGCCGCCTCGATGACGATCAGCAGCAGGAACGCCGGGACGGCGTACAGCACAGCGGGGATCATGCGCGCGCTTCCCTTCCGGGGGTGGGGGTGGTGACCGGGGCGGTCAGCAACGTCCGGGCCTGCCGGGCCGCCGCCGCGCCCTGGCCGGAGGCGATCGCGGCGGCGAGGCTGCGGTGGCCGGCCACGTCGAGCAGTTCGGCGGTGCGGGCGTCCGGGGGCACGTCGCCGACCGCGAACGTGCCGGCCACCAGGCTGTTGAAGGCGAGCTGGTAGGCGGTGTTGCCGCTGCCGCGCACCACCAGCCGCCAGATGCGGATGTTCGCTTCGGCCATCCGGTCCAGGTCCGGCGCGAGCGCGCCGTACTCCTCGGCGGCCCGGACCAGCGCGGCGCCGGTCGCCGCGTCGCCGCGCTCGGCGCAGAGCCGGGCCGCGTCGGTCCCGACGCAGGCCCGCATCTCCAGCATGTCGCGGACCAGCGTCTCGACCGGGAGTACGTCGCCGGAGCGCGCCAGCGCCAGCGCCAGGTCGAGCCCGGCGTGCACCCGCCAGTCGAGCACCCGGGTGGCGCCGCCCTGACTGACCCGGACCAGGCCGAGCTGTTGCAACCGGCGCAGCGCCTCCCGGACCGCGTGCCGGTTGACCGCGAACGCGGCGGCCAGCTCGCGCTCGCCGGGCAGTGTCTCGTCCGGCTGGTGGCGACCGGCGACGATCGCGTCGCGGAGTTGGCCGAAGACGTGGTCGGAGACCGAGGCGCGGGGCGCGGGGACGAAGGCCATGGCCAGCAGTGTGGCCCCGAACACATCAACCCGTCAACTGGTTGTACCAGTGTTCGTCGCATGGGTACGCCGGCCGGTGCGTGCCGTCGCCGTCACCCCTCGTATCCTTTCCGCCGTAGGCCCGCCACGAGAGGAAGGGAGCCGGTGTGAGCGACCGGGTCGAGACGTTGGAGTTCCAAGCCGAGGCACGTCAGCTGTTGCAGCTGATGGTGCACTCGATCTACTCGAACAAGGACGTCTTCCTGCGTGAACTGATCTCCAACGCGTCCGACGCGCTGGACAAGCTGCGGCTGGAGTCGCTCGTCGACAAGGAGCTGTCGGCCGACACGTCCGACCTGCACATCTCCCTCGACGTCGACCGGGACGCCCGCACGCTCACCGTCCGGGACAACGGCATCGGCATGTCCCGCGACGAGGTCGTCGCGCTGATCGGCACCATCGCCAAGTCCGGCACCGCCGAACTGCTGCGCAAGCTCCGCGAGTCGCAGGACGCCACCGCGTCCCAGGAGCTGATCGGCCAGTTCGGCGTCGGCTTCTACGCCACCTTCATGGTCGCCGACAAGGTGACCCTGCTGACCCGCCGCGCCGGGCAGACCACCGCCACCCGGTGGGAGTCCAGCGGCGAAGGCACCTACTCGATCGAGGAGGTCGGGGACGCGCCGCAGGGCACCTCGGTCACCCTGCACCTCAAGCCCGTCGACGCCGAGGACAACCTGCACGACTACACCGCCGAGTGGACGATCCGGGAGATCGTCAAGCGCTACTCCGACTTCATCTCCTGGCCGATCCGAATGACCGTGGAGAAGCCCGGCGAGGACGGCGAGACCACCCGCGAGGAGCAGACGCTCAACTCGATGAAGGCGCTCTGGGCGCGCTCGCGGGACGAGGTCGACGAGGCCGAGTACAAGGAGTTCTACCGGCACGTCGCGCACGACTGGGCCGACCCCCTCGAAACCATCCACATGCGCGGCGAGGGCACCTTCGAGTACGAGGCGCTGCTCTTCCTGCCCTCGCACGCCCCGCTCGACCTGTTCTCCCCGCAGGGCCGCCGCGGCGTGCAGCTCTACGTCAAGCGCGTGTTCATCATGGACGACTGCGAGGCGCTGATCCCCAACTACCTGCGCTTCGTCAAGGGCGTGGTGGACGCGCACGACCTGTCGCTGAACATCTCCCGGGAGATCCTCCAGCAGGACCGGCAGATCCGCGCGGTGCGCCGGCGGCTGGTCAAGAAGGTGCTCGGCACGCTCAAGGACATGTCGGCCGAGTCGTACCGCACGTTCTGGACCGAGTTCGGGCCGGTGGTCAAGGAAGGTCTGCTGGAGGATCCGGACAACACCGACGCGCTGCTGGACCTGGTCCGCGCCGCCTCCACCCACGACCCGGCCGAGCCGACCACGCTGCGCGACTACGTCGAGCGGATGAAGGACGGGCAGACCGAGATCTACTACGCCACCGGCGACAACCGGGCCACCATCGAGAACTCGCCGCACCTGGAGGCGTTCCGGGCCAAGGGCTACGAGGTGCTGATCCTCACCGACCCGGTGGACGAGGTGTGGGTCGAGCGGGTCGGCGCGTACGACGGCAAGACGCTGCGCTCGGTGGCCAAGGGCCAGGTCGACCTGGAGACCGAGGAGGAGAAGGAGAAGGCCGAGGCCGAACGGCAGGAGTACGCCGACCTGCTCACCTTCCTCGGCGGCGCGCTCGCCGACAGCGTCAAGGAGGTCCGCCTGTCCACCCGGCTGACCACGTCACCGGCCTGCGTGGTGGGCGACGCGCACGACATGACGCCGACGCTGGAGAAGATGTACCGGGCGATGGGGCAGGAGGTGCCGCGGGTCAAGCGGATCCTGGAGCTGAACCCGACCCACCCGCTCGTCACCGGGCTGCGCAAGGCCCACGGCGAGGGCGGCGACAGCGCCGCGCTGACCGAGACCGCCGAGCTGCTGTACGGCATGGCGCTGCTGGCCGAGGGAGGCGAGCTGACCGACCCGGCCCGCTTCACCCGCGTCCTCGCCGACCGTCTCGCCCGCAACCTGTAGGTGCAAGGCGGGGCCCCTTTTTATCGCCTACGCGATAGGAAGGGGCCCCGGTTAACACCTCTGCCGGGCGAGCCGGGGGAGGTGGATCAGAACTGTTAAGCGGGGCCCCTTCCTATACCGCAGGCGTTAAGCGGGGCCCCCGCCTTCATAGCTGGCCGGGGAAGAAGCCGTGGCGGGCCAGCGGCTCGACGATCTGGTGCTCCTCGTACGACAGGTGCGACAGCAGCGTGTCGGTGAGCAGGTCCACCGCCTCCTGCAACGCGGTGAAGTCGCCGGGCGAGCCGATCAGCTCCACCAACGCCCGGTCGACGCTCTCCACCACCCCGTGGATCACCACGTGTTCCTCCTCGAGGCGGTCCAGCACCGGTGCCAGGCCCGCGTCGGAGCGGCGCAGGTGCGGGAAGATCGAGGCGTCCTCCAGGCCGTGGTGCTGGGTCACCACCGTGCAGTACGCGGCGCAGTACGCGCCGAGCGTCCAGTTGTTCTGCCGCATCGTCATCTCGTTCAACGCGGCCCGCGCCCCGCCCGGCGAGACCGTGCCACGCGTGACCTGTGCCAGCAGGTCACGCACCTGGGCCAGCTCCTGGCGCAGGTGGTCGTGCACGTCCACCAGGTGCTGCCCGGCGGCCTGCGCACGGGCCGGGTAGACGTGTCCGGCCGGCGCCGGTGGGGCGCTCGGCCGGTCCGCCTCGTCCCAGAGGCGGCGCGCGCTCAGGCGTACCCCCGGATCCGGGGTGGGGGTGACCGCGAGCGCGGTCGGGAAGCCGGTGGCGGCCTGCTCCTCGGCGACCGCGCGGGCGCCGCTGCCCGGCGTGGTGCGCTCGGCGGCGACCAGCTCCCGGACGGCCGGCGCCACCTCCTGGGCGAAGAGTTGGATCGCGCGCGGCTCGTCGCTGCCGAGGATGAAGGTGGTGATGCCGTGTTCCAGCGTCAGCCCGGCCAGCTCCTCCACCCACTGTTCCGGCGGGCCGGCGAGGAAGCCGGTGGACGAGCGGGCGAACGTGCCGGTGACGTTGAGCATCCGGCGGATCGCGCCCGGGTCCCGGCCTGCGGCCCGCGCGCCGTCGTCGACGAGCGTGTTGAGCGCCGGCAGGTCGTCCGGCCCTTTCGGCAGGTACGCCAGCGACGGCAGCCAGCCGTCTGCGGCGCGCCCCACCAGCCGCAGCATGCGCGGCTTGTACGCGCCGACCCAGATGCCCACCGGGTGCGCCGGGGCCGGCCCGCGTTTCGCGCCGACCACGCGGTAGTGCTCGCCGGCCACCCGGATCATGCCGCGCCGGCCGGTGTCCCAGACCTCGCGGATCACGGTGATCGCCTCGTCGAGCGCGTCGACCGCCGCGCCGGGGGAGAGCCGCCGGCCGCCGGTCGCCTCGATGGCGTCCCAGAACGCGCCCGCGCCCAGCCCGAGTTCGATCCGGCCACCGGTGAGCAGGTCCAGGCTGGCCACGCTGCGGGCCAGCACCACCGGCTGACGCAGCGGCAGGTTGAGCACGTTGCCGGCCAGGCCGATCCGGTCGGTGGCGGCGGCCACGTACGACATCAGCGTCCACGTGTCCAGGAAGCCGGGCTGGTACGGGTGGTCCTGGAACGTGACCAGGTCCAGCCCGGCCTGCTCGCAGAGCGTCGCCAGCGCCACCACCTGCTCGGGGTGCCCGGCGGCGGGGGTGAGGAAGCCGCCGAAGGTCAGCTCGTGTCCGTGTTCGGTCATCCGCCCCGCTCCTCGCGTGATCTTGCCCGGTCCCGCCCACGGTAGCTCCGTCGTCGGGCCGGACGGCCGTGTACCCGGCACCGATCCCGTGCGGCGCGACCGATTCCGCCCCCACCGCGCTCGCCTGGCCCGATCGCCCGGCTGGGTGAAGAACGTCACAAGAAGTGGGCAATCGCGGATATTCGTCCCTAGCGTCGGTTCCGTTCGCAGACGCGGACACCACGGGCCGGTAACGCCTAATCCCGCCGCCGGCCCGGCGGAACCGAAACTCGGGCGGGAGCGGGGGACCCACAGGTTCCACGGTGCACGTCACCTCGGGGTGAAGCCGCCACCGGCGGCCGGGCTCCTCGGCCCGAACCCGACAGCTCACCTCGTCGGCGTGGAGGAATCCACATGTCAACTGCATACTCAGCCCGGCACCGCCGGAGCGTGGTCCACCGCGCCACGGCCCGCCGGACCGCTGTCGGCGCGATCGTCGCCGGCGCCGCCACCGGCGCCGCGGCACTGCTCGGGCCGGCCGCGCCGGCCAGCGCCGCGAGCGTGAACTGGGACGCCGTCGCGCAGTGCGAGTCGGGCGGCAACTGGCACATCAACACCGGCAACGGCTACTACGGCGGGCTCCAGTTCTCCCGGAGCACCTGGAACGGCTACGGCGGCCAGAAGTACGCCGACCGGGCCGACCTGGCCAGCCGCTCCGAGCAGATCGCCGTCGCCGAGAAGGTCCTGCGCGGGCAGGGCATCGGCGCCTGGCCGGTCTGCGGCAAGAAGGGCGGGTCGACGAAGAAGTACGCCGCCAAGGAGTCCGGCTCGACCACGTCCGCGAAGAAGGCCACCTCCTCGCAGAGGGCGTCGGCGCCGAAGAAGGCGTCCGCGCCGAAGCGCTCCAGCAGCGCGCCGGTCGCGGGCACCTACCTGGTGCGGCCCGGGGACACCCTCTCCGAGATCGCCGCGACCCAGCACGTCGACGGGGGCTGGCGTGCGCTGTACGCGGATAACCGGGCCGTGGTCGGCGCGGACCCCGGCCTGATCTTCCCGGGTCAGCGGCTGCGCCTGCGCTGATCCTGAGTCGTGTCGCGTCGCGATCCTGGGGACCGCGTCGCGCCCACGAGCGATGCGAACGCCCGGCCGGGCCGTCCGGCCGGGCGTTCGCCGTCGCGCGACACGCCGGGAACGGCCGGCGTACGTCCTGCGTGCGGCGTCGGCGGCCGGTCCGGTACGGCGGGTGACGAGGTTCCGACGTCGACGGTTGCTATGGTCACGAGGCTTGGCTAGGACGTGAAGAAAGCGCGGATATGACCAACGATGCGTTCTCGGCCGCCGCGAGCCTCGACGAGCTGCTGACCCGCACCCAGCAGGCGCTGGCCGCGATGCGGTCCCGGGCCACCGTGCACGCCGACGGCGAGCCGGGCGAGCTGCTCCGGGCCGAGGGCACGGCGGCCGGCGGCCGGGTGCGCGCGGTCGCCGTCCAGGGTGGCCGGTTGGACTCCGTCGCCGTCGACCCGGCGCTGGCCGACGAGCCGCTTGACGTCCTCTGCGGACACCTCGTCGTCGCCGTCAACGCCGCGCTGACCGAGTTGGACGCGCAGGTCAGCGCCTCGGCCCGGGCGGACACCGACGCGCTCGCCGCCCGGCTCGGCGGCCTGCCCGACCAGGCGGAGCTGTTCAGCCGCGCGATGCACGAGGTGGCCGCGCGCATCCGGCGAGACCGCGCCGTCGCGTCCCGCGCCGCCCGCCCCGCCTGACCAGGTCCGTCCACCCGGCCGGCCCATGCGGCACCGGCCGCGCCGCGTCCGACTGCTCGCCCGGTGCTCCGGCAAAGCGCCGGCGTCGGCGAACGCGCCTTCCCTGGTCTGCTTACTGGGATTGACCTTCCGAATAGCGGGAACGGCAGAGATCTTGGTAGGAAAGTGCCCCCATAGGGGCCGTTTCGTACCAAGATCTCGAAGCCGGGAGCCGGGAGCCGGGAGCCGGGAGCCGGGAGCCGGGAGCCGGGAGCCGGGAGCCGGGAGCCGGGAGCCGGGAGCCGGGGATACGGAACGGCCGGCCGTCGAGGAGGACGACGACCGGCCGTTCCGCGTCGCGGTCAGCTCAGCGTGACCGCGGTGTCGTCGACGACGAAGGACGTCTGGAGCGAGGCGTCCTCCACGCCGCTGAACGAGATGGTCGCCGTGGTGCCGGCCAGCGACGAGACGTCGAAGGACCGCTGCACGTAGCCGGTGGCCTTGTTCAGGTTGGAGTAGGTGGCGAGCGTGGTGCTGCCGGCCTTGACGGTCAGCTTGTCGTAGGCGGTGGTGCTGGTCGACTCCGCGCTGTCGATGTGCAGCCAGAAGCTCAGCGTCGCCCGGCACCCGGACGGGATGGTCACCGACTGGCTGAGCGTGTCGGTGTGCGAGGAGCCGTAGCCGTCGAGCCACGCCTTGTACGAGCCGCTGTGGGAGGCCTGGCCGCTGTCGGTGGTGATGACGCCGGACGTGGCGCTCCAGTTCGCGCTGCCCGACTCGAAGCCGGGATTGGCGAGCTTGTTGCCGGAGCAGCCGCCCGACGGCGGGGTGGAGGTGGCGGTCGGGGACGGCGTGCCGCCGCCGGAGCAGGTCGGGTCGCCCGACTGCGCCGGCACGCTCACCGCGTCCCAGGCGGCCTTGACCGTGTTGAACTCGGTGCAGCCGCTCGGGTAGAGGTTCTTCGCCGCCTGCAGCGTCCAGGTGCGGTACTTCAGGTACGACGAGGACGAGGTCTTCAGCAGCATCGCGTTATACATGATCTTGATGGCCTTCTGGATGCCCAGGCCGGTCACGCTGCCGCCGTTGCAGGTCGAGCTGCTGGGCTGCCCGTTGGTCGGGCTGTTGCCGTTGGCCAGCAGGTAGAACCAGTGGTTGCCCGGTCCGGCGGAGGCGTGCACCTCGCCGGAGGGCACGCTGCTGGAGTAGCAGTTCGGGTCGCCCAGCGCCGACGGGTTGTACATGTTGCGGATCGGGCCGGAGCCGACCAGGTTGATCTTTTCGCCGACCAGGAAGTCCGGCGCGTCGTAGCTGGACGGCTCGTTGGCGAACCACTCGGTGGCCGCGCCGAACGTGTCCGCCACGAACTCCTGGGTGCCGCCGCGGGAGATACCGCCCGGGGTGTGGTCGTCGATGCCGTGGCCGATCTCGTGGGCCACCACGTCGAGCGAGCCGATCCACTGGCCGGCGGTGTTCTTGCCGATCTGGACCTGGGAACCGTCGTAGTAGGCGTTCTGGTCGTTCAGGCCGACCCGGATCGGCCAGTAGCCGCCGTTGCCGTCGGCGCCGTTGCGGCCCAGCCACTGGCTGAGCATCTTGTGCTCGGTCTGCGCGCTGAACAACGCGTCGACGCAGCCGGTCTCCTTGTTGGTGGCGGTGCCGTTGCCCCAGGCGTCGTCGGTGCCGCTGAACGTGCTGTTGTTCGCGGCGTCCTGGCAGCTGAGGTTGGTGACGCTCGGGTCCTTCATGGTGTAGGTGCTGCCCGACTTGGTGGTGTTCAGGGTGAGCGGGCTCGGCCCGTTCCAGGCGCCGGTGCCGGTGCCGTTCACGACGTGCTCCAGGGTGCCCAGGACGGCGCCGGTGTGGGCGTCGACGTCGACGGTGAGTCGGCTCGGCCCGTCGGCGCCGGTGCCGCGCACCGTGGTCTCCCAGGCCAGCGCCGGCTTGGCGCCGAGCGTGTAGACGACGAGCGTGCTGCCCTCGACCGCGCTGACGGTCTTGAGCTGGGCACGTGCCGTCTTGACGGCGGCGGCCGAGGTCAGCTTGGGGGTGGTGGCGAGGGCGCCGATGGGGCGCTGCTGCGCGACGGAGGCGTACTTCAGGTTGCCGGCGGAGTCGGTCGCGAGCACGAAGTCGCCACCGACCACCGGCAGGCCCTTGAAGGTGCGCTCGTAGGGCACGTACTGGGTGCCCTCGGAGGAGATGACGGGCTTCTGCACGAACGCGTCGTCGGAACCGGCCTGGAGGTAGGCGGGACGGTTCGCGACGAGCGTGCGGGCCGACTCGGCGGCCGTGGCGCGGGCCTGGGCGAGGCTGGGTGCGGCGGGCCCGGGCGGCGCGGCCTGCACCGCCGCGGCGGTGCCGGCGGCGAGCACGCCGGCGGCAGCCGCGCCGGTGAGCGCGGCGAGGCGAGGTGAGAGCTTCAAGAGGGTTCGCTCCTGTTCTGAGGCGCGCCGCACGGAGCCCGGTGGGGTCGGGCGGCGCGATGGTGCGAGGCAGGTGACGGTCGGTCTCCGGAGCTGCCGGCGTGGCTCCGGGTCGACGGATCGACCGTCCGAGCCGCCGGGGGTTGGCGACTCGGAGAGCACGATCACACGCCGCTGGATCCGGGAGCAATGGGTGACCTGGGCAACCGACAGCCGTCGGACATCCCGCCGGCACGGCGAATTCAGGAAGCCATGATCTTCAATAGCCCCTGATCAGGGGGAACATTGTCGGCGACCGCCCGGCGGGTGTCCGACCTGCGTGCAATGCCGCTGTTCGCCGATGGCGCACATAGATTCAGCGCGGCCCTCGGGTCCGCGTCGGCAGCCCGGTCGGCACCGGCGGCAGCGAGGGAGAACCGGTCGGCCCCGGGAGGGGCGTCCCGCTCGGACTCGCGCTCGGGGTCGGGCTCGACGGCGTGGCGCTCGGCGTCGGTGCGGCCGACCGGCTCGGTGCCACCGTGCGCGGCGGCGGCGCCGGGCGGGTCGGCTCCGGAGCGTCGCGGGGGAAGGCCGGGTCGTGGAAGCGGTAGCGGTCCGGGTCGAGCTTCATCGCCTCGGTAGCCCGGGTCATGAACTGCCGCCAGATCGGCGCGGCCCCGGTCGAGCCGTACACCTCGTAGCTGCCGCCACTGGTCCGCAACGGCTTGCCGTCGGTGGTGCCCAACCAGACCGCCGAGGCGAGCGCGCCGGTCCACCCGACCATCCAGGTGTGCACGTTCTTCGTGGTGCTCTGCCCGGCCTGCCAGGTGCCGGTCTTGCCGGCGGAGTCCCAGCCGTTGTCCAGCCGGGCCGCCCGCACGCGGCGCAACGTCCAGTCGAGCTGGTTCACCGCCTCGGCGTCGAGGTCGAGATCGGTCTGCCGGAGCCGTTCCGTCCACACCGTGTCGTCACCCTTGGTCACCGACCGGACGAAGTGCGCGTCGGCCCGCCTGCCGCCGGCCGCGAACGTGGCCATCCCGTTGGCGTGGTCCTGCACGGTGATGCCGTACTGCCCGATGCCCACCTCGGTGGAGAAATGCTCCGCCAACCCGTCGGCGGGGTCGTCGCGCAGGTCGACCCGCTGCGGTCGCGGATTGCCCCGGACGGTCTCCCACATCGACTCCACGCCCGCCTGGCGGGCCATCTCGATCACCTTGGCGGTGCCGAGCTTCTCGGTCAGCTCGAAGTAGGTGACGTTCAGCGAGGCGACCGTGGCCTCCCAGAGCGCGCAGTCCGGCTGGCAGGGCGCGTGCTCGGCGTTGCGGATCGGACCGGCTGCGCTGCCCCGGGTGCGCCCGGACGCGGGGAACTCCTTGGTGTCCGGGGAGTCGAACCGCTGCTTCACCGAGATGTCGTCGCGCACGGCGGCGGCCAGGTCGTACACCTTGAAGGACGACCCCGGCGGGTGCTGGCCGAAGCCGCGCGCCTGGCCCTGCTCGTCGGTGTACCAGCCGGCGTAGTCGGCGCCGGAGCCGCGGTCGCCGCCGTAGTAGCCGAGCACCCGGCCGCTGCCCGGCTCCACCGCGACCAGCGCCGCCTGCCAGTTCTTCGGCTGGCCGCGGACCGCCGCCGGCGCGCTGTCCCGGCGGATGTCCGCCGCCGCCTCGGCCGCGTCCTGCACCCGCTTGTCGATCGTGGTGACGATGCGGTAGCCGCCGTCGCGGATCACCTCGTCCGGCTTGCCGCGGAACGGCTCGGCGCCGCGCAGCTCCGCCAGCACGTGGTTGACCACCAGCCCGGTCGGCCGGTCCAGGTCGGAGCGGCCGGCGTCGCGGTCGATCGGCCGCACCGTGTCCGGGTACGCCAGATCCGCCGCCTGCCCCGGGGTGAGGTAGCCGAGCTTCACCATGCCGTCGCGGATGTAGTTCCAGCGGTCGATCGAGTTCTGCTTCGCCAGGGCGTTGCGGCGCGGGTCGTAACCGGGGGCGCCCTGCGGGTCGGCCGGGTCCGCCTCCGGCTGCTTCACCATCGCGCAGAGCACCATCGCCTCGGCCGGGGTGAGCTGCTGTGACGCGGGCGCGTCCCGGCGCACGGTCTTGCCGAAGAAGGTCTGCGCCGCCGCCTCGATCCCGTACGCGCCCCGGCCGAACGGGACCGTGTTCAGATAGAAGCCGAGGATCTCCTCCTTGCTGTACTTGTCGTCGAGCTTCCAGGCGATGACCGCCTCGCGCAGCTTGCGCGAGTAGGTGACACCGCGCAGGTCCGCGGCGACCCGCGCGTACTGCTGGGTGAGCGTCGACGCGCCCTGCCGCTGCCCGCCGCTGACGTTCGCCCACGCCGCCCGCAGCACGCCCTTGACGTCGATGCCGCGGTTGGTCCAGAAGGTCCGGTCCTCGGCCGCCACGATGGCCTGCTTCGCCGAGTCGTTCATCGCCTCGTACGGGACGATGGTGCGGTTCTGCGCCCCGAGCTTCGCCATCGGGGTGCGACCGTCGGCGTAGTAGACCGTGGTCGACTCGGGCAGCTTCAGGTCGGTGGGGGTCGGCACGCTGTCGAAGTAGTATCCGCCGGCCACCAGCCCGGCCCCGGCCAGCAGCGCGACGACCGCCAGGATGACGAGCAGGCGCCGGCCCCGGCGTCGCGGTCGCGCCGGGACCGCGCCGATCTCTCCGCTGTGCCGCACGCGATGCCTCCGACTGCTCGGCCGAATCGTCCATGCCCGGCTCGCAGGCTAACCGACCGGCATCGACGTCACCGGCATGCGGCGCGCCGACCCGGGCGGACGGGCCCGGCGCCCGCCGGGCAGGATGCGGGCATGCGGGACGACGTCCGTGACTACCTCGCCGACCTGGTCCGACGCGCCCGGGACGTGCTCGGCGCGGACCTGCTCGGCGCGTACGCGGCCGGTTCGGTCGGGCTGGGCGCGTACCAGCCCGGGCGCAGCGACGTGGACGTGGCGCTGCTGGTCGCCGGTCCGCCGGCCGGCGCGGCGAAGCGGTCGCTCGTGGACCGGCTGCGGCACGAGTCGCTGCCCTGCCCGGCACGCGGCCTGGAACTGGTCGTCTACCGGCGGGACGTGGCCGCCGCCGGCCTCCCCGAGCCGGGCTTCGAGGTCGAGCTGAACACCGGCGCGACCATGCCGTTCCGGGCCACCTACGACCCGGCCGACCGGCCTGCCGCCGACGGGCGGTTCTGGTACGCGCTGGACCGCAGCATCCTGCGCCAGTCCGGCCTGACGCTGCTCGGCCCGAGCGCCGCCGACGCCTTCGCCGACCCGCCGCCGGCCGCGCTGCGGGCGCTGCTCGTGGACGCGCTGCGCTGGTGGCTGGCGCTGCCCACACCGCCCGGCGACGAACCGGCGCCGGGCGCCGAGGACGCGGTGCTGGGGGCCTGCCGTGCGCTGGTGCGCTCCCGCGACGGCGTCTGGTTGGCCAAGGCCGACGCCGGGCGGCGGGTGGCCGTCGACGACCCGGACGCCGCGCTGATCCACCGCGCGATCGCCGCCCGCCGGGGTGGCCCGCCACCCTCCGGACCGGCGGCCCGCGCGTTCCAGCGGCGGGTGCTGGCCCGGCTCACCGCCGCCGGTTCGGCCCCGTCGTAGGCCACCCCGAGCACGGTGAGGCACGCCGGTGATCATGAAGTTGGCGGTGACAATTCGGACGGCGGAGGCAGCCAACCTCATGATCAACGGGCTTGTGGAGTCGGCCCGGCTAGGGTGATGGGGGAGGTGACGCGTGCGCAGTTGGTGGTTCGCCGGCCTGATGCTGATCGCGGGCGTGGTGACGGGGGTCGGCCAGTCGGGTCCGGCGTCGTTCGCTCTGGCTTTCCTGCCCTTCGCGGTGCTGGGGGTGCTCTTCTCGCCGCTCGCGTTCCCCTGGTCGCTGACCGCGGCCCAGGCGCGGCGGCGCAGCGCCGAGAACGGCCGGCCGGTCATCTACTGGCGGCCGGGCTGCACCTACTGCCTCCGGTTGCGGCTGCGACTGGGCCGGCGCGCCGGGCGGGCGTACTGGGTGGACATCTGGCGGGACCCGGAGGCCGCGGCGGCGGTCCGGGCGGTCACCGGCGGCGACGAGACCGTGCCGACCGTGGTGCTGCCGGAGGGCGCGGTGGTGAACCCCGACCCGGCGTGGGTGCGCGACCGGCTCCCGGCCTGACCCGGTCACCGGCCGCCACCGTCCGCCGGCCGTGAGCCCGGCGCCCCGGTCCGGGGCGCCGGGCACCGGTCACCCGGTGTACGGCAGGGTGACGGTGGAGCCGTCGCCGGTGCCGACCGTGGTGGCGGCGTTGCCGATGGCGTTCCACAGCTCGACCTTCACCGTGCCGCCGGCCAGGTCGCCGAGCGTGCCGGTGGCCGAGGCCAGGCCCTGGGTCTGCCGGTAGCGTTCCATCCCGACGATCGGGTCGGTGGCGAAGTACCGGTAGGTCTCCACCCGGTCGAAGCTGCCGTCGCCGGTCAGGTCGTACGACACCCGGGCCTGGACGCCGTTGCCGACCACGACACCCGCGTCGACGCCCAGGTCGAAGGCGGTGTTCCCGCCGGTGTACGTACCGGTCAGCCCGGTGGCGGTGAACACCTGCGGGTTGGTCGGCGTGCCGTCGTGGTTGCCGTTGGCGGCGGTCACCGTGACCGTGCCGGCCGGGCCGGCGGTGGCGCCCAGCTCCCCGCCGGAACGCAGGTAGCGGGTCGGGTTCAGCGGCGCCGGGGTGCTCGGGTCGGGACTCGGGCTGGTCGGCGTCGGGCTGGGCGTGGTCGGCGTCGGGCTGGGCGTGGTCGGGGTCGGGGTCGGCGTCGAGGTCGGCGGGGGACCGGTCGGCACCGCCACGCCGCCGGTCGCGCTGCCACCGCTCCAGGTGTACGCCCCGGAGGTGGCGGTCTTCCCGGCGGGCACGGCGAGCGTGGTGCCGTCGGAGAACGTGACGGTCAGCGGCGCGGCGGTGATGTTCGACGCCACGTACGTGCGCGCGGTGCCCTTGCGGAACACCTTGGCCAGCGGGTGGTTGGCGGTGACCGAGGTGTCCACCGTGCCGAGGGCGGCGAGGTTCCGGATCCAGTGGAACGTGTGCGCCTTGCTCTCGCCCTCCTCGCTCGTGAAGCCGCTGTTGGCCCGGAAGTTGCGCAACGCCTGGTCGCCGTCGCCGAGGGCCAGGAACTCCCAGAGGATGTCCTGCCACACCGTCGGCGGGCCGCCCTTGTTGGCGACCAGCTCGGCGTAGTTGGCCTTGACGTAGTCGGGATATTCGCCCAGGTAGAGGTGACCGCCGGTGATCGGCAGCATGTTGATGCCCTGGATCATCTCGGGGGCCGCGGAGAACCAGGTCGAGTACGACCCGCCGTCGCCCCACACCATGCCGACGGTCTTGTGCCCGAAGGTGGCCGGGAAGTTCTCGTCGTGCACGTCGAACCAGTATTCCGAGATGGCCGCGGACTGGGTGGTCCACAGGTAGACGCCGGCGTCGCGGACGGCGGTGTCGCCGGTGGCCTGGCCCCACTGGATCAGCGCGTTGGCGAAGTTCATCCCCTCGGAGGACGACTCCTGGTTGTTGCCGGCGAAGAACGGCGCCAGGCCGGAGGCCCAGTCGTGACCGGCGTAGATGTCGAAGTCCCGCAGGTAGGGGAAGCGCTCGTCGGCGCGGTCGTAGTTGTTGGCGTCGCGGATGAGCAGGTCGACCATGCCGCCGTAGCGGGTGTCGTCGGCCCAGCCGGGGTCGAACTTGGCCACCGTGGCCGCCGCGGCGACGAAGTAGCCGTAGTGGAAGTGGTGGTCGTTGAGATCCTCGTCGGAGCCGTACGAGGCGGGGTAGCCGATGAGCGTGCCCCAGTTGCGGTCGTAGTAGAAGAGTTGGCCGGTCTCGCCGGAGCCGGCGGTGAGCCAGTTGGTGAGCCGGGCCTTCATGGCCGTGACGGCCTTGTCTCGCACGGCGGTGAGCCCGAGCTGGTCGGCGATCTCGGCGATCCGGGCGGCCCGGCCGAGCCCCTTGCCGGCCCAGTAGGTGTCGGTGCCGCTGACCCCCTCCGGGTTGGCCAGCTCGGCGTTCAGGTAGCCGGTGACGGTGTTCAGGTCCGCGCCGGTGGCGTCACCGACGGCCGGCACCTCCGGCAGCACGCCGGTGAAACGCATCGAGGTGGTGAACGACGGTACGCCGGCGAGCACCCGCATGGCACCGCGCGCCGAGACGTACGTCGGGGTGATCGGGGTGGCGCCGGTGAGGCTACGCCACTGGTGCGGGTAGAGCGCCACCACCGTCTTGGACTCGGTTCCCTCCCGGGGCGTGGTGGTGAACGCGTAGGTGGTGCGCACCGTGCCGGCCGCCGGGTCGTACGCGTAGCTCATCCGGGTGCCGGTGACGTGCGCGTGGGCGTACCTGCCGTAGGTGTCGGCCAGGGCGGCCTTGTCCGCGCCGCCGGGCAGCACGGCGACCGAGAAGTAGCCCTTACCGGCAAGCGTCGAACTGATGCCCGCGCCGTCGACGGTCCAGGTCGCGCCGGTCGGCGCGTACGCGACGTAGTCGTGGCCGTGGACCGTGAAGCCGATGGTGGCGCCGGAGTTGCGCCACACGGTGGGCGTCGCGGCGGCGGTGAGCTGCGCGGCCCCGCCACCGCTGACGGTGTAGTAGCTGAACGGCAGCCCGTGGCCGATGGTGGCCCGCATGCTCCGGTTGCCGTCGCTCCAGTCGGCGGTGACCGTCCAGTCCGTCCAGTCGGCGGCCTTGACCACCGGCGCGGACAGCCCGGCCACCCCGACCCGGACGTCCTCCGTGTACGGGTAGTGGTATTCGCCGACTCCGGTGGCGGTGCCGCTGATCGCCGGCGTGGTGGTGTAGGACAGCCCGAGCCCGTTGTTCTCGGCGTGGAACGCCAGCGGGTGGGCCTGGAGGTTCTCGCTGGTCCCGCAGTTGTTGCGCTTCCAGATCAGCGAGGACCACCAGTCGTTCGTGGGGATCGCGCCGGCCGGCGCGTCCGAGGTGGCGAAGATCCTTGGGTTGGTGCTGACGGCGCCGCAGCCCTTGGGCAACGCGGCGCCGGGCGGCAGCGTCTCGGTGTAGCTGCCCGCGCCGACGGTGCCGGCGGTGGCGGTGCCACCACCGGTGACCACGACGCCGAGGAGGCCGGCGGCGAGTACGGATGCGGCGGCGAGGGCGGTCGCCCGCAGCCGACGCGGACGGGCGGGGGAGACGTCCCACAGGGGGAGTGTCATGGAGGTCCCCTTCAGGAGAAGGTGGTGTTCGGATGGTGATCCGACAGTCGAGAGAGCGCTCTCTTGAGAAGCGAGATTAGGTTCCGGTTACGTGCGCGTCAATG
This sequence comes from Micromonospora sp. WMMD1128, assembly GCF_027497235.1. Taxonomy (NCBI): domain Bacteria; kingdom Bacillati; phylum Actinomycetota; class Actinomycetes; order Micromonosporales; family Micromonosporaceae; genus Micromonospora; species Micromonospora sp. WMMD1128. The sequence goes on from NZ_CP114902.1 coordinate 2,860,616, forward strand.
TTTTGTTGCCTGAGAGAGCGCTCTCTGCATGTCGCGACGTCTGCCCTCCCGGGCCTTGAGAGCGCCCCCGAACAGGAAAAACCGGCTCTGCGGCGCACTCCCACCGCACTCCCACCCGGCCGAGTTGGTTTCGCCGACCCCGTCCCGCGCCGCGCACCGTCCCGCGCACCGCCGAACCGTCCGTCCGCAGCCGCTGGCGTCAACGCACCGCGAGACATCCGTAGCGTTCCACCCGTGGTGGGTGCTGGCGGTGGGTGGAACGGTATGGGTGTTGGGTACGCCTAGTCAGGTTGGCCGGCATCGCCGGGCGCACCCTGATCCGCCTGTCGATCACCCCTGACGCGGAAAGCGCGCCGGACGGGGATGCGGCCGGACCGCGATCAGGATGCGGTCGAGCGAGACTGTCAGGCGGCGGTGGCGACGAGACGGTCCTCACCGGTCACCGGCGCCGACGTGGTGCCCGGACCATCGCCGTCGGCGGCGGGCCGTGCCCCGCTGCGCGGCGCTGTGTGCGGCGGCGCGGTGGCGGTGTTCGGCGTGCGGGCGGCGCTCAGCCCGACCTGGGCGGTGTCCCAGGCGGCGCACGGCCAGGCCGCCCCGGCGCAGCTCGGGCTGGCGCACCTCCGCGTCGCGTCGGGCTGGTGCGCGTCGGCGACCGCGGCGGACAGGTCCCACAGCAGTGGGTCGGTCACCTCCGCCGGACGGTCCTCGGCACGCTCGGTGTTGACTCCGGACATGGTCGATCCCCCCTGTGGTGAACGGCCCCCACCTGTTTCCGGAACCGGCCCCGGGCAAACCTGCGGATGATCGGGAGCGGGCATAGGCTGGCCGGCGTGGCGAGGTATTACGACCTGCATCCGGACAATCCCCAACCGCGGGTGATCCGGCAGGTGGTGGACCTGTTACGGGCGGACGGGGTGATCGTCTACCCGACCGACTCGTGCTATGCCCTCGGCTGCCGGCTCGGCAACCGCGACGGCGTGGAGCGGATGCGGGAGATCCGGCGGCTCGACCAGCGGCACCCGTTCACGCTCGTGTGCGCCGACTTCGCCCAGCTCGGCCAGTTCGTCAAGCTCAGCAACGCGGTCTTCCGGCAGGTCAAGGCCGTGATCCCGGGCAGCTACACGTTCCTGTTGCCGGCCACCTCGGAGGTGCCCCGCCGGCTCCAGGACCCGCGGCGCCGGGTGGTCGGCGCACGGGTGCCGAAACACACCGTGACCCAGGCGCTGCTTGCCGAGTTGGGCGAGCCGCTGCTCTCGAGCACCCTGCTGCTCCCGGGTGAACCGGAGCCGATGACCCAGGGCTGGGAGATCAAGGAACGGCTCGACCACCAGGTCGACGCCGTGGTCGACGCCGGGGACTGCGGTCTCGAACCCACCACCGTGGTCGACCTGTCCGGCCCGGAACCGGAGATCCTGCGCCGCGGTGTCGGCGACCCCTCCCGCTTCGAGTAGGGATCGGCCCGTTCCGCCCCACCGGGCCGTCGGGTGCGGCACGGTGGATCCGGCGGACCGTGACGGGGGTACGGCGTGAACGCACTCGTGCTGATCTCGGTGCTCGGCGTCACCGTGGTCGTCGGCACCACCATCGGCGGCCGGTACAGCGTCGCGCCGCCGGTGCTGCTCATCGCCATGGGCGCGCTGCTCGGCCTGCTGCCACCGTTCGAGAACGTGGTCCTCGAACCCGAGGTGGTGCTGGTGCTGTTCCTCCCGGCGATCCTCTACCGGGAGAGCCTGGTGACCAGCCTCCGCGAGATCCGCGCCAACCTCGCGGTGATCGTGCTGCTGGCCGTCGCGCTGGTGATCATCACGATGGTGGCGGTCGCGTACGTGACCCTGGCCCTCGGTGTGGAACCGCACGCCGCCTGGGTGCTCGGCGCGGTCCTGGCGCCCACCGACGCCGCCGCCGTCGCCGGCCTGGCCAAGCGGATGCCGCGTGGCATCCTCACCACGTTGCGCGCGGAGAGCCTGGTCAACGACGGTACGGCGCTTGTGCTCTTCGCGGTGGCGGCCGGTGTGATCGCGGGTGGGAAGGTGCCCGGTCCGTTCGCGCTCGCCGGCCAGTTCGTCGGCAAGTCGTTGGGTGGGGTGCTCGCCGGGCTGCTCGTCGGCGGGCTGGTGATCCTGATCCGCAAGCACGTCGACGACCCGATGCGCGAGGGCGGGCTGAGCATCCTCACCCCGTTCGTCGCGTTCCTGCTCGCCGACGCGGTGCACGCCAGCGGGGTGCTCGCGGTCGTCGTCTCCGGGCTGCTGGTGTCGTACGCGGGACCGCGGGTGATCCGGGCCCGGTCGCGGCTCACCGCGTACGCGTTCTGGGACCTGTCCACCTTCATGATCAACGGCAGTCTGTTCGTGCTGCTCGGCATGCAGGTGCCCGGCTCGCTGCGTAACATCACCAGCCACTCGCCGGCGGCGTCGTTCGGCATCGCCGCGCTCGTTGCGCTCGTGGTGGTCGCCACCCGGCTGGGGTGGGTGCACCTGGCGGTGTCGGTGTTGCAGGGCGTCGACCGGCGGGAGTCGCGGCGGTCGTCGCATTTCGACGCGCGGATGCGTACCGCCGCCGGCTGGGCCGGTTTCCGGGGCGCGGTCTCGCTCGCCGCCGCGCTCGCCGTGCCGGTGACCATGCACGACGGCACCCGGGTGTACGAGCGGGATCTGATCATCTTCGTCACCGTGGTGGTGATCGTGCTGATCATGGTGGTGCAGGGCACCACGCTGCCGGCCGTCGTCGGCTGGGCCGGCCTGACCGGCGACCGGCAACGCGACGACGAGGTGCGCCGGGCGCGGATCCGGGCCACCGAGGTGGTGCTGGAGGCGTTGCCGGGGGTCGCCGCCGACCTGGGCGTCGCGCCGGACACGGTGGAGCGGCTCCGCGCCGGCTACCAGGACCACCTGGCGGACGTCCGCGACCCGCGCAGCGAGGAGGCGGAGCGGGAGCGGGAGCTGTCCCGCCGGTTGCAGCTGGCGATGCTGGACCGCAAGCGTCGGGAGGTCACCCGGCTGCGCAACAGCAACCAGATCGACGACGCGGTGCTGCGGGAACTCCAGGCGGCCACGGACATCGAGGAGATCCGCCTGCTGGGCCCCGAGACCGAGGACTGAACCCTCAATCCCCACCGCGCCCTCATGCACGGAAAGAGTGGCTATCCGGTCGCGGATAGCCACTCTTTCCGTGAAACAGGGGTAAGGGAGGGGGATCAGCCGGCCGTGCAGCTCACGGTGCCGGAGGGGGCGGTGCCGGTGCCCTGGAAGCCGAACTCGGTGCTGCCACCGGCGGCGACCTGGCGGTTGTAGTCGACGTTACGGAACGTCACCAGACCGGTGGAGCCGCTGGTCTGCGCGCTCCACGCGTTGGTGACCGACGAGCCGGAGGGCACCGTCAGCGACACCGACCAGCCGTTGAGCGGGCTGCCGCCGGCGGTGACCCGCACGTTGGTGACGAAGCCGCCCGGCCACTGGTTGGTGGAGAGCGTCGCGGTGCAGGCGCCGGCCGGCGGGGGCGTCGACGGCGGCTCCGAGGTGGGCGGCGTGGTGGTGGGGGGTGCGCTGGTCGGCGGCGTGCTCGTAGGCGGGGTGCTGGTCGGCGGCGGGGTGCCGCCGGCGTTCAGCGCGTTGAGCGTCGACGTGTACGCGGCCTTCTTGTTGCCGTTGCCGTCGAAGAGCAGCGGCGTCCCGCTGGCCCGCCAGGAGTCGCTGTCCCGGATGCCCCAGACCGTGATGCCGTTGCAGCGCGCCACGGCCAGGCAGTCCTTCACCACGTTGCCGTACGCGGTGGCCTGGCTGCTGCCCGAGCCCTCGATGTCCAGCTCGGTGATCTGCACGTCGACGCCGAGGTCGGCGAAGCTCTGCAGGGTGGTGCGGTAGTTGCCCGGGTACGGCGAGCCGCTGTTGAAGTGCGACTGGAAGCCGACGCAGTCGATCGGCACCCCCCGGGCCTTGAAGTCCTTGACCATGTTGTAGACGCCCTGCGTCTTGGCCCAGCTCCAGTTGTCGGTGTTGTAGTCGTTGTAGCAGAGCTTGGCGCCCGGGTCGGCGGCGCGGGCGGTGCGGAAGGCGACCTCGATCCAGTCGTTGCCGGTGCGCTGGAGGTTCGAGTCGCGCCGGCCGCCGTTGCCGTCGTCGAACGCCTCGTTCACCACGTCCCAGGAGTAGATCTTGCCCTTGAAGTGGGTGGCGACCTGCGTGATGTGGTTGATCATGGCGTTGCGCAGCGCGGTGCCCGACATGTTCTGCGCCCAGCCGGGCTGCTGCTGGTGCCAGGCCAGCGCGTGCCCGCGGACCCGCATGCCGTTGGCCTGGGCGTGCGCGACGATCCGGTCGGAGCTGCTGTAGTTGAACTGGTTCTGGGACGGCTCGGTGGCGTCCCACTTCATCTCGTTCTCGGGCGTGACCATGTTGAACTCGCGGTTCAGGATGCCGACGTACGTGCCGTCCGACAGCTTGTTCGCGGCCACCGCGGTGCCGAAGTAGCGGCCCTGTTCCGCCGCCGAGGCGCCGAGCGTCGTGCCGGCGCTGGCGCTTGTCGCGACCGCGACCGTCGCGGCGACCGCCGCGGCCCCGGCCAGCGCTGATACCACCGCGGCACGCGGGCGTGACCGGGCTGTCCCGCTCCCGCTGTCGCGGGCGAGCACCTTGTCCATCTGAGAACCTCTCCTAGCCTGGTGAATAGGATCGTCCACGTCGACCACCGCCCGTCACGGTGTCGGCTCGGGCGCGGCCGCCCGGAGGCCGCGCCGGCCGGGGAGACGACTCCCCGGCACCGTGGGTTGATCGACGTGAATCTGTGCCCCGAGCCTACCGGAACCGTTCCGAAAACTTAACGCTCTCGATATGTCGATTCCCCGGCGGGGCGCGGCGGTCGAGGCGTCGAACGCGCCGGCCGGGGGCGGTCGGTGGGCGGTGCCCGGCCCGGCGCTCCGGGTCCGGAAGTTTCGGCGGCACGCGACCTTCCGGGCCGGGTCGCCCGGCCCGCTGTCCGCGACCGGACGACGCCGGCGCTTGAACGCGGGGGCCCGAGGCGCGATCCTGTCCCTACATCGACACCAAACGATGGAAGAGGTCCTCCGGATGCGCCGACCGTCGCTCGTCGTCCTCGTCCTCGCCGCCCTGCTCGCGGCCACCCCCGCCGCGGCCCGGGCCGGCGCCGCCCCACTCACCGAGCTGCGCACCGCCGGCACCGCCTGGGGGCCCGACCCGGCCACCGGCCGCCTGACCGTCACCGTCGACGACACGGTACGCGGACCGGAGCTGGCCGCGTTGCGCCGGGCCGCCACCCGCTCCGGCGCGGTTCTGCGGCACGAGCCGGGCCGGCTGCGCACGCTCATCGCCGGCGGCCAGGCGATCTACGGCGGCGGTGGGCGGTGCTCGCTCGGCGTCAACGCGCGCAGCGGCAGCACCTGGTACTTCGTCACCGCCGGGCACTGCACGAACCTCGGCGCCACCTGGTACGCCGACAGCGCCCGCACCAGCGTGCTGGGCAGCCGTACCGGCAGCAGCTTCCCCGGCAACGACTACGGGCTGGTCCGCTACACCGGCGCGGTGGCGCACCCCAGCGCGGTGTACACCTACCCCGGCCAGGTGACGATCTCCGGCGCCGGCAGCGCCTACGTCGGGCAGGCGGTCTGCCGCAGCGGCGCCACCACGGGCGTGCGGTGCGGGGTGGTCACCGGCTTGAACCAGACCGTCAACTACGCCGAGGGCCGCGTCACCGGCCTGATCCGCACCAACATCTGCGCCGAGCCGGGGGACAGCGGCGGGCCGCTCTACGTGGCCGCCACCGGCACCGTCCTCGGGATCCTCTCCGGTGGCAGCGGCACCTGCGCCAGCGGCGGCACCAGCTACTACCAGCCGATCCTGCAGATCCTCGCCGCGTACGGCCTGAGCATCCCGTGACCGCCGGCCCGAGGGCGGAGGCCACGGACGCCGGCGGCTCGCTAGCCTGACGCGGTGACCGTCTACGCCCTCGCGCAGCTCACCGTTCACGACCGGGCGCGCTACGACACGTACGTCGCCGCCTTCCTGCCGGTGCTGGCCCGGCACGGCGGCCGGCTGCTCGTCGCCGACCCCGCCCCCCGGGTGGTGGAGGGCGACTGGCCGCACGACAAGGTGGTCCTGGTGTCCTTCGACCGCCGGGAGGACTTCGAGCGCTGGTCCACCTCGCCGGAATACCGGGAGATCTCCCGGGACCGGGAGGCGGCGACCGAGGGGGTGGTCCTGCTGCTCGACGGCATCGGCCACGCCTGGCCGGCCTGACCGCTCACCGCGCTCGGCCACCGGCGCGCAGGTAGGCGAGCACGGCCAGCACCCGGCGGTTGGTGTCGTCGTCCGGCGGCAGGTCCAGCTTGGCCAGGATGTTGCCGACGTGCTTCCCTACCGCCGCCTCGGTGACGTGCAGCCGGCCCGCGATCGCGCCGTTGGAGTGCCCCTCGGCGACCAGGCCCAGCACCTCCCGCTCGCGGCGCGACAGCGCGTCGAGCGGGTCGCGCGGGCGGCGCAGCAGGTGCCGCACCACGTCCGGGTCGACGGCCGTGCCGCCGGCGGTCACCCGGCGCAGCGTGTCGGCGAACTCGGCGACGTCGGCGACCCGGTCCTTGAGCAGGTACCCGACCCGCCGGCCGTCGCCGCTGTCCAGCAGCGCCGCCGCGTACCCGCTCTGCACGTGCTGGCTGAGCACGACCACGGCGAGGTCCGGCCGTTCCGCGCGCAGCGCGACCGCCGCGCGCAGGCCGTCGTCGCGATGCTCCGGCGGCATCCGGATGTCGGTCACCAGCAGGTCGGGTCGGTGCGTGCGGACAGCCGCCACGAGCGCCGGGGCGGAACCGACCGCGGCGGCCACCGCGAAGCCGAACCGGGTCAGCAGGCCGACCAGGCCCTCCCGGAGCAGGACCTCGTCCTCGGCGAGGACGACCCGGGTCACGGACGGCACGGCAGCTCCACCCGCACGAGGGTAGGCCCGCCGGGCGGGCTGGCCAGCAGCAACCTGCCGTCCACCGCGCCCACCCGGTCGGCGAGCCCGGTCAGGCCGGTGCCCCGGGCCGGGTCGGCGCCGCCCCGGCCGTCGTCCTCGACCTCCACCACCAGCCGGCGGTCGGTCCGGGTCAACCGCACCACCGCGTGCCTCGCGTGCGCGTGCCGGGCCACGTTTCCCAGCGCCTCGGAGACCACGTACCAGGCGGTGGTCTCGACCAGCTCCGGCACCGGGCGGGGCAGGTCCGCGTGCACGGTGACCGGGACCACCGATCGGCCGGCCAGGTCACCGACCGCGCCGGCCAGGCCCAGCTCGGTGAGCTGTCGCGGGCGGATGCCCTGAACGATGCCGCGCAGCGTCACCATCAGCTCCTTGGCCTGCTCGTGCGCCGCGTCCAGCGGCCCCGCGGCCGGCGACCCGTCCGGCACGTCCAGGCGGGCCAGCCCGAGCTGGAGGCTGAGGCTGGTCAGGCGTGGCTGAGCCCCGTCGTGCACGTCCCGCTCGATGCGGCGGCGCTCCGCCTCGTACGCGCCCATCAGGCGGGCCCGGGAACGGGTCACCTCGCGCAGCGCCACGGCGTCGGGCGCGCCGTCGAGCAGCCACCGGGCGACCGTCGCCTGCCCGACGACCAGCAGGCCGGCCAGGTAGACCAGGGCAGGCGCGGCGAGCACGCCGGCGACGGCGTACGGGACCGCTCCGGCCGGCGAGTCGACCGTGGCCCAGATCAACACGATCCGTTCCCCGTCACCGGTCAGCCAGGGCCCGGCGACCAGCGTGACGTCGAGCAGCACGAGCAGGCCGAACGTCCCGTAGGCCAGCGGCACCGCGGTGGCCAGCCAGGCGGCGTACGCGACCTCCCGCCAGGCGGCGGCGCTGGCCCATCGGGCGGCCGGCCCGCGCCGGAGCGGGCCGGCCAGCGGTCGGTCGTCGACCAGGCGGAGCCGCCACCGCTCGAGAGCGGCCACCGGCGCGCTCGCCAGCGGGGCCACCGCGAGCGCGGCCAGCGCCAGCACGGCGAGCGCGGCCAGCACCGGCACGTCGACCGGCCGGCCCCGCCGCAGCGCGCTCGCCACCAGCAGCAGCGGCGCGGCGACCACGGACCACGCGACCGCCAGGACGCCAACGACCGGGAGCGTGCTCGCGGCGTACGCCAGGGCGCGCCAGGGCCAGGCGGTGAGCGGGTACCGGCGGTGGCGTAACGCCCCGGCCAGGTGCGACGGCTGAGTCATGGCCCGACGCTAGCCAGCCGGCAGCCGGCCGGCCCAGCCGTCCAGGCCCCGCATCGGGGTGGGCCTGGCCCTACCCCGGACGTGCCTATCCTGAACGGGTGGAACTGGCGTTCAGCGGCGAGGTGTGGTTCTGGCGGGGGCCGGCGCCCTACCACTTCGTCACCGTGCCCGACGAGCAGTGCGCGGCGCTGGAGGCCGCCGCCGCGTCGGTCACCTACGGCTGGGGCATGATCCCGGTGGGCGTCCGGATCGGCGGCACCGACTGGCGCACGTCGCTGTGGCCGAAGGACGGGCGCTACGTGGTGCCACTGCGGGTCGCGGCGCGCCGGGCGGAGGGGATCGAGCTGGGCGACCTGGTGGACGTCCGGCTGACGGTGGACGTGTGACCGCCGGCGACCTGGCCCAGGCGGGCCGACTGCTCGCCGCGAGCCGAACCCGGGACACCGGGCGGTGGCCGCGATCCAGGCCCGCCTTCCCGGCACCGTCGTGATCACGCAGAACGTCGACGACCTGCACGAGCGGGGTGGTGTCGCCTCCGCGGTGCGGCTGCACGGCAGCCTGTTCGCGCCCCGCTGTTCGGCCTGCGCCCACCCGGCGAGCCTCAGCTACCGCGGCGCCCGCTTCGGGAAGACGGTGTAGGCCACCGGCCAGAACACCAGCCAGGCCGCCATGGCCAGGGTGAGCCGGGCGGTCCACGCCCACAGCTCCTCGGTCCGCTCCGCGTCGCCGACCAGGGCGATGCCGCCGAGCAGCACCGCGCAGGCGACCGCCCAGCCGAGCATGCCCTTGCCCCACTCCCGCCACTCGTGCCGGGCCCGGGCCCATCCGTAGCGCGGCGCGCGGCGCGGCGGCGGTCCGCCGGCGAAGCGGTGCGCGAACCGCTCGTCGGCCCAGCGCACCATGCTATGCCCGAACGCGACCGAGAAGCCGAGGTAGGCGGCGGCGAGGCCGTGGGCGAACGTGGCGGTGCCGCCGCGGCGCAGGTCGATGATCGTGGCGGCCAGCAGGACGAGGTCGACGGCGGGCACGGCGAGCAGCAGCGCGGCGCCGAGGCGGGGCCGGCGCAGCGGATACCTGGCGATCAGCCCGGCGGCCAGGAACAGCCAGAACGCCACCTCGCACGCGACGATGACTCCGATGAGCATTCGACCTCCCCGTTTTAGTACGCTGTGCGATAACAACCCTAGCAATCGCCGTCCACCAGCCCCGGGAGGGCTCCGTGCCCAAGATCGTCGACCACGACGCCCGCCGCGCGGAGCTGGCCGAGGCGATGTGGCGGGTGGTCTACCGCGAGGGAGTCGGCGCGGCCACGGTGCGCAGCGTCGCCGCCGAGGCCGGCTGGTCGCCCAGTGCCCTGCGGCACTACTTCGCCACCCAGACCGAGCTGCTGGTCTTCGCGATGGAACACGTGATGGTCAAGGCGGCCGAGCGGCTCACCGCCCAATACCGGACCGGCGCCGCCCGCGACGTCGTCCAGCGGATGCTGGAGGAGTTGCTGCCGTTGGACCGGCAACGTGTCCGGGAGGCCGAGGTGTGGCTGCTGCTCGCCGCCCGGGCCCAGGTCGACCCGGCGGCCCGGGAACGGATGGCCGAGGCCGACGACGGCATCCGCCGCGCCGCCGAGATCGCCGTGGCCCGGCTCACCGGCGAACAACCGGCCGACGACGCCGCGTCCGCCCGCCTGCACGCCCTGCTCGACGGCCTCACCCTGCACGCGCTGCTGCACCCCGACCGGATGCCACCGCAACGGCTGCGTGACCTGCTCGCCGCGCACCTCGACCAACTCGCCGGCCCGAGCCCGACGACAAGGTGATCCTCGACGCGCTGCGCCGGACCATCGAGGGCAACCTGGACGCGCATGCCCGGGCGGGCGGTGGCCGCTTCGGGAACAGGGGACCCTGCTGACCGGTCAGATCCAGTGTTCCTCGTCGGGCAGCGGGATCTCCTGGTTCTGCTCCACCGCGTCGGCCGGGGTCAGGTCGTCGCGGACCGACTCGCCCAAGCCGGCGCGGTCGCTCGGCGGGCGCAGCACGCCCTGCTCGGCCAGGTCCGCGTCGGCCGCCTCGGGCACGGCGTCCGCCACCCGCTCGGTCGGGCCGACGACCGTCTCGTCCTGCCGCTGTTCCTGCGCGTCGGCCTCCGGCGGGCGGCGCAGCGCGTCCTCGCTCATCGCGCCGCCCGCCGTCCGGTCGGCGCGCTCCGGTCGACCAGGTCGCGCGCCTCCCCGCCGTCGATCCGCAGGGCCAGCGTGCCCCGGGTGACCATGGCGGCCTGCTCCGCGGACACCCCGCAGCGCGTGGCCACCGCGCCGATGAACTGGTCCTGGTCCATCTCGCCGCCTCCCTCTGCCGGGCCAGCGGGATTCCCGCGCTCGAGCCGGGCAAACGGACCGCCCGCCGCGCGCGACGGCGTGGCTCAGGGGCCGATCGTCGCCGCGCAGGTCGGTGAACAGGTCACCGAGGGCGGGCATCGGTCGTACCCCTCCCATCGACCACGGATGCCGCAGGGGCGGCCGGGCCGGAAGGCCCGAGGTGCCGCCCGGTGCGGCCGGGAGTAGCGTGCGTCGCGGAAACCCGCAGCGAGGAGGTCCGGAGAGTGCAGCCGACGATCGTGGACGTACCCACCCCCGACGGGACGGCGGACGCCTACCTGGCCCGGCCGGACTCCGGCGGCCCGTTCCCGGGCGTCCTGCTGTTCATGGACGCGTTCGGGCTGCGGCCCCGGCTGGCCGAGATGGCCGCGACGATCGCCGACCGCGGGTACGTCGTGCTGGCGCCCAACCTGTTCCACCGTGCCGGTCCCACCCAGCCGGTCGACATGTCCGCCCTGGCCGACGAGAGCCGGCGCGCCGAACTGTTCGGGCGGGTCGGGCCGATGATGGCCGCGCTGACGCCGGACGCGGTGGCCCGGGACACCGCTGCCTACCTCGACTTCCTGGCCGCCCAGCCGGGTGTCGCGCCCGGTCCGGCCGCGATCACCGGCTACTGCATGGGCGGCACCAACGCGTTGCGGGCGATCGAGGCCCTTCCGGACCGGATCGCCGCGGTGGCCGCCTTCCACGCCGGGCACGTGGTCACCGACGCGCCGGACAGCCCGCACCGGGGCGTCGGCGCGGTGACCGGCGAGCTCTACTTCGGCCACGCCGACCAGGACGGGTCGATGACCGCCGACCAGATCGCCGTCCTGGAGAAGGCGCTCGACGCCGCCGGCGTCACCTACCGCTCCGAGGTGTATGCGGGCGCCCGCCACGGCTACACCCAGGCGGACACCCCGATGTACGACGAGCGGGCCACCGAGCGGCACTGGGCCGCGCTGTTCGATCTGCTCGACCGCACCTTCCGGGGCTGACCCGGCACCTGCCGCCTCAGCCGCCGCGGGCCCACAACGCCAGGCGTACCCGGTTGGGGCTGCCGGTCTTGGCCATCAGGCTGGTGATGTGGGTCTTCACCGTGGTCACGCCGATGTGCAGCCGGTCGCCGATCTCGGTGTTGGACAGCCCTTCGGCGACCAGGTCGAGCACGTCCCGCTCGCGGGCGGTCAACTCGGCGGCCCGCCGGGGCGCGCCGGCCCGGGCGTGCACCGCCCGCTGGACCAGCCGGCGCAGCACCTCCGGGCTGAACGGGCTGTCCCCGGTGGCGGCCCGGCGGATGCCGTCGAGCAGCTCGGCCGGGGGCGCGTCCTTGAGCAGGAAGCCGCAGGCGCCGGCGGTCAGGGCCGGATAGAGGTGGTCGTCGTCGCCGAACGTGGTGAGCACCATGACCCGGGTGGCCGGCCGGTCGGCGAGGATCCGGCTGGTCGCGGTGATCCCGTCCACCCCGGGCATCCGCAGGTCCATCACCACCACGTCCGGCCGCAGCCGGGCGGCCAGGGCGACCGCGTCGCGGCCGTTGTCGGCCTCGCCGACGACCTCCAGGTCGGGTTGGGCGTCGCAGAGCATCCGCAGCCCGGCCCGGATGAGGTGCTGGTCGTCGACCAGCAGCACGCGGATCACGCCGGCTCCGGCGCGGCCGGGCCGGACCGGGGAGCGGGCCGGTCCGCCCCGTTCCCCGCCGGCAGCACCGTCCGCACCCGCCAGCCGTCGCCGGTCGGACCGGCCTCCAGCCGGCCACCGAGCACCTCGACCCGCTCCCGCATCCCGACGATGCCGTGCCCGCCGCCGGCGGGCACCACGGCCGGCGCCGCGCCCCGCCCGTCGTCCGCGACCGCCCAATGCACCGCGCCGTCCACCACGGACACGGTCAACCGGGCCCGGGCCGCCGCGCCCGCGTGTTTCGCCACGTTCGTCAACGCCTCCTGGGTCAGCCGCAGCACCGCCTGGCCGCGTACCGCGTCAAGCGTGCCGACCGCCGGGTCCACGTCGGCCTCCACGGTGATCCCGGCCTGCCGGGCCCGGTCCACCGTCGCGCCGAGCGCCGCCGGCAGCGCCGACGGCTCGATCGCGGTCAGCGCGGCGTCGTCGCGTACGCCGTCCGGCTGGCGGAGGACCGCGACCAGCCGGCGCAGGTCGGCCAGCGCCGCCGTGCCGGTGCCGTGCACGTCGTCGAAGACCGCACCGACCCGGGGATCGAGGTCGGGCAGCACGTGCCGGGCCACCCCGACCCGCAGCACCATCGACGCGACGTGGTGGGCGAGCACGTCGTGCAACTCGCGGGCGATGGCGCTGCGCTCGTCGGCGCGCGCGGCCCGGCTCTCCGACTCCCGCCGCCGCTGCTCCGCCGCCGCCCGTTCCTCGGCCTGCCGGCCCAACTCCCGGGTGGTCCGGACGACCAGGCCGAGCAGCACCGGCAGGCCGACGGTGACGGCCAGCCCGAACACGCCGGTGAGCACCTTCCGGACCGGGTCGCCGACCAGGTCGCTCACGTCGATCGCGGCCAGCAGCCCGGCCGCCAGCCAGAACGTCCGGGGCCGGGTGGCCCGCATGGTCAGCTCCAGCAGCGCCCAGCTCGCGCCGACCTGGTTGATCAGCGAGTCGTCGACGAGCGGTAGGGCCGCCACCAGCAGGGCGCACTGGAGCAGCAGGTTCAGCAGCGGCCGGCGGTGGCACAGCAGAGCCACCGCGAACGCGGCGAGCGCGAACGCCCACTGCGTCGCGGTGGGCCCGGGCCGGCCGTGCACGCCGACGACCAGGTAGCCGACGCCGCTGAGGTCGAGCAGCAGCATCCGCGCGAGCGTGTCGCGCGCGTCGAACAGCCGCCCCACCCAGCTCACCGCGCCAGCCTAGGCAACCGGCGCGGCCGGGGCCACCGCGTCGGTCCCGCCGCGCGTCCGCCGCCACCCGGCCCGGAGCGCGAGGTGGACGGCCAGGCCGAGCGGGCCCAGCAGGATGGTGAGCACCAGCACCGGCGCGGTGAGCAGGGCCGGGATGCCCCGCTCCCGGGCGTCGGACCAGATCCACCGCCCGACGAACAGGTCGAAGCCGATCATGTGGGCCCAGGCCGCCGCCGCGCCGTCGGCGGTGCCGAGCAGGTCCCGCAGACCGTCGAGCGTGGGCGCGGTGACCACCGGCAGCACCGCGCCGAGCGCCGGCAGCACCAGGAGCGCGTAGACAAGCAGGACCGGCGCCACGATCAGCGGCGAGCCGACCACCCGCGCGGTCCACGACCAGCGGGGCGCCAGGATCATCAGCGCCCAGAACGGCGCGGCGAGGGCGAACGTCAGGCCGAACAGCGTGCCGCTCATCCGACCAGCACCACCGGGGTACGCCGGGACCGGCGGGCCAGGACCAGCCCGGTGGCCGCCGCGGTGGTGAGCGCCAGTGCCGCCGCCACGGTCAGGGTGAGCCCGTCCGGGCGTGACAGCGGCTGCCCGCGCAACGCCTGCCAGGTGAGCAGCAGTGTGAGCGCGGCGTACGCGACGCCGCCGACGAGCACCAGCCGGGCCCGGGTCAGCGCGTCCAGCCGGGCGCCGACGAAGCGGTCGAGCAGGATCGCCAGCAGGGGCAACGCCTGCAACGCGTGCAGCCCGACGAAGTGCCCGACGCGCAGGTCGCCGCCGGTGGTGCTCCAGCCGACCAGCGGCAGGCCCGGGCCGCCGTCCGGCACGCCGACGCTGTGCGCCCCGTTGATCCCGGCCGGCGCGCCGGCTGGACGTTGCATCACCATCGGGACCGCGACGAGCATGCCGAGCAGCGACACCCCGAGGCCGAGCCGGACCGCGTACCCGCCGGCCCGGTCCGGCGTGGGCCGCCGCAGCAGCGCGACCGCGAGCACGGCCTGGGCCAGGAAGAGCACCATGATCGCCGCGCCCATGATGTCGAACAGCGCCGCGTTCAACGTGGTGGTGCCGTTGAAGTGGCTTGTGGTGCCGCGGACCACCTGGACGACGATGGCCACCATCTCCACCACCGCCACGGCCACGATCACGGTGGCGGCCCGTTCGGCGAGCCGGCTGCGCCTCGGCAGCAGCGAGAGCATCCAGGCCAGGGTGACGCCGTAGAGCACGAACGAGAGCGCGAACTTCAACGGCTTGAGCCAGGCGGGCGCGCCGGTGAGCACCCGGGGGTCGGCGACGACGCCGACCGCGGCGACGACGGTGAGCACCGCCATCGCGGACACGAGGAGCATCAGGGGGCGGTGCCATCCGGCCGCCCGGTTCCACACGGTTGTCATGCCTGTAGATGCTCGTGACCGGCCCGGCCGTGCGCGCCCGACCGGGAGCCGCGGTCGCGGCCACCGGTCCGACGGGCGTCTCCTACCCGGGGAGGAGGGGACGCTCCCGGCCCGCCGGGACAGCGACCGGCCGGCGGGTGGCTCCCCGCCGGCCGACCGCCGGTGTCACCGTCCGTAGACCTCGAACTCGTAGAGTGAGAAGCCGTACGAGGTGGCCCGCTTGACCCCGTACACCCGCACGTAGCGGGCGGTGACCGGGGCGAAGGTGGCGTTGTCGACGCCGCCGTTGCCGGTGGTGGTGGCGAACACCGGCGTCCAGGAGCTGCCGTCGCCGGAGACCTCGATCCGGTACGACGTGGCGTACGCGGACTCCCAGCGCAGCACCGCCCGGCCCACGGTGCGGGCCGCGCCGAGATCGACCCGCAGCCACTGGTTGTCGTTGTAGCTGCTGGCCCACCGGCTGGACAGGCTGCCGTCGACCGCCTTGTCCGGCGTGTAGCCGGTCAGGAACTGGGTGCTCGACGCGCTCGCCGGGCGTCCCTGGGCCAGGTTGGTGACGTCGTCGCCCCGGCGGGCCGGGAATGAGACGACCTGCTGGTAGGTGGGGCGGTTCTGCCAGGCGATCAGCGGGTGGGTGATGCCGCCGAGGCCGGACTGGGCGATCGAGTCGGCGCACCACTGGTCACCGGCGGAGCAGGACTTGTCGCCCGGGTAGACCGTGCTGGCCGGCGCGGCGGCGGCCTGGCCGAGCGCACCGAGCAGCGCCGTGCGGCAGGCGCCGAGGTCGCCGTTGCCGCAGTACGCGCGCCCGAGCCCGCCGGCCACCGGGTCGCCGAGCACGGCGCGCACGTCCTTGTCGACGTAGCCCCACCAGCCATGCTGGAACGACGAGCCCTTGTGCGCCTGACCCTGGAGCGCCCAACTGACCGCGCCGTCGCGACCGCCGTTCTGCCCGCCCGACGGCGCCTCGTTCACCTCGATGGCGTCGACCAGCGCGGCGTACAGGTCGGGGCCGAGCCCGGGGCGGAACTCCGCCGAGGCCAGCAGCGGCCACCAGGCGTCGAAGATCCGGATGGCGTCGGCGTGCTGGTAGACCTTGGACCCGGGCGAGGTCTCCACCCGCCGGGTGCCGGCCTGCTGCCAGGCGCGCAGCTTGCCGATTGCGTCGGCCAGCGCCGGGTCGGTGACCGGCGCGCTGTCCAGCACCCGCAGCAGGTCGGGAAGGACCTGCTGGCCGCGCAGGTCGGTCACCGCCGCGTCCGCCATGATCTTGACGACGTCGGCCCGGCCCAGCTTGCGCTGGGCGATCGCCGCGCGCACCGGCCCGTCGAGCAACTGACCCCGGTGTACGGAGCCGAAGCTGAAGTTGCCGTCGGCCGCCCCGAAGTCCCGCGCCTGCTTGTTGTTCCAACTGACGTAGTAGTCCTGGTTCACCGACTGCGGGTGCGCCGACGCCGGGGCGTAGCTGGCGTCGTTGGTGTCCGGGTTCCAGCCGGCCCACTCGTACGCCGGCTCGGCCTTCGCCGGCAGGTTCGGGTCGGTGACCGACGACCGGACCGGGTTCGCGCCGGAGTTGAAGTACGCCGCCTCGGTCGAGTTGACGTAGAACCAGTTGAACGCGTACCCGACGCTTGCCGCGGACGCCTGGAACGCCGCTGCGCTGCCCATCGCCGCCGGGTCGTTGAACGCCTGGAAGCCGATCGCCGAGTCGGCCTCGTGCCGGTAGGTGGACCGCAGCTTGGTGAACGCAGTCGGTTGCCCGTTCACCAGCCCCCGGTGGGAGACCAGGCCGTACTTCGTGCGCAGCGCGCGCAGCGTGTACGAGCCGGCCGGGGTGGAGTCGGCGAGCGTCGGCGACCAGGAGTTGCGCTGCTCCAGCGCCTCCATCGCGAGGCACTGGCCGTGGTAGAGGTAGCGGTTGCTGCCCAGCGTCGGCGCGCTGCCGTCGGTGGTGCACAGCGGCACCGCGTACGTGTCGGTCAGGTCCTGGGAGGCCGAGGTGGCGCTCCACGCGTAGTCCTGGCCGCGGCCGAGCAGCACGTAGAGGTTGAGTCCGGCGAACGCGGCGCCGCGCGCGCTGATCCCCGGCCCCTGCAACTCCTGGAGCATGAGCAGTTGCGGGGCGAAGTAGCCGGTCTGCGGCCCGAACACGGCGACCGGGTTGCCGGTGGTGGTGTGCCGGCCGGAGACCACCACGGCGTTGGACATGCCGTGTTTGCGCAGGTTGGACAGCCCGCCGAGCAGGTCCTTGGTGGTGGTGCTGGCACCGGTGCGGGCGGTGGCTCCGCCGCGCTTGTCGTAGGCGAGGGGCTCGGCGGTCACGGTGCCGGCGTCGGGGAGCACCACGCTCGTCGCGCCGGGCGGCGTCGCCCCGTACGGGAAGCTCTGCCCGTCGTGCAGGGTGAGCACGGTCTCCGGGTCGTTCTGGGAGCGGAACGCCGCCCACACCCGGTCGCCCTCGCCTGTGCCGTACTTGGCTCGGGCGGCGACCCGGACCAGCGCGGACTGGATCTCGCTGCCCCCGCCGCCGCCGAACAGGCCGCCGATCACGCCGGCGGTGGCGATCAGGTCGGTCATGGTGAAGTGCTTCGGCTTGCCGGCGCCGGCGAGCACGTACTCACCGGGGTAGTTGTCGTCGGCGATGGACTTGTCGATGTAGGCGTTGATGCCGGCGATGTAGTCGACGACGTCGGTGTAGAGCTGCTGGCCCCGGGCGCCCCGGGTGCGCAGCGCGTCCACCTGGGCCTGGAGGTCCGCCTCGGTGTAGGGCGAGTTGGCCCAGACGCTCTGCTCCAGCTCCCGGTTGCCGGGGGCGCCGCCGGCGAACGAGCTGACGTTGCCGCGCCCGACGTGCCGCAGCAGGTCCATCACCCAGAGGCGGTCCTGCGCCCCGGCGTAGCCGGCGCCGAACATGGTGCCGCCACGGGTGGTGCCGGTGACGTGCGGTACGCCGGTGGCCTTGTCCCGCACGATGGTGACGTCGGAGCGCGGCGAGACGGTGCTCTCGACCTGCCCGGCGGGGACGCCGAACGAGGAGTCGTTGTAGAACTGGGCGATCTGCTCGTCGGTCAGCCCGGCGTAGTTGTAGACCAGGTTCGCGTACTCGTCGAGCTGGTCGCTGGAGTGCGCCGGACGGGTGCCGAGCGCCTGGTGGGCCAGGATGGCGACGAGCGTGGCGTTGCCGTTCTGGCCCGGGGGCAGGATGTCGGCGCACTGGCCGAGGCAGTAGTCGTTGGCGGCGAACGTGGTGGCCGCGAGCGCCGGTGACGGCGGGGTGACGGTCAGGACGCTCGCGGTCAGGGCGGCGGCGGTGAGTGCCGCGAGCCGGGCGCGGAGTGGGGGACGGGGCATGGCGATCCTCCGGGGACGCGGAGTCGGGCCTTCGGTGCGCCCGGCTGCCGTGCCGACGTCTCGCCCTCCGCGCCCGGGCGTTCCACCCGGAGGTGAGAATGACTCATATCTATCTCCGGGCAATGATCGGCGGCGGACCGTCGCCCCGGATAGCCGTCGTTCACCACCCGCCAATGCCGACGTTTCGCCCGCCCCGCCGCCCGTGGACGTGACGCCGGGGGTGGCCCCGTCGCCACCCCCACCGTCAGCGCCTGCGGAACGACTGGCGCACCACACCCCCGACCAGCGCGCACCACGTGGTGGTGCTGACCTTGCCGGTCGGCGGCAGCCCGTGCAGGCGTTGCAGATCCTTCACCGCGCTGCGGGTCGCGTGGTCGTACTCGCCGCTCGGGGTGACCTCGGCGTAGCCCTTGGACGCGAGCATGAACTGCGCGGCGGTCACCGGGACGCCGCTGTCGCGC
Source organism: Micromonospora sp. WMMD1128 (assembly GCF_027497235.1). NCBI lineage: Bacteria > Bacillati > Actinomycetota > Actinomycetes > Micromonosporales > Micromonosporaceae > Micromonospora > Micromonospora sp. WMMD1128. Next base: position 2,879,234 of record NZ_CP114902.1, read on the forward strand.
TGGCTGAGCTCCGGCGCGAGGGTCTCCCACGTCGGCGCCGTCAGGGTGGCGTCGACGTCGACCGGGATGCCGTTGCGGGCCTGCCAGTCCTGCACCGCCGCGACGGTGGTCGCGTCGAAGACGCCGGTGACCGGCACCGCGTAGCCGCGGAAGCTGAGCAGGTACTGCGCCACCCGGACCGTCGGGCCGCCGACGAAGCGCCAGATGTCCGGCCAGCGCCGCGCCGGCACGTCGCCCAGGCGGGTGCCGAGCGTGCGGAACACCGCCCGCCGCAGCGCCGGGAACTCGCGGTAGAACATCGCCCCCGGGCACTGGGTCTCGCGAAAGTCCCAGTGGCCGAAGATGTCGTGCGCGTGCAGCCCGTACTGCCGGCAGATCGCGACGCACAGCCGGGTGAGGCCGTCGAGCAGCTCCTCCGGCGGCGTCTCGGTGACGTAGGTGCCCTCGTTCTCGATGCCGATGGCCCGGCCGTTCTCGCCCGGGCAGTGCGCGGCGATCATCTGCCGGTCGCCGGCCCGCAGCCGCTCCAGGCTGCCGTGCCGTCCCTCCAGGACGTGACCGCCCCGGCTCACCGTGAAGTGCTGCCCGGTGTCCGACCAGCCGTTGCCGTCCATGTGCAGGTCCTGGCAGTCGCGGGCGAGCTGCTCGGCGTGCTCCTTCGAGTAGTCGGTGACGTTGGGGAACGCCATGTGGTGCACGATGATCTTGTTGGTCGGGGTGGCGCTGACCGACAGCGGACCGGACGGCGGACGGGCGGCCCACCCGTCGCAGCCGATGATCCAGTCCAGGTCCGCGCCCGGGGCGGCCTGCGCGGCGGCCGGCAGCGCGAGCTCGCTCCCGACGACGGCGACCGCGGCGGCGCCGAGTCCGGCCCGTAGCAGCGTACGGCGGTCCAGCTCGGAATGATCGAAGTGCATGGCATCTCCTCGATGGCCCGACCGAGGCCGAGCGATGTAAAGGAACTCCAGTTTCGGCACGCGAGCCGAAGAATATTGCCATCGCCCCCGCGAGCGCCAGAGGACAAATACCGCACCCGCCGATCCGGCCGTACGCTGGTGCCGCGCGGGGGAGGGGAGCGGGCATGAGGGGCGGTCGGGCGCGACTGGACCGGCGTAGCGTGCTGGCCGCGGTCGGCGGGCTGGCGGTCGCCGGGGTCGGCGTACCGCTCGGGCTGGCCGCCACCCGCGACCGCCCGCAGCCGGCGGCACGCGCGCGTCGGCCGATCAGCATGGCCATGCACCTGCACGCCTCGTTCAGCGAGGGCGTCGCCAGCTACGCCGCCCACCTCGACCAGGCCCGGCGCAACGCCGTCGACGTGCTCTGGTGGACCGACCACGACTTCCGGGTCGCCGCCCACGACCACCGCCGCGTCGTGCACTTCGACGGCCCGGAGGAACTGGAGGGCGGTCTGGCCTGGACCTGGCGCCCGACCACCGAGGGGCGGCTCAGCGACTCGGCCGCCGACTTCGTGGCCGCGCCGGACGCGCCCGACGGCCCCGGCCGCGCGCTGCGCCTCACCGCCGCCGGCGCCGGCACCCACTGGTACGCGGGCAAAGCCTGGAACTGGACGCACACCGGGAACATCTCCGACACCACGCTGCACCTCGACGTGCGACCCGAGGCGACCGGCCCGCACGTCACGCTCACCGTCGAGATCGCGTTGTCCCACCACCCGGCCGGACCCGACCGCCCCGCCGGCCAACTCGTGCTGCGCTACCGCCTCGGCGCGGCCGACACCGTCCGGCACACCGTCGACGGCCGGCACGGCACCGTCGACCTCCCCGCCCCGGCCGGCGCCTGGCGGCGGCACACGTTCGCACTGCTCGCCGACGTCCGGCGGCTCTGGCCCGACGTGGTGGCCGGCGACAACTCGCTGCGCGGGCTGCGCCTCGGCGTGACCGTGACCGGCGGCGCGCGGGGCGCGTACCTGGTCGACCGGCTGGTCTTCGACCGCGCCCGGCGGGCCGGGCAGGCCGGCGATGAGATGCGCGCCGAGGTGCTGCGCGGCTACGCCGGGGCGTACCCGGGCGTCACCCACCACCGGGCGTACGAGGTGTCGATGGTGCGGCACCTCAACTGGTTCGGCGGAGACGGCACCCTGCCGCCCTTCCCGTCCCCGCCGTACCGGGACAACGACGTCGACGCCACCGAACGGATGGTCGAGTTCCTGCACGCTCACGGCGGCGTGGTCTGCTGGAACCATCCGCTCGACGTCGAGCGGCGCGACGCGCTGGCCCGGCTGCTGGTCACCCGGCGCGCGCTCGGCGTCGACCTGATCGAGATCGGACGGACGCCTGTCGAGGACCACCTCTGGGCGTACGACGTGGCGGCCCGCAACGCCCTCCCGCTGACCGCGGTGGGGGTGACCGACGACCACGACGGCACCGACTGGCGGGCCGGCCGGGACCGGTACGTCACCTCCGTCTGGGCCGCCTCGACCGACCGCGACGACCTGCTCGCCGCGCTCCGCGCCGGGCAGGCGTACTTCGCCGACCTGGCCCGCTACCGGGGCGCGCTGGACCTGGAACTCGGTGGCCACAGTGCCATGGGCGCACAACCCGCCGTCACCGACGACACCGCCACCGTCCGGCTGCGCGCCACCGACCTGCCGGCCGGGGCCACCCTGGAGGTGGTCACCGGAGAGGTCGACATGGCCGGCGCCGCGGACCCGAACCCGGCGATCCGGACCGGACACGTGCCGTGGCGGCAGTTGCGCCAGGGCTGGCACGACCTGCCGGTGCGGGTGGGCGCCGGCGCTTACGTACGCACCCAGATCCGCGATCGTGACGGCAGCATCGTTGCCGCGAGCAACCCGCTGTGGCTGCTGCGCCAGGCCCCGCCCCGCGTGCGCCGCTTCTGACCAAACGGCGTGAATGGGATGTCACGGGTGTGGGTTACACCCGTGACATCCCGCGCCGCCTGGCCGATCAGCAGTGGCCGACGCTGGCCTGGTTGTACACGTAAGAGGAGTGGACGATCCACTGGTACCGGTAGGGCACCGCGCCGATCTGGAACCACCTGCTGCTCTTGTAGTTGCCGGTGGCTTCCACGCCGTCGAACCAGCAGGTCATCCCCACCGGCTGATTGTTGTTCAGGGTGAGCGTGGAACCAGGAACGCACCCCGAGGCGGCGTGGCAACCCGCGATGACGGCGGAGCCGTTGTTGTTGAAGACAAACGGGCCCGCCGCCGAGGCGGGCGTTGTCGTCAGCGTCAGCGCCACGACGGTGGAGACAAGACCGGCGCTCGCGCGCCACGAACCGCGTCTGAGGTGACCGCTGTTCATCAGATTGCGCCTTTCGATCGATGGAACAGGGTCACTTCCAGCTTGAGCACCACGGCACGAATGCCTGAATGGGCACCTGCGCGGCGCTGACCCAGCCCGTCTTCGAGCCGGCCGTCGTATCTGCGGTCACCTTGAACCAGCGGTTTGTGGATGGTTCACCCGCCCACTCGCCGTCGCGCCAACACCAGGTCCTGTCCCACTGGTTGCCCACGACCGAGCCCATGACGCCATTGGCGCCAGCCCCGTCGGGGCATTGGATCTGCCGTACTGATCCGCATACGCGTACGTTCGTGTGGTCGAGAACGTAGCTGACGTCCCCGGCGGCGGCTTCGGCCGGCCGCGCCCCCACCAGAGTGACGACGCTGGATCCGGTGATGGCAGTGAGGGTGGCGAGGGCGACAGCACAGGCACCACCCCGCTTCTTGCGTCTGGTCGTATCCATCGATTCCACCGTCCACCTTTCTCGTCGGGCACCGGCGTTGTCGCCGGCGCGCCTTCGACGGTAGGGGCGGACGGGAAGGTGCGACTCAGGACTTGCACCGCGTTTCGGTCGATGCAAGGCCCAAGCCGCCCGAACGGATCATCGTCACGTCCCTTGGCGAATGTGAACGGGCCGATTCAGCCACCACGCCGCCGCTCGACGCGCAACCTCGGGTAACCGGGCATCGGTGGCCAACTGTCTCAGCGTCCCTTGGCGCTCTCTGAGGCCGAGGGCGTAGATGATGGCTTCGAGTACGGACAGCCCTTCAGGCACACGATGCGCAAGCCGTTGAACGACGCCCTCGACCGCCGCGTCGGATGGTCCGTTGCCGATGTGGCCACCGGCGTGCGCGGCGGAGACTCGTACTGCGGTCGGAAGATCTTCCGCGATGATCAAACGATCGATCAACCCTTGTTGGCGATCGTCGCCGAGGATCCGCAGTGAGTCGAGCACTGTCTCGGTCTTGGCCGGTTCATGTCGGGCGCGGCCGTTGGCGATCTCATCTGCGAGAGCCCTGGCCAGTCCCGAGCGGTACGGGGTAGCCGCGAGCAGGAAGCGGGTGTACAGCCGTACGTCCAGCGAAGAATGGTGGAGTATGTCGTCCACCAAGAAGGGAAGGAACACATCAGCCCGGTCGATTCGGTGGAGCGTTGTCTCCGCCTCCGCTCTGTGTGCTATCCGCTCGGCCAGGTGACGCCGCCGATCTGACCGGTCCTCCTGGACGCGGCCGCTGCTCCGGCTGTGTCTCGGGAACTGATCGTGATGCCGGTCCCGGTCCGCCAGCAGCGCGCTGGCAAGTTGTCCGGCCAGGTACTCGCTGTCCCGATCCGGGAGCATCTCCCTCGTCAAGTGGGTCAGCTCAATGATCTGTCTGTCGTTGAAGTGGCCGGCGTTCGTCTTCCGCGTCGCGGCAAGCAGTGCCCCGATCCTGGCCCGGCGGTGGGTCGGAGCCCTCAGTTGGGCGAGTACGTGCCGCGACGCGTCCGGATGGGCGGTTGCTTCGAGGGCACAGACTGTCTCGATGAAAACCTGGTTGTCGCGGTCTCGGGCCAGGCTCACGCAACTGTCGATAGCCGCAGGGCCTCCCGTCGGGTGGACCAGCAGCCGAGTGAGAGCCTCATGCCGTTGCAGCCACCCGATGCCGCCCGAGCCGATCATTTCGGCAAGCAACCGGTCGCTCATCTCCGACCATGCTCTTGACGGAACCAGTCGGATCGTCGGTTCGGTGATCAGTGCGGCGGTGAGCTCATCCCATTCCGCGCCGCTGAGCGGTGTCGCACTCAGGGCCATGTCGAGCAGGTGATCGAGTCGTCCGGGAGGCTCCGCCGTTGCCCCGTCCCGACGCAGCGGAAGTTGTAGCGATGCGGCCGGAGCGGCGTACCGACGCAAGGTGTCCAGCGGTGCCACGAGAGTATTCGGTGCCAGGCACAGGAGTTCCTCATAGCGGCGGACAGCGGCGTGCGGCACTGGGGTGTGGCCGGATTCCCACCGGGACACCCGGCTCTCACTCACGCGCCCCCTCGTCCAGGAGCCACCATCGAAAGCTGCCACGAAGCGTGTGGCCGGATTGGCTTCCATCACCGGTGAGAGAACTCGATTCACCCGCAGCAGCCAACCAATCGTCTGGGCGATGCCAGTGCGGCGCAACAAACCAGTTGACACCCTCAGTGACGGAGTCATGGCCTGAGAGTAGTGATTCTCGGTTGTCCGCGACAACGCGTCGCGGTGCGCCGAGCATCCCGGCACCCGGAGTGAGGAGGCCCGGCACATTCTCGGCCAGGGTGCTGCTGGTGCGGCGACACGAGGAGACGCGGCGGACCGTGGCACTGGCCCGCACCGCCGACCGCGGGTTTGCGCCGGTCTGCTGCAGTGGCGGTGTGTCCGTTACCGACCATCCGCCGCCCGGCCCCGGGCCGAGGGGACACCACCGGTCCGGGATCGCCGTCCGGCGTGCGGAAGCGTCCGTTGCGCCGATGGACGGCAGCGTCGACGGGACCAGAATGACCAGCGAGGCGGCCACCGACATCCGCCCCGGGAGCGCTGTGGGGTTCGTGGCATGAGCGGCTGGCAGCTGTCCGGCTACACGCCGGTTCGTACGCTCGGCTCGGGGGCGTCGGGCAGTGTCGTGCTCGCCACCCACGACGTCACCGGCACCCCGGTTGCGATCAAGTACCTGGTCCGCGACCTCGGCGCCGACTCCTCCTTCCGCGCCGCCTTCCGGGACGAGGCCCGGCTGCTCGGTGAGGTCGACGACCCGCACGTCAGCCGGCTCTACGAGTATGTGGAGTCGTCGCACGGCGCGGCCATCGTGATGGAGTTGGTCGACGGCGTCTCGCTGCGGCAGATGCTGCGCGCGCACGGCCCGACCACACCCGAGGCGGCGTTGTGCGTGCTGAAGGGCTCGCTCGCCGGGCTCGCCGCCGCGCACGCCCACGGGGTGGTGCACCGCGACTACAAGCCGGAGAACGTGCTCGTCACCGGCGCCGGATCGAGCAAGCTCGCCGACTTCGGCATCGCCATGCCGATCGGCCAGGGCTCGGACACCACCGTCTCCGGCACGCCCCGCTACATGGCCCCGGAGCAGTGGACCGGCGCTCCCGCCAGCCCGGCCTGCGACATCTACGCCGCCACCGCCACGTTCTTCGAGTGCCTCACCGGGCAGCCCCCGTACCCGGGTCCGGGTCTGCTCTTCCTGCGCGACCAGCACGCCACCGCGCCGATCCCCACCGACCCGGCGCCCGCCGAGGTGCACGAGCTGCTGCGGCACGGCATGGCCAAACGCCCCGACGACCGGCCGCAACCGGCTCAGGTCTTCCTGGACCTGCTGGACCGGGTGGCCGGCGCCGGATACGGCCCGGAGTGGGAGGAGCGCGGGCTGCGCGAGCTGGCCCAACGGGCCGCCCTGCTCGCCGCGCTGTGGCCGTTTCCCGAACGGGCGGAGGGCGCGACCGCGCTGGCCAGCACCGCGCTCGGCACCACCGCCGTCCGGGGCGGCCTGTTCCGGCGGGGACGCAAGCGGGTAGTGCTGGCGGCCGGCGCCCTGGTCGCCGCCGTGCTGGTCGGCGGTGCCGGCTACAGCTACGCCTCCCGCGAGACCCCGGTCGCCGCCGATGCGCCCGGCGGCCCGACGCCGGCCGGTTCCGCCTCCACCGACCCGGCCACACCGGCCCCGACGGGTGCCGCGTCCCCGGCTGCCACCCCCACCCCGTCCGCTCTGCCCACCCCGCCGGCGACCACGCCGGACGCGACCTGGGCGCCGACCCGACCCCCGGTACGCACCAGCGCGCCGACTCCCACCCCGTCGCGCAGCAGCGCGCCGCCGCCCCCGCGGGACGTCACCGCGCCGGTCGTCGGCGGCGTCGGCGCCGACCCCGGCGAGCTCGAACCGAAGGGCTGCCCGTTCGGCGTCCAGAGCAGCACCGTCACCGCCACCGTCACCGACGACCGCGACTCTCCGGCCGCCCTGAGGGTCACGTTCCGCTACACCCTCCAGGGCGCCACCGGGACGGTCCGGATGGCCGCCGCCGGGCGCGGCGTGTTCACCGGCACGCTCGGTCCGCTGGCCGCACCGAAGCAGAGCAGTCGCATCCCGATCCAGGTCACCGCCGTCGACGCCGCCGGCAACACGGCCACGTCGGCGAAACCGGTGTACGTGACGCTCTACCACTACTGCACCCCCGGCTAGGAGTACGACGTGCCCGCTGCCCAGCACCGCAGCCCGGACCGGGGACGGCCGGCGTGACCCGGCCGGAGGAGCCCACCGAGGCCCTGCCCACCCATGCCCTGCCCACCGACCCGCCCCGGGACGAGCCCACCGTCCACCTCGTCCCGCCCCGGGACGAGCCCACCGTCCTCCTCGTCCCGCCCCGGCCCCCGGTCGACGCCGACGCCACCGCGCCCCTGACCGCCGGCCGCGCGTCGGAGCCGACCGTGCACCTCGCGCGCCCGACCGCCGGAGCCGCCACGACCGTGCACCTGACCGGCCCGGTCGGCGCGGAGCAGAACAAGCCGTCACGCGCCGGCGCTACGGAGCCGACAGCGCATCTGGGCCCACCGGGGCAGCCCGGCGGGCAGCCGACCGTCGCGTACCGGTCGACGGGCGCCGGACCGACCGTGCCGGGGGCGACCGTCGGGGCGTACCGGGAACCGACGGCGCGGGCGGTGAACGGCGGGTTCGGGCCCGCGCCCGGCGGTGAGCTGCGCTTCGGCCCGGGCGTGCCGGCGACGCCGCCGCCGGCCCCGGCCTGGCCGGTCGCGCCGCCGGCCCGCCCGCCGCGTCCGGTCTGGCGCCGGTTCGTCTCGGTGCTGTCCACAGTGCTCACCGCGGCGCTGCTGGTGGTGGTGGGGCTCTACCTGTGGCAGCGGCTGCGGCCGCTGGAGATCGAGCAGGTCTCGGTGGCGGTGCCCCGGCCGGCCGGGGTGGCCTGCGACGTGACCGTCGATGTGGTCGCCACGGTCCGCACGAACGGGCGGGCCGGGACCATCCGCTACCAGTGGTTCCGCTCGGACGCGCCGCCCGGCGCGCTGCTCTCCGAACGGGTCGGCAGCGGGCAGCGGACCACCATGCTCACCCTCAAGTGGACGTTCAGCGGGGTCGGCGCGACCACCGGGACGGCCACCGTCAACATCGTCGAACCGTCGCCGGTGCAGGCCGGCACGCGCGTCAGCTACCGCTGCCCCGGCGGTTGAGCGTTTCCCTGCGCGCCGCTCAGGGTAGGCCCACCCGGAACTACCCCTGACCCCGTGCGTGGAGGCCCTTAGATGAGAGACAACTTCAGCGACGCGGTGGGCGACGCGTTTCGTTCGGTAATGCTCTTCCTGCCCAAGGCGGTCGCGTTCGTCGCGATCCTGGTCGCCGGCTGGCTGATCGCCAAGGCGGTGCTGAAGCTGGTCGACAGGATCCTGGAGCGGTTGCACTTCGACCGGGCCGTGGAACGTGGCGGGATCAAGACCGCGCTGGCGCGCTCGAAGTACGACGCCAGCGACATCGTCGCCAAGCTCGCCTACTACGGGGTGCTGCTGGTGACGCTCCAGCTCGCGTTCGGCATCTGGGGGCCCAACCCGATCTCGGACCTGATCGCCGGCGTGGTCGCCTGGCTGCCCAAGGCGTTCGTCGCGATCGTCATCGTGGTGGTGGCCGCCGCCATCGCCCGCGCGGTGAAGGACATCATCTCCAGCGCCCTCGGCGGTCTCTCCTACGGCCGGGTGCTCGCAAACCTCGCCTCGGTGTTCATCCTCGGCCTCGGCGTCATCGCCGCGCTCAACCAGATCGGCGTCGCCACCGCGGTGACCACGCCGGTGCTGATCGCGGTGCTGGCCACCGTGGGCGGCATCCTGGTGGTGGGCGTCGGCGGCGGCCTGGTCCGGCCGATGCAGAGCCGCTGGGAGAGCTGGCTGAGCCGGGCCGAGGAGGAGTCCCGGGCCATCGCCACCCACGCCCGCGCCTACCAGGCCGGCCGGCGTGACCTGGAGACCCGGCTCGCCGCGGACCGCGAGGCCGAGCTGACGCAGCCGGTGACCCGGGACGCCGAGCCGACCCCGCAGGTGACGCGGGACGCCGAGGCGGACCGCACCCAGCCGGTTCCGGTGTACGCCGGCTCCGCCGAGCCGACCCAGCCGGTGCCGGCGCAGCAGGTGCCGGCGCAGACGACGCCGACGCAGGTCGGTGGCGACCCGGCGGTGGCGGCCGCTGGCGAGACCACCCAGGTCATCCCGTCGCTCGCCGACTCCGAGCGCACCCAGCCGACTCAAAGCACCCAGCCGGCTCCGGGCGCTCAGCCGGCCGCCGGCACCGCGCCGGCCACGCCGCGTCAGTCGACGGCCCAGCCGGCCGCGGAGAGCGAGACGACGATGGTCATCCCGCAGGCGGACGCGGAGAAGTTCCGCCGCTGAGCCGACGGCGCACGAACCACCGGGGCGGGATCCAATCGGGTCCCGCCCCAAGTGATCAAAAAGAATGCGTCATCGAAAGACTCGGCCCCGACGCAAGTCCTTGATCGCGCGAGACGTCGCCCGACGGCCAGCCGCAGCCGGAGGGAGGGCGTCGATCATGGAGTTGGCGGCCGCGGGGAGCGCTCTCGCAGCGGCCAACTCCATGATCAGCAGGATCCCCGACGGCGTCGGCCCGCCTGACCGAGCCTGCCGTCAAGAGCGCGGTCCGGTTAGGATCGTCGGTATGACCTGGCGATGGTGACGCCCACCTGAACGACGAGCCCGCGGGCCGCCGCGGACACCCTGCACTCCGACCGGTGTCCGCTCCGACCCGTGGGAAGGCCCATGCTCGTCGCTCCTGCCCGCGTGCCCGCGACCCGCCGACTGGCGGCGACCCTCTACGGCTACGCGTTCCTCACCGACCTCGTCCTGCTCTACCCGCTCTACGTGCTGCTGTTCGCCGACACCGGGCTGTCGGTCGGGCAGATCTCCTCGCTGTTCGTCCTCTGGTCGGCCGCCGGCATCCTGCTGGAGGTGCCCTCGGGGGCGTGGGCCGACGCGCTGTCCCGGCGACTGCTGCTCCGCCTCGCGCCGCTGCTCACGGCCGCCGGCTTCGCGCTCTGGGTGCTGCTGCCGTCCTACCCCGCGTTCGCCGTCGGGTTCCTGCTCTGGGGCGCCGGCGGCGCGTTGCGCTCCGGCGCGCTGGAGGCGCTCGTCTACACCGAGCTGGACCACCTCGGCGCGGCCGACAGGTACGCCCGGCTGATCGGCCGCACCCGCACCGCCGAGGTGCTCGGCGCGGTCGGCTCGGGGCTGCTCGCCGGGCCGGTGTTCGCGTTCGGTGGCTACCTCGCGGTCGGCGCCGCGAGCGTGCTGACCTGCCTGCTCGCCGCCGCCGTCGCGGCCCGCCTCCCGGAACGCCGGCCCACCGCCACGCCCGCGCCGGTGCCCGCCGCCACCGGGCCGGCGCCGGACGGGGCCGTGCCGGCTCTCGTTCGGCCCGCCTCTGGCGAGGCCGTGCCGGACGTCAGGCCCCCGTCTGGTGAGGCCGTGCCGGCCGGCGGGTCGGCCGCGCCGCCGCCGTCCGGCGGCGCCACGGGGGAGCAGCCGCCCGGCGAGCCCGGCTGGCGGGACCGCGTGCGCGGCGGACTGGCCGAGGTACGCGCCCACCGCGCCGTCCGGGCCGCCGTGCTGCTGGTCGCCGCCGTGGCCACGATCTGGGGTGGGCTCGACGAGTACACCGGGCTGCTGGCCCGCGACACCGGTGTCGCTGAGACGACCGTGCCACTGCTGCTCCTGCTGCTGTGGGGCGGGATGACCGCGGGTGGACTGCTCGCCCCGCTGGGCGAGCGGCTTTCCGACCGGGGGCACGCCGGCCTGCTGGTCCTCGCGGCGACGGCGACGGCGGCCGGCGCGCTGCTGCGCCATCCCGCCGGGTTCCTGCTGCTGGCGGTCGCGTTCGCCGCGTTCCAACTCGCCACCGTGCTCGCCGACGTGCGGTTGCAGGCCCGGATCAGCGGCGACGCCCGGGCCACGGTCACGTCGCTGGCCGGGATGGCCACGGACCTGACCACGGTGGCTTTCTACGGCGCGTACGGGCTGCTCGCCGGCGCGGTCGGCAACCCGGTCGCGTTCGCGGTGGCCGTGCTGCCGTACCTGCTGGTGGCGCTCTGGCTGTGCCCCGATCGGGCGGTGAATCAGGGGAAGAAGTAACCAGAAGCGAGCATGCCACTACGGTGGGTCCGGTGACCCTGCAAGCACAGCGCACCCTGCGCGACGAGGACCTGACCGGGCTGGCGGAGCTGGCAGCCCAGTTGCGGGTGGACGTGATCCGGTGCAGCACCATGGCCGGATCCGGGCACCCCACCTCGAGCCTGTCCGCCGCCGACCTGCTCGCCGTGCTCGTCGCCCGGCACCTACGCTACGACTGGTCCTACCCGGGCAACCCCGGCAACGATCACCTGATCTTCTCCAAGGGCCACGCCTCGCCGCTGCTCTACGCGGTGTTCCGGGCCGTCGGCGCGATCAGCGAGCAGGAACTGCTGGAGACGTACCGCCGCGCCGACTCGCGCCTGCAGGGCCACCCCACCCCGGTCCTGCCCTGGGTGGACGTCGCCACCGGCTCGCTCGGGCAGGGCCTGCCGGTCGGGGTGGGGGTGGCGATCGCCGCCCAGTACCTGGACCGGTCGCGCGCCCACGTCTGGGTGCTCTGCGGTGACAGCGAGATGGCCGAGGGCTCGATCTGGGAGGCGCTGGACAAGGCCGGCCACTACGGACTGCGCCACCTCACCGCGATCGTCGACGTCAACCGCTTCGGCCAGCGCGGACCGACCGAGCTGGAATGGGACCTGGACACCTACCGGCGGCGGGTCGAGGCGTTCGGCTGTCGGGCGATCGTCGTCGCCGGGCACGACCTCGGCGCGATCGACGAGGCGTACGGGCAGGCCCGCGACGGCGCCGGGCCGACCGTGGTGCTGGCCCGCACGGTCAAGGGCAAGGGCGTGCCCGAGGTCGAGAACGACCCGTCCTGGCACGGCAAGCCGCTCGACCCCGAGCTGGCCGACCGGGCGGTACGGGCGCTCGGCGGGCCACGGCGGATCCGGGTCGCCGCGCCGAGACCGCACGCCGCGCCGCGCGCCACCCCCGCCGAACACGGCCAGCCGGACCTGCCCCGGTACGAGCGCGGCGCGAAGGTCGCCACCCGGGACGCGTACGGGGACGCGCTGCGCGCCCTCGGCGCCGCCCGACCCGACGTGGTCGCCCTCGACGGCGAGGTCGGCGACTCCACCCGGGCCGACCGCTTCGCCGCCGCGTACCCGGACCGGTTCTTCCAGATGTACATCGCCGAGCAGCAGCTCGTCGCCGCCGCCGTGGGCCTGGCGGTCCGGGGCCGGCGGCCGTTCGCGGCGACGTTCGCCGCGTTCTGGTCCCGGGCCTACGACTTCATCCGGATGGCCGGCGTCTCCCGCGCCGACATCGCCCTGGTCGGCTCGCACGCCGGGGTGGAGATCGGCCCGGACGGCCCGTCGCAGATGGGGCTGGAGGACATCGCCGCGGTACGCGCCGTGCCCGGCTCCACGGTGCTCTGCCCGGCCGACGCGGTCTCCTGCGCGGCGCTCGTCGCCCAGATGCCCGACCGTTCGGGCGTGGCCTACCTGCGCACCACCCGCGGCGCGTACCCGGTGCTCTACGACAACGGCGAGGAGTTCCCGATCGGCGGCAGCCGGGTGGTGCGCGACGGCGGCGACGTGGTGCTGCTCGGCACCGGCGTCACCGTGCACGTCTGCCTGGCCGCCGCCGACGAGCTGACCCGGGAGGGCATCGACGCCCGGGTCGTCGACCTCTACTCGATCAAGCCGGTCGACCGGGAGCGCCTGCTGGCGGCGGTCCGGGACACCGGCGGCCGGCTCGTGGTGGTCGAGGACCACTACCCCGAGGGCGGCCTCGGCTCGGCCGTGCTGGAGGCGCTGGCCGACCTGGCCGAACCGGTGCGCGTGCGGCACCTGGCGGTACGCGGGCTGCCCGGCTCCGGCACCCCCACCCAGCAACTCGACCGCGCCGGCATCGGCGTGCACGCCGTCGTCGCCGCGGCGCGCACCCTCGCCTGAGGTGCAAGGCGGGGGCCCCGCTTAACGCATTCGGTATAGGCGGGGCCCCCGCTTAACACCACTGCTCACTCCAGCAGCGCGTCGAGGTAGACCCAGCGGCCGTCCTCCCGGGCGAAGCGGCTGTGCTCGGCCAGCACGCCGGGCCGACCGCCCTCGCGGTAGTGCGCCCGGAAGCGGACCGTGCCGGTGCTGTCGAACAGGCCGCCCTGCCCGGTCTCCAGCACCTCCAGCCGGATCCACCGGGTACCCCGGTCCAGCTCAAGGCGCTCCGGCCGGGTCCGCGAGTGCCAGCTCCGCAGCAGGTAGCCGGCGTCGCCGAGCGCGAACGCGCTGAACCGGGAACGCATCAACGCCGCCGCGGTCGCCGCCGTCGCCGTGCCTTGGTGCACCGGGGCGCAGCAGTCCTCGTACGGTCGCGCCGAGCCGCAGGGGCAGGCCGTTGTCCGCTTCGCCATGCCGCGATTCTCGCCTCCCGCCCGGAAGGCGTTAAGAAGGGGCCCCGCCTATACCGAATGCGTTAAGAAGGGCCCCCGCCTTACACCCCAGCGGGGCAGCGGGGCTCGGCGGGGCGCACTAGTCTTCGAGGATCATGAGCGGCAGCCCGACCCGGCGCGACCTGGACCCGGAGGCGGTGCGCCACTACGTCGCCGCCTCGCTGGGGCCGGCCGTCGACGTGGCCGACTGCGGCCCGCTGACCGGCGGCGGGTTCGCCGCGGTGTGGTGGGTTCGCCTCGCCGACGGGCGTGACGTGGTGCTCAAGGTCGGTCCGCCGCCGCACGTGCCGCTGCTGCGTTACGAGCGCGACATGATCGGGGCAGAGGCGCGCTACCTGCGGCTGGTGGCCGTCCGCGCGCCCACCGTCCCGTCGCCGGCGCTGCTGCACCACGGCCGGCACGGCGAGCTGGGCGACTGGCTGCTCACCGAGCGGCTGCCCGGTCGTACCCTGTGGGACCTGACCCTCGCCGGGGCGGACGTCGCGGCGTTGCGGGCCGAGTTCGGCCTGGCGCTGGCCGCGCTGCACGCCGTCACCGGCGACCGGTACGGCTACGACGGTGGGCGCGCCGCCGCGTCCACCTGGCGGGAGGCGTACACCGCGATGGTGGACGACCTGCTCGCCGACACGGCGGACTGGGCGGTGCCGTTGCCCGCGCCGGCGTCCCGGATCCGGGAGTTGGTCGCCCGGCACGCCGCCGTCCTCGATCGGGTACGCCGCCCGGCGCTGCTGCACTTCGACGGCTGGGCCGGCAACGTGCTTGCCGTCGAGGGGCCGGACGGCACGCCACGGCTCAGCGGCCTGGTCGACGGCGAGCGGTACCTGTGGGGTGACCCGCTGCTCGATCTGGTCTCGCCGCTGCTGTTCCGCCGGGCGGAGGACGAGCCGGACGACCCGCTGCTGCGGGCGTACCGGACGGTGGCGCCGTTTCCGTGGGACGCCGGGGTGCGGCGGCGGCTCGGCCTCTACCGGCTGTATCTCTATCTGCTGATGACCGTGGAGATGCCCAGCCGCGCGATCACCGCGGAGACGGACCCGGGTCGGGTGGCGCTGCAGGCCGAGTTGCTCGACGCCGAGCTGGCCGACCTCGCCGGCTGAGAAGCGTCCGGGCCGGCCGCTCACGGGACGGCATCGGAGTAGGACCGGCCGGCGCGGGGTGATCGCGGGCGTCGCCGGGAGCAGCGTCAGCGGGTGGCGGTGGCGAAGACCACGATGTTGTCGGGATAGCTGCCGGTACGCGGGTTGAACCGCCCGCCGCAGGTGATCAGGCGCAGCCGGGCCGCCGCGCCGCCGCCGTACACCCGCTCGGTGGGGAAACGGTCCTTCGGGTACGTCCCGACGCCGTCCACGGTGAACGCCGCGGTCCGGCCGTCGGCGCGGACCACCCGGACGGTGTCGCCGGGGCGCAGCCGGCCGAGGTCGAAGAAGACCGCCGGGCCGCGCTGCGTGTCGACGTGCCCGACCAGCACCGCGTTGCCGGCCTGGCCGGGCGCGGGGCCGGGGCGGTACCAGCCGGCCACCTCGGGGCGCTCCAGCGGCGGCACCTCAAGCGCGCCGTCGTCGGTGGCGACCGGCACGATCTCGGCGTCCACGCCGATGCGGGGAATGACGACCCGGGCGGGCGTCGAACGGGGGAGCGTCGGGCCGTCGGCGCCGGGGCGTTCGGTGGCCGGCGCGGCGGAGGACCCGGGTTGCGGCGGCGACGCCGAGGTGCTGCCGAGACCGGCCGAGACCAGCCCGGCGCCGGCGGCGCCGGCGAGGGTGACGGCGGTGACCACGGCGGCCGTGCGGGCCCGCGACGGCCCGCCCCGGCGCCGGTGGGACGAGGACACGGATCCGGCTCCCTCCGACGTGGACGCGGGGGCCCGCGCCGGGTGGACCGGCGCGGGCGACCCGCTCGGCGTGCCGTTCAGGCGGTGGCGCCCGCGCGCCGCCGGCGGCGGATCAGGACGTACGCTCCGCCGCCGAGCGCGCCGGCGGCCAGCGCGCCGCCCGCGACCAGCACGCCGGTGTCGCCGTCCCGGCCGCCGGTGCCGGCCTGCGCGCCGCCGATCGGGGTGACGGTGAACGTTGCGCTGCCGCCGTCGCTGCCGTCGCCGCAGGTCGCGGCCACCGTGTACGTGCCGAGCGTGAACCCGGCGGTGAAGAGTTCGGCGCTCAGGCCGCCGCCGGCGGCGGCCGTGGTGGACCTGACGTTCTGGTCGCGGTCCGGCCCGGTGACCCGGAAGATCGCGTCACCGGCCTTCGGGTTGCACGTGGTGGTGAGCACGACCGTGCCGCCGACCGGCGTGGTGGCCGGTGAGACCCTGGTGTCCGCCAGCGCGGCGGCCGGCAGCAGCAGTGCGCCGAGGCCCACGCCGACCGCCGCCGTGCCGAGAATTGACTGTGCCTTCATCCGCGTCTTCCCTCACTTTTCGTCCGCTGTCTGCGTGGGACGTCGTTC
Source organism: Micromonospora sp. WMMD1128 (assembly GCF_027497235.1). NCBI lineage: Bacteria > Bacillati > Actinomycetota > Actinomycetes > Micromonosporales > Micromonosporaceae > Micromonospora > Micromonospora sp. WMMD1128. Next base: position 2,895,474 of record NZ_CP114902.1, read on the forward strand.
GGGTGGCCAACTCCGTGACTAGCACCGGTGTGGCCAACACTAGGAGGGTTGAGACAGTCACTGGGGGTAATTGAGAAATCTTCGTTGCCGTCCGGTGTTACCCCTCTCGCCACCGGCCGACGGACATGTCGGCACGTCGAGGATGAGACCGGACAGGCGTCAGGACGACCCGTGCGGGCTGAGCGCCGCCGACCACAGGGCGATCCGGCGGTCCCGGCTTCGCCGGCTCAACAGCGCGAAGCAGACGGCGAGGACGACGAGGTCCGGATGCCGCCCGGTCACCTCGACGTCGACCGGGGCGCCCGGCCGGCCCGACGTGCGCGCGGTGACGGTCCCCCCGGGCCGGGTCAGCACACCCTCGTACCGCCGGAACCCGCGCGTCGTCCGCCACCCGGCCGGGGTGTCCATACCGGCCCACCGGGCCGACGGCGGCTCCAGTTCGAGCAGCGGCGCGTCCGCCGGCCCGGCGGTGATCCGCAGCCGGCGTCGGCCCTGGGCGCGTAACGACCAGGCGCCCTCGGACGTGGTCGCGTCGGCGCGGACCAGGCCACGGTCGGCGTGCAGCGTCCCGCGCGGCGAGGTCCCCGCCGTCAGCGTCCACAGTCGGCGGCCCGTGCGGCGCAGCGTCAGATCAGTCATGTCGTACCCCCGTGATCGTGGTGTGAGCGGCTCAGCCGGACGGCGGCTCCGGCCGTACCAGCCCGGTGTCGTACGCGAGGACCACCGCCTGGATGCGGTCCCGCAGCCCCAGCTTGGTGAGAATCGCGGAGACGTGGGTCTTCACGGTTGCGGTGCTCAGGTGCAGCCGGGCGGCGATCTCCGCATTGGACAGCGCCCGCGCGGTCAGGGTGAGCACCTCCCGCTCCCGGGCGGTCAACGCCGCGAGCGCCCGGTCGGCGGCGGGTGCCGGGCCGGGCAGCCGGTCGGCGAACCGGTCCAGCAGCCGTCGCGTCACGGTCGGCGCCAGCAGCGCCTCACCCCCGGCCACCACCCGCACCGCCTCGGCGAGGTCGGCCGGGCGGGTGTCCTTGAGCAGGAAGGCGCTCGCCCCGGCGCGCAGCGCGGCGTAGACGTGCTCGTCGACGTCGAACGTGGTGAGCATGACGATCCGGGCGGGATTGCCGGCGGCCACCAGGTCCCGGGTCGCGGCGATGCCGTCCCGCCGCGGCATCCGCACGTCCATCAGCACCACGTCGGGCCGGGTACGCGTCGCCACCGCGACCGCCTCGACGCCGTCCGCCGCCTCCCCGACCACGGTCAGGTCGGGCCGGGCGTCGAGGACCATCCGCAGCCCGGCGCGGATCAGCTCCTGGTCGTCGGCGACCACCACCCGTACGCACTCACTCCTCGCGCTCACCGGACCGCCGCCCGCACCGGGAGCTGCGCGCGTACCCGGAAACCGCCGGCCGGCAGCGGGTCGGCGTCGAGCGTGCCGCCGAGCAGCCGGGCCCGTTCCCGCATGCCGACGATGCCGCGCCCGCCGGGCCGGCGGGCCGGCGCCGAGCCGTCGTTGACCACCTCCAGCCGCAGCAGCCCGTCGCCGTAGCGGACGTTGACGTCGGCGCGGGTCGCGTGCCCGTGCCGCAGCGCGTTGGTAAGCGATTCCTGCACGATCCGGTACGCGGAGAGCTGCACCCCGCCGGGCAGCGCCTCGCCGTCGCCCTCCCGGCGTAACGTCACCGGCAGCCCCACCGCGCGGACGGCGTCGACGAGCGCGTCGAGCTGCGCCAGCCCCGGCTGCGGCCCGTCCGGGTCCGACCCGTCGTCGGCGGTCAGCGCGTGCAGCATCGCCCGCAGCTCGGTAAGCGCCGACCGGGCCGCCGTGTTGATCGACCCGAGCGCGGCACGGGCCTGCGCCGGGTGCCTGTCGAAGACGTCCTCGGCGGCGACGGCCTGCACGGCGATCACCGCCACGTGGTGGGCGACCACGTCGTGCAGCTCGCGGGAGATGCGCTCCCGCTCGGTGGCGCGTACCTGCCGCTCCCACTCGCAGCGCCGCTGCGCCTGGGCGCGGAGCAGCTCGCCGATCGACCAGCTGAGGCCGAGCGCGGTCACCGCGAGCAGCATGTCCCGCCAGCCGCCGCTGACCAGCTTCCACGGCGTGGGCGCCACCAGCACCGCGAGCGCGGCGAGCGAGAACCGCGGCGGTCGGAGCCGGGCGACGTAGGACAGCGGCGCGGCCACCAGACCGAGCCAGCCCAGCGTCGGGCAGAGCGCCTCCAGGCCGACGCCGGCGAGCGCGGCCACCGCGAGCGCGTACCCGGGTCGGCGCCGGATCCAGAGCAGGCAGCTGGCCTGCAGCACCGCTAGGCCGACCGCGGCGGCGGTCCCGCCCGGCGTGGCCGGGCCGACGTCCGAGGTCAGCAGCACGAGCAGCGACACGCCGAGACAGGCCGCGGCGATGCCGCCGTCGAGCAGCAGCAGGAACCGGGTCCGGGACAGACACTTCATGTCCCGGATGCTAGGCCGCCGACCCACCTGACCTCATCGGCCGCGAGACGGACATCCGGCCCGCCCGTGGTTCCCGGGACGGAGCCGGGAACCGGCCCGCGGCGCGATCCGCGTGACGCCCCGCCGGCCCTAGCGTCGTCCGCAGTCGATTTCACCGCACCGGAGGTACGCACCGATGGAAACCACGATCCCGAGCGCCACCGTCCGTCCGTCCCGCCGCCGCGACCGGCTGTTCACGGTGCTCGCCGCCACCGCCGCCACGCTGCTGGGCTGGGCCGTCGCGGTGCCGCTCGCCGGGGTGGAGCTGACCGCCCGCGGCGGCGGCGCCGAGCAGCGGGTGACGCCGGTGGCGGTGGCGGTCAGCACGGTGCTCGCCGGGTTGGCCGGCTGGGCGCTGCTGGCCCTGCTGGAGCGGTTCACCGGCCGGGCGCGGACCGTCTGGAGCGTGGTCGCGGCGCTGGTGTTGCTGCTGTCCCTGGTCGGGCCGCTGACCGGGGGAGTGGGCCGGGCGGCCACGGTGACGCTCGTGATCCTGCACCTGCTCGCCGGCGCGGTGCTGGTGCCCGGCCTGCGGCGTACCGCCGCGCGCTGACCGGCCGGGCCGGGACCGCCCGCGACGGGGGTGGGCGGCTCCGGCTCGTCACGGTGCGTGACATTGGCGGGCGCCCGGGCGTGGCTCGCTCCCGCCTTTGCTCTGCAGCCATCCGCGCAGCAGGCACGGAACGTCACCGAACCGGTCCACCCCCGCCGGTGGCGGACCGTGCGTCTGAGCAGCTCAACCACCTGCTGCGCGGATGGCTGCAGAGCAAAGGCACCGGGGGGCATCAGTCCGTCCCGGGCCGTGCCATCACGCTCGGCAATCATTGCGCTGCGTGACCAACGTCGTCCGGTGATATCAAGCCAGCAACCACCGCCGAGGCGATACGGCTAGCCTCCTAGGACGCCTTAGGGGCGGTGCCGCACCTCCCTCGGCAGCTGTCGGGACTCGGCCACGAATTTTTCTGCTCGGGATGTCGAGAACCCGGGGCCGGCTCCGTCCCCGGTCCGAACGCGGCCAGAATGAGTCGCACCCGCATCGAGGAGAAGCATCATGGCGAAGTACCTGCTGCTGAAGCACTACCGTGGCGGCCCGAAGCCGGTCATCGACATGCCGATGCTGGACCGGTGGACGCCGGAGGAGGTCACGGCGCACGTGCAGTACATGAACGACTTCGCGGCCCGCCTGGAGTCCTCCGGCGAGTTCGTCGACGGTCAGGCACTCTCCCCGGAGGGCACCTTCGTCCGCTACGACGGGGAGGGGCGCCCGCCGGTCACCGACGGCCCGTTCGCCGAGACGAAGGACCTCATCGCCGGCTGGATGGTGATCGACGTGGACAGCTACGAGCGTGCCCTCGAACTGGCCGCGGAGCTGTCCGCCGCGCCGGGGCAGGGCGGCCGGCCGATCCACGAGTGGCTGGAGCTGCGCCCGTTCCTGACCGAGCCGCCCACCATCACGGAGTGACCTGATCCGATGGACGACGTGATGCTGCGCAGCCTCACGCCGAGCGTTCTCGGTGTCCTCGTCCGCCGCGGAGCTGACTTCGCGGCGGCCGAGGACGCCGTGCAGGACGCGCTTGTCGAGGCGCTCCGCGTGTGGCCGGCCGGCCCGCCGCGCGAGCCGAAGGCGTGGCTTGTCACCGTCGCCTGGCGCCGGTTCCTCGACATGGCGCGCGCCGACGCCGCCCGGCGCCGGCGTGAGGAGACCGTCGACGAGGAGCCGGCGCCCGGGCCGGTGTCCGGGGCGGACGACACGCTGCGGCTCTACTTCCTCTGCGCGCATCCGGCGCTGACACCGTCGTCGGCGGTCGCGCTCACCCTGCGCGCCGTCGGCGGGCTCACCACCCGCCAGATCGCCCGGGCGTACCTGGTGCCCGAGGCGACCATGGCGCAGCGGATCAGTCGGGCCAAGCGCACCGTCACCGGCGTACGGTTCGACCAGCCCGGCGACGTCGCGACCGTGCTGCGCGTGCTCTACCTGGTCTTCAACGAGGGCTATTCCGGCGACGTCGACCTCGCGGCCGAGTCGATCCGGCTCACCCGGCAGCTCGCCGCCGCCATCGACCATCCCGAGGTGGCCGGGCTGCTCGCCCTCATGCTGCTGCACCACGCGCGCCGGGCCAGCCGCATCGGCCCCGGCGGCGGTCTGGTGCCGCTCGCCGAGCAGGACCGCCGCCGGTGGGACACGGGTCTCATCGCCGAGGGCGTGGAGATCCTGCAGGGGGCGCTGGCCCAGGACCGGCTGGGGGAGTTCCAGGCGCAGGCCGCCGTCGCCGCCCTGCACGCCGACGCGCCCACCGCCGCGGAGACCGACTGGGTGCAGATCGTCGAGTGGTACGACGAGTTGGTCCGCCTCACCGACAACCCGGTCGTCCGGCTCAACCGCGCGGTCGCGGTCGGCGAGGCGGACGGCGCACGGTCCGGGCTGGCGGCGCTCGCCGAGCTGGACGAGACGCTGCCCCGGTACGCGGCGGTGGCGGCGTACCTGCACGAACGCGACGGCGACCGGCCGACGGCGGCCCGGCTCTACGCCGACGCGGCCCGCAAGGCCACCAGCATCGCCGAGCGGGACCACCTGACCCGCCAGGCCGCCCGCCTGAACACCCGGTGAGGCGGGTACGGCGGGCGTCGAGCTGAACCGTCGGCGGTGGCCGGTGGGGTCCTCGACGGTGGGCTCCGATGGCGCGCCTCGCCACACGCTAGCCTGCGGGCATGGATCTGGGGCCGCACGGCGAGCGGGTGGCCGTGTCCCTCGCGCGCCGACTCGACCGGCTGACCTTCGAGGATCTGGCCACCGACCAGGTGACCGCCCGGCTCGTTGACGCCGTGGTCGAGTGGGCGACAGATGAGGGTTGGCGGGTCTACCGCCGGGCGGCGAGCGTGCTGCCGTTGCCGCCGCCGTTGTCCGGGCGGCAGTCGGTGCTCGACGTCGCCTGCGCCCGGCCGGACGGTCCACCCGTCGTCGTCGAGGTCGACCACACCGACCGTCGACGGACCGTGGAGAAGCTGCTGGCTGAGGCCGGGGCCGGACGGATCCCGATCTGGCTGCGCTGGGGCGTACCCGGGTTCGCCGCGCCACCCGCGCCGATCCGGATGGTGACGGTCGAGGTGTCCCGCCGCAACGGTTCGGCCGGCCGGGGGCGGCTGCACTCGCGGCGACCGGTGGCGGACCGGCCGGCACCTGCGCACTCGGTCACGGCGGTCGGCCCGGCGGCCCCGGTCGCGTTGCCGATTCCCCTCCCTGGCGAGCCCGACTGAGCGGAGTGGCGTGTGCGGGGCCTCCGTAAATTGCTCGGCGGGCGGCGCTGTCACTGGTAGCTTGCCCCGTCGTGACGGGGGAACGACTCGGGGGGCGCTTCGCCCGCCTGTGGACCGCGAGCACGCTGTCCGCGCTCGGCAGCGGCACGGCCACGGTGGCCGCCCCGCTGTACGTGGCGTCGCGTACCGACGACCCGCTCGTGGTGTCCGCTGGCGCGGCGGTGTCGTGGTTGCCGTGGCTGCTGTTCGCGCTGCCCGGCGGGGTGCTGGCGGACCGGGTGGACCGGCGTCGGCTGATGGTGCTCATCGACTGGGTGCGGGTCGTCGCGCTGGCCGCGCTGGCCGCGGCGATGCTCGCCGACCGGGCCGGGATCGTGCTTCTCTACCTGGTGCTGTTCGTGGTCAACGCCGGTGAGGTGGTGTTCCGCGTCGCCGCCCAGGCGGTGCTGCCGGCGGTGGTGCCCCGGTCCCGGCTGGAACGGGCAAACGGCTGGCTGAGCGGCGGCGCCCAGGTGACGCAGAACATGGTCGCCGGCCCGCTCGGCGGGTTCCTGTTCGTGCTCGCGGCGGCGGCGCCGTTCGCGCTCAACGCCGGCACGTACGCGCTCAGCGCCGTGCTCGTCGGTCTGCTCGCCGGCACGTATCGCGGGGAGGGGGCGAGGACCGGGCCGCGCTCGGCGCGGGCGGAGATCGCCGAGGGCTTCCGGTGGCTGCTGTCGCAGCGGCTGCTGCGTACCATGGCCGTGCTGATCGGGCTGCTCAACGTCACGCTGACCGCGGCGATCGCGGTGCTGGTGCTGCTCGCGACCGAGCGCCTGGGCCTCGGTTCGGTCGGCTACGGCGCGTTGTTCACCTGCCTGGCGGTGGGTGGGCTGCTCGGCTCGGTCGTCGGTGACCGGTTGATCGCCGCCTTCACCGCGACCTGGACGGTGCGGGTGGGCCTGCTTGTCGAGGCCGGCCTGCACCTGGCGTTGGCCGCGTCGCGCAGCGCGGCGGTGGTCGGGTTCGCGTTGTTCGCGTTCGGGGTGCACGGCGCGTTGTGGAACATCGTGGCCAACTCGCTGCGGCAGCGGCTCACCCCGCCGGCGATGCTGGGTCGGGTGGGCAGCACGACGTTGTTCGTCGCGGCCGGCGGCAACTGCGTCGGCGCGTTGCTCGGCGGCGTGGTGGCGGCCCGGTACGGCATCACCGCCCCGTACTGGGTGGGCTTCGTGGTGGCGGTCGCGGTGATCGCCGCGACGTGGCGGGTCTTCGACCGGGCCACGGTGGCCGCCGCGTACGCCGAGCCGGCCGTCGCGGAGGTCCGCGAGCTGGCCACCGGATAGCCCCCGCGCGCGAACTGCCCACCGGTTTGTTAAGCGGGGGCCCTTCCTCTACCGCAGGCGTTAACCGGGGCCCCCTCCTTGAATCGTCCCGCGGGTGTGGCAGCGTGGGTGGGTGTCCGCTTTCTCCCCGGTCGACGTCGACCTCGCGCTGGTCGGCGGCGGTGGCGCCGCCTCCCTGGTCCTGGCCGCCCTGGACCGGCATCGGGTGCGCGGCGTGCGGGTGGCCGTGGTGGATCCGGTCCGCAAGCGCGGCCAGGACCGCACCTGGGCGTTCTGGGGCACCCCCGGCGGCGACCTCGATCCGCTGCTGAGCGCGAGCTGGTCGCGGGTGGAGGTGGTGACGGCGGCGGGCCGCCGCGTCCTGCCGTTGGACCCGCTGCGGTACGCCATGCTGCGTTCCGCCCCGGTCTACGACCGGGCTGCCGAGGCGGAACGGCGGCTGGACGCGGTGCGGATCGGCGCGGCGGCGGGGGAGGTGCGCGACGACGGTGCTCGGGTGACCGTGCACGACCCCGCCGGTGGGGTGTTGGTGCGGGCCGGCTGGGTGCTCGACTCCCGGCCCCGCCCGCCCGCGCGGCCGGGGCGTACGACCTGGTTGCAGCACTTCCGGGGGTGGTGGTTGGCGGCCGAGAAGCCGACGTTCGACCCGGGCCGGGCGGTGTTGATGGATTTCCGCACCCCGCAGCCGGAGCGCGGGGTGTCCTTCGGGTACGTGCTGCCGGTCGACGACCGGTTCGCGCTCGTGGAGTACACCGAGTTCGGGCCGGCGGTGCTCGACGACGCCGGCTACGACGCGGCGCTGCGCGGCTATGCCGGGCTGCTCGGTCTGGACCTGGGCGCGCTGCGGGTGCGGGAGGTGGAGAACGGGGTGATCCCGATGACCGACGGCCCGTTCGTGGCCCGCCCGAGCCCTCGGGTGGTGCGTTTGGGCACCGCCGGTGGGGCGACCCGGCCGTCCACCGGGTTCACGTTCTCCGCCATGCTGCGCCAGGCCGACCAGGTGGCCCGGGCCGTGGCGGCGGGTCGCCCGCCGGTGCCCGCGCCCGCGTACCCGGGTCGGCACCTGTGGATGGACGCGGTGGCGTTGCGGGCCCTGGACCGGGGGCACGTGGCCGGGGTGGAGTTCTTCGAGCGGCTGTTCGACCGCAACCCGCCGGAGCGGGTGCTGCGCTTCCTCGACGGCGTCACCAGCCCGGTCGAGGACCTGGCGGTGATGCGGTCCAGCCCGTTGCTGCCGATGACCGGCGCGGTGCTCGGGGACGCCGCCGGCCGGCTACGCGCCCGGCTGCGCCCCGCCTAGGGTCGCGGCGACCCGGTCGCGCACCAGCGCCCGCAGCCGCTCCATCGGGTCGCCGTCGCCCGCGCCGAGCCGGTTGCGCACCGCCGCCACCGTCAACCCCAGTTCCGGGTACGCGAACGCGAGGCTGCCGCCGCTGCCGGCGGTGCCGAACGACCCGTCGTCGTCGACCGCGTACCCGAGCCCGAACGTGCTCTCCTGCCCGAACACCCACTCCTGCGCGCGCACCGCGGGCGCGGACACGGCGCGCAGCCGCTCGGGGGAGATCAGTCGGACCCCGTCGACCGGGCCGAGCAGCGCCGCGTACATCCGGGCCACCGCGCGGGCGCTCATCGTGCCGACCGACGGCACCTCGGCGCGGAGCACGTCCGGGTTGCCGCCGATCGTCGCGTCCGGCCGGACCGCGGGCGGGGCCACCGCGTCGAAGTGCGGCAGGTTGGCGCCGGCCCAGGTCATCATCGCGGACAGGCCGGCGTCCTCCAGCCGGGCCAGCCGGGGCAGCTCCGCCTCGGGTACGGCGAGGAACAGCTCCCGGTCGACGGCGAGCGGCCCGGCCACCTCCTCGGCGAGGACCCGGGAGATCGACCTGCCGGTGACCCGGCGGACCACCTCGCCGACCAGCCAGCCCCACGTCCAGGCGTGGTAGGCCAGCCGTTCGCCGGGCGCCCACAACGGCTTCGCGTCGGCGAGCAGATCGCACATGCGCTGCCAGTCGGTGAAGTCGGCGGGGGTGATGTCGGCGGGCAGGGCGGGCAGGCCGGCGGTGTAGGTGAGCACGTGCCGCAGCGTGATGCCGTCCTTGCCGTTGCGGGCGAACTCCGGCCACACCCGCGCCAGCGGAACGTCGTAGTCGAGGCGGCCCTGCTCGGCCAGCACGTGCACCACGGTCGCGGTGAGGCCCTTGCCGGTGGAGACCGCGTGCACCGGCGTGTCGGCGGTCATCGGCCGGCCGGCGTCGGTGTCGGCGAGGCCGGCCTGTTCCTCGACGATCGGCGCGCCGTCGAGGTAGGCGGCGACCTGCACGCCGGCCTCCCGCCCGGAGGTCACCAGGTCGTCGATCGTCGCGCGCACTTCGGCCCGCAGGCCGTCCCATCGGTCGTCCACGGTCAGGGAGCCTGCCAGAGCGCCGCGTCGGCGTCGCCCGGTTTTTCGTCGTCGATGTCCCTCCGCCGGAGCCGTGAGACGGTGCGCCGTCGAGGGTCGGGCGGCGCACCCGGTAGGTTGCCGGCATGGCGGAGGCGGAGACCGGCCGGGTCGTGGAGATCTGGACCGACGGCGCATGCAGCGGCAATCCCGGGCCCGGTGGCTGGGGCGCGGTGTTGCGCTGGGGCGGGCACGAGCGGGAGCTGTGCGGTGGCGAGGCGGCCTCCACCACGAACAACCGGATGGAGCTGACCGCCGCGATCGAGGCGTTGGAGAGCCTGACCCGCCCGGTGACCGTGCGGCTGCACACCGACAGCACCTACGTGCGTAACGGCATCACCGGGTGGTTGAACGGGTGGAAGCGCAACGGCTGGGTCACCGCCGCGAAGCAGCCGGTGAAGAACGCCGACCTGTGGCAGCGGTTGGAGGCCGCCTGCGCCCGGCACGACGTCACCTGGCTGTGGGTGAAGGGCCACAACGGACATCCGGAGAACGAACGCGCCGACGCGCTCGCCAACCGGGGGATGAGCGAGTCGCGGGGCGGCGGTTCACCGGCCACCCCGCGCACGCCGGCGGCTCACCGCAGCGGGCGGCCCTCCTCGATCTCCTCCGGCCCGTCGGCCGGGTCGGCGGCGCCGGAGACGGCGTCCACGTCGTAGCCGGCCCGGCTGGTGTCCCGCGCCGAGCGCCGGTCCTCGGCCGGCAGGTCGGCGAAGTCGTCGCCGCTGTCGTCAGTGGTGTGCAGGGATTCGCCCGGCGGGCGCAGGGACGCCTCGTAGGCGGTGGCGCCGTCCGGTTCGTCGCCGGCCGCGCGGCCGAAGGACTCTTCACTGGTCATGTCGCACTCCTGCCCGCATCCGGTGACGGCAAACGTTCAGCGGGCCGCGTCCGGGTGCGTCGGCATCGACGAGCCGCCCGAACTGCTGCCGGACGCCCCGCCGGCCATACCCGACCCGTCGTCCTCGGTCACCTCGCCCGATATCCCACCGGTCCCGCCCCCGTCCCACCTCGACTGTTCCCGCCGCCTACCCACCCCACCCCCACCAAAACCCCACCCACCCCGCCCCGCCGCCCGCCCACCTCACCCACCCGCCGTCCCCCGCCCCAGCGGTGATCAAGGGGTTCACGTCGAGAGGCCGCGTTGTCGAGACGCGAACTCCTTGATCAACGGGGATGGCGCGGGCGGGGATGGTGGGCCGGGCGGTGGCGGGGTGGGCGAGGTGCGGTGGGGGTTGGGGGGCGGGACGGGGTTAGCGTCAGGAACCAGTGCGCGGGGCGGCGCAGGCCGGGCGGTAGGACGGTGCGGTGGTCGCCGCGGGCGGCGTCGAGCTGGGACTGGTGCGTGAACAGGCACTCGCCGAGATCGGCGCCGCGCAGGTCCGCGCCGCGCAGATCGGCCCCGGTCAGGTCGGCGGCGCCGAGCCGAACCCCGCGCAGGTCCGCCCCGATCAGGGTGGCGCCGCGCAGGTTCGCCCCGGCCAGCGCGGCGCGGCGCAGGTCCACGCCGATCAGCACGGCGCCCCGGCGGTCCGGCCCGGCCCGACCGGCGCGGGCCTGCTCGCCGGCGCTCGACAGCAGTCGGTTGACCCGGTCCCGGTGCGCGTCGGCGTCGACCGCGAGCAGTTCCTCCGGAGTGCCGTCGGTGAGCCGGCCGGTCTCGTCCCGCGCGGCGGCCAGGTTGTCGCGCAGCGGACCGGGCGGGGTGAGCCGCACCGCCTCGGTCAGATACCAGAGCAGCTCGTGCAGCGGTCGCAGCACGGCGAACGTGTCGAACATCCGCCGTGCGGTCGCCGGGTCCGTGCGCCAGTCGTGGCCGGCGAAGGTGCCCTGGGTGAGGTGCTGGCCGGCACCGAAGCAGTCGAACACGGTGCACCCGGGGAAGCCGCGTTGCCGCAGCTCCGAATGGATGCCGCAGCGGGAGTCGGGGCGCAGGTTCGGGCAGGGCCGCCCGGCCGGCTTGTCGATGGCGAAGTCGGCCGAGGCGGCGAACGCCGGCGCGACGCAGCAGACCCCCGCGCAGCGCGCGCAGTCCGCCCGCAACTCCCACCCCTCGCGCTCACCGGTCATCCGCCGCCCCCTCCGACATCCGGTCCATTCTCCGCTGGCCCACCACCCGCACCCCACCCGCCCCGCGATCATGAAGTTGGCGGCGCCCGCCGTTCGAATTGTCGCCGGCAACCTCATGATCGGCGGGGCGGGTGTCAGGGCCGCTTCCGCGAGTAGAGGGCGGCCAGGGCGGCGGCGGTGTCGGCCAGCCGGGTGCGGAGCGCGGCGGGAGAGAGGACCTCCACGTCGGCGCCGAGCCGCAGCAGGTCGCCGTGCGCGTGGGTGAGCGACTCGATGGGGATGACGGCCCGCACCCAACCCGCCGCGTCGGGCGGGCCGGCGGACGCCTCGGCGGCGGCGACCACCACGTCGCTGCCGATCTCCCGCAGCCGCGCCCGCCCGCCCGGGGAGAGCCGGACGGTGGCCTCGTCCCGGTGCAGGCCGGCCCGGAACGCGACCACGTGCGCCCGCCACCACGCCGGCAGGTCGAACTCCGGCCGGTCGAACGGCTCGTCCAGCGGGGTGAGGTCGAGGATCTGGTTGACCCGGTAGGTGGCCGGCTCGGCGCGGTCCGGCCGGGCCGCGACCACGTACCAGCGGCCACCCTTGAGCACCAGCCCGTACGGCTCCAGCACCCGGGTCACCTCGCCGCGCCAACCGCGGTAGCGGACCCGGACCCGATGTTCCCGCCACACCGCCTCGGCCGCCTCGGCCAGGTGCGGTGACGGGTCGCCGTCGGAGTACCAGCCCGGCGTGTCCAGGTGGAAGCGCTGCTCCAGCCGAGCGGCCCGGTCGGCCAGCGGGGCGGGGAGCGCGGCGCGCAGCTTGAGCTGCACGGCCGCCACGACCGACTGGTAGCCCAGCTCGGCGGCCGGCCCGGGTAGCCCGGCGAAGAGCAGCCGGTCGGCCTCCTCCCCGGTCAGCCCGGTCAGCCGGGTACGCCAGCCGTCGACAAGCCGGTAGCCGCCGGCGTGTCCGGCCTCGCCGTACAGCGGGATGCCTGCGGTGTGCAGCGCCTCGACGTCCCGGTAGATCGTGCGTGCCGACACCTCCAGGCGGGCGGCCAGGTCGGCGGCGGTGAGCCGGCCGTGCGCCTGGAGGAGCAGCAGGATGGACAGGAGTCGACTGGCCCGCATCCGCTGACACTAGCTGTCAGGGGAGCGGCCCTACGGTCCCCGGCATGGCCTTCCACGACAAGGAGCTGACCGTGCCCGGGACCGTCGAGGTCGCCGGCCGGCACGTCAAGCGCTACCACATCGACCAGCCGCGGCGTCGCCTCGAACCGGAGGTGGTCGCCGCCGCGTCCGCGTACCTGCCGTCGCTGCTGCCCGCCCCGGACGGCGGCACCCCGCCGGCGAGCTGGGTGGTGCTGCACCGGGGCGCGGACACCGGGGCGTACCTGTTGGCGTACAGCTGGTTCTTCGACAACGTCGTCGAGTGCCGGATCGCGATCGCCGGGCAACCGGCGCTGGCCTGCCCGGACGACGACCCGGCGCACTTCGTCGACCTGGACCGGCCCGGGGTGGGGTGTGTCTGGGAGCTTGGCGTGCTGGAGCACGAGCGGCTCGCGTGGATCCGGCACGTGCTCGCGCCCGAGGCGCCCGACCTGGCCGGCTACCTGGCCGACGTGCGCGCCGAGGGGCCGGTGGGGCGAGCGCGCCCGGGCGGCGTGGCCGGTGGCGTGGTGGTGCGGTAGATCGCGGTCAACCAGACGTCGAGCAGCACGTCGACCACGTCCCGCTCGGCCACCGCCGGGCCGTCCCCGGCGAACGTCGCGTACCAGACCCGCTCGTTCATCGAGTTGAGCGCGATGGCGAGGTCCCGGGCGGGCAGCCCGTCCGGGGCCGCGCCGCGGGCGCGTTCCACCTCGACGGCGGCCTGCACCGCGCGTACCCAGCGTTCCAGGACCTCGGCCCAGAGCCGCCGCACCTCGGCGTTGGTGCCGCGCACCTGGGCGCACGCCAGCACCACGTCCCGGTGGGCGCCGAAGATCGCGTGGAACCGGGCGATCAACTCCCGCCACCTGGCACGCGGGTCCTCGGCGAGCCGGTCCAGCACGTCGCCGGCGGCGGCGTCGGCCTCCTCGGTGACCCGGTCGAGCAGGGTGAGCAGCACCGCGTCCTTGGCGGGGAAGTAGAAATAGAAGGTGGGCCGGGAGATGCCCGCGCCCCGGGCCAGGTCGTCGATGGAGATGTCGCCGAACGGTCGCTCCCGCAGCAGGCGCTCGGCGGTGGCCAGGATCGCGACCTCCCGGTCGTCGCCGGTGGAGCGGCCGGCCCGCCGCCCGCGCGTCGGCGCGGCGCCGGTCGGCGTACGGGCGGGGCTCATGTCGGCCGATGCTACACCCGGTCAACACCCTGTCGATTCCACTCGACAGGGTGTTGACTGGTTTCGGGAGCGGTGGCTAGTGTCCGGTCCACCGCGGGCAGAACGGGAGAAGCGATGGCCCCCGACCACGTCGACGTCCTCATCGTCGGCGCCGGCCTGTCCGGCGTCGGCGCCGCCGTCCACCTGGGTCGCGAGTGCCCCGGCAAGACCTACGCGGTGCTGGAGGCCCGCGGCGCGATCGGCGGGACCTGGGACCTGTTCCGCTACCCAGGCGTCCGCTCCGACTCCGACATGTACACCCTCGGCTACTCGTTCAAGCCGTGGACCGACCCGAAGGCGATCGCCGACGGCGAGTCGATCCGCCGCTACGTCCGGCAGACCGCCCGGGAGTACGACGTCGAGCGGCACATCCGCTTCCACCACCGGGTGGTACGCGCCGAGTGGGACAGCGCGACCGCCCGCTGGACCGTGCACGCCCACCGCGACGACACCGGCGAGGACACGACGCTCACCTGCGCGTTCCTGTTCGCCAACTCCGGCTACTACCGCTACGACGAGGGCTACACCCCGCGCCTGCCCGGCGTCGAGCGGTACGCCGGCACGCTCGTGCACCCGCAGCACTGGCCGCAGCGGCTCGACTTCACCGGCCGGCGGGTGGTGGTGATCGGCAGCGGCGCTACCGCGGTCACCCTGGTCCCCGCCATGGCCGAGCGGGCCGCCCACGTCACCATGCTCCAGCGCTCACCGACGTACGTCATCTCGCTGCCCTCGCGCGACAGGTTCGCCGACGCCGCCCGGCGGTGGCTGCCCCCCACGGCCGCCTACGCCGTCACCAGGTGGAAGAACGTGCTGCTCGGGGTGGCCAACTTCCAGCTCAGCCGACGCGCGCCCGGGCTGGTGAAGCGGTACCTGCGCCGGGCCGCCACGGGCCGGCTCCCCACCGGGTACGACGTGGACCGGCACTTCTCGCCCCGCTACGACCCGTGGGACCAGCGGCTGTGCGTGGTGCCCGACGGGGACCTGTTCACCGCCCTGGCCGACGGCCGCGCGTCGGTGGTGACCGACACCATCGACACGTTCACCGCGTACGGCATCCGGCTCGCCTCCGGCGCGGAGCTGCCGGCCGACATCGTGGTCACCGCCACCGGCCTCAACCTGCTCGCGCTCGGCGGCATGACGCTCGCCGTCGACGGCGTCGACGTCGACCTCGCCGCCACCGTGGCCTACAAGGGCATGATGCTCTCCGGCGTGCCGAACTTCGCCATGACGATCGGCTACACGAACGCGTCCTGGACGCTGAAGGCGGACCTGGTCGCCACCTACGTCTGCCGGCTGCTGCGCCACCTCGACGACACCGGCCAGCAGATCGTCACCCCCCTCGCCCCGGACACCGACGACCTGGCTCCGATCATCGACCTACGGTCCGGGTACGTGCTGCGCTCCGTCGACCAACTGCCCAAGCAGGGGCCGCGCGCGCCGTGGCGGCTGCACCAGAACTACCCCCGGGACGTACGCCTGATGCGGCACGGGCCGCTCACCGACGGCGTCCGGTTCGCCCGGGCCGGCGTGCCGGCCACCGCCGCCCACTCTGGAGGCAACCATGCGTGACCTGGACTTCTCCGGCGGCACCGCGGTGCTCACCGGCGCCGCGAGCGGCATCGGCGCGGCGCTCGCGCACGGCCTGGCCCGACGCGGCGCCGACCTGGTCCTGCTCGACCGCGACGCCGACGGGCTGGCCGCCGTGGTGGCGGCGATCCGGGCCGCGCACCCGGACCGGC
The DNA here is from genome assembly GCF_027497235.1 of Micromonospora sp. WMMD1128. NCBI lineage: Bacteria > Bacillati > Actinomycetota > Actinomycetes > Micromonosporales > Micromonosporaceae > Micromonospora > Micromonospora sp. WMMD1128. The sequence continues at coordinate 2,911,136 of NZ_CP114902.1, forward strand.
GGGTCGAGACGCACCTGGTCGACCTCGCCGACGCCGACGCCACCGACCGGGTCGCCGCCGAGATCCACCGCGCCCATCCCCGGATCCGGCTGCTCGTCAACAACGCCGGCGTCGCGCTCGGCGGCCGGTTCGACCAGGTCACGCTGGACGAGTTCCTCTGGGTCATCGAGATCAACTTCCGGGCGGTGGTGCGGCTGACCCACGCGCTGCTGCCGGCGCTCAAGGCCGAGCCGGGCGCCCACCTGGTGAACGTCTCCAGCCTCTTCGGCCTCATCGCCCCCGCCGGGCAGGCCGCCTACGCGGCGAGCAAGTTCGCCGTACGCGGATTCACCGAGGCGCTGCGGCACGAGCTGGTCGACGACGGGATCGGCGTCACCTCGGTGCACCCGGGCGGCATCCGCACCCGGATCGCGGCCCGCGCGCGGGTCGGCAGCGGCGTCCCGATCCAGGAGTACGAGGCCGGCCTCCGACAGTTCGAGAAGCTGCTCACGATCGACCCGGCGACCGCCGCCGAGACGATCCTGCGCGGCGCGGGGCGTCGTCGCGGCCGGGTGCTGATCGGCTGGTCGGCGAAGCTGCCCGACCTGCTCGCCCGGATCGCCCCCGCCGGCTACGGCCGGGTGCTGGCCCTGGGCATGCGCCCGCCGCGTACGCCGGTGTCCCGTGCCGCCCCGGGGCCCGGTCGGTCGGCGTGACAGTCGCCCTGCCGGCGGTCGACGAGCGCACCGTGGGCGGACGGCGGATGCGCTGCCGGATCACCGGCGACGGGCCACCGGTGGTGCTGCTGCACGGCATCGGCCGTACCCTCGACGACTTCACCGCGCTGCACGCGGCGCTGGCCCGGGACCACCGCGTGCTCGCCGTGGACCTGCCCGGCCACGGCGGCTCCGCGCCCCTCGACGGGCCGCACACGCTGCCCGCGCTGGCCGGCGCGGTCGCCGGTTTCCTCGACGCCGCCGGGGTCACCGGCCCGGCCCACCTGGTCGGCAACTCCCTCGGCGGGGCGGTGGCCATGCGTGTCGCCGCCGACGCCCCGCACCGGGTGGCGGACCTGGCGCTGCTCGACAGCGCCGGCTTCGGGCGGGAGGTGACCGTGGCGCTGCGGCTGCTCGCGGTGCGCCCGCTGGCCCGGCTGCTGCTGCGCCCGCACCCGGCCATCGCCCGCCGCACCGAGCGGGCCATCTTCTTCGACCCGGCGTACGTCACCGACGAGCGGGTCGCCACCGCGCTGGCCGTGGCCCGGCAGCCGCACGCGGCCCGGGTGATCCGGGAACTCGTCCGCCACCTGGGCACCTGGCGTGGGGTGCGCCCGCGCTGGCGCGCCGAGCTGCTCGACGCGGTGGCCGCGCTGGACCTGCCCACGCTGCTGGTCTGGGGCGACCGCGACCTGATCCTGCCCGCCGCGCACCTGGCGTACGCGCGGACCCGGCTGCCCGGGGCGCGGGCCCACCTGTTCCGCGACACCGGCCACATGCCGCAGATCGAGCGGACCATCGAGGTGGAGGCGCTGCTGCGCGACCTCTGGTCCGCCCGCCCAGCCCTCTGACCCACCCCACCACCCCACCACCCCACCACCCCACCCCGCCAGGTTGATCATGAACTTGACGGCGTCGGGTGTCCGATTTGTCGCCGCCAACTTCATGATCGCGCCGCCGTGGCGCGGGAGGGGTGGGGTGGGTGGGTGGTCTGCGCCACGGTGTGGGGGCGGGGGGATGGGGGGCGGGGGACGGGCGCGCACCATGGATGCATGAGGCAGGCGTGGCGCGAGGCGGTGGCGCCTCAACACCGCCGCCACCAGGCTCGGGACGCCACGGTGAGTGTCGGCCGCCGACCCGCCGGCCTGGTCTACGCGGTGGCCGTCACCGCGTACGTGGCAGCCGTGTTCCACCGCGGCTCGCTCGGCGTGACCGGGGTGGACGCGACGGACCGCTTCGGTATCAACGCGTCCGCGCTCGCCACCTTCTCCGTCGCCCAGCTCGCCGTCTACGCGGCCATGCAGATCCCGGTCGGGGTGCTGCTGGACCGGTACGGTTCGCGCCGGCTGCTGCTGGCCGGCGGCGCGCTCATGGTGGCCGGGCAGCTCGTGTTCGCGGTCGCCGTCGACGTGCGCCTCGCCGTCGTCGCCCGGGTGCTCGTCGGCCTCGGCGACGCGATGACGTTCATCAGCGTGCTGCGGATCGTGGCGTTCTGGTTCCCCGGCCGGCGCAACCCGTTGCTGGTGCAGCTCACCGGCACCATCGGTCAGCTCGGGGCGGTGCTCGGCGCCGTACCCCTGGTGGCGCTGCTGCACCACGCGGGCTGGACCCCGGCGTTCCTGACCGCGGCGGCGCTCGGCGTCACGGTGCTGCTGCTGGTCCTCGCCGTGGTGCGGGACACCCCGCACGCCGGGCACGTCACCGCGCTCGCCCCCGGGTTCGCGACCGTGCGTCGGCAGCTCGCCGACGCGTGGGCGCAGCCCGGCACCCGGCTGGGCCTGTGGACGCACTTCGTCACCCAGTTCTCCGGCTCGGTGTTCGCGCTGCTGTGGGGTTACCCGTTCCTGGTGCAGGGGCAGGGTTACTCACCCACCGCCGCGGCCGGGCTGCTGACCCTGATGACGGTGGTGACGCTGGCGTGCGGTCCGGTGGTCGCGCACCTGTGCGCCCGGCACCCGTACCACCGTTCGGTGGTGGTCTTCGCCATCACCGCCGCCACCGCCGCGGTCTGGGCGGTGGTGCTGTCCTGGCCCGGCCGCGCCCCGCACGGGTTGATGGTGGCCCTGGTGGTGGTGCTCGCGGTCAACGGCCCCGGCGCGGTGATCGGCTTCGACTACGCCCGGACGTTCAACCCGGTGCACCGCATCGGCAGTGCCACCGGCATCGTCAACGTCGGCGGGTTCGCCGCCTCGATCGTGCTCATCCTGGCCGTGGGCGTGGTGCTCGACCTGGCCACCCCGGCCGGGCGGGCCGCCCCGCCGCTGTCCGCGTTCCGCCTGGCGTTCGCGGTGCAGTATCTGCTCTGGGCGTTCGGCGCGGTGCAGGTGCTGCGTTACCGCAACGCGGCCCGGCGTCGGTTGGCCGCCGAGCGGGCGCCGGTGGCGGTGCCCGCCTGAGGACGCGGCCCGGTCAGCGGCGCCGCCGGTGGGTGAGCGAGTCCAGCATCAGGGTCACGCCCGCACCGACCAGCCACACGTCCTTGGCCAGGCCGATGCCCGCCTGGCTCGGCCGCAGGCTGGTGCCCTCCCGCATGCCCGGCGTCTTCAGGTAGAGCTGCACCAGCCCGGCGCCGAACGCGGTGAGCGCGGCGCCGGCGAGCAGCGACGGGACGAACGGGGCGAGCAGCGCCGCGCCGAGGGCCATCTCGCCGCGGGAGAGCAGCACCGCGAACCGGTCCGGCGGGACCTGCCCCAACTGCGGGATCGCCCCGGCGGCCATGCCGTGCACCCCGGCGGCGGCCTCGCCCTCAAGCGTCCGCTTGGACAGCCCGGAGTTCAGGATGTACGCCCCGATGGCCACCCGCAGCGGCGCATGCGTCAACCTCATGATCACTCCCGTTCGACGTCGGAGAACCGGCACTGGCGGATACCCGGCGTCGACCGGGACAATCCGCCCGGTGCCACCGGGCCACCGGCGATGATCGGCGGTAGGTTCGGCGGGGGACCAGCAGCCGGTGAGCGCGAGGAGCGAGCCGGTTCTGCGAGCCCCGCAGTCGCGAACGAAGGAGGCACGGTGAGCGCGAGGAGCGAGCCGGTTCTGCGAGCCCCGCAGTCGCGAACGAAGGAGGCACGGTGAGCGCGAGGAGCGAGCCGGTTCTGCGAGCCCCGCAGTCGCGAACGAAAGAGGAGGCAGAGTGAGTCAGGAAGTCCGGGGAGTCGTGTCGCGGCGCAAGGGCGCACCCGTGGAGGTGACCACGATCGTGGTGCCCGACCCGGGGCCGGGCGAGGCGGTGGTACGCGTCCAGTCCTGCGGCGTCTGCCACACCGACCTGCACTACCGCGAGGGCGGCATCAACGACGACTATCCGTTCCTGCTCGGCCACGAGGCCGCCGGCGTCGTCGAGCAGGTGGGCGACGGCGTCACCGACGTGGCCCCCGGCGACTTCGTGGTGCTCAACTGGCGGGCCGTGTGCGGGCAGTGCCGGGCCTGCCGGCGCGGCCGGCCCTGGTACTGCTTCGCCACCCACAACGCGGCGCAGAAGATGACCCTCACCGACGGCACCGAGTTGGCCCCCGCGCTGGGCATCGGCGCGTTCGCCGAGAAGACGCTCGTGCACGCCGGGCAGTGCACCAAGGTGGACCCGTCCGCCCGGCCCGCCGCCGTCGGGTTGCTCGGCTGCGGCGTGATGGCCGGCCTCGGCGCGGCCATGAACACCGGGAACCTGACCCGGGGCGACTCCGTCGCGGTGATCGGCTGCGGCGGTGTCGGTGACGCCGCGGTGGCCGGCGCGGCCCTGGCCGGCGCGACCACGATCGTCGCGGTGGACACCGACTCCCGCAAGCTCGACTGGGCGCGGAAGTTCGGCGCCACCCACACCGTCAACGCCTCCGAGGACGATCCGGTCGAGGCGATCCGCGCGGCCACCGGCGGGTTCGGGGCCGACGTGGTGATCGACGCGGTGGGTCGCCCGGAGACCTGGAAGCAGGCGTTCTACGCGCGGGACCTCGCCGGCACGGTCGTCCTGGTCGGCGTGCCGACCCCGGAGATGACCGTCGACCTGCCGCTGCTCGACGTGTTCGGCCGCGGCGGCGCGCTCAAGTCCAGCTGGTACGGCGACTGCCTGCCCAGCCGCGACTTCCCGATGCTCACCGAGCTCTACCGGCAGGGTCGCCTCGACCTGGACGCGTTCGTCTCCGAGGAGATCGCCCTCGACCAGGTCGAGGAGGCGTTCACCCGGATGCACCACGGCGACGTGCTGCGGTCGGTGGTGGTCTTCCCGTGACCGCCCGCGTCGACCACACCGTCACATCCGGCACGTTCTCGCTGGACGGGCAGACGTTCGACGTGGACAACAACGTCTGGGTGATCGGCGACGACGACGAGTGCGTCGTCGTCGACGCGCCGCACGACGTGGCCGCCATCCGCGCGGTCGTCGGCGACCGTCGCGTACTCGCGATTCTGGCCACCCACGCCCACGACGACCACGTCCGGGTCGCTCCCGAACTGGCCCGGGCGACCGGCGCGCCGGTGCTGCTGCACCCGGCGGACCGGGTGCTGTGGGATCAGGTCCACCCGGACACGCCGCCGGACGGCGACCTCGTCGACGGGCAGACCGTCACCGTCGCCGGCACCACGCTGCGGGTCCTGCACACGCCCGGCCACAGCCCGGGCGCGTGCAGCCTCCACGCCCCGGAGTTGACCGCGGTCTTCACCGGCGACACGCTCTTCGCCGGCGGTCCCGGCGCGACCGGCCGCTCCTGGAGCGACTTCGACACCATCGTCGAGTCGATCCGCGCCCGGCTGCTCACTCTGCCGTCGGAGACCGTGGTGCACACCGGGCACGGCGACGACACCAGCGTCGGCGCGGAGGCGCCGCACCTCGACGAGTGGATCGCCCGGGGTCACTGAACCGTCCGGCGGTGCTACTGGCCCGGTCCGACAGTGCCACCGGCCCGGCCCGGTAGCGCCGCCGGGCCGGGCCGCCGTCGTCCGGAGCACCGGTGATCGTCCGCCGGGCAGGTGCGGCATCCGGACCGGTGCCGCACCGTAACGAAGGGACGGTCGGCTCGCCCCCGCCCGCGGCGTACCCGAAGGAATTCCCTGGCCCGCCCGCGCCCGGCCCGGCGATACTCGGCCGCGTGCCCGCGACGACCCTGACCGCCGCCCAGTCCGCCGCCCTGCGGCACGTGCGCGACGTCGCGCTGCGGGACCGCCCGGCCGCGCTCGCCGTGATCGCGGCACACCTCGCCGACGCCGGCGCCGTCGTCCGGGGCGAGGAGGTCGTCGCGGCGGTGACCGGGTACGGCCGGCTGACCGTCAACTTCCACCCCGACCGGCTGCTGCGCGACGGCCGTACCGTGGTCGAGGCGCTCGACGCCGAGGGTGTCTACCGCAGCCAGTTCGAAACCGGCATCGGCAACGGCGGACTGACCGCGTATCCCGGCGGGGACCGGGACGTCTGGGAGGAGGCGATGTTCGGCGGCGCGTACCAGCGTCCGGGTGTGCTACCCGCGGAGCGTCCGAAGTACGGCGGCCTGAACCTGCTCGACCATCCCGACGGCGCCTGCCCCCGGTTCGGCTCCTGCCACCTGCGGCTGCGCCCGGAGGTCCTGGCCCGGACGACGTTCACCTTCGGCGACAGCCACCTCCGGCCGACCGAGGTCGGCACCGCCACCGCCTTCGAGCCGGTTCTCGCCGCGCTGCTCACCTCCACCGCCGACACCGGCGTCAGCCTGGGCGTGTCCAAGATGGACACCGGCATCCTGCTGCGGACGCTGCTGTCGCGCCGGGAGCGCGCATCGGAGCGGGCCGGCCGCGCGCTCGACGACTACATCGAGGCGCAGGTGCACGGTGAGGTCCGCCTCGCCCGCGACGTCGTGGCGGTGGTGGTCGACCCGTCGTTCCGCGACACCGACGTGGGACGCCGCCTCGTCGGGATCGCTGGCCGGCACGGCTTCGCGTTGCGCTGGCACGCCGGGTTCGAGCTGCCCGTCGACGGCGTCGACGCCGATTTCCGCGGACCGGACATCCCGCCGCTGGCCGCCCGCGTGCACGCCGAGTTCGGCCGGCCGGGGGAGCCGCTGTACGCGGCGTTGATCGGCCGCGCCGCCGCCTCCCTGGCCCGCGAGCCGCAGCGTTGGGCCGACCGCGGGCCGGCCGAGTTGACCTGGCAACACCTCAAGCAACTCTGGCACGTCCTGGTGCGGTTCGGCGGTCCGACCTGATCGTCCCTTTTGTCGGAGTGACGCGCCCGGTGTCCGTTGCTGCGGGTGACCTGGACCGCAGCTCGCGCCTAGACCGACATAACCGGAATGACCGACACACCGGGCTGGTTGAGTCCCCCGTACCGTCGGCATCCAAACCCGTGCCGCCGGTCGACCCCCGAGGGGCGCTCACCCCGGAGCGCGTCGTAACGATCGAAAGGGCAACCATCGTGAAGCAGCACGTCGCTCGATGGCTCCCCGCCATCGCGAAGACCGCCGCCGAGAAAACCAGCGGCATCACCCGCAACCGTCGGGCCGTACTCACCGTCGCCGGCGTGACCGCCCTGGGCGGGCTCGCCTACGGCCCCACCGCCGTCGCCGCCCCGGTGACAAGCGGACCGCACGCCGGCGCCGTGGCCGCCATCGACCTGGCCACCGGTAGGAAGTCCGGCACCGAGGTGGCGAAGTCCGGCCTGACCACCGGCAGCGACAAGGTGCCGACCAAGGCCGACCGGCCGAGCCGGGACACGCTCATGCCGCACGGCGTCGAGGGCGCCCAGTCGCGCATCCCGCTCGACGACGCGCAGGTCGAGAATGCCAAGGCCATCGTCGAGGCGGCCAAGGACACCGGCGTGGGGGAGCGGGGCGCCGTCATCGGCGTCGCCACCTCACTCCAGGAGTCGAAGCTGTACAACCTGGGTCACCTCGGCAGCTACAACGACCACGACTCGGAGGGCCTGTTCCAGCAGCGTCCGTCGTCCGGTTGGGGCACGTCCGAGCAGATCACCGATCCGGAGTACGCCAGCAAGGCGTTCTTCGGCGCGCTGAAGAACATCGGTGGCTGGCGGGACCTGCCGCTGACCAGCGCGGCGCAGACGGTCCAGGTGTCCGCCTACCCGTACGCGTACGCGCAGTGGGAGGAGCAGGCGGCGGACATCGTGCAGCAGCTCTGGTGACACCGTCACCCCCGACCGGCCGGCCCCGCTTCCGGGGCCGGCCGGTCGGCTTTCCCCGGTCGGGCGTGCCCGCCCCGAGCCGGGACATTTGGCATGTGCGGGACATTCAGGCCGGTGTGCCCAATGGGCTGATACACCTGTCGCTGTCCCAGTCCCGGCGCGGAGCGCTGATACACCCACGACCTTCCACTCATGGCCCGGCGAAAGCGCGGGTGGAACGGTGTGGGCGTCTTCGTGTGCGGGTGGGTGGGGTGTCCGGTTCGGGGGTGGTGGGTGGCACTCTGGCGGCGGAATCGTCGCGGGGGTGGGGGCGTTGTAACGCGGTGAACGACCGAGGAAGGCCGGCGCGCCCATGCCGCGCGGCCGACCCCGCCCCCGGGAATGACGGTGGGTAGCCGGTCGTTACACAGTCACTCCGGCCCACCCGCGCCCCGCCCCGCGAAGGCCGCCGGAACCCCCGAACTTTGAGCGCCTGACGGTGCTCGCCCGCGCGCCGACCACCCCCGCTCGGCGTGTGTGTCGACCCCCGGAATGGAGCCCCCCATGAACACGATTCTGCGTAAGAGTGTCCTGGGTATCGCTGGTCTGGCGTTCACCGGTGGTGTGTTCGCCGGTCCGATCGCCGCCCACGCCGACACCCCCACCCACACCGGTAAGCCCGTCACCGCCACGGCCGTGGTGCAGGCCGAGGGCAAGCAGTCGACTATCGACCTGAACGGTGAGCAGACCGCCAACGTCAAGGCGATCATCGCCGCGACGAAGAAGGCGGGCCTGCCCGAGCGGGCGGCGGTCATCTCCATCGCCACCAGCTTGCAGGAGTCGAAGTTGGAGAACCTGGGTCACCTGGGCGACACCAACGACCACGACTCGCTGGGTCTGTTCCAGCAGCGTCCGTCGAGCGGTTGGGGTAGCCCGGAGCAGATCACCGACCCCGAATACTCGACGCTGGCGTTCCTGAAGGGCCTGAAGCAGGTTGACGGCTGGCAGGACATGCCGCTGACCGAGGCCGCGCAGACCGTCCAGGTGAGCGCCTACCCCGACGCCTACGCCCAGTGGGAGAACCAGGCCACCGACCTCGTCACCCAGCACTGGAACAAGTAACGGATACCCGAGAGCCGGCACCCGCCCAGGGTGCCGGCTCTCGTGCTACCGCTTGTGTTAAGCGGGGCCCCTTCCTCTACCGGAGGCGTTAACGGGGGCCCCCGCCTTGCGTGCGGAGCGGTGGCCGGCGACGATGTCGGTTACGGCGACGGCCAGGGCCAGCACGATGATTCCGGCGGCCAGCAGCAGCGAGTGCCGGAACGCCAGCCCCCAGTCGTTTTGATTCTGCGCCAGCGTCGAGAAGAACAGCGCGCCGACCGCCGCGATGCCGGCGGCGGTGCCGATCCGCTGCCCGGTCTGGAGCATGCCGGCGCCGCTGCCGGCCATCGGCACCGGCACCTCGGAGAGCGTGAGCGTCTGGTTGGGGGCGATCACCAGACCGCTGCCCAGCCCGGCGACGAGCAGCGGCAGCGCGGTCCGCAGCGGCACGTTCTGGTGCGACCCACCGGTCAGCACCAGGTCGGTCGCGACCAGCCCGACCACCACGGCGAGCAGTCCGATCGCGACCAGTGGCCGACCGTACCGGGTGACGACCCGGCCGCCGAGCGCGGACGCGAGCGCCGAGCCGAGCGCGAACGGGGTGATCGCCACGCCGGCCACCAGCGCGCTGTAGCCCAGGCCGATCTGGAGGTAGAGGGTGAAGATGAAGAAGATGGCGGTGAACCCGGCGAAGTAGATCAGCCCGATCAGGGAACCGAGGACGTACGAGCGCAGCCCGAACAGCCGCAGGTCGAACAGGGGTGTGGCCTGCCGGGCGAACCGGCGTTCCCAGAACGCGAAGCCGGCCAGCAGCAGCAGGCCCAGCGGGATCAGCAGCCACTTGGCCGAACCCTGCCACTGCTCCCGCTGCACCAGCGGCAGCAGGATCACGGTGACCCCGGTGCCGAGCAGCAGCACGCCCACCGGGTCGAGCCGGTGCCGGTGGGGCTGCCCTTCGGGGCGGCCCGGCACCAGCCGCCAGCCGAGCACCATCGCCACGATGCCGACCGGGATGTTCACGAAGAACACCCACCGCCAGCCGTGCTCCTCGCCGCCGAGTTGGATGAGCAGCCCGCCCAGCAGCGGTCCGACCGCGGTGGAGATGCCGATGGTGGCGCCGAGCAGGCCGAAGGCGCGACCCCGGTCCGCGCCCCGGAACAGCTGCTGGATCATGCCGCTGACCTGTGGGTTCACGATGCCTGCGGCGGCGCCCTGGACGAGTCGGGCGATGATCAGCCAGGTCGACGAGGTGGCCAGGCCGGCCAGCGCGCTGGTGAGCGTGAACAGGCCCACCCCGACCACGAACGCGGTCCGCCGGCCGCGCGCGTCGCCCAACCGTCCGGCCGGCACCAGCACCAGGCCGAACGTCAACGCGTACCCGGACAGCACCCACTGCAGGTCGCTCGGGGTGGCGTCGAGCGCCCGGTCGATCGACGGTACGGCGACGTTGACGATGCTGACGTCGAGCAGCGTCATGAACGCCGCGACCAGGCCGACGCTCAGCGCCTGCCAGCGGCGCCGGTTGTCGTACCCGGCCTCCGGCGACCGGTCGCCGCTCATCGTGCCGTCCACAGACCGTCGATCACGCATCCCCGATCGCTACCCGGACCCCGGAGGGGCAAACGACATGATCAGGCCGTCTGACGCGCACACCAACGGGGCCCGAAGTCCAGGCCCGACATCGGCGAGTCCTCCCGGTGCAGCAGCCCCCGCTCGGTGAGCGAGTGCAACGGCTCGTGCACCTCTTCCTCGGTCATCCCGGTCTCCTCGGCGATCAGGTCCGGGTAGGGGACGTGTCCCCGTACCTCCAGGGCGGTGACCGCCTGGTACACCCGTTCCTCGGCCGCGGACAGCTGGACCTGAGGCATGGCTTCCCTCCTCGCCGGTGGGCCGCCCGACCCGCGGACGGCCGGCGACCGGCGGTTACCCGGGCGGACGGCGATGATGCCCACCCGAACGAGGGTCGTCGCGGGCGTGGCGACGTACCGGTGCCCTAGGCTGCACGCGTGATCATCTGGGACCTCGTGGTGGTCGGTGGTGGGCCCGCCGGACTCTCCGCCGCGCACGCCGCGGCCCGGGCCGGCGTGCGCACGCTCGTGGTCGAGCGGGCCACCCATCCTCGGTACAAGACCTGCGGCGGCGGCCTGATCGGCACCTCGCTCGCCGAGGTCGGCGACCTGATCGAGGTGCCGGCCCAGGACCGCACCGACCGGGTCACGTTCACCCGCGACGGGCGGCGGGCGTTCACCCGCCGCAACGGCACGCCGCTGGTGACCATGATCCGCCGGGAGGAGCTGGACGACCGGCTGCGCGCCGCCGCGGTCGCCGCCGGTGCGCAGGTCCGCGAGGGCGTCGCGGTCCGCGCGGTGGAGCAGGACCCCGACGAGGTACGCCTGCGGCTGGCCGACGGCGAGGTGGTACGCGCCCGGACCGTGGTGGGCGCCGACGGCTCCTCCGGCGTGACCGCCCGCCACGTGGGGGTGCGTTTCCGCCAGGTCGACCTGGGGCTGGAACTGGAGCTGCCGGTGTCCGCCGCCGAACGGGACCGGTGGCGGGGTCGGGTGCTCATCGACTGGGGGCCGGTCCCCGGCTCGTACGCCTGGGTCTTCCCGAAGGGCGACCGGCTCACCGTGGGTGTCATCGCCACCCGCGGCGAGGGTGAGCGGACCCGGGCCTACCTGCGGGACTTCGTGGCCCGGCTGGGGCTGGCCGGGATCGACCCGGAGCACGACTCCGGCCACCTCACCCGCTGCCGGGCCGAGGACTCCCCGCTGCGCCACGGCCGGGTGCTCGTCGCCGGCGACGCGGCCGGCCTGCTGGAGCCGTGGAGCCGGGAGGGGATCAGCTACGCGCTGCGCTCCGGCCGGCTGGCCGGCGCGGCGGTCGCCGGCGGGGATCTCGACGCCTACGGTCGCGAGGTCGAGGCGCGGCTGACGCCGGAGATGCGGGCCGGGCACCGGCTGTTGGACGTCTTCGAACGGCGGCCGGACGTGTTCCACGCCGTCCTGGCCAGCCCGCCCGGCTGGCGGATGTTCGTCCGGTTCTGCCAGGGGAAGGCCAGCTTCGCCGAGGCCCTGCACCGGCGGCCGGTGCGGGCCGGGTTGGCGCTCGTCGACCGGCTGCCCCCGGTCAGGGCACGATGACCGCCCGCCCGTGGATGTCGCCCCGGCGCAGCGCCTCGTACGCCTCGGGCGCCTCGGCCAGCGGGAACGTCCGCACGTCGGCGTGCAGCCGCCCGGCCCGGCCCAATGCGATCACCTCCTGGAGTTCGGCCCGGGTGCCCCAGAACGGCACCACCACGCCGGTCTCCAGCGGCACCGGGGGCGGCTCGTCGGCGACCGGCCGGACCGGCAGCGTCCCACCGGCCAGTCCGACCAGCAACAGCTGACCGCCGGTCGCGACGACCTGCCGGGCGGTGTCCAGGGTGGGTTGCGCGCCGACGAAGTCGAGCACCACGTCCGCGCCGTCCGGCGGCGGCCCGACCAGCTCACGGATCGTCGCCACGGCGTCCGGGCCGGCCTGCACCACGTGGTGCGCGCCGAGGCGGCCGGCCAGGTCCAGCGCCGCGACGCTGGTGTCCACCGCGACGATCCGCACCGCGGTGGTGGCCACCAGGATCTGCACCGCCATGTGCCCCAGCCCGCCGATGCCGATGACCACGCAGGTGGTGCCGGGCCGCAGCCGGGGCCGGGCCAGCTCCACCGCGTGGTACGGGGTGAGCCCGGCGTCGGTCAGCGGGGCGGCCTGGGTCAGGTCCATGTCACCCACGTGCAGCAGCCGGGACGCCGGCACCACCACGTGCTCGGCGAGCCCGCCGTCACGGCTGAGGCCGATGCCGCCGACCGGGACGACCCGGCAGCGGTTCTCCTCGCCGCGCAGGCAGGCCCGGCACCGGCCGCAGCCGATGATCCCGTAGACCGCGGCCCGGTCCCCGGACGACCAGCCGTCCACGCCGGGTCCGGCGGTCTCCACCGTGCCGGCGATCTCGTGGCCGAGCGTCATCGGGGTGGGGAACATCCCCGCCTCCGCGTCGAGGATGTGCAGGTCCGAGTGGCAGGCGCCGACCGCGCCGACCCGCAGCAGCACCTCACCGGGGCCGGCCTCCGGAGTGGGCGTCTCGGTCAGCTCCAGCACCCCGGGGGCGGTCATCCGTACCGCGCGCATCGCGTCGCCTCCCACCTCGTCGCCCGCAGTCGTCGCGCCGGCATACCCGTGCCGCCGCCGTTGATGCCGCGCCGCTCCATCCGGCCCGCGAGTGGAGCACGGTGGCCGTCTTCGGTCGGTCTTGACGTCCATACCGTTCCACCGAGCGCAGGATGGCTGTCCTCGCGCGCGTGGCGCACAATGCGGGCATGAGCGAGCCGGTCGAGTCGTTCACCGACGAGGAGTACGCGTTCCTGCGGCATGTCCGCTTCGGCGAGTTGCCACCGCGGGTACGCCCCGAGGAGCGCGCGGCGTCCACCGAGACGGACAGCCGCCCGGACCGGCCGGACCCGACCGGCGGCGAGTCGGAGTGGCACCTGCGCGCCGGCGGCTGACCCTCAGCCAATGCCGTTCCATCCGTGACAGGGCCGCCTTGATCTTGGCGCGCAGGCCATCCCTGATCTCGCCACAGATCTTGGAAGCTCCCGGCCCCTCCAGGGGCCCTCTCTTTCCAAGATCTCCACTCGGTCGCGTCGATCATGAAGTTGGCGGTGACAAAACGGACCGGGAGCACCGCCAACTTCATGATCAACCGGGCTGGGGCGGGTCAGAAGACCGGTACGCCCTCGCGGACCAGCTTCCAGTTCGGCACGAAGAAGTCGGCCGGGTCGATGACGCCCTCGGCCTGCGCCCAGTCGATCAGGAGCTGGCGGATCTCCTGCTGCGCGTTGTAGACCTGGGTCTTCACGATGCCGGGGAAGTTGCCGCCGCCGCTGCGCCGGTAGTTGTTCACCGCCACCACGAACTGCGCGTCCGCCGCGACCGGGGTGTCGGTGCCGGCCAGCGTCAGGCGGGTGATCCGCTGACCGACCTGCTTGGAGATGTCGATGTCGTAGTCGACGCCGGAGAACACGTCGTAGTTGTAGTCCGGCACGGTCGGGTCGTTGATGGTCGCCACGTCGACCGGGGCGCCGACCGCGACGGTGGTGAAGTACTTCGCCGAGTACTCCAGGTACGCCTTCACCTCGGCGCCGGTCAGCACGACGGCTTCCAGCGTGTTGTCGTACACGTAGAGGCCGGCCACGTCGCGGATCCGCACGTCGCCCTGTGGGAACACGGCGGTGCGGCTGAACGGCGCGGCGATGGACAGCACCGGCAGGCCCGCGTACGCGCCGCCGGCCAGGGCCTCGGTGACCACCTCGGTCTGGACGTGGTTGATGAAGTCCAGGATCGGGGTGTCCTTGTAGCGCGACTCGGCGGCGGACAGCTCCACGCTGGACTGGGCGACGACCTTGTTGACGTAGTCGACGGTCTTGGCGTGCTGGCCCCGGACGGCCGCGAGCACCGCCGGATCCTCGACCACGGTGTTGGTGTTCAGCGTGGTGGCCGACGAGCCGACCACCTTCCAGCAGCCCTTGTCCCGGGTCAGCGTGAAGTCCATCCGGGTCAGCCGCTGCCCCCACTTGGACGGCTCGGAGGTGAGCACCGCCCGGCCGGTCTTGGCGTTGGTGACGAACTTCTGCGGCACCTCGTTGTGGGCGTGGCCGAACAGGATCGCGTCGATGCCCGGCACCTGCTCGGCGATCAGCGCGGTCGGGTTCTCGTTCGGCAGCTCCGGGCCGTAGCTGGAGGTGCCGCTGTCGCCGCCGTGCGCGGAGATGATGACCACGTCGGCGCCGCGCCGGCGCATCTCCGGCACCCACTTCGCGGCGGTGGCGACCATGTCGGCGAAGACCAGGCGGCCTTCGACGTTCGCCCGGTCCCAGATGGCCACGCCGGGGTTGGTCAGGCCGAGGATGCCCACCCGCAGCTTCGGTGCGCCGTGCCCGCCGAGTCGGACCTGCTTGATCACGTACGGGAGGAAGGCCGGCTTGCCGGTCTTCGCGTTGAGCGCGTTGGCGGCCAGGGCCGGGAAGCCGAGCTGCTTGATCCAGGTGGCCAGCAGCGGCAGGCCGTAGTTGAACTCGTGGTTGCCGAGCGTGACCGCGTCGTACCTCAACACGTTCATCGCGTTGGCCATCGGGTGCGTCTCACCGGTGCTGGTGATCGGCTCCTGCTTGGCGTAGTAGGTCGCGAGCGGCGTGCCCTGGATGGTGTCGCCGGCGTCCAGGACCAGCGTCGCTCTGCCTCTGCGCTCGGCCCGGATCTGGTTGACCAGGGTGGCGAGCTTCGCGACGCCGACGTCGTTGTGCGCGCTGTCGTCGTACTCGGAATCCCGGTAGTAGTCCCAGTTGTGGACGTTGCCGTGGGTGTCCGACGTGCCGAGGACGGTCAGGTCCCAGGTCTTCGGCTGCTTCGGCGGCTTCGGCTTCGCCTCGGCGGGCGCGGCGGCGAGCAGGGGAGCGGTCGCCGCGGCGGCGGCGACGGCAAGCACCTGGCGCCGGGAGGCGCCGGAGGAGGAGGTCAATGCGGTGCCTTTCCATGGGGGTACGCGCCTCGTGGGCGCCGTTGCGCACGATAGACCATCAGGCGTTTTTCGGGCGCGCCTCGGGGTAGGGGCGCAGGCATGAGCGAGGACCAGTACACCCGGCAGGACCCGACCGAGCAGTACGGCCAGCAGCCGGGCCGGTCGGCGCAGCGGCAGTCGACCCCCGGCACGGAGCAGGAGATGGGCTCGAAGCCGGACCACGGCGAGGAGTCCTACCGGGGCGCAGACCGGCTCAGCGGCAAGCGGGCGGTCATCACCGGCGGCGACTCCGGCATCGGCCGGGCCGTGGCCATCGCCTTCGCCCGGGAGGGCGCCGACGTCCTGGTGTCCTACCTGGGCGAAGAGGAGGAGGCGGACGCCCGCGAGACGGTCGACCTGGTCGAGCAGGCCGGCCGCCGGGGGCTGGCCGTCCGCACCGACCTGCGCGAGGAGGCCAACTGCCGCGAGCTGATCGACCGCGCGGTCGCCGACCTGGGCGGCATCGACGTCCTGGTCAACAACGCGGCCTACCAGATGTCGCAGGACAACGGCATCGACGACATCAGCACCGAGCAGTTCGACCGGGTCTTCAAGACCAACGTGTACGCCATGTTCTGGCTCAGCAGGTTCGCGGTGCCGCATTTGAAGGAGGGCTCGGCGATCATCAACACGTCGTCGATCCAGGCGTTCGACCCGTCGCCGCAGCTCCTGGACTACGCCACCACCAAGGCGGCCATCGCCACCTTCACCAAGGCGCTGGCGTTGAACCTGGCCGACCGGGGCATCCGGGTGAACGCGGTCGCGCCCGGCCCGGTGTGGACCCCGCTGATCCCGGCCACCATGCCGGCGGAGAAGGTCGAGCAGTTCGGCACCGACGTGCCGCTGGGCCGCCCCGGCCAGCCGGCCGAGCTGGCCCCGGCGTACGTCTTCTTCGCCTCCCAGGAGTCCAGTTACGTCACGGGGGAGATCCTCGGGGTCACCGGCGGCCGGCTGACGAAGTGACCCGGACGGGTCAGCGGGGCCAGGCGGCCATCCGGCGGCGCACCTCGGCGATTCGCGCCGGGTCCAGCCCGTAGCGGGTGAACCGGCGGTCGGCGAGACCGTCGAGGTAGCGGCCGGCGGCGCGCACGTCGGCGTCCTCCAGCGCCGGATCGACCTGGCGGGCCAACGCCAGCAGCTCGGTCACCGCGTACCGGTCCAGCGCGGCGGCCACGTCGATGTAGTCGCGTACCTCCCGCCGGTTGACGAGCGCGGCGGTCTTGTTGGCGATCAGGTCCCGCACGTCCATCACCGGGCCGAAGTCCATCACCACCGGGCTGCGGTGGCGGTCGAGCCGGGCCAGGCTGAGGCGGATCCGGCGGTCGCCGCGGCTGACCACGAAGTCACGCAGGTCCCGGTCGAAGCCGTCGAACACCTCGCCCAACCCGTCCGGGTCGGCCTCGTCCACCCGGTAGCCGGCCCGTTCCAGCGCGGCGCGCACGTCGGCGGCCGCCGCGGCGGCGGCGCCCTCGACGTCGGCGAACAGGTCGACGTCCTCGGTGGGGCGGGTGACCAGGCCGTGCGCCGCCCAGGCCACGCCGCCGCCGAGCACGAACCGGTGCGGGCCGGCGGCGGCCAGCGCCACCCGGGCCACCTCCCGGTAGAAGTCGTGCGGATGCGTCACGCGGCGCGCAGGCTCCGGTGCCGGGCCTCCCAGGCCAGGCGTACGCCCCGGGGCAGGTTGAGCAGCGGCCACACCCGGCGCAGCGTGCCGGCGTGGATCAGCTCCCGCAGGTCGTCCATCCGGCTGGTCTCGCGCAGCACGTTCTCGTACATCCAGAGCAGTTCGTCCGGGTCGGCGAGGTCGAAGGCGCGTTCGCCGCACCACATCAGGCGCACCGGCAGCTCGACGATGCCGGCGGTGGGGCCGGTCAGCTCGGCCAGGGTGCGCGCCACCACCGCGGGACGCCCAGGTCGGGCGAGGTACGCGCTGGCGGTGGCGGACATGGCATCAGGGTAACCCCTGCCCGGCGTGGCGAGCGCGGAAGTCGGTGACCGGCGTCACGACGGCCCGGCGGAAGAACCGACCGCCCGGTACCGTTGTGCAGAGCGTCGGTGTGACCAGTGTCCCCGGGCCTCACCTAAATTGCCTTCGCGGAATACCGTTCGGCTGGAGCCGCGTCGCGCCACTCGCCGAGAGGCGACCTGCACACCGACGCCCAGCGCCGCCCCGGTCACCAGGCCGGGGCGGCGCTGTTTTCCACTCGACTCGCGAGCCCGGTTCGGCTGGCCTAGTGTGCTCAGTGTCCGCCGATCTCAGCGTGGAGGGGGTGCCCGGGTGGGGTTGAAGACGTTCATCCAGGGTTGGCCGGTCTACCGGCAACTCACCGGCACCGACCCGCTGGGGCGCGGGGCCGCCGCGCAGTCGGCACGCTCCGCCGAGCTGACCGCCCGCACCGAGACCGCCGACGGCATGGCCCGGTCGGTCTGCCCGTACTGCGCGGTCGGCTGCGGGCAGCGCGTCTTCCACAAGGACGGTCGGGTCACCCAGATCGAGGGTGACCCGGACAGCCCGATCTCCCGTGGCCGGCTCTGCCCGAAGGGTTCGGCGAGCAAGAGCCTGGTGACCAGCCCGCTGCGGCAGACGAAGGTCCGATACCGCCGGCCGTACGCGACCGAGTGGGAGGATCTGGACCTCGACGTCGCGCTCGACATGATCGCCGACCGGGTTCTCGCCGCCCGCGACGAGACCTGGGAGGACGTCGACGACGCCGGACGCCCGCTGAACCGGACGCTCGGCATCTCCAGCCTCGGTGGGGCGACCCTCGACAACGAGGAGAACTACCTCATCAAGAAGCTGTTCACGGCGATGGGGGCGCTCCAGATCGAGAACCAGGCCCGCATTTGACACTCCGCCACCGTCCCCGGTCTGGGGACCAGCTTCGGTCGCGGCGGCGCGACGGACTTCCAGCAGGACCTCGCCAACGCTGACGTCATCGTCATCCAGGGCTCCAACATGGCCGAGGCCCACCCGGTGGGCTTCCAGTGGGTGATGGAGGCGAAGCGGCGCGGCGCGAAGGTCTTCCACGTCGACCCGCGGTTCACCCGCACCAGCGCGCTCGCCGACACCTACCTGCCGATCCGGGCGGGCACGGACATCGCGCTGCTCGGCGGCGTGGTGCGCTACATCCTGGACAACGAGCTGGACTTCCGGGAGTACGTGCTGGCCTACACGAACGCGGCCACCATCGTCAGCGAGCAGTTCGCCGACACCGAGGACCTGGACGGCCTGTTCTCCGGCTACCACCCGGAGACCGGCTCCTACGACCACGCCAGCTGGCAGTACGAGGGCCACGAGGGCAGCACCACGATCCGGGGGACCGGCAAGGAGCGTGACTCGGCGTCCGGGCTGGAGCACGAGTCGCACGGCGAGCCGGTGCCGGCGCGGGCCCGGCGGGACGAGACGTTGCAGCACCCGCGCTGCGTCTACCAGATCCTCAAGCGGCACTTCGCCCGCTACACCCCGGAGATGGTGGCCCGGGTCTGCGGCATCCCGGAGGACAAGTTCCTGGAACTGGCCCGTGCCTGGACCGAGAACTCCGGCCGGGAGCGCACCGGCGCGCTCGTCTACTCGGTGGGGTGGACGCAGCACAGCGTCGGCGTGCAGTACATCCGCACCGGGGCGATCATCCAGACGCTGCTGGGAAACATGGGCCGGCCGGGCGGCGGCATCCTGGCGCTGCGCGGGCACGCCAGCATCCAGGGCTCCACCGACATCCCGACGCTGTTCAACCTGCTGCCCGGCTACCTGCCGATGCCGCACCACGCCGACCACCCGACGTTCGACAAGTGGGTGGACAGCATCCGCCACCCCGGCCAGAAGGGCTTCTGGGGCAACTCGCGGGCGTTCGCGGCGAGCCTGCTCAAGGCGTACTGGGGGGACGCGGCGACGCCGGAGAACGACTTCGGTTACGGCTGGCTGCCCCGGATGACCGGCGACCACGGGACCTACCAGCAGGTCCTCAACATGATCGACGGCGGGATCAAGGGTTACTTCCTGCTCGGCCAGAACCCGGCGGTCGGCTCGGCGCACGGCCGGGCCCAGCGCCTGGGCATGGCCAACCTGGACTGGCTGGTCGTGCGCGACCTGTTCCTGATCGAGAGCGCCACGTTCTGGAAGAACAGCCCGGAGATCGCCACCGGGGAGATCGTGCCGCAGGAGTGCCGGACCGAGGTGTTCTTCCTGCCGGCGGCCTCGCACGTGGAGAAGGAGGGCACCTTCACCCAGACCCAGCGGCTGCTGCAGTGGCGGGAGAAGGCCGTCGACCCGCCGGGCGACGCCCGCTCCGAGCTGTGGTTCTTCTACCACCTGGGCCGGGTGCTGCGGGAGAAGCTGGCCGCCTCCAGCAAACCCCGCGACCGGGCGCTGCTGGACCTGACCTGGGACTACCCGACGCACGGCGCGCACGCCGAGCCGAGCGCCGAGGCGGTGCTGAAGGAGATCAACGGCTTCGACGTGGCCACCGGCCGCCCGCTCAACGCGTTCGCCGAGGCGAAAGCCGACGGCTCCACCGCCGTCGGCTGCTGGATCTACTCCGGCGTCTACGCCGACGGGGTGAACCAGGCGGCCCGCCGCAGGTCCCGGCACGAGCAGGACTGGGTGGCCGCCGAGTGGGGGTGGGCGTGGCCGGCGAACCGGCGCACGCTCTACAACCGCGCCTCCGCCGACCCGGAGGGCCGGCCGTGGAGCGACCGCAAGAAGTACGTCTGGTGGGACCCGGACGCCGGCGAGTGGACCGGCTACGACGTGCCGGACTTCGAGAAGACGAAGCCGCCGACGTACCGGCCGCCGGCCGACGCCTCCGGGCCGGCGGCGCTCGCCGGTGACGACCCGTTCGTCATGCAGGGCGACGGCAAGGCGTGGCTGTACGCGCCGACCGGCGTGCTCGACGGCCCGCTGCCGACGCACTACGAGCCGGCCGAGTCGCCGATGCGCAACCCGCTGTACGGGCAGCAGGCCAACCCGACCCGGAAGATCTACGAGCACCCGGTGAACCGGATCAACCCGAGCCCGCCGGAGCCGCACAGCGAGGTCTTCCCGTACGTGTTCACGGTCAGCCGGCTGACCGAGCACCACACGGCCGGCGGGATGAGCCGTACCGTGTCGCGCCTGGCCGAGCTGCAACCGGAGATGTTCGTCGAGGTGTCCCCAGAGTTGGCCGCCGAGGTGGGGTTGGCGCATCTCGGCTGGGCGCACCTGATCAGCGGGCGGGCGGTGATCGAGGCGCGGGTGCTGGTCACCGACCGGCTCACCCCGCTGCGGGTGGACGGCCGGATCATCCACCAGGTCTGGTTGCCCTACCACTTCGGCCGCGAGGGGCTGGTCACCGGCGACTCGGCGAACGACCTGTTCGGCATCACCCTGGACCCGAACGTGCTCATCCAGGAAAGCAAGATCGGCACCTGTGACATCCGGTCCGGCCGGCGGCCCACCGGGCCGGCGCTGCTCGACCTGGTCGGCGACTACCAGCGACGGGCCGGCATGGCCCCGGACCGTAAAGTGCCGATCGTGACCACCGACGTGCTGGGCGGGGAGAACGCGGCCGGCAGCACCGACGAGCAGACGCCCGAGGCCGCGGCGCGCGACGGAGACGGTCATGCCTGACGCCGACAGCCTGTACGGACCGCTCGACCCGGCCCCCGACGCGGGCTGGGTGTCCGCGCCGCCGCGGATGGGGTTCTTCACCGACACCAGCGTCTGCATCGGCTGCAAGGCGTGCGAGGTGGCCTGCAAGGAGTGGAACGGCGTCCCCGACTCGGGCTTCGACCTGCTCGGCATGTCCTACGACAACACCGGCGCGTTGACCGCGAACTCGTGGCGGCACGTCGCGTTCATCGAGCAGCCCCGCCCGGCGGGGGACCGCACGCCGCCGTTCGCCGGCGACCCGACCGGCGCGGCGTCCAGCGGTCCGACGTCCGCGTCGGTCGGCGCCGCCGCGGCACCGGGCACCGGCACGGACCCCGGCCTGCCGTCCGGACGCCCGGAAGCGGGGGCGCGCATGTCCGCCGGCCCGGAGTTCCTCGGCATGCCCGGCGCGCAGCCGCCGGGGCGGGGCACCGGCGCGGAGAGCCGCACCGACTTCCGCTGGCTGATGATGTCCGACGTGTGCAAGCACTGCACGCACGCCGCCTGCCTGGACGTGTGCCCGACCGGTTCGCTGTTCCGCACCGAGTTCGGCACGGTGGTGGTGCAGGAGGACATCTGCAACGGCTGCGGCTACTGCATCTCCGCCTGCCCCTACGGCGTGATCGATAAGCGTGAGGACGACGGCCGGGCGTGGAAGTGCACGCTCTGCTACGACCGGCTGGGCGCCGGCATGACCCCGGCCTGCGCGCAGGCGTGCCCCACCGAGTCGATCCAGTACGGCCCGCTCGACGAGCTGCGGGAGCGGGCCGCGCAGCGGGTCGCCACGTTGCACGAGCGCGGCGTGCCGGAGGCCCGGCTCTACGGCCACGACCCGACCGACGGGGTCGGCGGCGACGGCGCGTTCTTCCTGCTGCTGGACGAGCCGGAGGTGTACGGGCTGCCGCCGGACCCGGTGGTCACCACCCGGGACCTGCCGAAGATGTGGAAGCGGGCCGGGCTGGCCGCGCTGGCCATGGCGGCGGCGACCGTCGCCGCGTTCGTCGGAGGGTCGTCGTGAGCCCGGACCGTCAGGTGGGCGCCCTGTTCCGTCGCTTCCGCGACCGCCTCGCCGCCGACGGCGTGACCCCGGAGAGCGGCAGCCGGGCCACCGGCCCGGGCGTCGGCCGCACCGACGCCGGCGCCCGCGACGCCGGGCTGGCCCCACACCCCGCCCGCGACACCGCCCCCCGGCGTCGCCGCGGCGGCAGGGGCGGCGAGCAGCTCACCGTGCCGCCGGCGGAGTTCACCTCCTACTACGGCCGGCCGGTCCTCAAACCGCCGGTCTGGAAGTGGGACATCCCCGCGTACCTGTTCACCGGCGGGCTCGCCGCCGGTTCCTCGCTGCTGGCCGCCGGCGGGCAGCTCACCGGACGGCCGGCGCTGCGCCGCGCCGGCCGGGTCGCCTCCCTCGCCGCGGTGGGCGCCAGCGCGTTCTTCCTGATCCACGACCTGGGCCGGCCGAGCCGCTTCCACCACATGCTGCGGGTGGCGAAGGTGACCTCGCCGATGTCGGTGGGCACCTGGGTGCTCACCGCGTTCGGCCCGGCCGCCGGGCTGGCCGCGGTCGCCGAGGCGGCGCACCGGCTGCCCGAACGCGGCGTGCCCGGGCTGGCCCGCCGGCTGCTGCCCCCGACCGGGCACGCCGCCGGGCTGGTCGCCGCCGTTACCGCGCCGGCGCTCGCCACGTACACCGGGGTGCTGCTTGCCGACACGGCGGTGCCGTCGTGGCACGAGGCGTACCCGGAACTGCCTGTCATCTTCGCGGGCAGCGCGCTCGCCAGCGGCGCCGGCGTCGGGTTGCTGGCCGCGCCCGCCGGCCAGGCCGGGCCGGCGCGGCGGCTCGCGGTGGCCGGCGCGGCGCTGGAGCTGTGGGGCGCGCACCGGGTGGAGAACCGGCTCGGCCTGCTCAGCGAGCCCTACGCGGAGGGCGCCGCGGGAAAGCTGCTGCGCGCCGGGCGGGCGCTCACCGCTGCCGGGGTGGCCGGCGCGTGGCTCGGCCGCCGCAGCCGGCTGGTCTCCGCGGTCTCCGGCGGCGCGCTGCTCGCCGCGTCCGTCTGCACCCGCTTCGGGATCTTCCACGGCGGCGTCGCCTCGGCCCGGGACCCGAAGTACACGGTCGTCCCGCAGCGGGAACGCGCCGACCGGGCGGCCTGAGCACCTCGCCCGGCGGCCGGTGGGCCGCTGTGGTTGACTGCTGCGTGGAGGCGTTCAGGCGGCTGGTGCCCCTCCCGGTCTTCAAAACCGGTGTGGTCCGGGACCCGGGCCAGGCGGGTTCGATTCCCGTCCGTCTCCGCCACAACCGTCCGAGGGGGAGCGTCGATGCGTGAGGCGGACCCGCGTCGGCGGGTGCCGCGCACCGACGCGCTGCTCGCCGACCCGGCGCTTGCGGCTGCCGCCGGCACGTTCGGCCGCGACCGGGTCAAGGCCGCGATCGTCGCGGCCCAGCAGCGGGCCCGCCGCGGCGAGCTCACCCCCGAGGGGGTACGCGACGCGGCGCTGGCCGGGCTGACCGGGCGCACCCCACGGCCGGTGCTGAACGCCACAGGCGTCGTGCTGCACACCAACCTCGGCCGGGCACCCCTCGCGCCGGCGGCCGTGGACGCGCTCGTCGCCGCCGCCGGACACACCGACGTGGAACTCGACCTGGCGACCGGCCGGCGGGCCCGGCGCGGCCGAGAGGCGCTCGACGCGCTCGCCGCCGCCGTGCCCGACGCGCCAGCCGTGCACGTGGTCAACAACGGCGCCGCCGCGCTGGTGCTTGCCGCCACCGCGCTCGCCGCCGGCCGGGAGATCGTGGTCAGCCGCGGCGAGCTGGTCGAGATCGGCGACGGGTTCCGCCTGCCCGACCTGCTGGCCAGCACCGGCGCCCGGCTGCGCGAGGTGGGCACCACCAACCGCACCACCCGCGCCGACTACGCCGCCGCGATCGGCCCGGACACCGGCTTCGTGCTCAAGGTGCACCCGTCGAACTTCCTGGTCACCGGCTTCACCTCGGCCGTGCCGGTCGGCGAGCTGGCCGCGCTCGGCGTGCCTGTGGTCGCCGACATCGGCTCCGGCCTGCTCGCCCCCGACCCGCTGCTGCCCGACGAGCCGGACGCGGCGACCACGCTGCGCGCCGGCGCCCACCTGGTCACCGCAAGCGGCGACAAGCTGCTCGGCGGGCCGCAGGCCGGCCTGCTGCTCGGCACCGCCGACCTGGTCGAACGGCTGCGCCGGCACCCCCTCGCGCGGGCGCTGCGGGTGGACAAGCTCACCCTCGCCGCGCTGGCCGCCACCCTGCACGCGCCGGCCACCCCGACCGGCGAGGCCCTGCACGCCGACCCGGGCCGGCTGCGCGCCCGCACCGAACGGCTGCGCGACCTGCTCGGCGCCGACGGCTGCAAGGCCGAGGTGGTGCCGGCCGCGGCGGTCGTCGGCGGCGGCGGCGCGCCCGGCGTGGAGCTGGACTCGTGGGCGCTGAGCCTGCCCGAGCGGTACGCGCTGCCGCTGCGCACCGGCGACCCGGCGATCCTCGGCCGGGTGCTGCACGGCCGGCTCCTGCTGGACCTGCGCGCCGTGCCCGACACCGCCGACGACCGAGTCCGCGCGGCGATCCTGCGCGTGGCGGGCTGAGCCGGTGTGGGTCGTCGCCACCGCCGGGCACGTCGACCACGGCAAGTCCACCCTGGTCCGGGCGCTGACCGGGATGGAACCGGACCGGTGGGCGGAGGAACGCCGCCGGGGCATGACCATCGACCTCGGCTTCGCCTGGACCACCCTGCCCTCCGGCGGCACGCTGGCGTTCGTCGACGTGCCCGGGCACGAACGGTTCGTACCGAACATGCTCGCCGGGGTCGGCCCGGTCCCGGCCGCGCTCATCGTCGTCGGCGCCGACGAGGGCTGGATGCCGCAGTCCGCCGAGCACCTGGCCGCGCTCGACGCGCTCGGGGTGTCGTACGGGCTGCTGGCGGTGACCCGCGCGGACCTGGCCGACCCGGGGCCGGCGGTGGCACGGGCCCGCGAGGAGATCGCCGCGACCTCGCTCGGCGAGGTGGAGGCGGTGCCGGTCTCCGCGGTCACCGGCGCCGGCCTGCCCGAGCTGCGCGCCGCCCTGGACCGCCTGGTCGCCCGGCTGCCCGACCCGGACCGGGACGCCCCGGTGCGGCTCTGGGTGGACCGGGCGTTCACCGTGCGCGGCAGCGGCACCGTGGTCACCGGCACCCTCGGCGGCGGCCGGCTGCGCGTCGGCGACGAACTCGAACTCGCCGCCACCGGGGAGCCGGTGCGGGTCCGCGGCCTGCACTCGCTCGGCGTCGCCCACCCCGGGGTCGACGCGGTGGCCCGGGTGGCGGTCAACCTGCGCAGCCTGCCCCGCGACCGGGTCGGGCGCGGCGACGCCCTGCTGAGCCCCGGCCGCTTCGGCCGCACCGACCTGGTCGACGTGCGCCTGGCCGGCGACCCGGCCGCCGACCTGCCGGCCGCCCTCACGCTGCACGTCGGCTCCGCGGCGGTGCCCGCCCACGTCCGGCCGCTGGGCCCGGACACGGTACGGCTACGCCTGGCCCGCCCGCTGCCGCTGCTCATCGGCGACCGGGCGCTGCTGCGCGACCCGGGCCGACGCCACGTCGCCGGCGGGATCACCGTGCTGGACGTGGAACCGCCGCCGCTGCGCCGGCGGGGCGCGGCGGCGGCCCGCGCCACCGTCCTGGCCGGCCTCGACGGGCGCCCCGACCCGGCCGGCGAACTGCGCCGCCGGCGGCTGGTCCGGGCCGGGCAGCTCACCCGGATGGGTGTGCCGCCGACCGCGACCCCGGTGGCCGGGGACTGGCTGGCCGACCCCGACCATTGGCGGGACCTGGGCCGGCGGCTCACCGCGGAGGTCACCCGGTACGCCGCCGAGCAGCCGCTCGCCGCCGGCGTGCCGGTCGACGTACTGCGTCACCGCCTCGGCCTGCCGGACCGGTCGCTGGTGACGGCGCTGCTACGCCCGCCGCTGCGACTGCACGCCGGCCTGGTCACCGCCGCGCCCGCCGGGACGCTGCCCGAACCGGTGGCCCGGGCCGTGGCGGCGGTCCGCGCCGAGTACGGCGACCGGCCGTTCCAGGCCCCCGAGGCGTACCACCTCGCCGACCTCGGCCTGGGCCCCCGGGAGATCGGCGCCGCGGTGCGGGCCGGCGAGCTGCTGAGGCTGGCCGAGAACGTGGTGCTGCTGCCGGGCGCCCCGGAGCACGCAGTGCGGGTCCTCGCCGGGCTGCCGCAGCCGTTCACGCTCAGCGCCGCCCGGCAGGCCCTCGGCACCACCCGCCGGGTGGCGGTGCCGCTGCTGGAGCTGCTGGACCGCCGCGGGGCCACCCGCCGGCTGCCCGGAGACGCCCGCGAGGTGGTCCGCCCGCCCGGCTGACCTGTTGCGTCCGGATGGCATGGTGTCGGCATGATCGACAGGCTCCGCACCGTCCGGCTCGACGGGGCATGGCTGCGCCGTCGGGCGCTGCCGGCGGCTGTGCTGACCTGTTGGCTGGTCTGGGCGGCGCTCGCCTGGTGGTCCGCGCCGCGCGCCGCGGACCAGAGCGACCTGGCGCGTGACCTCGCGGCCGGCCGGGTGCTGACGATCACCCGCGTCGACGGGTGGGAGACCGGCGGGCCCTGGGGCCGGCGCCCCGAGCCCCGTTACGCGCCGGGCGGCTCGACGGTCGTCTGGACCCGCCCCGACGGCCAGTTCCGTTACACCTACCTGCCGGCGCGGACCCCGACCGAGGGCGACATCACGGGCGTCGGCCCGGGTCCGGAGGCGAGCCCGGAACCGGACGCCGCGACGTGGCCGGGACCGGATCCGTTCGCCGATCCGCTTGCCGATCCGCGGGCCCGGGACGCCGTCACCCACGGCGGGGACACCCTGGCGGACGCGGTCGCCAACGCCGCCGCGACGCTGGCCCTGGTGATCGGCGTCGGTTGGCTGCTCATGCTCGTCGCCGGGCCGCCGCCCGTGGTCGGCACCCGCTGGTACTGGTTCTGGGTCGGGCTGCTGCCGCTCGGCCTCGGCGTGCTCGCCTGGACCTGGCGGGAACGATGG
Source organism: Micromonospora sp. WMMD1128 (assembly GCF_027497235.1). Lineage (NCBI taxonomy): Bacteria > Bacillati > Actinomycetota > Actinomycetes > Micromonosporales > Micromonosporaceae > Micromonospora > Micromonospora sp. WMMD1128. Next base: position 2,938,274 of record NZ_CP114902.1, read on the forward strand.
CGCGCGGACGTACCGGCCACCCGGCCGCGCCGCTCGGGCTGGAGCGGGCTCGGGTGGTTCATCCTCGGCGGCATCGCGATTTCCCTCGTGCTGGCGGTGGCGGGCACGGTGCTCGGCCGCTACGTCGTGCCGGGCGGCTGAGCCAACCGCCGCCGACGGCCCGCCCCGGTCACCTACCGTGACGCCATGGACCCTTCCGCGGTCTGGCGGGACAAGAACCACAAGTGGCGGATCGAGGCGTACCGGGCCCCGGACCTGCGGTTCGCCATCTTCGCCACGAACGGCACCACCGAGTCGGCGCCGCTGTGGCTGTTCGGGATGGCCGCCCTGGCCCGCTGGCTGATGACCCACGCCGTCTCCCTCGACGACCTGGAGACGGACTGACCCCGTCCGGGGGACGACCGGGGCGAAACGGGCCACCGGCGCCGCCGCCGGACGTACCGTCCGGGGCGTGAGGGACCGAGGAATGCGGACGTTCGTGACCGTGCTCGCCGGCCTGGCGGTGATCTACTTCGGCGCCACCGGCCACCGGGCCGGCGGCGGCGAGGGTGGCGGCATCTCCGGCGGGGTGGTGCTGCTCGCCCTGCTCGCCTCGTTGCTGGCCTGGCACCTGACCCGACCCGGCCCGGCGAAGTAGCCCGGCGGCTCAGCGGCCCGCCGCCGCGGTGCGGCTCACCTCGCCGGCCGACTCCTCGCCGAGCGCCACCCGCACCAGCGCCGAGGCCAGCCGCCCGAAGTCGGCCTCCCCGACCAGCCCGACCAGGCTGCCCGGGTTCGCCGGCAGACCCAGCCGCCGCGCCCCGGCCAGGGTCCGCCGGTCGGCGTACGGGCGCACGTCCGGCCAGACCGCCTGGACCTCGCGCAGGAAGATGTCCGCACCGGTCGGGCCGATCCCGGGGAACTCGGTGAGCCGCCGGCGCAGCACCGACCGGTCCGCGCCGGCCTCCCGGTGCAGCCGGCGCAGGTCGCCGTGCCACCGGTCCAGGCAGAGCCGGGCGCCGGTGCCGAGCATGGTGGCGGTCCGCTCGTCGTAGCGCCGGTAGTGACCCCGCCCCAGCGCGTCGACCCGGTCCTGCCAGCTCGCCGCCTCCATCTCCTGCGGGGTACGCCAGCCCGCGGTGAACAGCTCCCGGGCCGCGGCCACCGCCACCGACGCCCGGATCCGCGTGCTCAACAGCGTCGTCAGCACCAGCAGTTGGTAGAGCGGGCCGGGCCGGTCCGCGAGCGTGATCCCGGCCTCCTCCGCGTACGTGCGGGACTGCCGGTCCAGCAGGGCCCGCGCCACGTTCCGATCGTCCGGCATGGCACCGGGATACCCGTCCGGGGCCGGCCCAGACCCCGCGCCACTGCCGGAATGCGCCCGGCGGCGGCGGGTAACCGGCTCAGGCGCGCGGCCGAGCACCGCGCGTCCCCACCGGGAAGGAGAGACCTGTGGTCAAGCCGCAGCAGGAGGAACTGCGCCGCAGCGACCTGGGCGCGACCAGCCAGGACAGCCGCAAGGCCGCCGCCGGGGGCGGCGACCGCTCGCGCGGCGCCGGCACGTCCCGCGGCGACGCCGGCCGGCCGGTGCCGAAGGGTCAGGTGTCGCCGTACGGCCCGGCCGGCGAGCCGGTGGCCGAGGACGACAGCGACCGCTGACCGGACGCGCGACCGCTAACCGGGCCGCAGCCGCCGCCAGGTGGCTGCGGCCACCAACCCGTACGCCAGGTGCGGCACCAGGTCGGAGAGCCAGTCGACCCGGCGCCAGGTGCGCGGGTCGGTCACGCCGAGCACCGTCATCGAGCTGTCGGAGGTGGCCATCACCCCGCCGCCGAGCAGCGTCACCGCCACCGGCAGCGGCATCCGGCGGCGGGCGGCGAGCAGGCCGAACGCGGCGCCGGCGGCGACGCCGGTGACGTATCCGAGCATCGGGCCGAGGCCGGCACGCCGGTTCGCCGCCTCCTCGCCCGGTCCGAGGTCGACGTGCGCCACGTCGGCGAGGCGGCCGGCGGTCGTCTCCGGGGTGGTGCTGGCCGGGCGGGCGCGCAGCGTCATGTCGAGGTAGCTGACGACGTTGAGCGCGGCGCTGCCGACGGCGCCCGCGATGGCGCCGTCGACGAGGGGCGCCGCCCTCACTTCGGGTCGCCCGGTTCGCGTTCGCCCTTGGGCCCGTAGGTCCGGTCACCCCGGGCTACGCCCCGCTGACCCCGGTCGTCCTGGAGGATCCGGTTCGCCACCTCGTTCGCCTCCTGGTCGGCGGCCCGCCCGGACTGCTCCACGCGGTCGCGCAACCGCGCCCGCTGCTTGTCGTACGCGTTGCTGCCCGGCCGTGGTCCTGGCATCGCTGCCTCCTCGCGGTCGCTTCCGGCTGTCCGCCCCGTCTACCCGCCCCGGGCAGCGCCAACCGTCCGCCCTGGGCCACTCACCCGGGCGCGCGGACCGTCCGCCCTGGGCCACTCAGTCGGGCGCGCGAACCGTCCGCTCGGGGCCACTCAGTCGGGCGCGCGGACCACCGCGACCGGGCAGTCGGCGTGGTGCAGCAGCCCCTGGCTCACCGAGCCGAGCAGCAACCCGCTCAGCTCGCCGCGACCCTCCCGGCCGACCACGACCAGCTGGGCCGCGCGGGAGGCCGCGGTGAGCGCGCCGACCGGCCGGGCGTGCACCACCTCGCGGGTCACCGGCACGTCCGGCCAGCGCTCCTCGATCCCGGCCAGCGACCCGACGAGCACCTCGTCCTCCTCGCCGCGCAGCCGCCCCTCCTCGTACACCAGGGGCTGCATGTCCCCGGGGCCCGCGGAGGCCGGGTGGGTGTAGGCGTGCAGCGCGTGCAACCGGGCGCCGCGCGTGGACGCGGTCGCGGCGGCGAACTCGACCGCGGCCCGGGAGCGCGGCGACCCGTCCACGCCGACCACCACCGGACCGGCGTCGCGGGCCGTCCCGCGGGCGACCAGCACCGGACAGTCGGCGTACGAGGCGACCTGCACCGCGACGGAGCCGACCACGAGCGCGGCGAATCCGCCGAGCCCCCGGTCACCGAGCACCACGAGGGCGGCGGCGGGCGACTCGCCGAGCAGCACGGCGGCGGCCTCCCCGTCGATGATCTCGCCGGTGACCCGCAGCCCGGGACACTGCGCCTCGGCGGTCGCGACCGCGTCGCCGACCAGTTGCTCGGCCTGGTGGCGCAGGCCGGCGCCGGGCGGCGCCTGGTCGGGCGCGGTCACCGGCACGCGCAGCAGCGGCCAGATGAATCCGTGCACCACCCGTAGCGGACGGTTCCGCCGGGCGGCCTCCCGGGCGGCCAGGCGCACCGCCCGAGCCGCCGACTCCGAGCCGTCCACGCCGACCACCACCGCCGCGCCGTTCGCCGAGTTCACCCCGTACCTCCTCGTCGCGGGCCGGGGCGGGCACGCGCCGGCGGCTTCGACCCGCGGCCAGTATCGCGGCCGGCGCGCCCCCTTCGCGGCGATACCGCGGGAGTCGGCCGGTCGGTACGCTGGCGACAAGCGCCCAGGGGAGGGATCCTCATCGATGGCCGAACCGGACCGACCGAGCACCGCCCGCATGATCGACCACTGGCTCGGCGGGCAGCACCACCGTCCGGTGGATGTCGCCGCGGCCGCCGCGTTCGAGGCGGCGTACGGGCCGTGCGCCGCGATCTTCCGTTCGTTGCGTGCCTTCCTCGGCCGGGCGGTGGGGGCGATCGCCGCCGAAGGGGTGGACGCGTTCCTGGTCTTCGGCGCCGGCGTGCCGACCCGGGGCAACGTCCACGAGGCGGCGCCGGACGCCACCGTCCTCTACACCGACGTCGACCCGGAGACGGTCCGGCTCGGCCAGCGCCTGCTGGCCGGCAGCGACCGCGCCGGCTACGGCTACGGCGACGCCACCGACATCGGTACGCTCGATCCGGCCCTGCTGCACCGCTTCGTGCCGGGCTGGGGGCGGAGACCGGTCGGGGTGGTCTTCCTCGGGCTGGCCGCCTTCCTGGACGACGACACGCTCGTCCGGACGCTCGACGAGCTCTACGAGGCGGTGGCGCCGGGCAGTTGGCTGGCGATCGACTTCGACGGCGAGGAGTTGGCCGGGCACCCGCGGGCGCTGGCGATGATGGGCCCGGCGTTCCGGATGCGCTCCCCCGGGGAGTTCGCGCCGCTGCTCGGTCGCTGGCAGCCGACGGGCGAGGGCCTCGTGCCGGTGGCCCGGTGGCGGCCGGTGGGCGAGCCGGAGCCGGTGCCGGACGCGTTCCACGGCGGGCTGGCCCGGCGTCCGACCGGCTGAGCCGACGACGTCGGTGTCGGTGGCCTCCGTATGATGCTTGTCCTGTAGCAATCGTCATTCTCGGAGGATGAGCACATGCCGGAGGCGTCCGGAGCGGTGTCGCGTGCCCTGCGCACGGCGCCACCCGACCAGTTGCCGGAGGCCGCGGACGCGGTGCTCCGCCAGACGCTCGGCGCCGCGCGGTCGGAGGTGTTCGTCGCCGACTACCGGTCCAGCGGGTTGTGGCCGGTGCGGGACCAGGAGCGCGCCGACGGCGGCCCGCTCCGCTCGCACGGCGTGGCGCAGCGCTGCTTCAGCAGCCAGCAGCCGGTGTTGGACACCGCGGACGACGGCCGTTGCCTGGCCCACCTGCCGCTGTCGGTGTGGGGGGAGCGGCTCGGCGTGCTGCTCGTGGAGTTTCCCGGCGTCCCGGACGCGGCGACGGTGGCGGCGGCCCGGGAGGCCGCGGGTGACCTGGCGGTGGCCATCCGCGCGGCCGACCGGGAGACCGACCGCTACCGTCGGGTGCGCCGGCGGGAGCGGCTCAGCATGGCCGCGGAGATGCAGTGGGACCTGTTGCCCGGGCGCAGCGTCGAGCACGGCGACGTGCTGCTCGCCGGGCAGCTCGAGCCGGCGTACACGGTGGGCGGCGACCACTTCGACTGGTCCGTCGACAGCGACCGGCTCACGCTGACGGTGCTCAACGGCGCCGGCAACGGACTGTCCGCGTCGCTGCTCACCGCGGTGACGGTGAACGCGATGCGCAACGCGCGCCGCTCCGGCGGCAGCCTGGTGGAGCAGGCCGAGCTGGCCTCCGACACCATCTTCTACCAGCACCGGGGGAGCCGGCACGTGGCCACGCTGCTGTTGGAGCTGGACGGTCGGCGGGGCGTGGTGCGGGCGGTGGACGCGGGTTCCCCTCGCGTGCTGCGGCTGCGCGGCGGCCGGGTCACCCCGGTCAGCCTGGAGCAGCAGCTGCCGCTCGGCATGTTCGCCGAGACGCGGTATGCGGTGCAGGAGTTCGGCCTGGAGCCGGGGGATCGGCTCTTCGTGGTCAGCGACGGGGTGTACGCGGCCGAGCCGGATGAGCAGGAGCCCTACGGGGCGCGGGCGATGGCGCGGGCGATGCGGTCCACTCGGCTGCAGCCGGCCGCCGAGGCAGTTGGTACGGTGATGCGCGAACTGCACGCGTACCATGCCGACGCGGATCTTCGCGACGACGCGGTAGTCGTCTGTCTGGACTGGCGCGGTTCCAGCCGGTCGGGTGACGTCACGCGGCGGTGACCAGCGGCGGGGCGAACACGAGCGAGACGATCGCAGGGGACAGCGGGTGGAGCGACCTCCGAATCTTGCCGCGGCCGTCGAGGCGGCTGCCGAGGCGCTCATCGGTGTGCTCGACTCGGCCACGTCGCGGCACACGGTGAGCGTCTCGCCCACCCAGCTGCGGGTGCTGTCGCTGATCGTGTCGCATCCCGACACCAACGTGAACCGGCTGGCCGAGTTGCTGGACGTGGTTCCGTCGTCGGCCAGCCGGCTCTGTGACCGGCTGGAGGCGGTGGGCCTGCTGCGCCGGGCGGCCGACCCGCGGGACCGGCGCGAGGTGCGGCTCATCCCCACGAACGCGGCCGAGTCGCTGCTGCGGGAGTTGCAGGAGCGGCGGCACCGGGCGGTGCAGGCGGTGCTCGACCGGATGCCCCACCGGGTGCAGCACGACCTGCTGCTGGCGCTGTTGGCGTTCGGCCAGGCGGCCGCGATGGCGACGCCGCAGGCCGGCTCCGACTCGACCGCCCGCACGGCCTGATCCGGCGCGCTCGCCTCCACTAGTATCCTAGGATGCCTTAGCGGTTGTGACGGCCGACACCGTCACGACACTGATCAGCCACGCAGCGCCAACACCGGGAGCTAGCCGGCAGCCCGATATAGTGGCAGCGCAACTGGCCGGCCCACGATCCGTTCGATGGTGGGCCGCATCGGGGAGGGCGCCGGCATCCGACCGGCCGACAACGCGCACGTTCCTCCGGCGGCCGCTCGTTCGGCTGCCGGACCGTGCTGCGGAGGGGGGTTGGGGTGTCGCATCGGCCGGCTCCGGCGGAGCAACCGGGGGATGCGGCGACGGTCTCGACGGACCGCGTCCTCACGTTGCCCAACCTGATCAGCTTCGTCCGGCTCCTCGGCGTGCCGCTGTTCCTCTATCTCTTCCTCGTGGCCCGGGCCGACGTGGTCGCCGTCGTGGTGCTGGCCCTGGGCGGCACCAGCGACTGGGTCGACGGCTGGATCGCACGGCGCCTGCGGCAGGTGAGCCGGTTGGGCGAGCTGCTGGACCCGCTGGCCGACCGGCTGTACATCCTGGCCACGTTGTTGGCGTTCACCGCCCGTGAGGTGGTGCCGTGGCAGTTCACCGCGGCGCTGCTGGCCCGTGAGCTGCTGCTGCTCGGCTCGTTGGGGGTGCTGCGCCGCTACGGCTACGGCCCGCCCCCGGTGCACTACATGGGCAAGACGGCGACGTTCCTGCTGCTGGCGGCGTTCCCGATCCTGCTGTTGGCCGACGCCGCGCCGAGCGTGGCCACCGCGGCCGGCGCGATCGGCTGGGGTCTGGGCTGGTGGGGCCTCGTTCTCTACTGGGTGGCCGGCGCGATGTACGTGGTGCAGGCGCGCCGCCTGGTCCTGGCGATGCGGGCACGACGCGCGGGGGTCACGGCGTGACGGCGGCGCCGCCCCGGGACGGGGAACGGGACCCGTCGACGCGGGTGTACGCGCCGGACTTCCTGACCGAGCTGTTCCGCAATCCGCTGGATCCGGGTTACGCCGACGCGTCGGCCCGCCGGGCGGTGGGTCCGGTGTCGCGGATGCGGGAGGTGCTGGGCCGTCCGGTGAGCCTGGTGGTGCTGGCGGTGATCGGGTTCCTGTTCGCGGTGGCTTACCGGGAGACGGTGGCGGAGGAGCCGAGTCGGGCGACCGCGCGGGCCGGTCTGATCGCCGCGATCAAGCAGCGGGAGGCGGAGACGGACCGGTTGACCGCGCGGGCGGAGCAGTTGCGCGAGGAGGTCGGCCGGCAGCGGGACGCGGCGTTGAGCGGTTCGCAGGCGTCCCGGTTGCGCACGCTTGAGGCCGGCACGGGCCTGGGTCGGGTGCGTGGGGACGGTGTGGTGGTGCGGTTGGCCGACGCGCCGCGGGACACCGACGCGGTGACGGGGGCGGAGGCCGGTCCGTCGCACGTGTTGTACTCCGACCTGCAGAAGGTGGCGAACGGTCTGTGGGCGGCGGGCGCGGAGGCGGTGTCGATCAACGGGCAGCGGTTGACCGCGACGTCGACGATCCGGCAGGCCGGTGAGGCGATCCTGGTGGACTACCGGCCGGTGACGAGTCCGTACGAGGTGCAGGCGATCGGGCCGGGGTCGATGCGGGGCAAGTTCGACGACGGCCGGGCGGCGGGGTTGATGCGGGAGGTGGCGCGGACGACGGGGTTGTCGTTCGGGGTGAAGGAGGTCGACGACCTCTCGCTCCCGGCGGCTCCGGAGCCACAGCTACGCTACGCCGAGCCGTCGGCGAGTCCGCGTCCGTCGGGTTCGGGTGTCGCGGGTTCGTCCAGTCCTGGGTCGTCCGGCTCGGGTGTTTCTTCCAGCCCTTCGGGAGGTGGCCGATGATCGCGGTGCTGGCGTTGCTCGCTGGTGTGGTGCTCGGGGTGTATCTGGACCCCACGGTGCCGGCGGCGTTGCAGCCGTATCTGCCGATCGCGGTGGTGGCCGCGTTGGACGCGGTGTTCGGTGGGGTGCGGGCGAAGCTGGACCGGATCTTCGACGACAAGCAGTTCGTGGTGTCGTTCATCTCGAATGTGCTGGTGGCGGGCCTGATCGTGTATCTGGGTGACCAGTTGGGCGTGGGTGGTCAGTTGTCCACTGGTGTGGTGGTCGTGCTCGGGGTGCGCATCTTCGGAAATGTGGCGGCGATCCGTCGGCACCTGTTCCGGGCGTAGGTTGGTGGCGATGAGCGAGGAGCACAGGGAGACGGGCACGGGGTGGCCGAAGCCGGCGGAGCCGGGGCGGCCGTCGGGTCCGGCTGGTGAGCCGGATCCTCGTCCGGATGCGCCGGATCCGGACGAGTTGAGCCCGTTGGCGCCGGTCGAGCCGGTGGAACCTGCCGAGCCGTTGGCGCCGGTCGAGCCGGCGGAACGGGAGGACGTGCCGGCGCCGGCGGAGGAGCCGGGGGCGCGGGCGCGGCCGGAGCGGGTGTCCGGGGCGCGGCGGTTGACGTCGGCGGGCGCGATGATCGCGGTGCTGCTGGCGTTGCTGGGTTTCACCCTGGTGGTGCAGTTGAAGACGACGTCGACGGATCCGACGCTCGCGGCGACGCGGGAGGAGGACCTGGTCCGGATCTCGTCGGACCTGGACGCGCGGGAGCGGCGGCTGCGGCAGGACATCGAGGCGTTGGAGGAGAGCCAGCGGCAGTTGCGTTCGGGTGAGCAGGGTCGGCAGGCGGCGCTGGAGGAGGCGACGCGGCGGGCGGACGAGTTGGGCATTCTGGCGGGGACCCTGCCGGCGGTGGGGCCGGGTCTGGAGGTGCGGTTCTCGGGGCCGGACAAGGCGATGTCGTCGACGCGGATCCTGGACGCGGTGCAGGAGTTGCGGGGTGCGGGCGCGGAGGCGATGCAGATCCAGGGTGCGGACGGCACCGCGGTGCGGATCATCGCGTCGACGTATTTCGTGGAAGCGTCGGGTGGTGGCCTGCTGGTGGACGGGCGGCGGTTGGGTGGCCCGTACTCGCTCCTGGTGATCGGTGATCCGGCGACGATGCGTACGGCCTTGAACATTCCGGGCGGGGTGGTCTCCGCGGTGCGGGAGGCCGGCGGTAACGTGACGTCCGAGGATCGTGAGGTTGTGGAGGTTTCGCAGCTGCACGCGCCGATCAAGCTGGACCACGCCCGGCCGGTTTCCTGACCGGTCGCGGCCGCGCCGGTTCGCCCGGTGCGCCGATGACGAAGGACGCAGTTGGTGATTCCTGAGGATCTGCGGTACACCGCCGAGCACGAGTGGGTCGTCGGTGGTGACGGTGGTGTCGTCCGCGTCGGTATCACGCACTTCGCGCAGGACGCCCTGGGTGACATCGTGTTCGTGCAGTTGCCGGACTCCGGTGCGGTGGTGGCGGCGGGTGAGTCGCTGGGGGAGATCGAGTCGACGAAGAGTGTGTCGGAGATCTACGCGCCGTTGGGCGGCACGGTGTCGGCGCGCAACGAGGCGTTGACCGACACCCCGGAGGTGATCAACACGGATCCGTACGGTGCGGGTTGGTTGGTGGAGATCACTCCGGATGATCCGGCTGCGGTCGATGGTCTGTTGACCGCTGACGCGTACCGCGGGCTCACCGAGAGCTGAGGTCGTGTCGTGCCGGGCGGCGGGGTTGGTTCCGCGCGTCCGGTTGCCCTGCATTTCGGCGCTGGCTAGGCTCGCCCAGTCGACCGAGAACCAATAGTTTGAGCGTTGCGGAATGCGCCTTCCCGGGCATGGGGAGCCAGCCGCCGGGTGTGGGTTTGCCCGGCGGCCAGACCCGCCATTTCCTGACGCCGACCGAACAGATCCGTGAGGTGGTCCCATGACGCGCCCAGACGACGAGTTCCCCCCGCTCGACGTCACTTCGACGCTCAATCTCGGTTCGCTCGACGAAGTGCTGGAGGGGCCGGACACCGATGTGGTGCCGAGCCGCATGTCCGGTTCGTTGCCGCCGGGAATGGCGTTGCTCGTGGTTCGCCGGGGCCCGAATGCGGGTGCCCGGTTCCTGTTGGACCACGATGTGACGACGAGTGGGCGGCACCCGGACAGTGACATTTTCCTCGACGACGTGACGGTGTCGCGGCGGCACGCGGAGTTCCACCGGGACGGTGGCACGTTCACGGTGCGGGACGTGGGCAGCCTGAACGGCACGTATGTGAACCGGGAGCGGGTCGAGGCGGCCACGTTGAGCAATGGTGACGAGGTGCAGATCGGCAAGTTCCGGGTGGTGTTCATCGCCGGTCCGCGCCCGGAGGAGGAGGCCGGCCGGGGGTGAACGAGCCTGCGGCTTCGACGCCGTCCGGGGCGGGGCGTGCGCCTGCGCTGATGAGTATCGGCGAGGTGTTGGCGCGGTTGCGGGCGGAGTTTCCGGACGTGACGATCTCGAAGTTGCGGTTTCTGGAGGCCGAGGGCCTGGTGGAGCCGCAGCGGACGCCGTCGGGTTACCGGAAGTACGGCTGGGATGACGTGGCGCGGTTGCGGTTCGTGTTGACCGCGCAGCGGGATCAGTATCTGCCGTTGCGGGTGATCCGGGAGCAGTTGGCGCAGTGGGATGCCGACGGGGCGCCGTCGGGTCGGGCGCGGCCGAATCTGGTGGCGGTCGGTCCGGGTGGTGAGGTGCCGGGTCGGGAGTCGGTGGAGCCGGTCGAGTCGGTTGAGGTGCGGCTGGGTCGGTCGGAGTTGTTGTCGCGCAGCGGGCTCGACGAGTCGACGCTTGTCGAGTTGGAGCGGCTCGGTGTGGTGGTGTCGGATCCGCCGGGGTGGTATGACGCGGATGCATTGATCATCGCGGGTGCGGTGGCGGGGTTGGCGGCGTACGGGTTCCAGCCGCGGCATCTGCGGGCGTACCGGTCGGCGGCGGATCGTGAGGTGGGTTTGTTCGCGCAGTTGGTGGCGCCGTTGGTGCGGCAGAGTGATCCGGCGGCGCGGGCGCGGGCGGCGGAGACGGCGCGGGAGTTGATGGCGTTGTCGCAGCAGCTGCATGCGGCGTTGGTGCGGGTGGGGTTGCGGTCGACGTTGGGTCGGTGAGGTGTTGGTGGGGGGCCGGGTGCCGTGGGGTGCCCGGCCCTTCGTGGTGGGTGGGCGCGCGACGTTCGGGCGGCGTGGGCGTGTCGTAGGCTTGCCGGGGTATGCCCGTCTGTCGAGGCGTGGTGCACGTAGCGCGTGGGACTTGCGTGTCCTGTGTCCGTGTACCGTGCAGGGGAAGGCGCGGTGCGATGGTGACGACGACACGGAGGCGGCGGTGCGCGAGCTGAGCGTGGTCGGAGTTCGGGTGGAGTTGCCCAGCAACCAGCCGATCGTCCTGCTGCGGGAGGTCGAGGGGGACCGCTATCTGCCGATCTGGATCGGCGCGGTCGAGGCGACGGCCATCGCCTATGAGCAGCAGGGGGTCAAGCCGGCGCGGCCGTTGACGCATGATCTTCTGCGGGATGTGTTGGCGGCGTTGCAGGCGCCGTTGCGGGCGGTGGAGATCACCGAGTTGAAGGAGAACGTCTTCTACGCGGATCTGTTGCTCGGTGACGGGGTGCGGGTGTCGGCGCGGCCGAGTGATTCGATCGCGTTGGCGTTGCGGGTGGGTGCGCCGATTCGTTGTGCGGAGCAGGTCCTCAGCGAGGCGGGGATCGTGATTCCGGACGAGCAGGAGGACGAGGTGGAGAAGTTCCGGGAGTTCCTGGAGCAGGTGCGTCCGGAGGATTTCGCGGGTTGAGTGGGTCCGGCCGGGTGGTCGGGGTGGCGGGGCGGTGGTTGTCACGGTGGTGACGGCTGGCCGCCGTGTGTGCTGTTGTGGGGTGGTAGCGCGGCGTGTCGGGTGTCTCCTGCCGGTGTTGTCGTCTCCTCGGCGTTAGGGTTGCCGTGTCGAGGGGTGCCCGTACGGGGACGTGGCGCCGCACGGGCGGGGAGGTTGGTCCGGATGCACGAGCCGCGAGATCCTGGTCCGAGTTCGGGGCAGCAGGCGGGTGTGGGGCCCGGGTCGTTCGCTGATGGTGAGGTGGGCTACCGGGGTGTGACCGCGTGTTCGGCGGTGGGCATCAGTTACCGGCAGTTGGACTACTGGGCGCGGACGGCGTTGGTGGTGCCGAGTGTGCGGGACGCGTCGGGTTCGGGGACGTCCCGGTTGTATTCGTTCCGCGACCTGGTGGTGTTGAAGGTCGTGAAGCGGTTGTTGGATGCCGGGGTGTCGTTGCAGAACATCCGGAGGGCGATCGAGGCGTTGCGGTCGCGTGGGGTGGATGATCTGGCGGGCATCACGTTGATCTCCGATGGGACGACGGTGTACGAGTGCCGGTCGCCGGAGGAGGTGGTCGACCTGTTGCAGGGCGGCCAGGGGGTGTTCGGCATCGCGATCGGTGGCGCGTTCAAGGAGATTCAGGGTTCGTTGTCGCATCTGCCGGCGGAGCCGGCGGGTGGGCCGGAGCGGGATGTCGTGGCGGCGGAGCCTGAGGTCGATTCGGTGGGGGACGAGTTGGCGGCGCGGCGGGCGCGGCGCCGGGCCGGGTGATCGTTTCGGTGTCTCGTGTACGGGATCGCGTCGTGGCCTTTTCGGTCCGGCGCGATTCGTCGTTTGGTGACGGTGTGTGTTCGGGGGTGCGGGTTCGGCGGCCGGGGTCGGCCGGGTGTGGGGTGGTCGGCGGTGTGTGCAGGTCGCGGTGGGTGTCGGTGCGGTGTCCGAAAGAGACGGTCGGGATCCCGGTCGGGTGACACGTTTGGGTCGTATCGAGCGAATCGGGTTACAGCGTTGACTGTCCGTGGTCGACGGTTGTCGGGATTCCGACCGGGTGGGCGTGAAGGGTGGCGGCGGGCACGCTATGGTCCCTGACGGTCGCCGGCATGCCGACGTCACGGCGCGTGATGTCGTGTCGCTGGCGACGTCCCCTGCCGCGGCGCTGCCGCGGGCCCCTCGCGGAAGGACCGAGCATGACGGTGACGGACGAGACGACCCCGGTGTCCCACTACGAGCGCATCGGCGGCGCGGCGGCGGTGAAGGCCGCGGTGGAGGTGTTCTACGACCGGGTGCTGGCGGACCCGGACCTGGCCGGCTATTTCACCGGGGTGGACATGGTCGAGCAGCGGCGGCATCTGGCGTTGATGCTGGCGGTGGTGTTGGGCGGTCCGAACGAGTACGCGGGTCGGGGGTTGGCCGAGGCGCATCAGCCGTTGCACATTCCGGCGGACCACTACGCGAAGGTCGGTGAGCACCTGACGGCGACGTTGGCGCAGTTGGGTGTGCCGGGTGACGTGATCGACGACGTGCGGGGCGTGCTCGGTCAGGTGCGCGATCAGGTCGTGTCGGCGGGGAACGCCTGAGCGTGGACGCGGCGCGGCTCAAGCAGAGCTGGGCGCTGGTGGCCGGGCACGGCGACCAGGTGCCGCTCTACTTCTATTCGACGTTGTTCCTGGCGCATCCGGAGACCCGGCAGATGTTCGGCACGGACATGGCCGGGCAGCGGGACCGTCTGGTGTCGGCGTTGGGGCACATCGTGTCGCACGTGGACCAGGTGGATCTGCTGGTCGGGTTCCTGCGGCAGCTCGGCGCGGACCACCGTAAGTACGCGGTGCGGGCGGAGCACTACCCGGCGGTGGGTGAGGCGCTGGTGGCGACGTTGCGGCATTTCAGCGGCGCGGCGTGGACCGACGAGTTGGCCGCGGACTGGGTGGCGGCGTACGGGCTGGTCGCGCGGGTGATGACGGAGGCGGCGCAGGCGGCGGAGGCGCATTCCCCGCCGTGGTGGGTGGGGGAGGTGCTGGTCCACGAGCGGCGCACGTTCGACGTGGCGGTGTTGACGGTGCGGCCGCAGTATCTGTTGCCGTTCACCGCGGGTCAGTCGATCGGGGTGTCGCATCCGGCGGTGCGGTCGTGGCGGTACTACTCGCCGGCGAACGCGCCGCGGGCGGACGGCACGGTGGAGTTGCATGTGCGGGCGGCGCCGGGTGGGGCGGTGTCGTCGCGGCTGGTGTACGGGTGCGCGGAGGGGGATCAGATTCACCTGGCGGCGCCGGTGGGGGACGGGTTGGCGTTGTGGTCGGCGGGGTCGTCGGATCTGCTGCTGCTGGCCGGTGGGACGGGTTGGGCGCCGGTGAAGGCGTTGGTGGAGCAGGTCGCGGCGGAGGGTTCGGGGCGGCGGGTGGACCTGTATGTGGGGGCCCGGTCGCGGACGGAGTTCTACGACAGCGAGGCGATCGACAAGTTGGCCGCGCAGCATCCGTGGTTGCGGGTGTCGTACGTGTCGGGTGGGGATCCGCGGCGGCCGGGTGAGGTGACGCCGGTCGTCGACCGGGTGTTGGCCGAGGGGGACTGGCGGTCGAGGCACGTGTACGTGTGTGGGTCCGACGAGATGGTGAGCCAGTCGGTGGCGGCGTTGACCGGGGCGGGTTACGCGCCGGGTCAGGTGCATCACGAGGGTTACGGCAAGCATTGGTACGGGCCGACGTGGCGTACGGCGACCATCCCTGACGGAGGTATCCGGTGAGTGCGACTCCGATCAGCAGTTATGACGACGCGCAGCACGTGTCGGGTCCGGTGCAGGTGCGGTTGACGTCGGACCGGGTGCGGCGGTGGGAGTTCGGGGCGGCGGCGTTCACGCGCCGCGGGTACGAGCAGACCGATGTGGACCGGTTCCGGATGCAGGTGGCTGACGAGTTGGATTTGTTGGCCGCGCAGGTGGCGAATCTGCGGGCGGAGAACGAGCGGCTCAACGACCATCTGGAGTTGCATCGGCACGGGGTGATTCCGAGCGCCGACAAGCCGGTGATGCCGGCGGCGAAGGAGGTGAACCTGTTGTCGGCGGCGCAGCGGGAGGCGGAGCAGATCATCGCGCAGGCGCACGACTATGCCCGCCGGGTCGCCGAGTACGCGCGGGCGCAGTACGAGAGTTACATGCGGGCGGCGGCGGAGGAGGCGAAGCGGGAGGCCGAGCGGGCGGTGGTGGAGTACCGCAGCAACGCCGGGGGGAACGTCGACGACGCGGTGGCCACGCGGGAGGCGTTGCGGATTTTCGGGGAGATGATGATGTCGCACATGCGGGCGGCGGCCCGGCATCTCGACGACGGCAGTGAGCAGTTGGCGCGGACGATGGAGCGTATCGCCCGGGAGGTGCCGCCGGTCGGCGCGGAGCCGCAGCCGGCGTTGCCGCGTCACCAGCGTTGAGCGAACAAGGAGGGACCCCTCGGCGTCGCCGAGGGGTCCCTCCTTGTTCGCCGGTCAGGTGGCGAGCGCGTCGGCGACGCCGATCATGAGGTTGGCGGCGGTCCGCCGCGGCGTGTCGCACCGCCAACCTCATGATCACCGCAAGCGCGGCGGGGGCGGGTGGGGGCAGTGGGCGCGGGGGCGAGGGAACATGGGTGGGTGAGTGATGCGATGGAGGCGTTGACGTCGCTGGTGGCGGCGGGGGGTGTGGTGGTGCTCAGCGGCGCCGGCCTGTCCACCGAGTCGGGCATTCCGGACTATCGGGGGCCGAGCGGCGCGGCCCGCCGGCACACCCCGATGACGTATCAGGCGTTCACCCGGGATCCGGACGCCCGGCGGCGTTACTGGGCGCGCAGTCACCTGGGGTGGCGCACCATCGCCCGGGCCGCGCCGAACGAGGGGCACCGGGCGGTGGTCCGGCTGCAACGCGCCGGGCTGCTCGGCGGGATCATCACCCAGAACGTCGACGGGCTGCACACCGCCGCCGGCGCCACCGGCGTGATCGAGTTGCACGGCCGCCTCGACGAGGTGACGTGCCTGGACTGCGGCAACGCGACCGGCCGCGACGAGCTGCACCGGCGGTTGACCGAGGCGAATCCGGGGTTCGACGCGCGGGTGGCGCACGTCAACCCCGACGGTGACGTGGAGCTGCCCGACGAGGCGGTGTCCGGGTTCCGCATGGTCGACTGCGGGGTGTGCGGCTGCGGGATGCTGAAACCGGACGTGGTGTTCTTCGGTGAGACGGTGCCGGCGCCGCGGGTGGCGGACTGTTTCGCGCTCGTCGAGGGGGCCCGGTCGCTGCTGGTGCTCGGGTCGTCGTTGACGGTCATGTCGGGGCGGCGGTTCGTGGTGCGGGCGGCGAAGCACGGCATTCCGGTGGGGATCGTCAACCAGGGCGCCACCCGCGGCGACGGGTACGCCACGGTGCGGTTGGACGCCCCGCTGGGCGCCACCCTGACCGGGCTCGCCGCCGCCCTGGCCGCGCCGGCGGGCGCCTCGGTGTGATCAACCCCCGGGACATGAGCGGGAAACACGGCCGCTGGTAGCGTGGGGGTTGCCGGTACCACCCACGTGGGAGAGACCGTCGATCAGGCGGCGCCGAAGGGGCAGATTCTCCCCGGAACCTCTCAGGCAAAAGGACCACGTGGGCAGGCGCTGTGGAGCGCGTCAGCGCGACTCAGGGGGAGGCCGACCCGTCGACCTCGCCCCTCGCAAGGAGCGCCGCGCATGACCGTTGAGCAGTTCGCCGACCGGCACATCGGCCCCGACCCGGCCGCGGAGCGCCGGATGTTGGAGGCCGTCGGTTACAGCTCCGTCGACGAGTTGATGGACGCCGCGATTCCCGAGGTGATCCGCTGGCACGGCGCCCTGGACCTGCCGGAACCGGCGAGTGAGCGGGAGGCGGTCGCGGAGCTGCGCGCCCTGGCCGCGCGGAACACCGTCGCCGTGTCCATGATCGGCCTGGGTTACCACGGCACGCACACCCCGGCGGTGATCCGCCGTAACGTGCTGGAGAACCCGGCCTGGTACACCGCGTACACGCCGTACCAGCCGGAGATCAGCCAGGGTCGGCTGGAGGCGCTGCTGAACTTCCAGACCATGGTCACCGACCTGACCGGGCTGGCCACCGCGAACGCGTCGATGCTCGACGAGGGCACGGCCGCGGCGGAGGCGATGACCCTCGCCCGGCGGGCGTCGAAGAGCACGAGCCCGGTGTACGTGGTGGACGCCGACGCGCTGCCGCAGACCATCGCCGTGCTCGCCGGCCGCGCCGAGCCGCTCGGCATCGAGGTGCGGGTCGTCGACGTGGACGTCGACGGGTTGCCGGCGGAGTTCTTCGGCCTGCACCTGCAGTACCCGGGGGCGTCCGGCGCGGTCCGTGACCACGCGCCGCTGGTCGCCGCCGCGCACACCGCCGGGGCGCTGGTCACGGTCGCGGCGGACCTGTTGGCGTTGACGCTGCTGCGTCCGCCCGGTGAGATCGGCGCGGACATCGCCGCCGGCACCACCCAGCGTTTCGGGGTGCCGATGGGCTTCGGTGGGCCGCACGCCGGCTACCTGGCGGTGCGCGCCGGCCTGGAGCGGATGCTGCCCGGCCGCCTGGTCGGGGTGTCCCGCGACGCCGCCGGTGATCCCGCGTACCGGCTGGCGTTGCAGACCCGGGAGCAGCACATCCGGCGGGAGAAGGCGACGAGCAACATCTGCACCGCGCAGGTGCTCCTCGCGGTGATGGCCGGCATGTACGCGGTGTACCACGGGCCGGACGGGCTGCGGGCGATCGCCCGGCGTACCCATGCGGTGGCGGCGCGGCTCGCGGCCGGGCTGCGCGCCGGTGGCGTGCAGGTCGCGGACGTGGCGTTCTTCGACACGGTCACCGCGACGGTGCCGGGCCGGGCCGCGCGGGTGGTGGCCGCGGCGGCGGCCCGGGGCGTGAACCTGCGGCTGGTCGACGCCGACCGGGTCGGGGTGTCCTGCGACGAGACGACCACGGCGGCGCACGTGGCGGCGGTGTGGGCGGCGTTCGGCGTCGACGGCGTCGACGGCGACGTGGACGCGGCGTTGCCGGACGGGTTGGCCCGCACGTCGGATTTCCTCACCCACCCGGTGTTCGGCGCCCACCACTCGGAGACGGCGATGCTGCGCTACCTGCGCCGGCTGGCCGACTTCGACTACGCGCTGGACCGCGGGATGATCCCGTTGGGGTCGTGCACGATGAAACTCAACGCCACCAGCGAGATGGAACCGATCAGCTGGGCGGAGTTCGCGCACCTGCACCCGTTCGCGCCGCAGGAGCAGACCGCCGGCTACCGGGAGTTGATCGCCCAGTTGGAGGGTTGGCTGGCGGAGGTGACCGGCTACGACGCGGTCAGCGTGCAACCCAACGCCGGGTCGCAGGGTGAGCTGGCCGGGCTGCTGGCGATCCGCGCCTACCACCGGGACCGCGGCGACGGGCACCGCGACGTGTGCCTGATCCCGTCGTCGGCGCACGGCACCAACGCCGCGTCGGCGGTGATGGCCGGGATGCGGGTGGTCGTGGTCGGCTGCGACGCCGACGGCAACGTCGACCTGGTCGACCTCGACGCGAAGATCGACAAGCATCGGGACGCCCTCGCGGCGATCATGGTGACGTACCCGTCGACGCACGGGGTGTACGAGACGGGCATCGCCCAGCTGTGCGCGAAGGTCCACGACGCCGGCGGTCAGGTGTACGTCGACGGGGCGAACCTCAACGCCCTGGTCGGGTTCGCCAAGCCGGGGATGTTCGGGGCGGACGTGTCGCACCTGAACCTGCACAAGACGTTCTGCATTCCGCACGGCGGCGGCGGCCCGGGTGTGGGGCCGGTGGCGGTACGCGCGCACCTGGCGCCGTTCCTGCCCGGCGACCCGCTCGGCGCGCGCACCGACGGCCGGCCGGCGATCTCCGCGTCCCGGTACGGGTCGGCGGGGATCCTGCCGATCCCGTGGGCGTACCTGCGGATGATGGGCGCGCCGGGTCTGGTGCGGGCCACCGGGGTGGCGGTGCTGGCCGCGAACTACGTGGCGGCGCGGCTGCGCCCGCACTTCCCGGTGCTGTACGCCGGCAACAAGGGCCTGGTGGCGCACGAGTGCATCCTGGACCTGCGTCCGCTGACCCGGGCGAGCGGGGTGAGCGTCGACGACGTGGCGAAGCGGCTGATCGACTACGGTTTCCACGCCCCGACGATGTCGTTCCCGGTGGCGGGGACGCTGATGGTGGAGCCCACCGAGAGTGAGGACCTGGCCGAGTTGGACCGGTTCTGCGACGCGATGATCGCCATCCGCGGGGAGATCGACGAGGTGGCGTCGGGGCGGTGGCCGGCCGGCGACAACCCCCTGGCGAACGCGCCGCACACCGCGGCGATGGTGTCCGGCGACCAGTGGCCGCACCCGTACCCGCGGTCGGTGGGCGCCTACCCGGGCGGCGTGGACCGGGCGGGGAAGTACTGGCCGCCGGTGCGGCGCGTCGACGGCGCGTACGGCGACCGGAACCTGGTCTGCTCCTGCCCGGCGCCGGAGGCGTTCGAGGAGGGCTGAGCGGGGTCACGCCGGGGCGGTGGTGGATCTCCGCCCCGGCCGGCGCGCCGACGGTCACCGCCGGCGCGTACGCCATGCGACGCTGCGTGATCGCTCAGGCGACGAGGGCGTGGCGGGCCGGTCCCCGGTGCGGGGCGATGGTCCGCCCGTCGGGGAGCAGCTCACCGGTGTCCTCGAAGACGATGACGCCGTTGCAGAGCAGGCTCCAGCCCTGCTCAGGGAAGCAGGCGAGGACGCGGGCGGCTTCGCGGTCGGTCGCGTCGGCGGAGGGGCAGGTGGGCTGGTGCTGACACATCGGGTTCTCCGGACTGTGGGGGCACTGTGTCATGGTTCACATGACCAGTGACGCACAGTACCAAGTGAAACCGCGCGGCATCGAGCAAGGTTGCGGCTTGTTCACGTAGATTCGGCTGAACGGATGATCCGGAACCGCCCAGACGTCGTGGAAGCGCTCCCACAGGTACCGGTCGATGCGCCGGGCGTGTCGCCGCGCCGCCTCCGGGGCCGACGCGTTCAGGCGGCGGCGAGCGCGTCCAGGGCGGCGACCACCCGCTCGCCGATGCCGTGACCGCTGCCGTGACCCCCCGCCTCGACGATCTCCAGCCGGGCGTCGGGCCACCGCCGGGTCAACTCCCAGGCGATGTCGGGCGGACCGCTGACGTCCAACCGACCCTGCACCAGCACCCCGGGGATCCCGGCGAGACGGGTCGCGTCGCGCAGCAACTGCCCGTCGGGCAGGAACCCGGCGTGGGCGAAGTAGTGGGTGACCAGCCGGGTGAAGCCGAACCGGAACACCGGGTCGGCGTAGCGCAGGCTCGGCGCGTCCCCACCGGCGAGCGACACGTGCACGTCCTCCCACGCGCACCAGTCCCGCGCCGCCCGGTCCCGCACCACCGGATCCGGGTCGTTGACCAGCCGCGCGTACGCGGCGGCCAGGTCACCGTCCCGGTCGGCCACCGGCACCCCGTCGCGGAACCGCGCCCACTGCTCGGGGAACACCCGACCCATGTCCCGGGTCACCCACTCGACCTCCCGGGCGGTGGTGGCGACCACGCTGAACAGCACCAGCGCGGTCACCCGCTGCGGGTGGGCCTGGGCGTACGCCAACGACAGCGTCGACCCCCACGACGCGCCGCACAACAACCACCGGTCCACACCCAGGTGCGCGCGCAGCGCCTCCATGTCCGCCAGCAGGTGCGCCGTGGTGTTCACCGACAGGTCGGTGGCCGGATCCGCCGCCGACGGGGTGCTGCCGCCGCAGCCACGCTGGTCGAACAACACGATCCGGTAGACGGCCGGGTCGAACAACTGCCGCCACGACGCCCCCGCCCCGGAACCGGGCCCGCCGTGCACCACGAGCGCCGGCCGGCCGTCGGGGTTGCCGCAGGTCTCCCACCGCACCCGCTGACCGTCCCCGACGTCCAGGAAACCCTCCGCGTACGGCTCGATCGGTGGATACATCGGCGGGCCCTCCCACGACATCGGACCGGCGGGTGGACGCCACCGACCGGTAAGTAACGACTAGCCTTCCGGACATGACTATGCGCCCGATCCGGATCATCGGCGACCCCGTCCTGCGCACCCCCAGCGAACCGGTCACCACCTTCGACGCCGAACTGCGCGCCCTCGTGCAGGACCTGATCGACACGACTCTCGGCGCGCCCGGACGCGCCGCCGTCGCCGCACCCCAGATCGGCGTCAACACCCAGGTGTTCGCCTGGCACGCCGACGGCCACACCGGCCACCTCGTCAACCCCACCCTGGAACTGTCCGACGAACTCCAGGACGACGACGAGGGCTGCCTGTCCATCCCCGGGCTCTACTTCCCGACCCCCCGCGCCATGCACGCCACCGCCCACGGCCACGACCAGCACGGCGAACCGCTCACCATCACCGGCAGCGGCTTCCTCGCCCGCATCCTGCAACACGAAACCGACCACCTGCACGGCCGGCTCTACGTCGACACCCTGCGCGGCGACACCCGCCGCCGCGCCCTGCGGGACATCCGCGCCGGCCGGTTCGACTCACCCAGCCGCAGCCGATAACCCCGACCGGGCCGTCAACGTGAACTCCTCATAGTCGGCGACCCGGGTGAACCCCACCCGCTCGTACAACCGCACCGCCGCCGCGTTACCCGCGCTCACGTTCAACACCACGTGCGCGACGCTCTCCCGCAGCCGCGCACACGCCGCCGCCACCACCGCCGCGCCCAACCCCCGACCCCGCCACCGCGGATCCGTCGCCACGTTGCCCACCGCCGCCACCCCGTACACCGGCGACCACACGTGCACCCCCGCCACCGCGACCAGCTCACCGCCGTCGCGCACCCCCACGTACTGGCCGGTCTCCACCATCCGCGCGTCGAACCAGTTGCCCGGATACGCCCGCCCGTACAACCGGCGCAACGCCGGCAGGTCCGCCGCGCCCAACACCTCACCCGCCGACGCCACCCCCGCCAACCGGCCCGGATCCGTCAACGCCATCCGAAGATGCCGCCCACCCGACTCACACCGGAACGACCCGGACAGGGCCCCCACCAGCCCGGGGGACAGGTGCGCGTACGACCGGGCCGGCAACACCGGCGCCACCTCCGCCAACAACGCCGCCATCCCCGCGCGCCCCGCCGGCGCCGCGAACGCCAACACCGTCGGCGGCGTCACCCCGTGATACAGCAACACCACCTGCTCACCCCGACGAAACCACGACGTGTACGGCCAGAAGAAGTCGTCCAGATCACCCAACTGGTAGGCGTGCAACACCGGATCCCCACCCAACAGACCCGCCAGCACCACCCGGTCGTGCTCCGCGCGCACCGCCACCTCAACCCGCCACCCACTGGTCATGACCCACCTTCGCCACCAACGCCACGACCACCACCAACAGCACCACGCGCACGAACCCCGACCCGCGGCGCACCGCCATCCGCGCCCCCACCACCGCCCCGGCGACGTTGCACACCGCCATCGCCGCCCCGAGCAGCCACCACACGTGCCCGGTCACCCCGAACACCACCAACGCGCCCAGGTTCGTCCCCGCGTTGACCACCTTCGCCATCGCCGAACCGTGCAGGAAATCCGCGCCCACCACCGCCGTGAACGCCACCACCAGAAACGTCCCCGTACCCGGACCGATCAACCCGTCGTACAACGCCACCGCCACCCCGGCCACCCCGACCGCCACCGCCACCCGCGCCGGCGTCCGCCGCGCCGGCTGCGCCACCACACCCAGCCGCGGGCGCAGCACCACGAACACCGCCACCGACACCAACACCACCAACACCACCGGCCGGTACGCCCCCGCCGGCACCACACCCGCCAACGCCGCACCCAACCCCGCCGACAGCACCGCCAACCCCGCCGCCGGACCCGCCACCACCCAGTCCACCGTCGTCCGCCGGGCATACGTCACCGCCGCCGTCGACGTCCCGAAGATCGCCGCCAACTTGTTCGTCCCCAACGCCGTCGCCACCGGCACCCCCGGCGCCGCCACCAACAACGCCGGCAACAACAACAGCCCGCCGCCACCCACCACCGCGTCCACCCACCCCGCCACGGCAGCCGCAGCCAGCAACGTCGTCAACGCCCACGGATCCACGCCGCGATTCTGCCCACCCCGCCACCAGCGGCGAGAACCCCTGTGGCCAGCCTCACCGACCCCGACGCCGCCGCAACCACACCCCCACCGACGCCACCGCCACGAACACCACCACCGAACAGCACAACAGCTTCAGCACCCGGCCAGCCTGCCACCCCCGACGTAGGGTGTGCAGGTGCGCCTGGCCACCTTCAACCTGCTGCACGGCCGATCCCTCACCGACGGGCTCGTCGACCCCGACCGGCTCACCGCCGCCGTCACCGCCCTCGACGCCGACATCCTCGCCCTCCAGGAAGTCGACCGCGACCAGACCCGCAGCGGCAACCACGACCTCACCGCCATCGCCGCCCGCGCCCTGCACGCCGACCACCACCGCTTCGCCGCCGCCGTCGTCGGCACCCCCGGCGAACAGTTCCGCCCCCTCACCCACGACGACGACGGACACGGCGAACCCCTCTACGGCGTCGGCCTCATCAGCCGCCACCCCGTCCGCACCTGGCACGTCACCCGCCTACCACCGGCACCCGTACGCTCACCCATCTACGCGCCCGGACCCGGCGGCGGACTCCTCCTGCTCCGCGACGAACCCCGCGTCGTCCTCGCCGCCGTCCTCGACACCCCCCACGGCCGGATCACCGTCGCCGCCACCCACCTGTCCTTCGTCCCCGGCTGGAACATCTGGCAACTACGCCGCGTCGTACGCGCCCTGCGCGCCCTGCCCGCACCCCGGATCCTGCTCGGCGACCTCAACCTCCCCGCCGGCCCCGCCGCCACCCTCACCCGCTGGCGACCCCTCGCCCGACGCCCCACCTACCCGGCCGGGCAACCCCGCGTCCAACTCGACCACGCCCTCGCCGACCGGCACCACCTCGACCGGCTCCCACCCGTCACCGCCGTCGGCACCCCACTGTCCACCATCTCCGACCACCGACCCCTCGTGGTCGACCTCGGCTGAAACCGTTCACCCCACCCCGGACTGCCGCCGCGCCGCCTCCACCGCGTTACGGAACAACATCGCCACCGTCGTCGGACCCACCCCACCGACCCGCGGCGTGATCGCCCCCGCCACCCGCGCGCACGACTCGTCCACGTCCGGCAGCAACCGCCGCCCCTCATACCGCACCCCACCACCGACCACGACCGCACCCGGCCGCACATGCTCCGGCCGCACGATCCCCGGCACCCCCGCCGCCGCCACCAGAATCTCCGCCCGGCGCGTATACCGCGGCCAGTCCGCCACCCCCGTGTGCACCACCGTCACCGCCGCGTTCGCCGTCGGCCGCTTCTGCGCCAACAACAACGCCAACGGCCGACCCAACGTCGCGCCCCGACCCAGGATCACCACCTCCCGGCCCGCCACCGGCACCTGATGGAACGCCAACAACGCCTCGATCCCCGCCGGCGTACACGGCAACGGACCCGGCAACCCCAACGCCAACCGGCCCATGTTCACCGGATGCATCCCGTCCACGTCCTTGTCCGGATCCACCTCGGCAAGAGCCCGGTCGTAGTCCAGACCCACCGGAATCGGATGCTGCACCAACACCCCGTGCACATCCTTGTCGGCGTTGAAATCCGCCACCACCGCGTGCAGATCCGCCTGCGACGCCGCCGCCGGCAGATGCACGTGCGGCGACGCGAACCCCAACTCCGCCGCCTGACGCTGCTTGATCCGGATGTAACCCGCGCTCGCGTCGTCGTCACCCACCAACACCGTCGCCAACGCCGGCGTCACCCCGGCCGCGCGCAACCGCGCCACCGACGCGGCAACATCGGTCAACACCCGCTCCGCCACCGGCCCACCCGGCAACAGCCGCGCCGTCGCACCCTGACCCGCCGAACCCGAAGAAGAAGACACGCGACACCTCGCCCGCGGAGGCCCAGGCGGTCGACCCCCACGACGAGCTCCCCGATGGTTTCCACCCATCCCCGTGCCGCCAGTCGCGTCACCCCCAGCCTGCCACAGCCCGCCGCGCCACCGCATCCATCACCGACTGCCACACCGGCAACGACGCCAACACCGCGTCCGCCCGCCGCCGCCGATCCGCCGCCGACGCCACCCCCAGATCCGCCAACACCGCCTCCAACCCCGGCCGCGCCACCCCCTCCCGCTCCGGCGCCACCGCCGACACCACCGACAGGCACCGCGCGTACGTCACCACCACCCAGAACATCGCCTCCCGGTGCCGCCCCGCCGCCACCAACTCCGCGCCACCGTCGAACACCACCGCCCGCCCCGCCGCGCCCAGATCGGCCCCGAACGCGAACCCGTCCCGCGGCAGCCGCGCCACCTCGTCGAACACCACCGCCAACCCGGCCAGATGCGCCCGCACCCGCCCCGCGTCCACCCCGCCGCCGTCGAGCGTCGCCAACAACTCCGGATACCGCCCACCGAACCCGTGACCCGCCAACACCTCCGACGCCCGCACATACCGCCGCCGCACCGTCGGATCCGCCAACCCCGCCACCAACGGCCACACCGCCAGCACCGACGTCGGGAACACCCACGCCAACACCTGATCGGCCAACGGCGCCCCGGCGTCCAGCACCCGCAGCCCGCCCTCGATCCGCCGCCGCACGCCCGCGCACCGCCGTCGCACCCACACCGGATCCGCGAACCCGGCCGCCACCCGCCGCCGCACCGCCGCCAACCGCCCCGACGGATCCGCGATCACCGAATCGGTACGGAACATCGGCGCGAACACCCACGACCCCAACACGTCGTCCGGGCCACCCACCTCCGCCCACGTCACGGTGCTGATTTCCAACAACACCCCACGATGGACGAACTTGCCCACCTTCACACCGGGGGAGTCCCGCACCAGCAACACGTCCACGTCCGACCACGGCGGCACCACCGCGTCATCCGGCAGACCCACCGTCGACCCGCTGAACAACGCCCCCTCGACCGACGGGTCAACCCGCATCCGCTCCCGCACCCACCCGACCGCCACCGCCCGCGCCGCACCCACCCGCATCCGGCCGATCCTGCCAGCCTCCACGCCAGCCGGGCCGACACGCCGGAGCCGCACGCGCCACCGACCGGGTCACCGCACGAGCGCCACCAGGTCACCGGGCCGCCCCGCGACCAGATCAGCCGCCACACCCGGGTCGTACAGGTGCCCCCAGGCCGCCGCGACCGACAACGCACCCGCCGCGCGGGCCGCCCCCAGATCCAGCGGCGAGTCACCCACATAGGCCACCCGCGCCGGCTCGACACCCAGACGCCGGCACGCCAGCAGGACACCCTCCGGATCCGGCTTCGGCCGAGCCACCTGGTCGCCCCCGACGATCACCCGCACGTGCGCGGCCAGGCCGGTCCGATCCAGCAGGATCCGCGCCGCCCGCGCGCTGGCGCCGGTGAACACCCCCACCGGCAACCGCCGCCCGACCTCCGCCAACAGATCCGCCACCCCGTCGTACACCGTGACCCGGTCCGCCGCCCTCGCCAACTCGTCGTGGTAGCGGTCGAGATCCACCCGGGTGGCGGGACGACGGAGCAACGCGGCGAGCAGGTGCTCCGGAGCACCCAGCGGATAACCGGCGATGACCTCCTCGTCGCTGGGCGGGCGACCACCGCCGGCGACAACCGCCGCCCGGTACGCCGCCGGCACCGCCGCGTGCGACTCGATCAGGGTGCCGTCCATGTCGAAGACCAACCCGGCCAGCGGGATCCGCGCGTGAACCACGGTGTCGAGGCTAGGCGACCGGACTACGAGCCGGACAACCCCCACAGCGTCCGGTTCGTGCGGTTCGCCGCGCCCCGCGGCACCCGGTCACCGACTCAGGCCGCCTCGCCGCCGTCCTGCCGCGCCCCGACGAGGCGCTCGAACCCGTCGAGCAACGCCTGCAGACCCAGGGCGAACAGCGCGTCGAGATCGAAGTCGTAGCCGCCGACGAGTCCGTCCATCATCCGGGCGAGGTTCGGATACCGTCCGGAGTAGGCCAACGCGTGCATGTCCGCAGCCTGCGCGTCACCCCACTGCTCATCCGACAAGCCGGTCTCCGCTCGCGCACGGGCCTCACGCTCCAGGTGAACGGCGAGGCCCTGACCGTGGCTGAACAACAGAATCTGCAGGTCAAGAACACGATCCGCGGACAGGCCCAGATCGGCCAACGCGCCGATGATCCACTCGCCATGACGCAACAGGTTGGGTAGCGGCAGGGGCCTGGCCAGTGGACCCAGGTGAGCGAGCCACGGATGGCGGCAGTGCAGACCCCACAGCAGGCGAGCGCCGAACTCCAGCCTGGCGCGCCAACCGTCAGGCGGCACCGCCGGATACTCACCCTCCCCGTACGCCACGTCCGCCATCAGCAGCACCAGTTCGTCCTTACCCGCGACGTGCCGATACAGCGACATGGTGGCCACCCCCAACCGCGCGGCGACGGCCCGCATCGACACGGCCTCAAGCCCTTGGGCATCCGCTATCGCCATGGCGGCGCGTACGACGCGGTCGCGGCTCAACTCGACCTCCGGCATCGCGGCCGTTCCCGTCGACGCCGGCCGCGCTCGCGGCGCCGTGCGCGATCCTGCACGGGCAGCCGGCGGCGCCACGATCGAACCCACCCGCGGTTGAGCGCGGACCAGACCAGCCTGACGCAACTCGTTCAACGCCTTCGCCGCAGTGCCCGGCGCGACTCCCCACCCGGCGGCAAGCGCTCGAATCGAAGGAAGTCGATCACCGGGCCGCAGCTCCCGTGCGGCGATGCGTCGGCGTAGCTCCGCGGCGATATGCAGGTACGGCGGCTCAACGGTCACTGGAGCACCCCTCTGTGCTGGTACACGAGCGCTCCTGCGCTAATGCAGCGTCGCCCGCATCCCTTTTAAATTCAACTATGTACATCGTACGTTGATGACGCGTACAGCGTACGAAGCACAAGGAGGACCCCGTGAAGACCGTGCTGATCTCCGGCGCCGGCGTCGCCGGACCGGCCCTGGCGTACTGGCTGCGCCACCACGACATCACCCCGACAGTGGTAGAGCAGGCGCCCGCGCCACGAGCCGGTGGCCACGCGGTGGACGTGCGTGGGGTGGCGCTCCAGGTGATCAAGCGAATGGGACTGACCGAACCACTACGCCGCGCCCACACCCAGATGCGCGGAATGTCGATGCTCGACGCCCACGGCACCGAGATCATGCGCTCAACCGAGATGGCACTCAGCAGCGGCCGACTCGACAGCGACGACATCGAGGTGCTCCGGGAAGACCTCACCGACATGCTCATCGACGCAACCCGACCACACACCCGCTACCTGTTCGGTGACTCCGTGACCGCACTCGAACAACACCGGGACGGCATCCGAGCGACTTTCGACCACGCCCCGCCCGAAACATTCGACCTGGTCGTCGGCGCGGACGGTCTGCACTCCACGGTGCGGCGGCTCGCCTTCGGGCCGGAGCAGCCCCACGTGCGCCACCTCCACGCATACGTCGGCGTGTTCACCGCCCCCAACTTCCTCGACCTGGACCGCTGGCAGGTCTGGCTCCGCGCGCCGGACGTCGGCTACGGCATCTACTCGGCACGTGACAACACCGAGATCCGAGTCAACCTCGGCTTCGAGTCGGGTCCGCTCGACTACGACCGCCACGACGTAACGCCCAACGCGCACTGATCGAGGAAAGACTCGCCGGCGTCGGCTGGGAAACCCCACGACTACTCGCCGCCATGTGGCAGGCCCCTGACTTCTACTTCGACGCCATGGCCCAGATCCACATGGACCGCTGGTCCACCGGCAGGGTCACGCTGCTCGGCGACGCCGGCTACTGCCCCTCGCCCCTGTCGGGACAAGGCACCAGCCCGCTGGTGGGCGCGTACGTGCTCGCCGACTCCCTGGCCGACGCCACCGACGACCACCGCGCCGCGCTCGATCGCTACGAACAACGGATGCGCCGGTTCGTCACGCTCAACCAGGCACTCGCCACGGAGAATCCCGGCGGTCCGCCCTCCGAGGAGTCCACCGAACTGGCCAAGTCGGCCATCGACCTCGACGCGCGGACCCGATGACGAGCCCACACCTCAGAAGCCCGGCAACCCGAAAAACACCCGATTCGTGCGGTTCGCTGCCGCCGCCGCCCGCTGCTGACCCGCCGTCACCTCGATGTACGTCTGCGACGACGCCAACGACGCGTGTCCCAGCAACCGCATGATCTCCGCCGCGCCCGCCCCGTCCTCCGCCAACCGCGTCGCGAACGTGTGCCGCAACGCGTGCAACCGCGCCCCCCGGGGCACCCGGTCACCGATGCCCGCCCGCCGGTAACACGACTCCACCAGATACTGCAGACCGCCCCGACGCAACGGCTCACCCGCCCGGTCCACCAGCAACGGCCCGTCCGGCCGCACGCTGCGCCCACCGAAACGCACCCGCCGGCTCTCCAGGTAACCGGCCAGCACCCGGTCCACGCCCACCTCGATCGGCACCGTCCGCGGCCGCCCGCCCTTGCCCGCCACGTCAACGCGTCGCTCGCCGTCGCGCCCGGCCACCGACGACACACGCAGCGCCAGCAGCTCCGACAGCCGCAACCCGGCGCACAGCGCCAGCGCCAGCACCGCCAGGTCCCGCTCCGGCCACGGGTCACGCTGCCGGCCGTCCGCGCGCGCCACCGCCGCCAGCAGCTCCTCCGGGGTGTCCTCGCCGCGCAGCGGCTTGGGCCGGGGGAGCGGCGTGCGCGGGCGCCCCACCGCCGGCATCGGATTGCCGGGCACGACCCCCTCGGCCACCAGGAACGTGAAGAAGCTGTTCCAGGTGGACCAGGCGCGGTGGACGGAGGCGGCGGCGCGGGGAGCGGCGAAGCGGGCGAACGCCGCGCGCATCACCCGGGCGGAGAGGGCGCCGACGGGCAGCCGGCCGAGGGGGAGGGGAGTGCGGTCGTCACCGTCCGCCGCGACCAGCGCCGCCACCGCGTTCAGGTCCCGCCGGTACGCCGCCAAAGTGTGCGGGGAGGGCTTGCGGGTGGCCCGAGCGGTCAGGAACTCCTCGATCAACGCCCCTACCGTTTCGTCCGGTTTGTCATGCATAAGGAATATTATGCATGAATTTCGCGTTCCCGCCAGGCCGGCGCTCCGGGGGAGAGCGGCCGAAAAACGCTAGCCGCACACCGCGGACCGGGCCCCATGGTGGAGATCGGCGAAACGCTCGTCCGCACCCTTGTCGCCGCGCAGTTCCCGCACTGGGCGCACCTGCCGGTCGACGCCGTGCCCCGGCAGGGGTGGGACAACCGGACGTTTCGCCTCGACGACGACCTGCTGGCCCGGCTGCCCAGCGCCGAGGGCTACGTGCCCGGCGTCGCCAAGGAGGACCGCTGGCCGCCTCACCTGGCCCGCCACCTGCCGCTACCGGTACCCGAACCGGTGGCCACCGGCGCGCCCGGCGCCGGCTATCCGTACCCCTGGTCGGTGCGCCGGGGAGGCCCCCATCCGGTTTACTTGACATAATGTAGATTATCGAACCGGTGCGGAACGGTGGAAGATGCCGGACACCACCGTCCCGTGTCCGCCGTCGGGGTCAGGCCCCGACATAGGCGGCGAGGTGCTCGCCGGTGAGCGTGGACCGGGCGGCCACGAGGTCGGCCGGGGTGCCCTCGAAGACGATCCGGCCGCCGTCGTGCCCCGCGCCCGGGCCGAGGTCGATGATCCAGTCGGCGTGCGCCATGACCGCCTGGTGGTGCTCGATGACGATGACGGACTTGCCGGCGTCGACGAGCCGGTCGAGCAGGCTGAGCAGGTGGGCGACGTCGGCCAGGTGCAGGCCGGTGGTGGGCTCGTCGAGGACGTGGACACCGCCCTTGTCCCCCATCCGGGTGGCGAGCTTGAGTCGCTGCCGCTCCCCTCCGGAGAGCGTGGTGAGGGGTTGACCGAGCGTGAGGTAGCCGAGGCCGACGTCGGCGAGCCGGTCGAGGACGGTGTGGGCGGCCGGGGTGCGGGCGTCGCCGGCGCCGAAGAACTTCTCCGCCTCGTTCACCGACATGGCGAGGACCTCGCTGATGTCGCGGCCGCCGAGGTGGTAGTCGAGCACGGCGGCCTGGAAGCGTTTGCCCTCGCAGTCCTCGCAGGTGCTGGCGACACCGGCCATCATGGCCAGGTCGGTGTAGATGACGCCGGCGCCGTTGCAGGTGGGGCAGGCGCCCTCGGAGTTGGCGCTGAACAGGGCGGGTTTGACGCCGTTGGCTTTGGCGAAGGCCTTGCGGATGGGGTCGAGCAGGCCGGTGTAGGTGGCGGGGTTGCTGCGGCGGGAGCCACGGATGGGGGTCTGGTCGACGCTTACCACGTCGTCGCGGCCGGCCAGGGAGCCGTGGATGAGGGAGCTCTTGCCGGAGCCGGCGACGCCGGTGACGACGACGAGGACGCCGAGGGGGATGTCGACGTCGACGTCGCGCAGGTTGTGGGTGCGGGCGCCGCGGATGGGCAGGGTGCCGGTGGGTGTGCGCGGGGTGTCCTTGAGGGTGGCGCGGTCGTCGAGGTGGCGGCCGGTGGTGGTGTCGCTGGCGCGGAGGCCGGCGACGGTGCCCTCGTAGCAGATGGCGCCGCCGGCGGTGCCGGCGCCGGGGCCGAGGTCGACGACGTGGTCGGCGATGGCGATGGTTTCGGGTTTGTGTTCGACGACCAGGACGGTGTTGCCCTTGTCGCGCAGGCGCAGCAGGAGGTTGTTCATCCGGGCGATGTCGTGCGGGTGCAGCCCGATGGTGGGTTCGTCGAAGACGTAGGTGACGTCGGTCAGGGACGAGCCGAGGTGGCGGATCATCTTGGTGCGTTGGGCCTCGCCGCCGGAGAGGGTGCCGGCGGGGCGGTCGAGGCTGAGGTAGCCGAGGCCGATCTCGACGAAGGAGTCGAGGGTGTCCCCCAGCGCGGTGAGCAGCGGGGCGACGGAGGGTTCGGTCAGGTCGCGTACCCAGGTGGCGAGGTCGCTGATCTGCATGGCGCAGGCGTCGGCGATGCTGATGCCGTTGATCTTCGAGGAGCGGGCTTCGGGGCTCAGGCGGGTGCCGTCGCAGTCGGGGCAGGTGGTGAACGTGACGGCGCGTTCGACGAAGGCGCGGATGTGGGGTTGCATGGCGTCGACGTCCTTGCTGAGCATCGACTTCTGCATGGCGGGGATCAGGCCGGTGTAGGTGACGTTGATGCCCTCGACCTTGATCTTGGTGGGTTCCTTGTGCAGGAGGTCGTGCAGTTCCCGTTTCGTGTAGTCGCGGATGGGCTTGTCGGGGTCGAACATGCCGCTGCCGCGGAAGATGCGGCCGTACCAGCCGTCCATGCTGTAGCCGGGGATGGTGATGGCGCCGTCGTTGATGCTGCGGTCGGCGTCGTAGAGGACGGTGAGGTCGATGTCGTTGACGGCGCCGCGGCCCTCGCAGCGGGGGCACATGCCGCCGAGGCGGGTGAAGGTGGCCTTCTTGGCCTGGGTTCTGCCGGCGCCGCGTTCGACGGTGATGGCGCCGGTGGCGCGGACGGATGGGACGTTGAACGAGTAGGCGTTGGGTGGGCCGATGTGGGGTTGGCCGAGGCGGCTGAACAGGATCCGGAGCATGGCGTTGGCGTCGGTGGCGGTGCCGACGGTGGAGCGGGGGTCGGCGCCCATGCGTTCCTGGTCGACGATGATCGCTGTGGTGAGGCCGTCGAGGAGGTCGACGTCGGGTCGGGACAGGGTGGGCATGAAGCCCTGGACGAACGCGCTGTAGGTCTCGTTGATGAGTCGTTGGGACTCGGCGGCGATGGTGCCGAAGACCAGGGAGCTCTTGCCGGAGCCGGAGACGCCGGTGAACACGGTGAGGCGGCGTTTGGGTAGTTCGACGTCGACGTCGCGCAGGTTGTTCTCGCGGGCGCCGTGGACGCGGATCATGTCGTGGCTGTCGGCGTGGGCCGTGGTCATGGGATCTCCGTCCGGTGGTGGCTTCAGCGTCGCTGGTTGATGCGGATGAGGTTGCCGGTGGGGTCGCGGAAGGCGCAGTCGCGGACGCCGTAGGGCTGTTCTGTGGGTTCCTGGACGACGTCGGCGCCGGCGGCCTGGAGGCGGTCGAACAGGGCGTCGAGGTCGTCGGTGGCGAGGGTGAGCGCGCCGTAGCTGCCCTTGGCGATGAGTTCGTGGATGGTGCGGCGTTCGTCGTCGGTGATGCCGGGGTCGACGGCCGGGGGGTGCAGGACGATGCCGGTTTCGGGTTGTTCGGGTGGGCCGACGGTGAGCCAGCGCATGGTGTCGCCGTGGCCGACGTCGTTGCGGAGGTCGAAGCCGAGGGTGTCGCGGTAGAAGGCGATGGCGGCGTCGGCGTCGGTGTGCGGGAGGAAGGCGTAGTGGATCGTGATGGTCATGGTGGTCACGCTAGTGGGGGCGGTCGGTCCGGGCTTCTCGATTCCTGATCGGTCGGGTGGCCTGTTTGGTGAGGCACGCCGGTGGTTCGGCGGTGGCGGGTGCGTGGCGGGCGCGGTAGGCGCTTGGTGGTTCGCCGACGAGTTCGGTGAAGCGGGTGCTGAAGGTGCCCAGGGACTGGCAGCCGACGGCGAAGCAGACCTCGGTGACGGTGAGGTCGCCGCGGCGCAGCAGGGCCATGGCGCGTTCGATGCGGCGGGTCATGAGGTACGCGTACGGGGATTCGCCGTAGGTCTGGCGGAACTGGCGGCTGAGGTGGCCGGCGGACATATGTTCGCCGCGGGCGAGGGCTTCGACGTCGAGGGGTTGCGCGTACTCGCGGTCGATGCGGTCGCGGACGCGGCGCAGCCGGGTGAGGTCGCGCAGGCGTTGGGCGAACGCCGGGTCGTGGTCCTGCACGGGGACATCTTCCCAGGTGGGGTGCGACTGGCGCGGAGGGCCGGGGTGGGGTCAGCGCAGCCGGCGGGCGGTGAACCGGGTGGGCGGGTCGGCGATGGCGTCCTGGGCGGCGACGAGTTGGAGTTCGCGGGTGCCGGCGGCGAGGGTCGCCTCGAGCACCGCGAAGATCGAGTTGGTGGTGTGTTCCAGCGCGGTCGCGGGTGAGCCGGTGGTGGCGAGGTGGGCCAGGTAGAGGGCGGCGGTCACGTCGCCGCCGCCGTTGGGGTTGATCGGCAGCAGCGGGGTGGTGACGGCCCAGGCGCCGTCGGCGCAGACGGCGACGACCTCCAGGTGGCCGGCGGGCAGGTCGCCGTGCAGGACGCTGGTGACCAGGACGTGTTCGGGGCCGGTGGCGCGGACGGTGTCGACGGCGGTGAGCAGGTCGTCGAGGGTGTCGGTGCGGCGGCCGGCGAGGAATTCCAGCTCGAACTGGTTGGGGGTGACGATGTCGGCGCGCGGGACGACGGTGTCGCGCAGGTATTCGGGGATGCCGGGGCGGACGAACATGCCGCGGCCGACGTCGCCCATGACCGGGTCGCAGCAGTAGAGCGCGGCCGGGTTGGCGGCCTTGACCTGGGCGACGGTGTCGAGGATCACCGCGCCGACGGCGGGGTCGCCCTGGTAGCCGGAGAGCACGGCGTCGGCGGTGCCGAGCACGCCGCGGTCGGCGATGCCGGCGATGACCTCGGCGACGTCGGTGGGGGCGAGCAGGGGGCCGCGCCAGGCGCCGTAGCCGGTGTGGTTGGAGAAGTGCACGGTCAGGACCGGCCAGACCTCGTGGCGCAGGCGTTGCAGGGGGAACACGGCGGCGGAGTTGCCGACGTGGCCGTAGGCGACGGACGACTGGATGGACAGGATCTTCACCGGCCCATCGTCGCATCCCGGCCGATGGTCACGCTCGGTGGTCGTCCGGTGGCGGGCGGGGGTAGCGTCGGCCGCTCGGCTCAGGGTTTCGACCGTCGGGCGCGGGGTGGGTTTGGGCTGCGCATGCGGTGGGGGCATGAAGCGAGGGGTTCTCGCCATCTGGACGGAGGAAGCAAGGATGCTTTCCGCTTTTGATCGTCGGCGCACCATTGCGCCGGCCGGGTACAGCCGGTGGCTGATCCCGCCGGCGGCGCTGGCGATCCATCTCTGCATCGGGCAGGTCTACGCGACGAGCGTGTACAAGAATTCCCTGATCGCGCACTTCGACACCGGGCAGACGGCGATCGGGGTGATCTTCAGCATCGCGATCGTGATGTTGGGCCTGTCGGCGGCGGTGGCCGGGACGTGGGTGGAGGCGAACGGTCCGCGTAAGGCGATGTTCGTCTCGGCGTGTTTCTGGGCGGCCGGGTTCCTGGTCGGCGCGCTGGGCATCGCGACCTCGCAGCTGTGGCTGCTGTATCTGGGGTACGGCGTGCTGGGCGGTATCGGCCTGGGAATCGGGTACATCTCCCCCGTCTCCACGTTGATCAAGTGGTTCCCGGACCGGCCGGGCCTGGCGACCGGCTTGGCGATCATGGGGTTCGGTGGTGGGGCGATGGTGGCCTCTCCCCTGTCCCGGCAGTTGCTGTCGTTGTTCGACTCGGGCTACGACCCGTCCGTCAGCGGGTCGACGGCGTCCGGTTCGGCGCTGGTGTGGTTGTTCGTCACGCTCGGTGTCGGCTACTTCGCGATCATGATGTTCGGCGTCTTCAACGTGCGGGTGCCGGCGGCGGACTGGCGTCCGGCCGGGTTCGACCCGTCGACGGTGGCGAAGAAGCCGATGGTGACCACCGCGAACGTGTCGGCGGCTAACGCGGTGAAGACCCGGTCGTTCTGGCTGCTGTGGGTGGTGCTGTTCTGCAACGTGACCGCGGGCATCGGCATCCTGGAGCAGGCCAGCCCGATGATCCAGGACTTCTTCCGCGACGGTGGCACCTCCTCGGTGTCGGTGGCGGCGGCCGGCGGGTTCGTGGGGCTGCTGTCGTTGTTCAACATGGCGGGCCGGTTCGTCTGGTCGTCGACGTCGGATGTGATCGGCCGGAAGCCGATCTACGTGGTGTACCTGGGTGTGGGCCTGGCGCTGTACCTGGCGCTGGCGCTGGTCGGGCAGACGGCGACGGCATTGTTCGTGCTGTTGGCCTGCGTGATCCTGTCGTTCTACGGCGGTGGGTTCGCGACCGCGCCGGCGTACCTGCGGGACCTGTTCGGCACGTTCGAGGTGGGCGCGATCCACGGTCGGCTGCTGACCGCGTGGTCGGCGGCGGGCGTGGCCGGGCCGCTGATCGTCAACGCGTTCCTCGACGCGCAGGGCGAGCCGGGTTCGTTGACCGCGTCGGCGTACCGGCCGGCGTTGTTCACGATGGTCGGGGTGCTGGCGGT
The DNA here is from genome assembly GCF_027497235.1 of Micromonospora sp. WMMD1128. Taxonomy (NCBI): domain Bacteria; kingdom Bacillati; phylum Actinomycetota; class Actinomycetes; order Micromonosporales; family Micromonosporaceae; genus Micromonospora; species Micromonospora sp. WMMD1128. The sequence goes on from NZ_CP114902.1 coordinate 2,974,241, forward strand.
GGGGCTGGTGGCGAACCTGCTGATCCGGCCGGTGCCGCAGCGGTTCCACGAGCCGGCGTCGGGCCGGGACGAGATGGCGCCGGGGCAGCCGGTGGCGGCGGAGAGGAGCGGATCGTGAACGGGCGGACCGGTGGCGGGCAGCAGGTCCGCCTGGTGGTGTCGTGGCTGTTGGTGGCCGTGTTGCTGGGTTACGGCGTGATCCAGACGTTGATGACGGCGGCGAAGCTGTTCACCGGGTGACGGTGGGCGGGCAGCGGCGGTCCGGGGGCTCCCCCGGGTCGCCGCGTCGTTGCTACAGACCGCCGGCGACCCGCAGGACCGCGCCTGTCGTGTAGGTGGCGTCGGGGCCGAGCAGGTGGGCGATCGCGCCGGCCACCTCGTCGGGCTCACCGGCGCGGCCCAGCGGGATGCGGCCGGCGGAGGTGTCCGGGCGGTCCGGTGCGCCGGAGCGGGCGTGGATGTCGGTGCGGATGATGCCGGGGGCGACCGCGTTGACCCGGATGCCGCGCGGCGCGAGTTCCTTGGCCAGGCCGACGGTGAGGGTGTCGGTGGCGGCCTTCACGGCGGCGTAGTGGATGTACTCGCCGGGGCTGCCGAGGGTGGCCGCGGCGGAGGAGACGTTGACGATCGCGCCGCCGCCTGTCATCCGGCTGGCGGCCTGCTGGGCGCAGAGGATGTAGCCGACGAGGTTGACGTCGACGACCTCGCGCAGGTCGTCGGCGCGCAGGTCGGTGAAGGGGCCGATCGGGCTGGTGACGCCGGCGTTGTTGACCAGGCCGGTGAGCGGGCCGAGTTGGTCGGCGGCGGCGAACAGCCGGCGTACCTGGTCGGGGTCGCGGGTGTCGGCGGCGACGGTGACGGCGCGGCGCCCGGTGGCGCGCACGTCGGCGGCGACCGTCGCGGCGGTGTCGTGGTCGGCGCGGTAGCCGATGATCAGGTCGTGTCCGTCGGCGGCGAGTCGGCGCGCGGTGGCCGCGCCGATGCCGCGCCCACCCCCGGTGATGATGGTGACGGAGGTCAATGCGTTCTCCTCTGCCCTGGTGGTGGGGGCGACGTTACCGTGGGCGGGACCACCGGGGACGGAGAGGACGGTCACATGGGGCGGGCGTTGGTGCTGGGCGGCGGCGGGGTGACCGGGGTCGCCTGGGAGCTGGGGTTGCTGGCCGGGCTGGCTGAGCGGGGGGTGCCGCTGGACGAGGCGGACCTGGTGGTGGGCACGTCGGCCGGTTCGGTGGTCGGTGCGCAGGTCTGTTCCGGGGTGCCGCTGTCCGAGTGGTACGCGGCGCAGCTGCGTCCGCCGCGCGACGAGGTGCCGGCCCGGCTCGGTCTGGGGGTGCTGGCCCGGTGGGCGTGGGCCGGGGCGCGGGGTCGGGACGCGGCGCGGGCCCGGGCGCGGGTGGGCGCGTTGGCGTTGGCGGCGCGTACCCCGTCGGAGGAGTCCCGGCGGGCGGTGATCGCGGCGCGGCTGCCGGCGCGGGAATGGCCGGCGCGGCGGCTGCTGGTCACCGCCGTCGACGCGGCCTCGGGTGGGTTCGTGGTCTTCGACGCCGACAGCGGGGTGTCGCTCGTCGACGCGGTCGGGGCGAGTTGCGCGGTGCCCGGGGTGTGGCCGCCGGTGACTGTCGACGGCCGGCGTTACGTCGACGGCGGGGTGCGGTCGCCGGTGAACGCGGACCTGGCCGCCGGGGCTGCTCAGGTGGTGGTGTTGGCGCCGACGAGCGCCGCGGTCGGGCCGATGCCGCGGCTGGCGGCGCAGGTGTCGGCGTTGCGGTCGGCGGGGGCGCGGGTGGCGGTGGTGGCGCCGGACCGGGCGGCGCGCGCGGCGATCGGTCGTAACGTGCTGGACCCGACGCGGCGGGCGGCGTCGGCGCGGGCCGGGTTCGCGCAGGCCGCGACCGTGGCCGATGAGGTGGCGGCGGTCTGGGCGTGATCGCCTAGGCTCACCGGGTCGGCGGCGAGGCGTGGGAGGTACGCGGTGGGTGTCAGTGTCGGTGACCTGGTCGAGGACTTCACGCTGCCGGATCAGACGGGCACGCCGCGGCGGCTGTCGGAGTTCCTGGCCGCCGGGCCGGCGGTGGTGTTCTTCTACCCGGCGGCGATGACCCGGGGCTGCACGGCGGAGAGCTGTCACTTCCGGGACCTGGCCGCGGAGTTCGCGGCGTTGGGCGCGTCCCGGGTCGGGATCAGCCGGGATCCGGTGGATCGGCAGGCGGAGTTCGCCGCCCGGCACGGGTTCGACTATCCGCTGCTGTCCGACGTCGACGGGGCGGTGGCGGCGGCGTTCGGGGTGCGGCGGCGGTTGCCGTTGGGTGCGTTGAGCACCCGGCGGATGACGTTCGTGATCGGCGCGGACCGGCGGGTGCTGGCCGTGGTGCACAGCGAGATGAGCATGAACGAGCACGCCGACGCGGCGTTGCGCGCGCTCGGGGGCTGATCTTCGTGTTGTCGCAGCCGGCTGGTATCAAGGTGCGTCACACAGGTGTACGGAAGAGGGCGTGATGGCGGTCCAGGGTTTGTCCACTGACGAGGTACAGCAGATCCGCGAGTCGTTGGCGGCGGGCCGCAAGCCACGGGTGGTGTTCACCGAGGCGGCCGGTCAGATGGCCGGGCAGCTCGGGCAGGTGGTGGAGTTGACCGACCCGGCGGTGTCGGAGGAGTTCGTGGTGGTGCGGTTCGGCCGCGACGAGTTGCCCTTCTCCCCCGCCGACGTGGCGGTCGCGCCCAAGGGCGCCGGGCGGCGGCCCGCCGCCGTCGAGGCGAAACCGGAGCCGGAGCAGCCGCCCGCGGCGGCGGAGCCGGAGTTCGTGCTGGACACGCCGCGGGTGCCGGCGCCGCGCCAGGAACAGAAGGCGCAGGAGCAGCAGCCGGCGGAGCCGAAGCCGGCGAAGCGGGCGGTCAAGGCCGTGAAGCCGAAGACCCCGCCCGGGTTGACGGTGACGTTGGCGTACGGCGAGGGCGAGTGGACGGTCGCCGCGCAGCAGGGCGCGAAGGCGCTGGCCCGGCCGTACGTGGTGAAGCCGGCCGAGGCGTTGCGGATGGTGGCGCTGGTGGACGTGCCGGGGGTGCAGGAGGCGGTGGAGCAGATCCTGGCCGCCGAGCGGGCCGAGGCGGAGCAGCAGGCGGAGAAGTTACGCGCCGAGCTGGCCGAGATCGAGGCGCGGCTGGCGGAGCTGCGCGAGGCCCGCTGAGCGGACGGCCGGTCAGGAGCGGGGGGCGCCCGCCGGGTCCGGCTGGCCGTCGCTGGCCGGCGCGGGCTCGGCGGGCGCGCCCGGCGCGTCGACCGCCGAGTCGGTGGGCGTGGTCGGCGTCGGCGTGGGCTCCCGGCGGGCGGCGGCGCGGTCGCGCAGCGCCGTCGTGGCCGCCTCGACGGTGGCGGCCACGAGCAGGATCAGCCCGACGCGCAGCAGCACCGCCTCCTGGATGCCGAAGCGGGCATACTCGCCGGCGGTGAACAGTGTGCCGGCCACCGCGCTGGCGGTGCTGGCGGCCACGAGCAGGCCACCGGCGGCGGCGCTCCAGCGGGTCCGCCGGAACCCGCGGGTGAGCAGCCCGACGGCGGCGGCGAGCACGACGAGCAGGCCGGTCACCGGGAGTACCCGGTCGGGGTCGGGGAAGAAGACCCGCTCGGGGAATGTCGGCAGGGCCGCCACCGGGTCGGCGTAGCGGCCGGTGGTGCCGCCGAGCAGCGTGGGCAGCACCTCGCCGGTGGTGGCGGCGGCGTGCCGCGGGTGGGTCAGGGCGTACCGGTAGGCGACGGTGTCCTTCTCCCGTGCGGTCCAGTCGACCAGGTCGGGGCAGCCGCGCCAGGCGGCGATGAACTCGGTCATCTGCCACGGCGTGCCGGCGGCGATCTGTTCGGCCGGGGCGCAGCGGGGCATGCCCAGGTCTCGGCGGTAGGCGCGGGCGACCGGCGGGTCGTTGAGGATCTGGAAGCGCAGGCGGTACAGGAACGTCGCCTCGGACAGGCTCAGCCCGGAGTACCAGGCCCGGTAGCTCTCGTCGGTGGGGTGGACGGTGGCGGTGTTCCAGGCGAGGCCGCCGAGCAGGACGGCCACGGCCACGAGCGCGGCCCGGCGGGGGCGGCGCAGCAGGGCGTAGCCGGCGAGCACGACGAGCAGCAGCAGCACGTACGGCAGTACGTCCTGGCGGGTGAAGGTCCACCAGAGGGTGGTCAGGACCAGCGCGCCCAGCGCCACCCGGGACCGGGTACGTACCCAGATGGCGAGCAGGGCCAGCGCGGCGACGCCGAGGCTGATGGACAGCGACTCGGACAGCACGGCGTGGTCCCAGGGGTAGACCGACCGGGTCAGGGCCAGGCCGACCAGCGCCGCGGCGGCGGCGAAGCGGGCGGGCAGGGTGCGCAGCAGCAGCCAGGCGGCTCCGATCAGCAGCGACCAGGCCAGGGTGCTGATGCCCCATTGGACGGTCGTGCCGGCACGGTCGGAGCCGGCGAGGGCGTACAGCAGCGGCACGCCCCAGGGCCGGGGTGCGTGGCCGGTGAACGACAGCAGGTCGATGGTGTTGCCGGGCCGGTCGGCGTAGGAGGTGCTGTCGACGGAGGTGTAGACGGTGAAGCGGGTCAGGATGAGCAGCCGGGCGGCCAGGTAGACGGTGAGCAGGACGGCCAGCGGCAGGTGCGTGGGCCGGGGCCGCCACCGGCGCGGCGAGGAGGGTGACGTCGGCGTGTCGACGGCCGCTGACGGCATGCGGTGTCCTCGGGGGGCGTCGGGATCGTGGTCGGCGGGAAGCATAGCCGCCGTCCGCTGGGTTCGGTCCCCGCGGGCGGCGGTGACGCTCAGTGCTGCGGGATGTTGGCCACGCCGATCCGCCTGCGGAACACCCAGTACGTCCAGCCCTGGTAGGCCAGCACGATCGGGGTGAACACCACCGCCACCCACGTCATGATCTTCAGGGTGTAGGGGGTGGACGCGGCGTTGGTGGCCGTCAGCGTGCCGGCCGGGTCGAGCGTGGACGGCAGCACGTTCGGGAACAGGGCGGCGAACAGCGTCGCCACGGCCAGGGCGATGGCCACCGCGGTGCCGGTGAACGCCCAGCCCTCCCGGCGTACCCTCGCCGCGGCCAGGCCGCCGAGCAGGGCGAGGGCGGCGCCGGCGGCGAGCACGACGGCGGCGGCGCTGGCGCGGATGGTCAGTGACCAGCCGAGGAACGCCACCGCGGCGACGGCGGTGCCGGCGCCGAGCTTGACGGCGAGGGCGCCGGCGCGGTGGCGGATGTCGCCGGTGGTCTTGAGCGCGAGGAACACCGCGCCGTGGGTTCCGAACAGGCCGAGGGTGGTCAGGCCGCCGAGCAGCGCGTACGGGTGCAGCAGGTCGAGCAGGCCGCCGGCGTACTCGTGGTCGGCGTCCAGGGGAACGCCGCGGAAGATGTTGGCGAACGCCACGCCCCACAGCACCGCCGGCACCGCCGAGCCCCAGAAGATGGCCCGGTCCCAGCGGCGTTTCCAGGTCGCCTCGGGGCGCTTGTGCCGGTATTCGAAGGCGACGCCGCGGGCGATCAGGGCGAGGAGGATGAGCAGCAGCGGCAGGTAGAAGCCGGAGAACAGGGTGGCGTACCACTCGGGGAAGGCGGCGAACATGGCGCCGCCGGCGGTGATCAGCCAGACCTCGTTGCCGTCCCAGACCGGGCCGATGGTGTTGATCAGGACGCGGCGTTGCCGGTCGTCGCGGCCGAGCACGGGCAGCAGCATCCCGACGCCGAAGTCGAAGCCTTCGAGGATGAAGTAGCCGGTGAAGAGCACGGCGACGAGGAGAAACCAGACGGTGGTCAGTTCCACGGTGGGCTCCGGGTCAGTAGGCGAACGCGAGCGGGCGCTGCGCGTCGTCGGTGTCGTCGTCGGTGGGTTGGTCGGTGACGTCGGGTACGCCGGCGCGGGCGTAGCGGACGAGCAGCTTGAACTCGATCACCGCGAGGGTGGCGTAGATGAGGGTGAAGGCGGTGAAGGAGGTGAGCACCTCGGTCAGGGAGACGCTGCGGGACACGCCGTTGCGGGTGAGCATCTCGCCGAAGACGATCCAGGGTTGGCGGCCCATCTCGGTGAAGATCCAGCCGAAGGAGTTGGCGAGCAGCGGCAGCACCGGCATGACCAGGCCGGCGCGCAGCAGCCACCGGTTGGTCGGGGTGCGGCCCCGGCGTTGGCTCCAGAGGACCAGCAGGGCGATCGCGGCGGCGGCCAGGCCGAAGCCGATCATGAAGCGGAAGCTCCAGTAGGTGACCGGGATGATCGGGGCGTAGGTGCCGGGGCCGTACTGGCTGGCGTACTGGGCCTGGAGGTCGTTGATGCCCTGCACGGTGCCGTGCGGGTCGCCGGTGCCGAGGAACGACAGCAGGTACGGGATCTTGACGGCGAGGATCTCGCGGCTGCCGTCGAGGCTGCCGACGGTGAGCACGGAGAACGAGGCGGGGCTCTCGGTGGTGTAGAGGCCCTCGGCGGCGGCCATCTTCATCGGCTGCACCTCGGTCATGATCTTGCCTTGGATGTCGCCGGTGAGCACCACGAGCGCCGAGGAGACCAGCACCACCCAGGCGCCGAACTTCGTGGCGAAGCGGTAGGCGCCGGTGTCGGCGCTGTCGCGGTTGCGCATCACGTGCCACAGTCCGACGGTGACCACGAGGGACCCGGCGACCAGGAACGACCCGGCGAGGGTGTGCGGGAAGGTGATCAGGGCGACCTTGTTGGTGAGCACGGCGGGGAAGTCGGTGAGTTCGGCGCGTCCGCTGTCGGGGTTGATCCGGAAGCCGACCGGGTTCTGCATGAACGAGTTCGCGGCGAGGATGAAGTAGGCCGACAGATTGGTGCCGATCGCGGCGGCCCAGATCGCGGCGAGGTGCAGTCGCTTGGGCAGCCGGTCCCAGCCGAAGATCCACAGACCGATGAACGTGGACTCCAGGAAGAACGCGACGAGCGCCTCGATGGCCAGGGGCGCGCCGAAGATGTCGCCGACGAAGCGGGAGTAGTCGCTCCAGTTCATGCCGAACTGGAACTCCTGCACGATGCCGGTGACCACGCCCATCGCGAAGTTGATCAGGAACAGTTTGCCGTAGAACCTGGTGAGCTTGAGGTAGCGCTCGTTGCCGGTGCGGTGCCACATCGTCTGGAGGATGGCGACGAGCACGGACAGGCCGATGGTCAGCGGCACGAACAGGAAGTGGTAGACGGTGGTGACACCGAACTGCCAGCGGGCGACGTCCAACGCGTCCACCTGAAACCCCCAGCCTTCTTACTACGAGACGTAGTAAATACTACTCGCCGTCGTAGAGAAAAGGTGAGGGCCACCCGGCCCGAACCGACCCGGGACCAATGACCCTGATCACCTTGCCGCAGGGCCCGTCGTGCGACCATCCACCACTGATGGACACCTCCCCCTGGCGCGCGCCGCTGCTGTGGCGCGGCGCGCAGACGCTCGCCCGCGCCCTCGTCGCGCTGATCGGCCGGCTCGAGGTCACCGGCGACGTGCCCGAGGAGCTGCGGCGCGGGCCGCTGATCCTGGCGGCCAACCACATCAGCCCGTTCGACCCGGTGGTGCTCGCCGCCGCCTGCCGGGTCCGGCGCGTCGCGCCGCGCATCATGGCCACCGCCGGGCTGTTCCGGGCCCCGGTGATCGGGCCGCTGATGCGCCGCGCCGGGCACATCCGTGTCGACCGCGGCACCACCGCCGTGCACCGCTCGCTGGAGGTCGCCGCCGAGGCGGTGGCCGGCGGCTCGGTGGTGCTCGTCTACCCCGAGGGCCGCATCGGGCTCGACCCCGGCATGTGGCCCGAACGGGGCAAGACCGGCGCGGCCCGGCTCGCCTTCGCCAGCGGCGCCGCCGTCGTCCCGGTCGCCCAGTGGGGCTCGCACGAGGTGCTGCCCTACCGCGCCCCGAAGGGGATGCTGCGCGGCCTGGCCCGCGCGCTGCGCCGCCGGCCGGTCATCCGGGTGCACTTCGGCGCCCCGGTGGCCCTGGCCGACCTGCGCCACGACGCGCCGGGCGCGGCCCGCCACGCCACCGACCGGATCATCGACGCGATCACCGAAGACCTGGTCCCGCTGCGCCCGCACGAGCCCGACCTGCCCCGGCACGTCGACCCCGGCCGACCGAGCGACCCCAGCCGCGCGCACCGCCGCCACCGCGCGGGCTGAACCGGGCTCAGCCGGCGGCGCGCAGCCGGTCGTCGAGGGCGGCCAGGTCCGGCACGAACCACACCTGGTCGTGCCGGTTGGACTCGGCGACGAGTGCCCGCAGCGCGCCGCTGTCGGCCAGGTGCGCGGAGATGTCACCGACCACCGCCAGGCGCAGCCGGTAAGTGACGAACTTCTGCATCACCTCCCCGGCGAAGCGGGTGCCCAGCGCGAAGAAGCGCGGGTCGAGCCGCTGCGCCGGCACCGCCACCACGCTCGCGCCGGCGAACGCCGCGCCGATCAGGTCCAGCGCGTCGGCCTCGGTGGCGATCGGCGGGCCGGCCGGGTCGCAGAGCAGCACCGTGACCCCGGCGCGCTCGACCAGCTCGTCAGCCACGGTCGGCCTCCTCCCCCGTGCGCGGGCCGTGGCCGCCGTCGAGCAGGCCGTTGTCGCCGTCGAGCACCGCGTCGAGCAGGCGCAGCAGGTCGGCGGTGGCGGCCAGGTCGCCCAGGATCACCAACTTCATACGCTGACGCTCCTCGTCGTGCACGGTCTGCACCCGCAGTGGACGGTCCGGGTCGGGGTGGGTGTTGACGCCGGCCAGCACCAGCGTGGCCAGGCGGTCGGCGGCGGCCCGGTCGACGCCGTCGAGCGCGACGATGCTCGACACCTCCGCCGCCGAAGGCGTGGCTGTCGCCGGCCGGCCGGTCAGCGCGTCCAGGTCGGCGCGGGCGATCCGGTACTGCTTGCCGATGCGCACCGCGCGCAGCCGGCCGGCGCGGATGTAGCCGCGCACCGTGCGCACGTGCAGCCCGAGCAGCGCCGCGACCTGCTCCACCGAGTACATGTCGTTACCCATCGCACCCTAAGATAGCGAAACAGGGAACGATAGGGAATTTCTTCGGCTGGCCATCCGGGCGTCATCTCCGGCCGGCATACTGCCGGCGTGCAGCCTCGTCACGGCTATCTCGACGCGCCCGCGCCGCTGGCCTTCGCCCACCGCGGGGGCGCCGCCGACGGCGACGAGAACACCGCCGCCGCGTTCGCCCGCGCGGTCGCCCTGGGCTACCGGTACGTCGAGACCGACGTGCACGCCACCGCCGACGGCGTGCCCGTGGTGTTCCACGACCCGACGCTGCGCCGGGTCACCGGCGAGAACGGCCGCATCGCCGACCTGCGCTTCGCCGACCTCGCCTCGGTACGCGTCGGCGGCGCCGCCGTGGTGCCCCGCCTCGACGACGTCCTCGGCGCCTGGCCGCAGGTCCGGTTCAACGTCGACGTCAAGGCCGACGGCGGGGTGGAACCCACCGTCGCCGCGGTCGAGCGCGCCGGCGCCGGCGACCGGGTGCTGCTGGCCTCGTTCAGCGACGCCCGGCTGACCCGGCTGCGCGCGCTGGCCGGGCCGACGGTCGCCACCGGCCTCGGCATGCGCGGCGTGGCCCGGCTGCGGATGGCGTCCCTGCACGGGCGGGCGCTGCGGCTGCCGCCGTCCGTGGTCGCCGCCCAGGTGCCGGTCTCCTACGGGCGGATCCCGGTGGTCGACCGGCGGTTGATCGCCTACTGCCACCGGATCGGGTTGCAGGTGCACGTCTGGACGATCGACGAACCCACCCAGATGCACCACTTACTTGACCTAGGGGTGGATGGCATCATGACCGATCACGTCGGCGTGCTCCGCGACGTCTACCGCAGTCGCGGCCACTGGGCCGCCTGAGCCCCCGAGGACCGCCCCGATGGCCGATCCGGTCACCCCCGTCGTCGTCGACCCCGCCCCGCCGGGCAGCACCCGCCGCGAACGCACCGGCTGGTACTTCTACGACTGGGCGAACTCCGCGTTCCAGACCACCGTCATCACGGTCTTCCTCGGGCCGTTCCTGACCACCGTCACCGAACTGGCCGCCGGCTGCGAGCTGGGCGCCGACAGGTGCGACGGCGTGGTGCACCCGCTGGGCATCCGCGTCGCCGCCGGCTCCTACTACCCGTACCTGATCTCGCTGTCGGTCTTCCTCACCGTGTTCGTGCTGCCCGTGGTCGGCGCGATCGCCGACCGGTCGGCGCACAAGAAGCGGCTGCTCGCCGCCGCCGCGTTCACCGGCGCCGGGGCGACCATCGCGTTCGCGTTCGTCACCGGCGAGCGTTACCTGCTCGGTGGCGCGTTGTTCCTGGTCGCGAACATCTCCTTCGGCGCCGCCGTGGTGGTCTACAACTCGTTCCTGCCGCAGCTCGGCGGCCCGGACGACCGCGACGGCATCTCCAGCCGCGGCTGGGCCATCGGCTACCTCGGCGGCGGGGTGCTGCTCGCGCTCAACCTGGTCGCGGTCACGATGCTCAGCGAGGACGGCAACGCGCAGCGCACCCTCGACCTGGCGCGCTGGTCGATCGTGTCGGCCGGCGTGTGGTGGGCCGCGTTCACCCTGCTGCCGCTGCGCTGGCTGCGTGAGCACCCCACCGCCGCCGCCCGCCACGGCGGCGGTGGGGTGCTCACCGACGGGTTCCGGCAACTCGGGCACACCCTGCGCGAGATCAAGACGTACCCGCTGACGCTGTTCTTCCTGCTCGCCTTCCTGGTCTTCAACGACGGCATCCAGACCGTCATCACGCTGGCCAGCCAGTACGGCACCGAGGAGCTGCGGCTGGAACAGGGCACGCTGATCGTGACCATCCTGCTGGTGCAGTTCCTCGCCTTCGGCGGCGCGCTCGCCCTGGGTGCCCTGGCCAAGCGCATCGGCGCCTGGAAGACCGTGCTGCTGTCGCTGGTGCTCTGGACCGGCGTGATCATCGCCGCGTTCCGGCTGCCCGCCGAGGCCCCGGTGCCGTTCATGATCCTCGGCGGCTGCATCGGCCTGGTCCTCGGCGGCAGCCAGGCGCTGAGCCGGTCGCTGTTCAGCCAGCTCATCCCCGCCGGCAAGGAAGGCGAGTACTACGGCTTCTACGAGATCAGCGACAAGGGCACGAGCTGGCTCGGCCCACTCGCGTTCGGCCTGGTCTTCCAGCTGACCTCGTCCTACCGGGTCGGCCTGGTCTCCCTGCTGATCTTCTTCGTGGTCGGCTTCGCGCTGCTGGCCGCCGTGCCGATGCGCCGGGCCATCGTCGCCGCCGGCAACACCCCGCCCCGGGTGCTCTGAGACGCACCCCGCGGTGGATCATCGCGGACCGGATGCAGCGGCGTCGATCGGCTAGGCTGCCCCGACGTGACCGACGACGCCGCTGCCGCCCCGACCTGCCTGGCCCGCCCCCTGCCGGGGCCCGGCGACGACCGCGCCGGCGGCTGCGCCGCCGCCCGCGGCGTCGACGGCCGGCCGTTGCACGCCGCCGCGCTGAAGTTCTTCTGGGGGCCGATGGACTGCGGCAAGTCCACCATGGCGTTGCAGATGAACTACAACCACGCCCGGCAGGGCCGCCGGGGCCTGGTCACCACCCGCATCGACCGGTCGCTGGGCCCGCAGGTCACCACCCGCATCGGCCTGGCCCACGAGGCCATCGAGGTCACCGACGGCCTCGACCTGCGCGACCTGGTCCGCGCCGCCTGGGCCGAGGGGGTACGCGTGGACTACCTGATCTGCGACGAGGCGTCCTTCTACGACCTGGAGCACATCGAGCAGATGGCCGAACTGGTCGACAGGTTCGACGTCGACGTCTACGCCTTCGGCCTGGCCACCGACTTCCGCTCCTGCCTCTTCCCGGCCGCGCAGCGACTGTTCGAACTGGCCGACGAGGTGGCCCGCATCCAGGTCGAGGTGCTGTGCTGGTGCGGCCGGGAGGGCCTGCTCAACGCCCGGGTGGTGCAGGGCCGGGTGGTCCGCGAAGGCGCGCAGGTCGTCATCGGCGACACCGTCGACACCGCGGACGTGCGCTACCAGGTGCTGTGCCGGCGGCACTACCGCTCCGGCGACCTCGGCCCCCGCGCCTGAGCCGCTAGAACGGGTCCCCGCACACCCGCCACGTCCCGTCCTCCGACACCACCGGCAACTCGCGTTCCTCGCTGCCGCCGCCGTCGCGGTTGAGCCGCACCACCACCGTGGCGCGCGGCCGGCCGGCGCGGGTCGTCACCGACACGTCGACGATCTCGTAGCCGCTGACCAGCGGCGGGGTCCGCACCCAACTGCCGAACCCGGCCCGGCTCCACCGGCTACGCGCGTCGCGGCACAGCCGCCCGTACGCCCGGTCGGTGTCGCCGGCCGCGACGTCGCGGAAGAATCCGTCCGCGGTCTCCCGCACCGGCCCGCCGGCCTGCAACACCACCTGCGCGTTCCACACCGCGAGGCCGGCCACGCCGATCAGGCAGGTGCCCAGCCCGAGGCCGGCGGCCAGCGCACCGGCGCGCAGCGGCTGGCGACGCCGGGCCGGTCGGTGCCACACCTGCTCCCTGCCCATCACCACCGACGGTAGGCAACCGGTGGGCGGCCCGCAGCCGGTTGCGCCGGGCCCGCCCCTCCGCCCCGATCCGCCGGACGTACCTGACAGGAGATGGCAGGTAGGGTCGGCAGACTGCCCGCCATGACGACACACGCCGACCTCGCGATGGTCAACCTGGACAGCTCCGACCCGGCCGCGCACGCCGCCTTCTACGCCCACGCCCTCGGCTGGGAGATCACCCACAGCCAGGCCGAGTACGCCATGATCGTCTCCGGCGGCACCTCGATCGGCTTCGGCCTGGTGCCCGGCTGGACACCCCCGGTCTGGCCGGACGAGACCGGCGCCAAGCGCTACCACCTCGACCTCGTCGTCGACGACGTGGCGCTGGCCGAGAAGGACCTGCTGGCCGTCGGCGCGACGCGACCCGAGTTCCAGCCGGGCGGCGTGGGCTGGACCGTGCTGCTCGACCCGATCGGGCAGCCGTTCTGCCTGTGCCCCCGCCGCAAGGACTGATCCGGCGCCGGCGGGCCGCGGCCCGCCGGCGCTGCCGTCCAGGCGTGTCCAACCCTGTCCAGCCGTGTCCATGATCGGCCCTCCCGAACGTGCGCAGGGCCCAGGGTCACGGTACGCAGAGGCGCTGCGACAGGTGGCGCCGCAAAGGGAGGACCGCACAGATGAAGGTTTGGTCGACCGGATCACGACGGGCCCTTCGGGCCCTGGCGATCGCCTCAATCGTGGTGCCCGTGCTGGTCGTCGGGCCGGGAGCCGACGCGGCCGAACGCGACGCGGTGGCCGACGCGCCCGGCGCCGCCGCCGCCGGGATCACCGGCTTCACCCCGACGGTCACCGCGGACGCGACCCGGGCCGCCGAGGCGGCGGCGGGACAGCGGCTGTCGCGCGACGCGGTGCTGGCCGCGTACTGGACCCCGGCGCGGATGCGCGCCGCGCGCCCGGTCGAGGAGTCCGAGCAGTACCGGCGCGCCCTGACGGTGCCGCAGGCCGGCCTCAAGTCCGCGCCCGCGCCGCGCAACAGCGGCCAGGAGCTGATCGTCCCGCCCGCTCGCGGCGCCACCACCGGGGGTATGACGACCCAGGCGACCGACCCCAACCTGCCGACCAGCCACCCGACCGCGTTCACGGCCGGCAAGGTCTTCTTCACCATGGACGGCAAGAACTACGTCTGCTCGGGCACGATCGTGAACACGGCCGCCGGCAACGAGGTCTGGACCGCCGGCCACTGCATCCACGGCGGCCGGGGCGGCACCCTGGCCTCGAACTGGACCTTCGTCCCGGCGTACAACGGCGATGCGGCCAACCCGCGTCCGCTCGGCACCTGGACCGCGACGGGGCTGTGGACCATGACGGCGTGGATCAACGACTCGAACTTCGCCGAGGACATGGCCGTGGCTGTCATGGGCACGCAGGGCGGCCAGCACATCAACCGGTACGGCGCGCAGGGTCTGTGGGTCAACGCAGGCGTGAACCAGTTCATGAACGCGTTCGGCTACCCGGCGGAGGCACCGTTCAACGGCCGCCGGCTCAAGCAGTGCGCCGCGAGCTCCGTGCAGGAGAACCCGGCGGTGTGGACGCAGACCATCAAGATCACCCCGTGCAACTTCACCGGCGGGGCGAGCGGCGGCTCCTGGCTGATCAACTACGACGGGCAGTGGGGTCTGGTCAACGGCATCAACAGCCGGGCCGACCGGGCGACCTGGGTGGCGTCACCGTACTTCGACGACACCGCGCTGGTGCTGTACGACTTCACGAAGAACTTCTGACCGGCCGGCCGGAACGGGATCCCGGCTGACTGGAGCACCGGGGCGGCGGCCCTCCGCCGCCCCGGTGCTCCAGTCTGAGGGATCAGCGCAGCGGACCGCGGGCGACCGCGACCCGAACTACGGCCGGGTTCGACGCTCAGCCGCGTCGGCGGGCCCGGGCCGCCCAGATCGCGTAAGCCGGGTCCCGGTCCAGGTTGTGCCGGTCCCGGTCGTAGCGGCGGGTGGTGCGCGGATCGGCGTGGCCCATCGCGTCCTGCACGTCCTCCAGCGGCACCCCCTCGGAGCGGGCCGTGGTGGCGAACGCGTGCCGTAGCGAGTGCGGCGACAACCGCGCCCAGGCGGCGATCCCGGCGGTCTGCGCGAGGCGGCGCACCAGCCGGAACACGGCGTGCCGGTCCAGCCGCCCGCCGGAGGCGGTGACCAGCAGCGGACCGGTCAGCTCCGGCACCGTCACACCATGGGCGGCGGCCCGGTCGGCCAGGTAGGCGTCGAGCGCGTACGCGGTGCCCGGGGTGAGCGCGCGGCGGCGTACCTTGCCGCCCTTGCCGACGAAACGGACGCTGCGGTGCCCGCGCTCCGCGCCCAGGTCGGCCAGGTTCAGCGAGACCAACTCGCCGACCCGCAGCCCCAGGTCGGCCAGGAGCGCGACGACGGCCCGGTTCCGGGCGGCGGTCGGGCCGGTGTCGGCCTCGGCGGCGGCGAGCAGCGCGTCGACCTCGTCCGGGCTCAGCCCGACGGTGGCGGAGTGGTCCCGGTCGACCCGGGGCCGGTCGGCGGCGGCGACCGGGTTGGCCGGCACCGCCCCCAGCTTCACCAGGAAGTCGTACCAGCTCGACAGCGCGGACAGCCGGCGGGCCACGGTGGCCGGGGTGAGCGGGCGGCCGTCCCGCCCGCGCGGGGTGGACTCCAGGTCCCGGCCGTACGCGTTGACGTCGAGGAAGGTGACCCGCAGCGGCTCCAACCCGCGCTCGGCGCACCAGCGCAACCAACCGGTGACGTCCCGCCGGTACGCGTCGCGGGTGTGCTCGGACAGGCGGCGGTTGCGCAGCCACGCCTCGGTGAAGTCGGCCGGGCCACCGGGCAGGGCGGGACGCGCGCGGGGAAGCACCTCGGGACGCAGCATGTGAGAAAGGTTCTCAGTCGGCGGCGCGTTTCGCGACGAGGCGCGCCGCCGACCGGATTCCCGGCACGGGTTACCGTCACCGGATGCGCGCCAGCCGGCTGGTCTCCCTCCTGCTGCTCCTGCAGACCCGGGGGCGGATGACCGCCCAGGAACTCGCCGACGCCCTGGAGGTGTCGGTGCGGACCGTCTACCGCGACGTCGAGTCCCTCGGCGCCGCCGGCGTCCCGGTGTACGCCGACCGCGGCCCGGCCGGCGGCTACCGACTGGTGGAGGGCTACCGGACCCGCCTCACCGGGCTCACCGGCCCGGAGGCCGAGGCGCTGTTCCTCACCGGACTGCCCGGCCCCGCCGCGGAACTGGGCCTGGCGTCCGTGGTGGCCGCCGCCGAGTTGAAAATGCGCGCGGCGCTACCGGACGACCTGGCCGACCGCAGCGGCCGGATCCGGCAGCGGTTCCACCTGGACGCGCCCGGCTGGTTCCGTCACCCGGAGGCCACCCCGCACCTGGCCACGCTCGCCGGCGCGGTGTGGGACGACCGGTGGGTGCGGCTGCGCTACCGGCGCTGGCGCGCCCCACGGGAGGTCACCCGGCTGGTCGCCCCGCTGGGCGTGGTACTCAAAGCCGGACGGTGGTATCTGGTCGCCCGGTGCGCGGATCAGCTGCGCACCTACCGGGTCGGCGCGGTGCTCGACGCGGCGGTCACCGACGAGCGGTACGAGCGGCCGGACGGGTTCGACCTGGCCGCCTACTGGCGGGAGTGGACCGCCCGGTACGAACGCGACGTCTACCGCGACCAGGCGCGGATCCGGCTCACCGCCGCCGCGCTGGAGTTCATGCCGTACGTCTTCCCGCCGGAGATGAGCCGGGCGGCGCGGACGGCGGCCGGCGAACCCGGACCGGACGGCTGGTTGGAGACCACCGTGCCGATCGAGTCGGTGCGTCACGCCCACGCCGAGCTGCTCAAGCTCGGCGCCGAGGTGGAGGTGCTGGCCCCGGCGGAACTGCGCGACCGGTTCACCGCGACCGCGCGGGCGCTGACCCGGCTCTATCCGGCCGACGCCGACGCCAGCGCGGGGGCGGCCGGCGCTCCGGCGTCCCCCGCGTCGGCGTGAGGCGCTCACGCGGTGGTGAGCTGCCGGTGGCCGTTGCTCTCGGCGGGCGCGGTGACCGTGATGCGCCGCGGCTTGGCGCGCTCGGCGATCGGGATGCGCAGCGTCAGCACGCCGTTGTCGTAGCCGGCCTCCAGCCGGTCGGTGTCCAGCGTGTCGCCCAGGAACAGCTGCCGGGTGAACGTGCCCATCGGCCGCTCGGCGGCGACCAGCTCGACCTTGTCGCCGGTGGGGCGGCGTCGCTCGGCGCGGACGGTCAGCACGTTGCGTTCGACGGTGCAGTCGATGCTGTCCGGATCGACGCCGGGAAGGTCGAAGGCGGCGTAGAAGTGGTCGCCGTCGCGGTAGGCGTCCAGGTGCATCACGGCCGGGCGGGCGGTGGTGCCGAAGAACTGCTCGGCGATCCGGTCGATCTCACGGAACGGGTCGGTACGCATCAACATGGCCCTTGCCTCCTCGGTTCTCCTGATCCAAGGTCTCGTGTTGAGTCGAGGTGACTCAACTTCCGGTTTCTGTTTTAGCGCGGCGTCGCCACGCCGTCAAGCCGTCGATCCCGCGGCGGCCTTCCCGCCGCGGGCGAGGGCGGTGGCCGGTCACGGGCCGGTCCGCCAGTAGACACCGTGCTCGCGGCTGAGCAGCATGTCGTCGATCAGGTAGCGGCGCAGCGTCACGTGGTCGGCCTCGCCGCCGGCGCACCAGGGACGCAGCAGGTCGTCCACCGCCCGTTCCGGGTAGCGCCGCCCCACCTCGAAGCTGCGCGCGGTGATGTGTTCCAGCAGCACCCGGCGGCGCCCGCGCTGCGCCGGCAGCCGGGTCAGCGCGCCGTCGCGCAGGAACGTGCGCAGGATCGTCTCGCGCGGGTCGGCCGCCGGTGCCGCCGGCGCCGCCGCGCCGGCCCGGGCGAACTCCCGCAACCGGTCACCGTCGACCCGCAGCCCGGGGGCGCCGTCGACCAGCACGCCCGCGTCGGTGAGTCGACGCACGGCGGTGGCGGCGTCGCGGGCGGACAGGCCGGTGCGGGCCACCACGTCGGGCACGTCCCGGGCGCCGAGCGCGATCGCGGCGAACGCGACGCGGCGACGCTCGTCGGCGAGCGCCCCCGCCAGAGCTTGAGCGGTCATGACCGGCAGCCTGCCACCGGCCCCCGGAGACGGCCAGGCGTTTTCCGTCCGGGCGCCCGGCGGCCAGGCCCGGACGGTGGCGGGCTCAGGCCGGGACCGTGGCGGGCTCAGGCCGGGACCGTGGCGGGGTCAGGCCGGGACCGTGGCGTCGAAGTCGACGTCGGCGGTGTCGACCGTGCCGGCGGTGCGGCCCGGGGCGCTCTGGAAACCCCAGTAGAGGTTGGTGTGCGCGATGACCTGCGCCGGCGGCGGCGCGCCGTAGGCGGACAGGTCCTCGGTGGTGTGCGCGTCGGCGACCAGGGTCGCGTCGTAGCCCCGGGTGAACGCCCCGTGCAACGTCGAACGGACGCAGGCGTCGGTCTGCGCGCCGGTCACGATCAGCCGACCCACGCGCGCGGCGGCGAGCACCTGCTCCAGGTCGGTGCCCTCGAACGAGTCGCCGTAGGTCTTGTGCACCAGCGGCTCGCCGTCGCGGCGCGTCAACTCCGGCACGATCTGCCACGGCTCGCTGTCGGCGGGCAGATGCTCGGCGCGGTGCTGCACCCAGACGACCGGCACGCCGGCGACGCGGGCCCGGTCGACCAGGGCGGCGATGTTGGCGACCACCCGGTCGCGGTCGTGGGCGTCGCCCACCACGCCGTTCTGCACGTCGATGACCAACAGTGCGGTGTGCGGACGGTCGGTGAGCGTGGTCATCGCGAGGCTCCTTCGGCGGCTGTCGTCCGGGCGAACCTAACCGGAGCCCCCGACACTTCCCGGCCGGCTCCGACGCGCTCGCCGGGGCCGGTCACAGGAACCGGTGCATGACGTGCAGTCCCACCCGACCGCGCGTCGGGTGGGCGAACGACTCCGGCACGGTGCCGATCACGGTGAACCCCAACCGCAGGTAGAGCGCCACGGCCGCGGTGTTGGTCTCCGCCACGGCGTTGAACTGCATCGCGGCGAAACCCGCCCGGCGGGCCCAGTCCAGCGCGTCCTCGCACAGCGCCCGGCCGACGCCCCGGCCGCGGGCGGCGGCGGAGACCATGAAGCTCGCCGTCGCCACGTGCGACCCCGGCCCGGGCCGGTTGGGGCCCATCTTCGCGGTGCCGAGCACCGTGCCGTCGTCGTCCACCGCCACCGAGGTACGCCCCGGCGGGCGTTCCATCCACACCTTGCGCGCCACCTCGGCCGGCCACGCCGGGTCGTAGACGAAGGTGTCGCCGGCGGTGATGACGTCCTCGACGATCGGCCAGATGTGCCGCCAGTCGGCGTCGGTGCAGTCGCGGATGCGCATCGCCGGCACGCTAGCGCCGGCCCGGTACGCCCCGCCACCGCTTTTCCGGTCATCCGGGCCGGCGACACCGCGGGCCGTGCCGCCCCCCGAAAACCGCGGGCCATACTTGTCGCCATGCTCTGGGGTGTCAGCGGGCCGCTCTTCCTCCTCGACTACCTGGGCGCGGTCGCCGTGGCCGTCGCGGTCGCCCTGGCGGTACGCGAGTCGACCGGCCGCCGGACCCGCGGCGCGACACCCGACCAGGTCGAGTTGGCGTACCTCACCGACCGGGCGCTACTGGCCTGCCAGGTCGGCGTGGCCGCGCTGCGCCGCGCCGGCGGGGTGAGCGTCGGTGACCTCGCCACCCTCCACGCCGAGGGCCCACCGCCGCACCGGCCGGCCGCCCTGGTCCGCGCCCTGCACACCGCGCTGCGCCGCCCGCAGACCTGGGCCGCGGTCCTCGCCGACCCCGACGTCGGCCGGGCGCTGCGCCGGATGGTCGGCCGGCTGGTCCGCGACGGCTGGCTGCTCACCCGCGCCCAGCGGCGGCGGGTCGCCCTGGGCACCGTGCCCCTGTTCCTGGTCGCCGCGGTCGGCGTGACCCGGCTGCTGGAGAGCGCCGTCGAAGGCCGGACCGCCGGTGGTCCGGCCTCGGTCGCCGGGCTGCTGCTGTGCTGCCTGGCCACCGCGCTCGGCGGTTGGTGGCTGACCGAGGTGCCGGAAACCGGCGCCGCCGCCCGCCGGCTGTTGCGCCGGCTACGCCGTGAGCACGCCGACCTGGACCCCGAACGCCGTCCCACCTGGGCCGGCCGGGACACCGACGCGTTGCTGACCGCGATGGCGCTGTTCGGCCCCCGGCCGCTGCTCGCCGTCGATCCGGCCTTCGCCGTCCAGGTCGGCGTCGACCCGGAGCGCGGCCGTCCCCGCCCGGAGCGCAAACCCGCCCGCCGGTGAGCGGGCCGCCGAGGACGGCGCACCGGTGGTCGTTGCCCCGGTCAGCACTGCCAGGGCGCCGTCGCGCTCCCGCTCGGATCGGGAGTTCCCCTGGCCACGGACAGGTCGAGGTCCGCCGCCGCGGGCAGCGTCGCGCCGTCCAGGTTCACGTTGTCCAGGCGCGCCAGGTCGAGCCGCGCGCCGGACAGGTCGGCGCCGGTGAGATCCGCGCCGGTCAGGTTCGCGTTGGTCAACGCGGCGCAGTGCAGGGAGGTGATCCGCATGCTGACCTCGCGCAGGTCCGCTCCGGCCAGGATGGAGTAGTCGAGATCGGCGCCGCTGAGAACCGCGCCGCGGAAGTCGGCGCCGGTGAGGGTCGTGCGGGCGAGGCGTACGCCGGTGAGGTTCAGTCCGGCGAAGCTGGTGAACGACAGGTCGACGCGCTGTCGGGCGGTGTCGTGCCGGGTGTCACGCCGACCGAGGACCGCGATCGCCGCCAGGATGTCCTCCTC
This sequence comes from Micromonospora sp. WMMD1128, assembly GCF_027497235.1. NCBI lineage: Bacteria > Bacillati > Actinomycetota > Actinomycetes > Micromonosporales > Micromonosporaceae > Micromonospora > Micromonospora sp. WMMD1128. Next base: position 2,994,548 of record NZ_CP114902.1, read on the forward strand.
CCGGTGCCGGTAGGCGGAGCGCGGGTCCGCCCCGGCTGAAGCGGTCGGGACAGCGCCGGTGACGGTCCGCCGGTTGGCGTTGTCCCGGATGAAGGCGGCGAGGACCTCGACGATCGTGGGCTGGTCCGCGGGTGAGTCCCGCATCAGGCGTTCAAGCGCATAGATGCCACCGAGGCGCACCTCGGCCGAGGCGCCGCCGAGCTGCTCCACCGACTTGGCGTAGCGGTCGGTCAATTGGCCCTGCCGGGCCTGTTCGGTCTGCCGGTTGGTGGTGACGGCGGAGATGCCGTTGAAGACCAGTGCGCCGAGGGCGGCGACGAGGGCGGTGGCGACCCCCGTCCAGGCGGCCAGGTCGCGGCGAGGCGGGTCGGCGGCGGACACTCGGACGCGACGTAGTCGGCCGGGCCACGGTCCTGGGCGCATACGACCGGGACGTGCTGGCGGCATGGTCACCATTCGACCAGAGGGTCGAGCCCGCGCGTCTCCCCCATCGGGCTCGTTTCGGCGCAGGACCACCCACCGCGGAACGAAAGCGTACGGCCGGCCGGGGTAGGTTTCCTTGTCTTGGGCGCCGGGAAGGCTCCGGCATGGCCGAGACATTCGCGAGCGAAGACCTGAAGACGCTGCGGTCGATGGCGCGTGGGGCCGGGATTTCGGATGCCGAGCGCCTGTCGCACGACGACTTGGTCGAGGTGTTGCGCCGGGCCGGGCTGGCCGACGGCACCCAGGACGACTGGCCCGACCAGTCGGTCGAGGACCCGGCGCACCTGGCGGGGCTGCCCCGCAGCTCCCTGCGGCAGGGTGACGAGAGCACCGGCGGCCGGGCCGCCGAGGAGGCGATCGGTGCCCGGCCCGGCGAGTCGGGCACCGAGATCGACGACCGCACGCAGGGCTGACCGCCCCGGTGAAGCCGCTCCGGCCGGGGTTGGCTCCACCGGGGCGCATGATCGACGCCACCTCGCCGAGGTGGAGGTGTCCCGCTCGCACCGATGCCGCCACCTCGGCGAGATGGCGCTGCCTATGCTCACCGGATGCTGTCTCAGGTGACCGGGCTGTCCCGCCACTTCACCGAGGAGTCGCTGAGGGCCTATCTGCTGGCGCGGTCGCAGCGACTACCAAGCGGCTGCCTCGTCGTGCGTGGCTACGGCAGCCGACGTGGCGTCCACCAGAAGCTTGCCGGTCGGGCCTGGGCGCACGTCGCCGCGTACGCGGTCTTCGTGGGTAGCTACCGGCCCGATCTCGAGGTACGTCACGACTGCGGCGTCCCCGACTGCATCGAGCCGACCCACCTGCGCCAGCTCAGTCACGCCGACAACTGTCGGGAGCGTCGGCAGCCGTCGACGTGCCGTAACGGGCACGACCGGGAGCTCGACCCGGCCACCGGGCGGCTCCGGAGGGTGTGCCGCCGCTGCAACAGCGACGCCCAGCGGCGATGGCGCGAGCGGCGTGCCGCCGAGGTCGCCGCCGCGAAGGCCGGCTACCGGCCCTGAGTTCACGGCGGGACCGATGGCGGGCTGCGCGACCGATTACACCAGGCTGATTACTTACGCACAAGAACTGTCATTATGGTGTGCGTGCGATTTGCGGCTTTCGTGGCGGTGATTTAGCGGATTTTCATTAGCGGTAATTCGCTAAATCAATGCGGAGGCTCGGGCACCCCGCCGGGCCGCGACCGGCACTACGGTTGACCCGTCTACCGCATCCACGAAGGAGGCATCGATGGCAGCGTCGTCGCGGGAGGTCGTCGAACGGGTCCTGCGCGCGGGCCGCGAGCAGGACGTCGAGGCGTTCGTGGCGTCCATGGCCCCGGACGGATACATCGAGTGGCCGTTCCGACCCGCGGGTGTGCCCGGGCGGGTGCGGGGGCGCGCGGAGATCCGCCGACACCTGACCGAGACGGCCGGGACGCTCATCACCTTCGACGAGCACCGCGACGTGGTGACGCACGAGACCACCGACCCCGAGGTGGTCGTCGTGGAGTACGAGGCGGTGGGCACCGTCGTCGCGACCGGCGCGCCGTTCGAGCAGACGGTGATCGCGGTGTTCCGGGTCCGGGACGGCCAGGTCGTGTCGTACCGCGACTACATCAACCCGCTGCCCCTGATGGCGGCGCTGGCCGGGGGCGCGGGCGAGCGCTGAGGCGCACGAGAGGAACACGATGGAACAGCATGAGCTCCGGCACTCCTCGTCGTTCGGCGCGGCGGCGACCGCGTACGCCGAGCACCGCCCGGACTACGCGCAGGCCGCGGTGCGCTGGGCGCTCGACACCGCGCCCGGCCGCCGGGTGCTCGACCTCGGCGCGGGCACCGGCAAGCTCACCGCCACGCTCAACGCGGTCGGCGTCGACGCCATCGCGGTCGAGCCGGACCCGGCGATGCTGGCCGAGCTGCGCCGCGCGCTGCCCGGCGTCCGCGCGCTGCCCGGCAGCGCCGAGGCGATCCCGCTGCCCGACGGCTCCGTCGACGCCGTGGTCGCCGGCAACGCCATGCACTGGTTCGACATGGCCGTGGCCGGTCCCGAGATCGCCCGGGTCCTCGCGCCCGGCGGCGTCCTGGCCGGGCTGTGGAACGTCCTGGACGACCGGGTCGACTGGGTCGCCGGGCTGGCCGAGGTCAGCGGCAGCGCCGCCGTCGGCCCCCGCGACACGCCGGTCGGTTGGCGGGTCGAGACGGCGCGGATGCACCTGCCGATAAACGGCGAACCCGCTCGGTTCGACGCGCCGGAGCAGGCCGAGTTCCCGCACGGGCAGCGCCGTACCGCCGATTCCCTGGTGGCGACGCTCGCCACGCGGGCCGGCATGCTGGTCATGCCGGCAGGCGAACGGCAGCGCACGCTCGGCCGGATCCGCGCGTTCCTGGCCAGCCGGCCGGAAACCGCCGACGGCGAGTTCACCCTCCCGATGCTGACCTGCGTGCTGCGCGTGCGGCGCCGGTGAACGGCACGGACGTCCGCCGCGCCGCCGCCGCGATGACCGCCGCGCTGGGGCCGGTCACCGACCGGGACTGGACGGTACGCGCAGGCGACCTGGACTGGTCGTGCTGGACCACCGCCGCGCACGTCGCGCACGACCTGGCCGGGTACGCCGGTCAGGTCGCCGGTCGTCCCGGCGACGCGTATCTCCCGTTCGACCTGCGCGTACGCCCCGACGCGCGACCGGCCGACGTGCTGGCCGTGGCGACCGCCGCCGCCGGGATGCTGGCCGCCCTGGTGGACAGCGCCGACCCGACGGATCGGGCCTGGCACTGGGGTCCCTGCGATCCGGGCGGCTTCGCCGCGATGGGCGTGGCCGAGACCCTGCTGCACACCCACGACGTGGCCGCCGGCCTTGACCTGGGCTGGTCGATGCCGGCCGGGCTGTGCGCCGGGGTGGTGCAGCGGCTCTTTCCCGACGCGCCGGCCGGCGACCCGGCGTCGGTGCTGCTCTGGCTGACCGGCCGGGCCGCGCTGGGCGAGCAGCCCCGCAGAACGTCGTGGACCTGGCGAGCCGCGATCGGCTGACGCCCCCAACGCCACCGGCTGCGGACGAACAGCGTCCGCGACGTGGCCCGACCGTCTGGCCACGATGCGACGCCCGCGCCTGGCCCGGTTCGCGATCGCCCTCCGGTCGTCAGACCGGGCGGCCGGTCCCCGGCAGGCTCCGTCCCGGCGCATGCGGAGCGTCTACCGCCTTCCCACCTTTGCGGCGGCTCGTAGCTGTTCGGCCGTCCGCGCGAGTTCGGCCGCCTCGGCGGGCGCGGTGTTACTGAGCCCGCTGTGCAGCGCCGCCGAGCTGCGCAGGAAACGCCGCAGCACGGCTACGAGCAGCCCTTCCGGCAGCGTCCGCAACGCACCGAATCCGCGCGGGACCGGCGGGCTCGGCATGGCGGCCAGGTTCTGCCGGATGAGGCCGATCATGTGGCGGATCGCGTCCGGATCGTCGGCCAGCGCCACCGGGCCGCCCGCCGCGTACACCGCCTGCCCGAGCGGCGTCGCGAACGCGGCATGCGTGGTGAGCCAGGCGTCCATCCGCGGCTCGACCTTGACGTTGATGCCGGCGGCGCGGAACGCCCGCGCGATCCGTTCCAGCCGTGGGGTGGCGCGGCCGTCGGGTTCGCCGATCGGCATCGGGGCCAGGCGGTTCAGGAAGGTGGGCGCGCGGTAGCGGACCACGTCACCGTCCATCGTGCCGCCGGCGGTGGGGAAGCCGAGCAGCACCCGCTCGTGGCCGATCACCGCGCCCAGCGGCGCCGCGCCGGCTGCCCAGTTGACCAGGAACAGCACGTCGCCTTCGAGGCCGGCGAGTGACTCCAGCACCGCGTCCACCTGATGCGCGCGGACGACGACGACGATCAGGTCGTACGCACCGTCCGGGTGCTCGACCACCGGCACCGGCACCCGCCGGACGGTCGGGCTGGTCTGCTCGGCGAGCCGCACGCCGTGCCGGCGCAGGGCGGCCAGGCGCTCGCCCCGGGCCAGGAGCGACACGTCGTGCCCGGCCTCGTGCAGGTGGGCGGCGAGCAGGCTGCCGCACACCCCGGCGCCGTACACCAGCAGTTTCATGTCTATCCCACCCAGTCATTCATACGTCCGTTTAAATCGTACGTCTGTAGAGTAGCTGCTCATGGGGTCATCCGATACCCGCACCCAGATCCTCGACGCGGCCGAGCACCTGTTCGCCGAGCACGGCTACCGTGGTGCCTCGATCCGCGCGATCACCGACCGCGCCGGAGCGAACCTGGCCGCCATCGGGTACCACTTCGGCTCGAAGGCGGAACTCCTGGCCGCGGTCGCCCGCCGGGTGATCGAGCCGATCACCGCCGCGCAGGCCGCCGGCCTCGACCGGGTGCTCGCCGAGACCCCGGACCCGCCCGTCGCCGACCTGGTGGAGGCGTTCGCGGGGCCGCTGTTCGACCGGATGCGGGCCGGCGACGAGGGCGGTGCCCGGACGTCCCGGCTGATCGTGATGATCCTCAGCGATCCCGCCGAGGAGGTGCGCAACTGGACCGGCCCAGCCACGGACACGGTCCGCGACCGTTTCGTGGCGGCCTTCGAGCGCGCCCTGCCCGGCCTCCCCCAGGAAGAGCTGTGGTTCCGGATGCGGGGGATCCTCGCCGTGACCGCCGTGGACCGCGTCGGGGTCTACCACCAGGATCCTCCGGCCAGCCTCCCCCCGGAAACGGGCCAGGCCGCCCGGAACTGGGCGATCACGTTCCTGACCGCGGCGATGAGCGCGCCACCGACCGGACCTGACGTCTCGGGACGGCCGCGGTCGGCGGCCGGACCGTGTGACCGGAGACCATGACGATGCGGTGAACCGGGGCGGGTTTCAGCGGCGCCACCAGCGCCACCGCCGCCGGGTCCGCGCCGGACGGGCGACGTGCGGCACCGGTTCGACGGCCGTGGCCGGGACGGCGCGCTGCCGGTCGGCCCGCCAGCGGCGTACCACCTCGTCGACGTCGACCGGGCGGACCACCACGCGCGGGCCGGTGGGGGTGCGCAGCCAGGCCACCACCTCGGCGTTGAGCACCGCCACGTACGACCGGACCGCCTCCTCGGTGGGCAGGTCCCGCACCTCGTCGGGGAGCTGCTCGATGCGCCGGCGCAGTTGCAGCGGGGTGGGCAGCATCAGGTCCGACGGGATCTGCTCCCGCTCCATGAAACCTCGGATCCACCAGCCCTCGTCGTAGGGCGCGTCCCGGCCCGGGATCGGCTTGCCGGCGCCCGGCAGGTTGTCGAACTCCCCACGCTCCTGGGCCGAGCGGATCTGCGCCTCGACCGCGGCCTCCCAGCCGTACGTCACCGCCGTCACCTCCCGCATACACCGTATCCGGCCCGGGCGGATCGATCGAACCGTGATCTACTGTGCGACCATGCAGCGACTGGCGTTGTTCGACCTCGATGACACACTCATCGACCGTCAGGCGGCGTTCCGGGCATGGGCGGAAGAGTTCGTGACCGATCGTGGGCTTGACGACAAGGCCCTGACCTGGCTGATCGCCACCGACGCACACATGTCCGGCCCCCGAGGCCCCTTCTTCGCCGCGGTCCGCGACGAATTCGCGCTCCGGCAGGCCGCCGGGGACCTCTGGCAGCAGTACCGCCGGCGCATGCCCGAGTTGGTCTCCTGCCGAGCCGAGGACCGCGACGCGCTCCGGCAGCTGCGCGCGGCGGGCTGGCGCATCGGGATCGTGACCAACGGCATGGCCGACAACCAGCAGGGGAAGATCCGCCGTACCGGGTTGGACGCCCTCGTCGACGGCTGCTGCATCTCCGACGAGGTGGGCATCCGCAAGCCTGATCCGACGATCTTCCAGATCATCGCGCAACGATGCGGGACATCCACGCAGCGCGGTGGGTGGATGGTCGGCGACGACCTGACACTCGACATCGCCGGCGGTCACGGCGCCGGCCTGCACACGATCTGGTTGCGACCGACCCGAACGTTTCAGGAGTTCACGGGCCCCGCACCCGACTTCACCACCGCCACCGTGACCGACGCGGTCCAGATCCTTCTGACGCGGGACCTGCCTGCCGGCTGATGGTGCAGGTGCACCGGCGCGTCGCGATCAAGGCGGAACCCGGCCGGCTGCGCGTAGTGTGCCGGCGGACGAGAGAAGGGCGGTGGCGTGCGGGACTGGCTGGTCGGACTCGCGGTGGCGGCGGCCGGCGTGGTCGCGGGTTGGGCGGTGCTGGTGTTGCTGGCCCGACGGCTGCCGCCGGGGCCGCTGCGGGACCTGGCCGCGTTCCTGCCCGACTGTCTGACCACGGTGCGCCGCCTGCGCCGCGACCCGCGGGTGCCGCGCCGGGCCCGGGTCGCGATCGTCGTCGCCGCGATCTGGTTGGCGAGCCCGATCGACCTGATCCCGGAGTTCCTGCCGGTGATCGGCCCGCTTGACGACGTCGTCGTGGTCGCCCTCGCCCTGCGCTATGCCGGGCGGCAGGTGCCCCGGCAGGTGCTGCTCGACGCGTGGCCGGGTGAGCCTCGGCTGCTGCTGCGCCTGCTCGGCGACGCCGGGGCACGTCGCCGGTGACGCGACGCCGGGGCACGTCGCCGGCGCCGGTTCAGGGCAGCCGGCGTACGTGCCGGTGGCCGTCGCGGGGGAACGGCGGGCGGGCCGGCAGCACCTCGGTGAAGGCGTACCCGCTCTTCTCCGCCACCCGGCAGGAGGCCGGGTTGTCGACCTGGTGGAACAGCTCCATGCGGGTCAGGCCGGCGGCGGCGAACCGGGTGAACGCCCATCCGGTGACCGCGTCGACCGCGCGGGGCGCGACGCCGCGCCCGCGGGCCGGGGCGGCGGTCCAGTAGCCGACCTCGGCGGCCGGGCAGCCGGGTCGGACCTCCTTGAGCACCACGCACGCCACCAGCCGCTCCCCCGCCGGCTCGGGTTCCAGCACGGCGAAGCTGAACCGGCGGTCGGCGGCCCAGCCCTGCCGGGCGCGGCGCAGGAACGCCCGCGCCTCGGCCCGGGTGGTCACCGGCCAGCGGGTCCAGGCGCGCAGCACCGGATCCCGGTACGCCTCCAGCAACGCCTCGGCGTCGCCGTCGCGCCACGGTCGCAGCAGCAGGCCGGGCGCGGTCGGGGTGGCGGCGGCGGACAGCACGACGGGCATCTGTCGAGTGTCGCGCGTCACCGGCCCCGGCCGCGAGCCCGGACCTCCCGGCGGCGGCGGGCGGCGTAGGGTCCGGGCAGGGTCTACGGCGGGAGGCGGCGTGGTCACGTTCGGTGCGGTGATGGGGATCGCCCTGGTGGCGCTCGGTCTGGTGCTCACGCCCGGGCCGAACATGGTCTATCTGGTGTCCCGCTCGGTCACCCAGGGGCGGCGGGCCGGTCTGGTGTCGCTGCTCGGGGTGGCGGTCGGTTTCCTGGTCTACCTGGCCGCCGCGGTGGCCGGCATCGCCACCGTGTTCGTGCTGGTCCCGCCGCTCTACACGGCGGTGAAGCTGGCCGGCGCGGCATACCTGCTCTGGCTGGCGTGGCGGACGCTGCGCCCGGGCGGCCGGTCGGCGTTCACGCCGCTGCCGTTGCCGCCGGACCGGCCCCGGCGCCTGTTCACCATGGGTCTGGTGACCAACCTGCTGAACCCGAAGATCGCCATCCTGTACGTGTCGCTGCTGCCGCAGTTCGTCGATCCGGCGCGCGGGCACGTGGCGGTGCAGAGCCTGCTGCTCGGGGCGACCCAGATCGGCATCGCGCTGACCGTGAACGCGGTGATCGTGCTCAGCGCCGGCGCGGTGTCGACGTTCCTCACCCGCCGCCCGGCCTGGGCGCGCCTGCAGCGGTACGTGATGGGCACCGTGCTGGCCGGGCTCGCGGTGCGGATCGCCGCCGACCGCTCCCGCGCCGCCGTCGCCACGCCCTGAGGCGGTACGCGGGTCAGCCGGGCGGTTCGCGCAGCACCGCCACGCCGCCGGGCGGCACGGTGACCGCGTCGTCGACCGGCGCATCGGTGAGCAGTTCGTGTCCGGTGGCCGGCACCCGCTGCGGCCGGTCGGTGTGGTTGAGCAGGAACAGCCAGCTCCGGTCGCCGTCGCGGCGGCGGACCGCCTCGACGCCCGGCGGGGCCGCCGGGCAGGTCGGGACGACGCCGGCGAGCCGGGCCGCGTCGACGAGCAGCCGGCGGTACGTGTCGTCGTCGGGTCGGGTGGAGACGTACCAGGTGCGGGCGGCGCCGATCCGGTGGCGGGTGACCGCGGGGCGGCCGTCGAGCACCCCGCCGATGTACGCGGTGACCGTCTCGGCGCCGGCCAGGTGCACCGTCTCGGACCAGATCCGGCCGATCCCGCCGCTGGTCAACGGCACCCGTTCGTCGTCGGCGAGGGGGTGGAACTCCTCCACCCGCACGCCGAGCAGGTCCCGGTAGGCGCCGGGGTAGCCGCCGAGGCGGATCCGGGCGTGTTCGTCGGCGACGCCGCTGAGCCAGGTGACGAGCAGGTGCCCGCCGGCGTGGACGTGCCGGCGTACCCAGTCGGCGGTGGCGTCGGAGGCCAGGTAGAGGGCGGGGAGCACGAGCAGCCGGTGCCCGTCGAGCGGGTCGCCCGGCATCACCAGGTCGGCGGTGATGCCGGCGTGCCACAGCGTCCGGTGCGCGGCGGCCACCTCGCCGGGGTGGTCGAGGCCGTCGCGGGGCATCCCCGGGTGGCGCAGCGCCCAGCCGCTGGCGGCGTCGTACGCGATCGCCACCCGCGCCTGCACGTGGCCGGTCGCGGTCCCTTCGAGCCGGCGCAGCGCGGCGCCGAGGTCACTGGCCTCGCGGAACACGCGGGTGTCCGCGCCGGCGTGGGACACCACCGCGGAGTGGAACCGTTCCGCGCCGCCGGCCGGGGCGCGCCACTGGAAGAACATCACCCCGGCGGAGCCGCGGGCCACGTGGGCGAGGCTGTGCCGGGTCATCCGGCCGGGTTCCTTGGTGTGCATCCGCCCGGCGGTGTGGATCTGGTTGGGGGCGCTCTCCATCAGCAGCCACGGCGCGGGTCGGCCGGCGCCGTGGCGGGCCCAGCCGCGGGCGAGGTCGGCGGCGAGCGCGGTCTGTTCCTCCGCGCCCCGGTCGACCCGCGTCGGGTAGTGGTCGACGGCGACCACGTCGACCTCGCGCGCCCACCGGGCGTGGTCGACCGGCACCCAGTCGCCGAGGACGTAGTTGGTGGTCACCGGCACCGACGGGTTCGCCGCCCGCAGCAGGTCCCGCTGTTCGGTGTACGCCGACAGCAGGGTGTCGGACCAGAAGCGGCGGAAGTCGAGCAGGTGGCCGGGGTTGCCCAGGTACTGGGTGGCGCGGGGCGGGCCGATCTGCGCCCAGTCGGAGTAGTGCTGGCTCCAGAAGCTGGTGACCCAGGCGTCGTTGAGCGCGTCGAGGTCGCCGTGGCGGTCGGTGAGCCAGCGGCGGAACGCGGCCTCGACGTGCGGGCAGTGGCAGGTGGTGCCGTACTCGTTGTGCACGTGCCACAGCGCCAGCGCGGGGTGGTGGGCGTACCGGGCGGCGAGCACCTCGGCGATGCGGCGGGCGGCGGCGCGGTAGGCGGGCGCGGCGGCGCAGTAGGTGTCCCGGCTGCCGTGGTGCAGGCGTACCCCGTCGGCGGTGACCGGCAGCGCGCCGGGGTGGTTGAGGGTGAACCAGGGCGGTGGGGAGGCGGTGGGCGTGGCCAGGGCGGCCCGGATGCCGTTGTCGTGCAGCAGGTCCAGCACCCGGTCGAGCCAGTCGAGGGTGTAGCGGCCGGGGGCGGGTTCGAGGCGGGACCAGGCGAACACGCCGACGGTGACCAGGTCGACGCCGGCCGCGCGCATCAGGGCGACGTCGTCGCGCCACACCTCGGGCGGCCACTGCTCCGGGTTCCAGTCGCCGCCGTAGCGGAGCCCGCCGTCGCTCCACAGCGCTTTAGTTGTCATCTGCGCCAAAGTAGGAACAGGTGGGGCGGAAAGTCAATGCCGTCGATCATTGACAGTTAGTTGTGGTTCCAAAGAAACTTGCGGGACCGCCCGTGTCGCCGCGAGGAGACGCCCATGCCGTACCGCCCGCCGCTGGTCCCGTACGAGACGTTCGTGGCCGACCCGCCCGACCTGCCGGTCCGCGCCCCCGGTGAGGAGGGCGCCGACGACGTGCTGCGGGCGCGCGTGGCCGCGACCGACCCGCACGGTGTCACGCTCACCGTCACCTGCGGCTCCGGTCGCACGCTCGTCGGCCGCGTCGAGGCCGCCGGGGACGGGATCCTGCGGGTACGCCTGACCGACGACCTCTCCGTGCGCAGCCGCTCCGCCCGCGCGCTGGACCTGACCCGGCCGCAACCGCACCCGGCCGAGGTCACCGTGGACGAGACGTACGCGCGGGTGGACGCCGGCGCCGTGGTCGCCGAGATCCGCCTCGACCCGTGGGGGCTGCGTTTCCTCGCCGCGGACGGTCGGCTGTTGCTGGCCGGCGACAGCGGCACCCGGGACATCAGCGGCCGGCGACGCACCCTGCCGTTGGGTCGCTCCACCGTCGACGGCGAGCCGGTCGCCTGGCACGAGAGCTTCGTCGCACCCGGCGACGAGCGGTTCGTCGGCTTCGGGGAGAAGTTCACCCCGCTGGACAAGCGCGGCCAGCGGCCCCTGATGTGGAACTTCGACGCGTTCGGCGGCGAGTCCGACCGGTCACACAAGAACGTGCCGTTCTACCTGTCCGACCGCGGTTACGGCGTGCTCGTCGACAGCGGGCTGCCGGTGCAGTTCGACGTCTGCACCAGCACCCACAGCAGCGTGCAGCTGCTGGTCCCGGACGACCTGCTCGACTACTACGTGCTGGCCGGCCCGACCCCGGCGCAGGTCCTGGACCGGCTCGACGCGCTCACCGGCCGGCCGTACCTGCCGCCGAAGTGGGCGTTCGGCGCGTGGATCTCCTCCGGGTTCTTCCCGGACAGCGAGCAGCGCGTGCGGGAGCGGGCCCGGCTGATCCGGGACCGGGGCATCCCCTGCGACGTGCTGCACCTGGACTGCTACTGGCAGGTCGCCGGGCGCTGGTCGGAGCTGCGCTGGGACGAGCAGGCGTTCCCCGACCCGGCCGGGATGCTCAAGGACCTCGCCGAACAGGGCTTCCGGGTGTGCCTGTGGATGAACCCCTACCTGATGACCGGCAGCCCGCTCTACGCCGAGGCGGAGGCCGCCGGCTACTTCCTGCGCCGCCCCGACGGCGCCACGTACGTCGCCGACACCTGGCACGGCAGCTACCCGGTCTGCGCCATCGTGGACCTCACCACCCGGCGGCGGTGCGCTGGTTCCAGGGCTTGCTGCGCCCCCTGCTGGCCCAGGGCGTCGCGGTTTTCAAGACCGACTTCGCCGAGGCCGTACCCGCCGACGCGGTGGCGCACAACGGCATGAGCGGCGTCGAACTGCACAACGTCTACGCGCTGCTGTTCAACGACGTGGTCGCCGACGTCACCGAGGAGGTCGCCGGGCACCGCACGGTCTGGGCGCGCTCGTCGTACCTGGGCGGGCAGCGGCACAGCGCGCAGTGGGGCGGCGACGTCAACGCCACCTGGCCGGGCATGGCCAGCACGCTGCGCGGCGGGCTGTCCCACGGGCTGTCCGGGGTGCCGTTCTGGAGCCACGACACCGGCGGGTTCCACGGCACCCCGGAACCCGACCTGTACGTGCGCTGGACCCAGTTCGGCGCACTGTCGCCGCTGGTCCGGCTGCACGGCACCACCAGCCGCCTGCCCTGGGACTTCCCGCCCGAGGCGGAACGCCACGCGGTGGCCGCGCTGCGGCTGCGTTACCGGCTGCTGCCGTACCTGTGGTCGGCGGCCGTGGCCGCGGCCCGCACCGGCGCCCCGATGATGCGGGCGCTGCTCGTCGACACCCCCGACGACCCGACCGCCTGGACCAGCGACCTCCAGTACCGCCTCGGCACCGACCTGCTGGTGGCGCCGGTGCTCGACCCGTGCGGGGAGCGCGCCGTCTACCTGCCGGCCGGTGACGACTGGCTGGACGCGGCCACCGGGCAGCGGCACGCCGGCGGCCGGCACCTGCGGGTACGCGTGCCGCTCGACCGGCTGCCGCTGTACGTGCGTCGGGGCGCGCTGGTGCCGGTGGCGCCGCCCGCGACGACCGTCGCCGAGGGCCCGTTCCGTGAGGTCACACTCGTCTCGTGGGGTGGCGTCGACGGGGTGGGCGTGGTGCACGACGACGGCGGCGACACCACGGTCACCGCCACCCGCGACGGCGACACGCTGCGGGTCCGGGTGGACGGGCCGCTCGACGTCCGCCGGGTCAGCGTGGTCGGCGCGGACGCGCCGCGCCGGATCACGCTCAACGGCGAACCGGTGCCGGTGACTCCGTTCGAGCCCTGGTTCGGCACCTGACGGGCGCCGCGCCTATTTAGTTTAAGCTGTAGCCGAACTCGATGGTCGGCGGCGCGGGAGGCGGGCACCACGTGATCAGCATCGACCGGCCGGTCCAGACGGCCGACCTCGGCGACGTGCGGGTGGCCAACCGGGCGGTGGTGCTGCGCCACGTGCGCCGGCACGCGCCCTGCTCCCGCGCCGACGTGGCCGCGCACACCGGGCTCAACAAGGCCACCGTCTCCAGCTTGGTCAGCGAGCTGATCGAGCACCGGCTGCTGCGCGAGACCGGGCTGACCGAGAACCGGGTCGGCCGGCCGGCCACCATGCTCGTGCTCGACGGCTCCCGATACGTCGGGCTCGGCCTGCAGATCGGCGCCGACGAGCTGGTCGTGGTCGCCGCCGACCTGACCGGCGGGCCGCTGCTCACCTGGCGGCGGGCGTTCGCCGCCGCGACCGCCGGCCCGCAGGAGACGGTACGGGCGCTCGCCGCGCTGACCCGCCGGGCGGTCACCCGGATCACCGGCGCGGACCGCACCGTGCTCGGCCTCACCGTGGGCGTGCCCGGACTCGTCGACGCCGCCGGCGCCGTGCCGGCCGCGCCCGCGCTGGGCTGGCGCGATGTGCCGCTCGCCGCCGAGCTGCGCCGCGCGCTGCACGATCCCGGCTTCCCCGTCGGCGTCGACACCGACGCCAACCTCGCCGCCTGCGCCGAGCTGCGGCACGGCCCGTACGCCGGCACGGCCGACCTGGTGCATCTGACCGGCGGGCTGGCCATCGGCGCCGGCCTGGTCAGCGGCGGCCGGCTGCTGCGCGGCGGCCGGGGCTTCGCCGGCGAGATCGGTCACCTGCCCGTGCTGGCCGGCGCACCCGACGGGCCGGCGTGCCGGTGCGGCCGGCAGGGCTGCCTGACCGCGCTCGCCGGCGTGGACGCCGTGGTCCGCCGTCTGCTGCCCGACGCGGCGCTGGACGGCCCGATCACCGACTACCTGCCGGAGATCGAACGGATCCAGGCCCTCGCCCGCGCCGGTGACGAGCCGGTGCGTGCCGGGCTCACCGAGATCGGCCGGCAGCTCGGGCAGGCGGTGTCCGTCCTGGTCGACCTGCTCGACCCGGAGGTCGTCGCCGTCGGCGGGCACCTGGCGGCGCTCGCGCCGTGGCTGCTGCCGGCCGCCCGCGCCGAACTGGCCGCCCGCAGCGCCGGACCACCGGCCACGGTCCGGATCGAGGCCAGCGCGTTGGGGTCCGCGGCCAGCGCGCTCGGTGGCGCCACCGCCGCGCTGGCCACAGTGGAGGCCGGGCAACTGCCTGCCGCGTGACTCTTGACCGCGCCGCCGCCGGGTGCCAACCTCGGAAGCGCCGCCACCGGGACCGGGCACTTCCGCGGGCGGCGTGTTCTCCGGCGGTTGTCGAAGCGCTTCACCAACGCTCCGGGCCGACCCCGCCGGCCCCACCACCACCCGCTTACACGCGCGTGCGCGCCGCCGACCACCGACTCGTCCGTCGAAGCGCTTCGACGGGCGGAGCGGGCGCCCGCACGCCCACCCGGAGGCGCCCGACATGACCGACCGCACCCCGCACCACCGGCTGGACGACCTGCTCGCCCGGCTCACCGTGCCGGAGAAGCTCGGCCTGCTGCACCAGTGGCAGGCCCCGGTCCCCCGACTCGGCCTGCCCGCGTTCCGCACCGGCACCGAGGCGTTGCACGGCGTGGCCTGGCTCGGCGAGGCCACCGTGTTCCCGCAGGCGCTCGGCCTCGCCGCCAGTTGGAACCCGGACCTGATCCGGGCCGTCGGCGCCGCCGCCGGCGACGAGGTGCGCGCCAAGCACCGGGCCGACCCGCGGCGGGTCGGCCTGAACGTGTGGGCGCCCGTGGTCAACCCGCTACGTGACCCCCGGTGGGGCCGCAACGAGGAAGGCTGGTCCGAGGACCCCTGGTTGACCGGCCACCTCGCCACCGCCTACGCGCGCGGGCTGCGCGGCGACCACCCGACGCTCCTGCGGACCGCACCGACCCTCAAGCACTTCCTGGGCTACAACAACGAGACCGACCGGGCCGTCACCTCCAGCGACCTGCCGCCGCGCGTGCTGCACGAGTACGAGCTGCCGGCCTTCCGCGCGCCGCTGGCCGCCGGCGCGGCGGTGGCCGTGATGGCGTCGTACAACCTGGTCGACGGCGTGCCGGCGCACCTGAGCCCACTGATCAACGGCGAGCTGCGCGGCTGGGCCGACGACGAGGTCATGGTGGTCGGCGACGCCGGGGCGGTCGGCAACATCGCCGGCGTGCAGAAACACCTGCCCGACCACGTGACCGGCTTCGCCGCCGCGCTGCGCGCCGGCGTGGACAGCTTCACCGAGGACGACGAGGACCCCGCGCCCACCGTCGACCGGCTCACCGAGGCGCTGGCGCGCGGGCTGATCAACGAGTCCGACGTGGACCGGGCGGTCCGGCGGATCCTGTCGGTCCGGCTGCGCCTGGGCGACCTCGACCCGCCCGGCCACGACCCGTACGCCGACGTGCCGGCCGACGTGGTGAACTGCCCGGCCCACCGGGAACTCGCCCGCGAGGCCGCCCGCCAGTCGATCGTGCTGCTGTCCAACGACGGGCTGCTGCCCCTTCCGGCCGACCTGCAGGTCGCGGTCCTCGGCCCGCTCGCCGACACGGTGCTCACCGACTGGTACAGCGGCACCCTGCCGTACGCGGTCAGCCCGTACGCCGGGTTGCTCGGGCGGCTGCCGGAGGTGACCACCCACCCGGGCGCGGACCGGGTCGCGTTGCGCGTCGACGGCCGGGCGGTGCGCGGCGCCGACGGCGGGCCGCTGGCGTTGGCCGACGCGGCGCCCACCGAGTTCGACGTGGTCGACTGGGGCCACGGGGTGGTCGCGCTGCGCGCGGTCGACTCCGGCCGGTACGTCGGCGCGGACGAGGCCGGCGCGCTCGTCGTCGACCGGCCCGGTCCGGGTGGCTGGGTGGTCCGCGAGACGTTCCGCCCGCAGCACCGGCCCGACGGCACCGCGCTGCTGCACCACCTGGCCACCGGGCGGCACGTCGGCGTCGCTCCGGACGGCCGGCTCAGCGTCACCACCGGCGACCCCGCCGCGTTCACGGTGGAGCTGCGCGTCGACGGCGCCGCCGAGGCCGCCGCGTTGGCCGCCGCCGCCGACGTGGCCGTGGTGGTGCTCGGCAACCATCCGATGGTCAACGGCCGGGAGACCGAGGACCGGGCCGACCTGACCCTGCCCAGCGGCCAGCAGGAGCTGCTGCGCGCCGTGCACGCGGCGAACCCGCGCACCGTGCTGGCGCTGACCAGCAGCTACCCGTACGCGGTCGGCTGGGCGCGGGAGCACCTGCCGGCGGTGGTGTGGAGCGCCCACGGCGGGCAGGAGCACGGTAACGCGCTCGCCGACGTGCTGCTCGGCGCGGAGGACCCGGGTGGCCGGCTCACCCAGACCTGGTACGCCGACACCGCCGAGCTGCCCGACCTGCTCGACTACGACGTCATCGGCGCCGACGCCACCTACCTCTACCACCGGGGGGAGCCGCTGTACCCGTTCGGCCACGGACTCAGCTACGGCCGGTTCGACTACGCTGATCTCCGGTTGAGCACCGCGACGGCGCAGGCCGGCGAGGAGGTCGAGGTGAGCGTCGAGGTCACCAACACGGGCCGCCGCCCGGGCACCGAGGTGGTGCAGCTCTACACCCGTCAGCGACGCTCCCGGGTCAAGCAGCCGCTGCGGCAGTTGCGCGACTTCGCCCGGGTCACCCTGGAGCCGGGCTGCGCGGCCCGGGTGACGCTGCGGCTGCGTACCGCCGAACTGTGCTGGTGGGACGCCGACCGCGCCGCGGCGGTGGTGGAGGACGCCACCCACTCGGTGCTGGTCGGCCGCTCCGCCCGCGACGTGCGGCTGGTCGGGGCGCTCACCGTGACCGGCGGCGACGTGCCGGTCGGGTCGGTGGCGCGGCGCTGCGGGGTCGCCCGGTGAGCGGCCGGGCGGCCGGCGAGCAGGTGACCATCGCCGACGTGGCCCGCCACGCCGGGGTGGCGGCGAGCACCGTGTCGTACGTGCTCAGCGGCAAGCGCACCATTTCGGCGACCACCCGCGGCCGGGTGCTGGCGAGCGTCCGGGCCCTGGGCTACCACCCGAACGCCGGGGCGCGGGCGTTGGCCAGCCGCAAGGCCAACGTGATCGCGCTGGTGCTGCCGTTGCGCACCGGCATGCAGGTGCCGGTGGTGATGCGGTTCGCGACCGCGGTGGTCACCACCGCCCGCCGCTACGACCACGACGTGCTGCTGGTCACCGCCGACGAGGGCCCGGCCGGGCTGCACCGCATCGCCGGCAGCGCGCTCGTCGACGGTGTGCTGCTGATGGACGTGGAGTTGGAGGACTCCCGGGTGCCGCTGCTGCGGGAGTTGGCGCTGCCGGGCGTGCTGATCGGGCATCCGGCCGACAGCACCGGCCTGGCCTGTGTGGACCTGGACTTCCGGCGGGCCGGGGAGCTGTGCGTGGAGCACCTGGCGGCGGCCGGGCACCGCCGCGTCGCGTTGCTCGGCGCCCCGGCCGCCGTCTACGACCGGGGCACCGGTTTCGCCCACCGCACCCGCGACGGGGTGGTGGCCGCCGCCGCACGGCTCGGCGTGGACGCGGTGACCCGGTCCTGCGAGGAGGGTCCGGCGGCGGTGCGCCGGGACCTGGCGGCGCTGCTGGACGCGCATCCCGACGTCACCGGGCTGGTGGTGCAGAACGAGTCGGCGGTCGGCCCGGTGCTGGCGGCGCTGCCGTTGCTGGGTCGCCGGGTGCCGCAGGACGTGGCGGTGGTCGCGGTCTGCCCCGACGAGCTGGCCGAGCCGTCCGGGTTGACCTGCGTGCCGGTGCCGGCCGAGGAGGTGGGCCGGCAGGCGGTGACGTTGCTGATGCGGCGTCTGCGCGACGAGCCGGTGCCGGAGGTGACGTTGTTGGAGCCCCGGTTGACCGTGCGCGACACCAGCGTCGGGTGATCAGAGGTTGTCCGGGCGGCGCAGCGCCGGATGGTGCTCCCCGGGCGCCGCGTACCAGGGCGTGGCGCCGTCGGTCAGCGCGGAGTCGATCCGCAGCCGGGCCCAGTCGTCGAGGTCGGGCAGCGCGTCGGGGGTGAACCAGGCCACCGCGAGGGACTCGTCGCCGTCGGCGGTGGGCGCCCCGCCGACGGCCCGGCACCGGAACCACACGTTGAGGTATTCGCAGGCGTCGCCGTTGGGGTAGACCACCGGGTGGGTGGCCACCCCGGCCAGCCGGTCGACGGCCACGTCGACGCCGGTCTCCTCCCGGACCTCGCGCACCAGCGCGTCGGCGGGCTGCTCGCCCGGGTCGACGGTGCCGGCCGGCACCGACCAGCGGCCGTTGTCGCCCCGGCGGGCCAGCAGCACCCGCCCCGCGTCGTCGGTCACCACGGCGCTGACCCCGTAGAGCATGAGCAGGTCGTGGCCGACGTGTTGACGCAGCCGGGCGATGTAGGGCGACACGGGCATGGCGAGCACGCTACCGGCCGGCCCGCCGGTGCCGCCGGAGCATCCCGGCGGCCAGCGCCGCGCCGTCGAGGTCACCCGCGGCGATGCGGCCGGCGACGGTACGCCGCACCAGCCGGTCGGCCAGGCCCGGCGCGTGCCGGGCCAGCATCAGCTCGACCCGGCCGCGTCGGGTGGTGGCCACGTCCCGGGGGGCGCGGCGGGCGGCGGCGGCGCGCAGGATCGCCGCGACCACCCCGTCGACCGGCTCCGGCCGGGACACCCCGCTCAGCGACAGTCCGGCGGCCTCTGTGCTGTCGTGGATCGGGGAGGGGACCATGCTGGGGTAGACGACGCTGACTCCGACGTGTGTGCCGACCTCGTGACGCAGCGCGTCGGCGTACGCGACGAGCGCCCGCTTACTCACCCCGTATGCGGCGGCCAGGGGCAGCGGCAGCACGGCCATCCGGCTGGCCACGAAGATCACCCGACCGCGGGTGGCCTCCAGGGCGGGCAGTGCGGCGGCGGTGGTCCGCCAGGCGGCGAGCAGGTTCACCTCCAACTGGCGGCGCACCACCTCGTCCGGGGGCAGCTCGGCCGGCGCCGGTCCGCCGACGCCGGCGTTGTTGACCAGCAGGTCCAGCCCGCCGAGCCGGTCGACGGCGGCGGCCACCGCCGGTGCCGTCGCGGCCGGATCGGTCAGGTCGACCCCGAGCACCGGCGGCGTGGCGTCGGTGTCGGCGTGCAGGTCCAGCCCGACCACGTGCGCTCCGGCGGCGGTCAGCGCGTCGCCCAGGCGCCGGCCGAAGGTGCCCCGCGCGCCGGTGACCAGCGCCCGGCGGCCGGCCAGCGCGCTCACCGGGTCGCTCCGGCGCGCCGCGCGCCGGCGGCCAGTTCCCGGCGCAGCTCGGCCAGGTAGGCGTCGAAGTCCACCCGCATGTGCGGGCGGCGTTGCCCCCAGCGGGCGGTGGCGGCGCGTAGCTCAGCCCGGCAGGCGGCGGCCTGGCGGGCCGGATCCGGCGGCGCCCAGGTGCCGGCCAGGCGCGCGGCGACCAGCCGGGCCTGCGCCTCCAGCAGCGGGAACGCCGCGCCGGTGGACTGCATGAGCCCGACGAACGCCAGCCCGGCGGCGTCCAGGTGGAACACGTGCCGGTACAACGGCAGCCGGTCGGCGCCGTCGCCGAGCAGGCTCGGGTCGATGAACGGCACCCGCACCCGGTAGCCGGTGCACCAGATGACCAGGTCGATTGCGTCGACGCGACCGTCGGTGAACTCGACCCGCCCGCCGGCGAAACGCGCGATCCCGGGCCGGGCGTGGATGTCGCCGTGGGTGAGCCGGGACAGCAGCGTGTCGGAGAGCGTCGGGTGGTCCTGGAGGAAGCCGTGTGTCGGGGCGGGCAGTCCGTAGCGGGCGGGTGGGCCGACGGCGGCGGTCAGCGTGGCCTGGCTGATCCGTTGCCGCAGCCGCCAGGGCAGGTGGCGGGCCAGCGCCCCGTTGAGCGTGTCCGAGGGACGGCCGAGCAGGTATTTCGGCACCACCCAGACGCCGCGGCGAAGCGACAGCAGCGTCCGGGTGGCGGCGTACGAGGCGTCGACCGCGATGTCCATCGCGGAGTTGCCGCCGCCGACGACCAGGACCCGCCGGCCGGCGAGTTGCTCGGGCCCGCGGTAGTCGTGGCTGTGCATCTGTTCGGCGGCGCATTCGCCCGGGTAGGGCTCGGGCCGGTGCGGCACCCGGTTGTGCCCGTTTGCCACCACCACCGCCGCGACGTCGACCTCGACCGGCCCGGCGGGGCCCTCGGCGTGTACCCGCCAGCCGTCGCCGGCGCGGGTGACCCGGTCGACGGTGTGACGCAGCCGCACCGCCTCGCGCAGGCCGAACCGGTCGGCGTAGTCGTCGAGGTAGCCGGCGACGCGGGCGTGGTCGGGGTAGTCGGGCCAGTCGGCCGGCATCGGATGGTCGGCGAACTCGGTGCGCCCCTTGCTGGTGTTGAGGTGCAGCGTCCGGTAGGCCGGCGAGCCGGGCGCGCCGTAGACCCAGAGACCGCCGATTGTGTCGGCGGTCTCGAAGGCCACCGCCGGCACGCCGACGTCGGCGAGCGCTTTGAGTGTGGCCAGCCCGGCCGCTCCGGTGCCGATGACCGCCACCCTGGGTGGTGCCGCCATGACCGCCCCCCTTAATCCAACGACTGCTGGATAATTGCCCGGCGGGCGTGCCGTCGTCAAGCCGTGGCCGGCGGGTAGAGCCCGTCGAGGAACCGGTGCACGAACGCGCGGAACTCCCGCCGCTCCCGCGCCCCGGAACCGGTGCCCGCGGCCAGCGCCACCACGTGCCCGTGCACCGCCCAGACCAGGCTGCGTACGGTCACGTGCGGGGCCGGCTCGACCAGCGCCCCGGCGGCGGACGCGGCGGCCAGCAACTGCTCGACCTGCGCGTACAGCGGCGCGGCGTAGCGCCGGTCCAGCTCGGCGTGCCGCTGCGGCTCCAGCCAACGACGCAGCCACAGCGCGGTCGTCTCGGGCCGGTCCTCCAGGAAGTCGACGAACACGTCGACCAGGTCGTGCAGGGCGCGCAGCGCATCGGTCGGCCCGGCCGTCAGGGCGGCGCGCGCGCGTTCCCCGGCCGCCTCCAGCGCCGCCCGCTCGGCGGTGAACACCCGGGCGAAACAGGCGTCGTAGAGCTGCGCCTTGGCGCCGGTGTGGTGGGCGACGGTCGCCACGTCGACGCCGGCCGCGGCGGCGACGTCCCGGACGCTGACCGCGTCGAAGCCGCGCTGCGCGAACAGCGCGGTGGCGGCGTCGAGCACGAGGTCGCGGGTGGGTCGCTGGTCGTCGCGGCGGGGCCGGCCCGGCCGGCGGCGGGGCATGGTCATCCGGCCATTGTCACCCCTACAATCCAGCAACCGTTGGATTGGGGTGCCGATGATGACCGGGACGCAGCAGCGACACGAGACCGTCGCCCTGCCGCGTGGCCCGCTGCTCGGGTTCGCCGCCGGGTCGCTGGGCATGGGCGTGTGGGTCACCGTGCCCGGCCTGCTGCTGCTCTACTTCCTCACCGACGTCCTCGCGGTCACGCCGTGGCTGGCCGGGTTGACCCTGCTGCTGCCAAAGGTCGCCGACGTGCTGCTGCACCCGTGGGTCGGGCACCGCAGCGACCTCGAGCAGGCCCGCCGGGGCCACCGCCGGCGGCTGCTGCTGACCGGCTGCGCGTTGCCGGCGGCGTTCGCCGTGCTGTTCGCGGTGCCCGGCGGGCTGACCGGCGCGGGCGCGGCGGCCTGGGTGGCGGTGTTCTTCGTGGCCGGCAACCTGCTGTTCGCCGCCTACCAGGTGCCCTACCTGGCGACGCCGGCGGACCTGCGGATCGGCTATCACGAGCGGACCCGGCTGATGGCCTTCCGGATGGTGGTGCTCACGCTCGGCATCCTCGTCTCCGGGCTGCTGGCGCCGCTGCTGGCCGGCGGTGACGCCGCCACCCGCGGCGGCTACCTGCGGATGGCCGTGGCGCTGGCCGCCGGCATGCTCGCCGCGATGGCGGTCGGGGTGGCCGGGATCGGCCGGCTGCGCCGCACGGCGTCCGCCCCGACGCTCGGGCCCGGCGCCGGCGGCTGGCGGACGCTGGCGGCGAGCCTGCGGGACCGGCAGTTCCGCCGGCTGGCCGGCGCGTACCTGGCCATGTCCACCACCACCCACCTGGTCCTGGCCGGGGTGCCCTACTACGCGCAGTACGAGCTGGGCCGGGCCCGGCTGGCCACGGTGCTGGTCGCCGCATTCGTCGCGCCGGCACTGCTTGTCACACCGGCGTGGCTGGGGCTGGCCCGGCGGGTCGGCAAGCAACGCGCGCTGCTCGGCGCGCAGGTCGCGTTCGCCGCCGGGTCGATGGTGCTGGCGGTCGGCCGGCCGGCCGGGCTGCCGGTGCTGGTCGCCGCCGTGGCGGTGCTCGGGGTGGCGTTCGCCGGCATGCAGCTACTGCCGTTCTCGATGCTGCCCGACGTGATCCGCGCCGCCGGCGCCGAGCGGGCCGGCACCTACACCGGGGTGTGGACCGCCACCGAGGCCACCGGCGCGGCGCTCGGCCCCTACGCGTACGCATTGTGCCTGGCCGCGGGGGGCTTCGTCGCGTCGACCGTCGGGCAGTCCGTCACCCAGTCGGCGCAGGCCCTCGCGGCGCTGCGGTACGGCTTCGGTCTGCTGCCCGCCGCCGTGATGGTGGTCGCGGTCCTGGTGCAGCGCCGCTACACCCTCGACGGCGCGGCCCGCGCCGACGGCGGCCACTAGACTTCGCCCCCGATGGACGCCGACCTGACCACCGAGACCCGCCCCTGCGCCCACTGCGGACGCGAGGTGCCGCAGCGCGCCGGCGCCGGCCGTCCGTTCCGCTACTGCCGGGACAACGACGGCGCCTGCCAGCGGGCCGCCCGCAACTCGCGGATGCGGCACCGCAACTCCCCCGGCCTGCCCGGGCAGGTGGCCCGCACCTGGGAGGCGGTGGACCGGCTCGACCAGGTGGTGGAGACGCTCACCGAGGCGTTGCACGCCGAGCTGTCCCCGGCCGGGGTGGAGCGGCAGCTCGCCGAGGTGCGCGCGGAGACCTCCGCGCAGGTCGCCGCCGCGCACGCCGAACGCGACGAGGCCCGCCGCGACGCCGAGGACGCCGCCGCCGCGGCGGCCCGGGACCGGCAGGAGACCCGGGCCGCGTACGCCGACCGGGACGCCGCCGGTCAGCGCGCCGAGCGGGCGGAGGCGACGGCCGCGGCGGCGGTCGAGCGGGCCGCCGCCGCGGAGACCGCCCGCGACGCCGCCCGCGCCGAGGCCGGCGCCGCGCAGGCGCTGCGGGTGCAGGCCGAACGCGACCGTGACGCCGCCCGCGCCGAGCTGCGCACGGTGCGGGCCGAACGCGACGGCGAGCGGCAGCGGGCCGCCGAGCTGACCGCCGAACGGGACACCGCCCGCGCCGACGCCGAACGCGCCACCCGGTCCGCCACGGAGGCCCTGGACCGGGCGCAGCGCCTGCGCGCCGAGGCCGACGCGGCGCGCGCCGACGCGCAGGCCGCCCGGACGCAGGCGGTCGAGGACCGCCGGTCGGCGCAGACGGCGACCGAGCGGGCCGACGCCGAGGCGACCGCCGCGCGGGCGGCCCGCGCCGAGCGGGACCGGGCGGAGGCCGCCCGCGCCGAGGCGGTCGCCGCCGCGGACGCGGTGCGCGCCGAGCGGGACCGCGTCGACGTCGCCCGCGCCGAGGCGGTCGCGGCGACGGACGCGGCCCGGGCGGAGGTGGCGGCGCTCGCCGCCGAGCTGGTCGAGGCCCGCCGGGCGGTGGCCGCCGCGCAGGCCCGGGCGGAGGAGTCGGCGGCCCGGCTGGTCGCGGCCGACGCCGACCGGGACGCCGCCGAACGGCGCGTCGGGCAGCTCGCCGACCAGGTCAGCGACCTGGCCGGGGCGCTGGCCGCGCTCGGCTCGCGGGCCGGCTGACCCGTCCGCCGGCGGCGTCCAGGCGGAGACCGCGCCCTCTGGGGGGCCGTGCCGCACCACGATCCGGGGAGCCCGGCCACGGACCGGGACGGGGCAGCGCGGCGGCGGCCCGCCGGGCCAGGATGTTGGCATGGGAAAGACGTACGAGCGCATCGACGGCCGGCTGCGGGAGTTCATCGAGGCGCAGCCGGTGTTCTTCGTCGCCACCGCCCCACTGGCCGGCGACGGCACGGTCAACCTGTCCCCCAAGGGGCTGCGCGGCGCGCTGGCGGTGCTCGACGAACGCACCGTGGCCTACCTCGACTTCGCCGGCAGCAACGCCGAGACCATCGCCCACCTGCGGGAGAACGGCCGGGTGACGCTGATGTGGTGCGCGTTCGCCGGCCCGCCGACGATCGTGCGGGTGCACGGGCGCGGTGAGCCGGTGTTCCGCGACGACCCGCGCTGGCCCGACCTGTTGCGGCACTTCCCCGACATCGACCCGGGCCCGCACGGCCTGCGGGCGGTGATCGTGGTGCGCGCCGAGCTGATCCGCGACACATGCGGCTACGCGGTGCCGCTGATGAGTTACGACACCGACCGGGATCTGCACGGCCGCCGGTTCGCCCGGGAGGACGACGCGTCGCTGTCGGCGTACTTCGCCGGCAAGGAGCACGTGGCGACGAGCATCGACGGGCTGCCCGGCCTGCCGTTGCCGTTGCCGCCCACCCCGGCGCGGTGAGCCGCGCGGCGGCGGAGGAAGGTCTTCCCGGCGGGCCCCGACCGGCGCGTCACTGCTCATCGTCACCTCCGGCGCGCGTGGTCGGTACCATCCCCGGTGACGGCCGGAACACTCCACCGATTCGAGGGGCTGTCGCGGCCGGTTACCCTTGAGGTTCCCGACCCGCGGACGGCCTCATCCGACGTGGGTGGGGAATGGGTGGGCGGTGACCGGCCGTTACACCTGAGGACCAGCACCACGGACGAGGGGAAGTCGATCATGGGCGAGCGCATGCTGCGCGGTAGCCGGCTGGGCGCGGTCAGCTACGAATCCGACCGGAACACGGAGCTCGCGCCGCGGCAGACCCGCGAGTACCTGTGCGCCAAGGGCCACCAGTTCGAGGTGCCGTTCGCCGTCGACGCCGAGGTCCCCACGACCTGGGAGTGCAAGTTCGACGGCAGCGTCGCCCGGCTGGTCGACGGCAACGAGCCGGAGCAGAAGAAGGCCAAGCCGCCGCGCACCCACTGGGACATGCTGCTGGAGCGGCGTTCCATCGCCGAGCTGGAGGACATCCTCGCCGAGCGGCTGCAGGAGGTCCGCACCCGCCGCGGACGCGCCTGAACAAACCGAAACCGTCGAAACGCCCCCGGGGATCACCCCGGGGGCGTTTCGTCACGTCACGAGCGTCGCTTGTCAGCGGTCGACGATCTCGCCCTCGATCGCCGCGCCCGGCTGATGCGCGGCCGGGGGCTGCTCAGGCGTCGGCGTCGGCTGCGGGGGCGCCGGTTGCGCGGCGCCCGGGTAGACCCGCACCCGACGCGGGCCGAACAGGTCACCGGCGACCATCGACGACACCCGCCGCTCGGTGGACCGGCGCACCCCGGCGGCGGTGAGCCGGCGCACCGGCGGCACCATCAGCAGCAGCCCCACCACCCCGCTGACCAGCCCCGGCAACGCCAGCAGCAACGCACCGGCCAACCCCACCAGGCCGTCGGTGACCTGCGGACCCGGCGGCTGCCCGGCCTGCGCGGCGGCCCGGAAACGCCGCCACGCCCGCATGCCCTCACGGCGCAGCAACACCAACCCCAGCAGCGACGCCGCGAACACCAGCAGCAGCGCCGCGCCGAACCCGACGGCCCGGCCGACCAGGACGAAAACGGCCAGCTCCAGCAGCGTCAACAGCAGCAGAGCCAGTGGTATGAATCGTAGTCCTCGGCGCATCTCACCCCATCCGGTGCGTCGTCACGCCCCTCCAGCATGACACGCCCGCGCTCACGGCCACCGCGCCAACGCCCGCGGGCGGCCCCGCACCGCCGCCCGCCGGTCCCGCACCCCCCACCGGGTGACCCGCCACAGCGCCTCCGCCACGATCAACGGGCTCATCTTGCTGTCGCCGTGTTCCCGTTCGGCGAACGTGATCGGCACCTCCACGATGCGCACCCCGGCACGGTGCGCCAGCCGGGACAACTCCACCTGGAACGCGTACCCCTGGGACCGCACCGAGTTCAGGTCGATGGCCTCCAACGCCGTCGACCGGTACACCCGGTACCCGCCGGTGGCGTCGCTGACCGGCATGCCCAGCGCCACCCGCGCGTACAGGTTGCCCACCCGCGACAGCAGCAGCCGCCGCCACGGCCAGTTCAGCACCCGCGCGCCGGGCGTCCACCGGGAGCCGATCACCACGTCGGCGTCGCGGGCGGCGTGCAGCAGCGCCGGCAGGTCCTCCGGGGCGTGCGAGCCGTCGGCGTCCATCTCCACCACCGCGTCGTAGCCGCGCTCACGCGCCCACCCGAACCCGGCCAGGTACGCCGCGCCGAGGCCGTCCTTGCTCCGCCGGTGCAGCACGTGCACCTGCGGGTCGACCCGGGCGAGCATGTCGGCGATACCGCCGGTGCCGTCGGGGCTGCCGTCGTCGGCGACGAGCACGTCCACCGCCGGCGCCGCCGCCCGGACCCGGGCGACGATGCGGCGTACGTTGTCCGCCTCGTTGTAGGTGGGGATGACCACGAGGACCCGCCCCACCCCGGGATGGCCGGCTGCCACACCCACCGTCGCACCGCCTCTCGTCGGCTCAACCGCCGGTGGGCTCCCGGCGGCGGCGCAGCACCGCCGCGCCGGCCAGGGCCGCGACCGCCAGGGCCGCGAGCGCCACCTCCGGCCACACCCCCGCCACGGTGGCCGGGGTACGCCCGTCCCCGAGTCGCATCTGCCGCACCACCACCTCGGCGGTGTTGAACCCGGTGGCACCGTCTACCCGCCCGTCGGGGGAAACGAACCCGGACACCCCGACCGTGGAGGACATCAACGCGGCACGGCCGTGCTCCACGGCCCGCAGCCGCACCATGGCCAACTGCTGGCGGGCCTCGGCCACGTCGAAGGTGGCGTTGTTGGTCTGCACCACCAGCAGCTGCGCGCCGCCGGTGACGGTGTCCCGGACGATCCCGTCGTAGGCCACCTCGAAACAGATCACGTCGCCCAGGACGGCCGGCCCGGCGTCGAGCACCCCGGGACGGTCACCGGGAACGAAGTCGGAGCGGACCCGGTCGACCTCCGCGCTGACCTTCCGGGCGATCGACCGCAGCGGCACGTACTCGGCGAACGGCACCGGATGCCGCTTGGTGTACAGCTGGGTCAGGTCCGCGCCGCTGCCCGGCCGCCACAGCAGGCCGGCGTTGCGGACCTCACCCTCGCCGGGGCCGAGCAGCACCGCGCCGACCAGGATCGGCGCGCCGATCGCGTCGGCGGCCTGGGAGATCCGGTAGCCGGCGGCCGGGTTGCGCAGCGGGTCGATGTCGCTGGAGTTCTCCGGCCACACCACCACGTCGGGGCGGGCCTGCTCACCCCGACCGACCCGCTCGGCCAGCTTCAGGGTGGCGTCGACGTGGTTGTTCAACACCTGCTGCCGCTGCGCGTTGAAGTCCAGACCGAGGCGGGGCACGTTGCCCTGCACGACGGCCACGGTGACGGTGTCCCCGGCGCCGCGTACCCCCGCCGGGACGACCGGCCCGGCGGCGAGCAACGCGACCAGGGCCGCGGCCAGCGCGGCGACCGGCCGCCACTGCCCGGCCGGGCGGGACCAGTCCCGCCACCCGGCGGCGAGCAGGATGCCCCCGGCCAACGCCACGGCGAACGTCACGAGCGGGGCGCCGCCGAGCGCCGCCAGGCGCAGCAGCGGCGACGTGTCCTGGCTGAACGCCAACCGACCCCACGGGAACCCGCCGAACGGGATGCGGTCACGCAGCGCCTCCTGCCCGACCCACAACACACCGGTCAGCAGCGGCCACGCCGCCGCCCGCCGGTCGGCCAGCGGCGACACCCAGGCGGTGGCGGCGCCGAGCAGCGCCAGAAAACATGCCTGCGACACCGACAGCAGCACCCACGGCAGCCAACCGGTGTGCAGGTTGGTCCACTCCAGCAGCGGCGCGAACAGCACCACCCCGGTCAGGAACCCCAACCCGGCGCCGGCGCGCACCCGCCGCCGGTGCGCCGCGGCGGCCAGCAACGCCACCCCGACCGGCGCGAGCGGCCACACCCCGTACGGGGGGAACGCCAGCAGCAACGCCAGCCCCGCCAGCACCGCGGCCGGCGCGGCCAGCGTCAGCGGCAGCGGGCGACGCGCCACGCCGCCCGGGCGTGCCCCGCCCGTGGCACGCGGCTGTTCCCGGTCCAGCGTCGTCACCGGCACCTCACCACGATCACGGGCCGAAGGCTACCCGGCCCGGCCGCCGACCGGCCCGCGGGCGGCCCCGGAAACGGAAATCGGGGCGCGGCGTAAGCCGCGCCCCGACGCTCCCAGGCCCTTCCCGGCCGGTGGGGCGAAGATGATCGGCGCCGACCTTCGGACCGACCCGACGTGGACTGGCTGCCCCCGCCTGGCCGTTGTCTACTGGCCGTTCCTCTCACCCTGCCCGTACACCGGTAACCGCGACCGGTTCGCGCCGCCCCGCCGACCCCCGCCCGCTGGACCTGGCCGCCGCAACCTTCCGGTCGCTCGGCCAGCGGACGAGAGGACGAAGCGAACAACAGCCGCTTCCCGTGGTAGGACTCAAAGACGGTACGGCGTGCACCCCCGCCGCTGTCAACCCACCCCGGCCTGTCGTGTGCTGCGCCACGGCGTGTCGCGTCGGCGCGTCTCGATGGGTGGACCGTCCGGTCAGCCGCCGAGGTGGCACCGCAGCACCGCCGCCGCCGCGACCGGATGCTCGCCGGCGAGCAACCCGGCCGCCGCCAGCACGTAGTCGACGTCGACGACCGGCCGGGCGGCCCGCGGCAACGCCCACCCGCCCGCATGATCGGTGAGCACCGCGTCGAGCACACCCACCGCCGACGCCGGCTCGGCGTGCCGCAACACCCCACCGGAACCGACGAGCAGCCGCACCTCCCGCAGGTCCCGCCCGGCCCGTTCCCCGGTCGCCGCGCCGCGCGCGTGCCGACGCAACGCCACCGTCGCCGCCAACGCCGCGATCCGGCCGTCGACGGCCCGCTCGGCGTCCCCGCCGGGCAGGAACCCCGGGTCGGCGGCCCGCGCCGCCGCCGCCACCGCCAGAGCGTCCCGCTCCCCGGCGGCGAGCAGCCGCTCCTCCGCGGCGGCCCGCACCACCCCCGGCGCCGACCACCGCACGCCCAGGTCCCCCTCGACGGTGCGGGCCCGCCACAGCGTGCCGGTCACCTCCCGACCCGGGCCGGACTCCCGCTCGTCGGGCGTCAACACCGAATACACGTCGGTGGTGGCGCCGCCGACGTCCACCACGGCCAGGTCACCGCCGACGGTGTCGGCGAGGACCTCCACGCCGGTCAGCACCGCGTCCGGGGTGGCCGCCCGCACCAGCCGCGCGAACCGGACCCCACGGGACAACTTCTTCCCGCCGATGACGTGCCGCAGGAACACCTCCCGGATCGCCGCCCGCGCCGGCCCCGGCGCCAACACCCCGATCCGGGGCAGCACGTTGTCCGCCGCCGTCACCGGCACACCCGCGCCGGCCAACACCGCGTACAGCCCGTCGCGGGCGTCGACGTTGCCCGCGAGGACCACCGGCACCCGCCACCGGGCCCGCGCCAGCCGGGTCGCGTTGTGGGTGAGGGTGTCGGCGTCGCCGCCGTCGGTGCCACCCACCAGCAGCACCACGTCCGGGCGGGCCGCCCGCAACGCCGTCAACTCCGCCGCGCCCAACCGGCCGGCGGCCACGTGCACCACGTTCGCCCCCGCCGACAGGCCCACCCGCCGGCCCGCCTGCGCCGTCACCAGAGGCTCGTAACCGACCACGGCCAGGCGCAACCCACCACCGGCCGACGAACACACGTACCACGGCACGTCACCGACCCCGGCCGCCGCGCGGGCCGCACCGACCGCGGCGTCCAGACCGTGCAGCACATCCGAACCGACGGTCGTCGGCGCGGACGCCGCGCCGACGAGCCGACCGCCGTCGAGGTCGACCACCGCCGCCTTCGTGTACGTCGACCCGACGTCGGCGCAGACCACGACGCTCACGCGGAGCTGTCCGTCGTTCGCGACCGCGGGGCTCGCAGGACCGGCTCACTCCTCGCGCTCACGGGGCTGTCGTTCGTTCGCGACTGCGGGGCTCGCAGGACCGGCTCACTCCTCGCGCTCACGGGGCTGTCGTTCGTTCGCGACTGCGGGGCTCGCAGGACCGGCTCACTCCTCGCGCTCACGGGGCTGTCGTTCGTTCGCGACTGCGGGGCTCGCAGAACCGGCTCACTCCTCGCGCTCACGGTGCCGGCGGCACGACCACCGTGCCGGTCGCCGTCACCGCCACGATCGGCGGCTCCAACACCTCGGCCGCCGAGTCGCCCCGGTCCGGGCGGCCCCGGCACACCACCCGCGCCTCGAAGTCGATCGTGCGGCTACGGGTGCCCACCCGCGTCACCGTCGCCACCACCTCCAGCACGTCACCGGCCCTCATCGGCGCGCGGAACTGCACCTCCGAGTACGAGGCGAACAAACCCTCGTCGCCGTCCGCGCGGATGCACACCTCCGTCGCCACATCCCCGAACAACCCCAACGCGTACGCCCCGTCGACCAGGTTCCCCGCGTAGTGGGCGTGCGCGTACGGCACATACCGGCGGTGGGTGACGGTCAGACCGAGCCGAGGGTCACTCATGCGGCGTTCGCCTTCCTGGAGGTGATCAGAGCGTGCACGAGGAAGCTGGCCACCTCGCCCGGGGTGGTGCCCCGACCGAAGATCCGGTCCACGCCCAACTCGCCGGTCATCGTCTCGTCGAACCGCGGCCCACCCACGATCAGCAGCGGTCGCCGGCCCGCCGGCATCGCCTCCCGGAACGCCGCCGACATCTCCCGCGTGTTGTGCAGATGCGCGTCGCGCTGCGTCACCACCTGCGACACCAGCACCGCGTCCGCGCGTTCCTGCCGGGCCGCCTCCACCAACTCCGGCACACTCACCTGCGCACCCAGGTTGGTCACCTTCAACTCCCGGTAGTACTCCAGGCCCTTCTCCCCCGCGATGCCCTTCACGTTCAGGATCGCGTCGATGCCCACGGTGTGCGCGTCCGTGCCGATACACGCGCCCACCACCGACAACTTGCGGCGCAACCTCCGCTTCACCACCGCGTTGACCTCCTTGGCCGACAACAACGGGAAGTCCCGCTCCACCACCTGCACCCGGTCCAGATCCACCAGGTGGTTCACCCGCCCGTACACCACGAAGAACGTGAACCCGTCGCCGATCGGCTTGGCGTGCACGAGCATCGCCGGATCCATGCCCATCTTGTTGGCCAACTGCACGGCCGCGCCCTCGGCCCGCTTGTCGTGCGGCACCGGCAACGTGAACGACACCTGCACCATCCCGTCGCCGGTGGTGTCCCCGTACGGCCGCACGATCGTCTTACCCGTCATGCCGTGCCGGCTGGGCATGCCCTCACGGCCCTCGCTGCGCTCGGTGCGTTCGCTCATGCCGGCTGCTCCAGCATCTCTGTGGCCGGGTTGTAGTAGCCGGTCTCGTGCTTCGCGACACCGTCGATGCCCTTGCCCCGGTCCGCGGGCCGCTTCATGATCCCGAACGTGCCCTCGGCGATCGCCGTCAACAACGACTGCCCACCGATACGCTCCAACAACTCCACCGCCTCACCCAGCACCCGGTTCGCCCGCTGCTGGATGAACCCACCCGCCGCCGGCGCGAAATCCTCGTGCAGATTGCCCGCCGCGCCCAACACGTACCGCACGTTCTGCAACGCGACGTCCCGGTCCGACAACCACGGCGTCACCACCGCCTCCGTCATCATCCCCACCAGCAGGATCCCCTGCCCCGTCATGGCGCCCACCAGGTTGAAGAACCCGTCGAGCAGATTCCCCCGGAACACGTCACCGGTCATGTGCTTCGTCGGCGGCATCCACTTCAACGGCGCGTCCGGGAACAACTCCCGCGCCAACAACGCGTGCGCCAACTCCAACCGGAACGACTCCGGCACATCCGGGTTGATCTCGAACGCGTGCCCCAACCCCAACAACCGGTCCGGCAACCCCGCCTCGTGCGCGAAGAACTCGTTCAACAACTGCGACACCGTCACCGTGTGCGCCTCGTCCACCGCGTCCGCGGTGGTCAGATAGTTGTCCTCACCGGTGTTGATGATGATCCCCGCCCGCGCGTGCACCTGCCGGGAGAACCGCTGGTCCACGAACGTCCGGATCGGGTTGATGTCCCGGAACAGGATCCCGTACATCGAATCGTTGAGCATCATGTCCAGCCGCTCCAGGCCGGCCAGCGTCGCCATCTCCGGCATGCACAACCCCGACGCGTAGTTCGTCAACCGCACGTACCGGCCCAACTCCTTCGACGACTCGTCCAACGCCGCCCGCATCAACCGGAAGTTCTCCTGCGTCGCATACGTCCCGGCGAACCCCTCCCGGGTCGCCCCCTCCGGCACGTAGTCCAACAACGACTGCCCCGTCGACCGGATCACCGCGATCACGTCCGCGCCCGCCCGCGCCGCCGCCTGCGCCTGCGGAATGTCCTCGTAGATGTCCCCCGTCGCCACGATCAAATAGATCCACGGCCGCTGCTTCGGATCCCCGAACCGCTTCACCAGGCGGTCCCGCTCCGCCCGCCGCCGATCCACCTGCCGGATCCCCGCCGCCACCGCCCGCCGTGACGCCCGCCGCGCCGCCGTCGCCGCCTTCCCCGACGGCCGGTCGAAACGCACCGACCCGGCCGCCGCCTTCTGCGCCAGCAACGTCACATCCGTGACACCCTCCCGCGCGAGCGCGTCGAACACCGGCAACGCCACCCCGTGCCCCAACCCCACGTCCGCCACCACCGCGTCGACGAGACGGTTCACCCACGGAATACCGTCCGGGTCCGCGCCGGACACCCCCGCCAACCGCAGCACCGCCCGCTCCACCGACACCGTGGTGTGACTCCGCGCCAGATCCACCACCGGCTGCCCCGCCCGGCGCGCCAACTCCCGCGCCCGCGCCACAAGCGCCGGATCCAACCCAAGCTTGCTCACGAACTGCCTTCCTGATAGATCACGTCACCGCGCAACACCGTGGCCCGGCACACCGGCAACGGCGTCGGATCCGCCGGCCCCCGCAACTCCGGGTCCTCCGCCAACACCACCGGCAGCCCCCGCTCCACCCCGGCCGGGGTGTCCCACACCGCGAACGTCGCCGGCGCACCCAACGCCAACACACCCTCGTTGTCCAGGTGCACCGCCCGCCACCCGCCGCGCGTGTGCGCCGCGAACGCCGCCCGCACACTCATCCGCTGCGACGGGTTGTGATGCGCCGCCGCCGCCCGCACCGACCCCCACGGATCCACCGGCGTCACCGGCGAATCCGACCCGAACGCCAACGCCACCCCCACCCCGTGCATCGCGCCCATCGGATTCGACTCCAACGACCGGGCCAACCCCAACCGCGACTCGTACATCCGCCCCGAACCACCCCACAACCGGTCGAACGCCGGCTGCATCGACGCCACGATCCCGTACTCCACGAAACCGGCGATCAACCGCTTGCTCATGATCTCCGCGTGCTCCACCCGATGCCGGGCCGCCCGCACCCGCTCCGTGCCCAACGTCGCCGCCGCCTGCGCGAACCCCGCCAACACCGTGCCGATCGCCGCGTCCCCGATCGCGTGGAACCCGCCCTGCATCCCGTGCGCCGCACAATCAAGCAAATGGTCACGCACCTGCTCCGCCGACACGTACCCGTGCCCGCACGCCCCCGACTCCCCGTCCAGGTACGCCGCCGACACGTGCGCCGTCCGCGACCCCAACGCCCCGTCCGCGAACAGATCCCCACCGGCGCCCACCGCACCCAGATCCCGGGCCCGCGCCGCACCCAGCAGCTCACCCCAGTACCCGTACACCTCCGGCACCCCGTCCCCGGACACCGCCAACAGCCCGGTGAAGTCCTCCTCGTCGGAAATGTCCGGACCACCGCACTCGTGCACCGCCGCGATCCCCAACGACGCCGCATGCGCCAACGCCCGACGCTGCGCCGCCACCCGCTGCGCCCGCGTCACCGACCCGAACGCCGCCGCCCGCACCACATGGTGCGCGTCACGCCGCAACCACCCCGACCCGTCGAACCCGGCCGCCCCCGCCGCCTCCGGACACGCCGCCAGCAACGACGCCGACACCAACGCCGAATGGATCGACGCCTGCGACAGATACACCCGGCGGCCCCCCGCCGCCCGATCCACCGCCGCCGCGTCCGGCAACACCGGATCCACCCACGACGACTCGTCCCACCCGTGCCCCAGCACCACCGCGTCACCCGGCAACCCGCCCGCGAACGCCGACACCGCCGCCAACAACTCACCGGCCGACCGCACCGCCGACAGATCCAGCCCCGACAACGCCAGCCCCGTGTCCGTGGCGTGCACATGCGCGTCCACGAACGCCGGCGTCACCAACGCCCCGGCCAACTCCACCACCCGATCGGCCGGCGGC
Source organism: Micromonospora sp. WMMD1128 (assembly GCF_027497235.1). NCBI lineage: Bacteria > Bacillati > Actinomycetota > Actinomycetes > Micromonosporales > Micromonosporaceae > Micromonospora > Micromonospora sp. WMMD1128. The sequence continues at coordinate 3,028,920 of NZ_CP114902.1, forward strand.
GCGTCCGCGTCCGCACCCAACCAGGCGATCCGCCCGTCCCGCACCAGCAGCGCCGTCGCGCTCGGCTCGGCCGGACAGTGCAGCACTCCACCGCGGTACAGCGTCGAGGGGTTCGTCATGGCCTCAGTCTGCCGCCAGCCGCGCCTCGAACAGACCACGCACCCCCGGCTCGGCCCGCAACAACTCCAACGCCAGCTCCGCGTGCCCCGGCACGAACCCGTTCCCCACCAGCATCGTCACGTCCGCCGCCAGGCCCTCCGCGCCCAACGCCGCCGCCGCGAAACTCGTCGCCATCGAGAAGAAGACCACCGTGCCGCCGTCCGCCGTGGCCAGCACCGCGCCGTGCTCACACCCCGGCACGTCCACGCACACCACCGTCACGTCCGCCGGCACACCCAGCGCCGTGGTCACCGCCGTCGACAACCCCACCGGATCCCGGGCGTCCGCGAGGGCCACCGCGTCGGCCAACCCGGCCCGCTCCAGCGCATCCCGCTCCGCCGCCACCGGCACCACCCCGACCGTACGACCCGCACCGGCCCGCCGCGCCGCCGCGAGAGACAGCGACCCGCTCTTGCCGGCCCCACCGATCACCGCCACCGCCACCGGACGCGGATCACCCTCCCGGCCACGCCGCGCCACCTGCTCGGCCACCACCCGCGCCGTCAACGCCGGCGCCCCACACACGTCCAGCACCGCGAGGGACAACTCCGGATGCAGATCGTCCGGCAACACCGCGGCGATCGACCGCGCGAACAGGATCGCGTAGCCGTCGCACGGCACCTGCTCACTGCGCCCGTCCCACCGGGCCAGCCCGTCGAGGATCATCAGCGGCGTCAACGTCAACGACACGAGCGTCGCCACCCGGTCCCCCGGCCGCAGTCCCAGCGGGGAGCGGCGACCCGCCTCCTCCACGACGCCGATCAACATGCCGCCCGAACCGGTCACCGGGTTCTGCATCTTCCCCCGGGTCGAGATGATCTCCAGCACCTCGGCGCGGACCTTCTCCCCGTCCCCGCCGTGCTTCTCCGCCAGCTGCCGGAAACTCGCCGCGTCCAGGTTCAGCCGCTGCACCCGGATCCGCACCTCGTTCGCCGCGACAGCGGGATCGGCGTCCAAGCGCCAGGCCGCCTGCGGCAGCACCCCCGCAGGTTCCACGACTCGGTGCAGACCCACCGGTGACGTCACGCCGACCCCCTATGTCCAGCCGCCCGAAACCCCGGCCAGGGTTCGCGTCGCGGGAAAACTTACGGCAGACTAATTTCTAGACCGCAGATTTTCCAGTAGCCTTCGCAAGGTTGATCTACCCGCACCACTGACGAGGAGGGGCCGTGACACAGACCCAACCGGTGGAAACCATCCCGACGCCCCGCTCCACGCCGGTCGCCGTCCCCGCCGCCGGACAGCCCTACGAATACCGGCGCGCCCCCCTGGTCGAACCCGATTGGACCCGCTTCCCCGGCTGGCGCCACGTCACCCGCGAGCAATGGGAGAACGCCCAGTGGCAGCGGGTCAACTGCGTCAAGAACATCAAGCAGCTGCGCACCGTGCTCGGTGACCTCGTGGACGAAAGCTTCTACGCCGACCTCGAGGCCGACCAGAAGGCCCTGGCCACCATGTCCATGCTGGTGCCACCACAAATGATCAACACGATGGTGCCGTTCGCGCCCATGACCACCGAGGCGCTGCTCGCCGACCCGATCCGCCGCTACATGATCCCGGTCGCCTCCGACCGCCGCACCGACTGGCCCTCGCACCCCTACGCCAGCCGCGACAGCCTCCACGAACACGACATGTGGGTCGCCGAGGGCCTCACCCACCGCTACCCCACCAAGGTCCTCGCCGAACTGCTCTCCACCTGCCCGCAGTACTGCGGCCACTGCACCCGTATGGACCTCGTCGGCAACTCCACCCCCGCCGTCGACAAGCTCAAGCTCACCCTCAAACCGGTCGACAGGTACGACGCCCACATCACCTACCTCAAGGCCCACCCCGGCGTCCGCGACGTGGTCGTCTCCGGCGGCGACGTCGCCAACGTGCCCTGGCGCAACCTCGAGTCCTACCTCATGCGCCTGCTGGAGATCGAGACCATCCGCGACATCCGGCTCGCCACCAAGGCCCTCATGGGCCTGCCCCAGCACTGGCTCCAACCCGACGTCGTCGAGGGCCTCGAACGCGTCGCCCGCACCGCCGCCCGCCGCGGCGTCAACCTCGCCATCCACACCCACGTCAACCACGCCCAGTCGCTGACCCCGCTGGTCGCCAAGGCCACCCAGACCGCCCTCGACGTCGGCGTACGCGACGTCCGCAACCAGGGCGTGCTCATGCGCGGCGTCAACGCCACCAGCGCCGACCTGCTCGACCTCTGCTTCGCGCTCCAGGGCGAGGCGGGCATCCTGCCGTACTACTTCTACATGTGCGACATGATCCCCAACGCCGAACACTGGCGGGTCCCGGTCTGGCACGCCCAGCAGCTCCAGCACGACATCATGGGCTACCTGCCCGGCTACGCCACCCCGCGCATCGTCTGCGACGTCCCGTTCGTCGGCAAGCGCTGGGTGCACATGCTCACCGACTACGACCGCGAGCACGGCATCTCCTACTGGACCAAGAACTACCGCACCTCGATCGAGTCGGCCGACCTGGAAGCGCTCAACAAGCGCTACGCCTACTACGACCCGATCGACACCCTGCCCGACGCCGGCCAGTCCTGGTGGCACACCCACCGCGACGACTGATCGCCACGCCAGCCGTCGCCCCCGCAGGCCGAGCCGGCCGCGGGGGCGACGCCGTTCCCGCCCCGGAGACACGTCGGTGGGCCACCGGATCTCGGTGGCCCACCGATCGCACGCTCACTTCTCGAACGCGTCCTTCACGTCGCGACCGGCCTGCTTGACGTTCTCCCCGGCCTGCTTGGCGCGCGCCGTGCTCTGCTCGCTGGCGCCCTCGGCCCGCAACCGCTCGTTGTCGGTGGCGTCACCGATGCGCTCCTTCGCCATGCCGGTCATCTCCTGGGCCTTGTTCTTCGCCTTGTCGGTGAAGCTCATCTCGCCCTCCTCGTCTGGGCTGCCCGTTGCGCTTGTCGCGTCCCCGGTCTGGGCGTGGGCAAACGCGGTGCGGGTGGGCACACCCGGTAGAGCGTCCTAGGATAATAGGTTGAAGGTGGACGCCGAGCGGCCCCGTCCGGGGCATGCTTGACTGGGGCGGTGAATGAGATCCTGCTGGTCCGGCACGGCGAGACCACCTGGAGCGCCAGCCACCGGCACACCTCGTACACCGACCTGGAGCTGACCCCCGACGGCGAACGACAGGCCCGCGCGCTCGCCCCCCTGCTCGCGGGCCGACGCTTCGTACGCGTGCTGTCCAGCCCACGGCAGCGCGCCACCCGCACCGCGCTCCTGGCCGGGCTCACCGTCGACGCCACCGACCCCGACCTGGCCGAGTGGAACTACGGCGAGTACGAGGGCCGCACCACCGCCGCCATCACCGAGGAACGACCGGGCTGGACGATCTGGACCGACGGCGGCCCCGACGGCGAGTCACCGGACCAGGTCGGCGCACGCCTCGACCGGGTCCTCGACCGGATCGCCCCGCTGCTGGAACACGGCAACGTCGCGCTCGTCGGGCACGGGCACAGCCTGCGGGTGCTCGGGGCACGCTGGATCGGGCTGCCGCCGGCGGCCGGCGGGCTGCTGCGGCTGGACACCGCCACGCTCAGCGTGCTCGGTCACGAACACGGCCGGCGGGTCGTCAAGCGCTGGAACCTGCCGGCTCCGACGCCGACCGGGAACGGACCCGACCAGGCAGCTCGGCACTGATCCGCGGCGGCCGGTGCTCATAGGGTGTGGAGAGCACGACAGTGGTGCGGGTGGTGACGTTCGCGGAGGTGCGGATCTCCTGCAGCAGCCGCTCCAGGTCGGCCGGGCCGGCCACCCGCACGAGCAGGAGATAGAAGTCCTCCCCCGCGACCGAGTAGCAGGAATCGATCTCCGGCAGGTGCGCCAGCCGCTCCGGCGCGTCGTCGGGCTGCGACGGATCGAACGGCCGGATCGCCACGAACGCCGTCAGCGGCAGGTCCAGCGCCTCGAACGACACCCGCGCGGCGTACCCCTTGAGCACGCCGCGTTGCTCCAGCCGGCGGACCCGCTGGTGCACGGCGGACACGGACAGGCCCACCCGCTCGGCCAGGTCCGTGTACGACAGGCGGCCGTCCCCGGTCAACGCCGCCACGATCGCGCGGTCGATCTCCTCCACGCGCTGAAACCTACCGGAGACAGCGCTCCCACGCCGTCCCCGCCCCGCCGTGGTGACGCTCAGCGCGCCGCGCGGTCGCGGACCGCGTCCGCGGCGTAGTTCAACACCTCCGCCAGGTCCTCCTCGTCGAGGAACGGCAGATCGGTGAGGATGTCCGTGACGGACATGCCCTCGGCCATCATGGCCAGCAGCGTGGCCACCGGGACGCGCGACTGCCGCACGCACGGCGCGCCACCCATGACGTCGGGGTCGACGGTGATCCGGGGGAAGGTCACCGCGACAGGTTAGCCCTTGGCCAGGGCGCGGGAGATCACCAGGCGCTGGATCTGGTTGGTGCCCTCGACGATCTGGAGCACCTTCGCCTCGCGCATGTACCGCTCGACCGGATGGTCGGCGACGTAGCCGGCGCCGCCGAGCACCTGCACCGCGTCGGTGGTCACCCGCATGGCCAGGTCGGTGGCGAACAGCTTCGCCTTCGCCGCCTCGATCGAGTACGGCCGGCCGGCGTCGCGCAGCCGCGCGGCGGCGAGCATGAGCGCGCGGGCGGCCGAGATGCCGGTGGCGTGGTCGGCCAGGTTGAACCCCAGCCCCTGGAAGTCGATGATCGCGCGGCCGAACTGCCGGCGCTCCCGGGCGTAGCCGACCGCGTAGTCGAGCGCCGCCTGCGCCAGACCCACCGCGCAGGCGGCGATGCCGAGACGCCCGGAGTCCAGCGCGGACATCGCGATGGCGAAACCGGCGCCCTCGCCGCCGATCAGCCGCTCCGCCGGCACCCGGGCGTCGTCGAAGGCGATCTGGGCCACCGGGGAGGCGTGCAGGCCCATGGTGCGCTCGGCGGCCTGCGGGTGGATGCCGGGCGTGTCCCGGTCGGCCAGCAGGCAGGAGATGCCCTTCGCGCCGGGCCCGCCGGTGCGGCAGAAGATGTCGTAGAAGTCGGCGACCCGGGCGTGGGTGATCCACGCCTTGGTGCCGGTCACCACGTAGTCGTCGCCGTCGCGGACCGCCCGGGTGGTGAGCGACGCCGCGTCCGACCCGCCCTGCGGCTCGGAGAGGCAGTACGCCCCGAGCAACTCCCCACCGATCAGGTCGGGCAGCCGCTTGCGCTGCTCGTCGGTGCCGAACGCGGCCAGCGGGTGGCAGGACAGCGTGTGCACGCTGACGGCCTCGGCCACGGCCAGCCAGCGGCTGGCGAGGATCTCCAGCACCTGGAGGTAGACCTCGTACGGCTGGGCGGCGCCGCCGTGCTCCTCGGCGTACGGCAGCCCGAGCAGGCCGGCCCGGCCCAGGATGCGCAGCACGTCGCGGGGGAACTCGCCGCGCTGCTCGAAGTCGGCGGCCCGTCCGGCCAACTCCCGGTCGGCGAGCTCGGTGGCGAGGTCCAGCAGGTCGTGGGCCTCGTCGGTGGGCAGGATCCGGTCGACGTCCATGGCGGGTTGAGCTCCGTGGGGTAAGTGAGCCGGTGCGGCATCCGTGGTGTGGACCCCTGAAGCTTAACGTTCGTTTGGTCGAGGTGGTGCACGCGCGCTCCTGTCGTACCCGTGATCCATGATCCTTGTCGTCACAGCGGCACGGATCACGGGCCGGCGACGGCGGTCCGGCGTGCCCGGCGCCGGCCGCCGGCGGGGAGGTCGGGACAATGACGGAGGCCCAGGACGCCTCGTGGCGACGGCGGAGCGTGCTGCGGGTGGCGCCACCCGCGCGGGCCCGCAAGCTCGCCAAGGTGCCCTTCGTGGAGCTGGCCGACGGGCGGCTGCAGGGGGTGGTGTCGAGCGGCTCCGACGTGGAGCGGGTCTACGTCTCCTCGGTGACCGCAGGCAGCCACGCGGTCAACTGCAGCACCAACAACAACCGGCCCTGCGGCGGCCTGCGCGGCAGTATGCTCTGCAAACACCTGCACGCGCTCGCCGACGAGGCCGTGCTCCAGTACGGCGTCGAGCAGGTCGCCGGCTACCTGCGCGTCGACGTCGGCGACGGCGTCTCCGGCGGCGCCGAGCTGCTGGCCCGCACCGACGCGCGGCACGAACCCGGCCCGGCGGCGGTGGTGTTCAGCCGGTTCCTGCGCCACCTGGCCTACCTGGAGGTCCCGCCGAGCGGCGCGCCCGTGCCCGAACTGCACTGGTTCCCGGCCACGGCGGGGGTGCGCTGATGCTCGCCGCGCACCTCACCCAACTCGACGACGGCCTGCCACCCGGGATGGCCGAGGCCCTCACCGTGGTCGACGGCGTCGACGACACGCTCACCCGCGGCCTGGCCCGCCCCGGCGAGCCGGACGCCGCCGCATGGGCCGCGCTGGCCGCCGCGGTCGGCGGCACCCCGCTGGCCGAACCCGCCGCCGAGGCGGTCCGCGCGGCGACCACCGGCGCGCTCACCGACGCGCACCTGGCCGTACTCGCCGGCGCCCGCGCCGCGCTGCTCGGCGCCGCGCACGACGCCCTGCTGAACCGGCTCGACGAGGCGCTGCACCGCTCCCGCTCCCCGTGGGCCGCCGCCCCGCCCGACTCCGCCGCCGGCTCCCGGTCGGACGCCGAGCCGTCCGGATCCTCGTCGGACACCGAGCCGTCCGGGTCGCCGCCGGACGACTCCCCCGGGCGGGCCGGGGCGCGCGCCTGGCTGCACGAACTGGCGCTCGCCGGATGGCGCGGCGCCGACCACGAGCTGCTCTCCGGCGTCGCCGCGCCGGTGGAGGCCGCGCTCGCCGTGCCGGCGCTGCGCCGCCTCGCGGTGCTGCTCGACGGTCTCGCCGCCGAGCTGCGCACGGGCACGGCGGCCGACCCGGCGCGGGTGCCCGCCCGCCGCTGGGCCGACCTGTGGGCCCGGGCCGTGCTGCTCGCCGCCGGCGCCGCCGACGAGACCGCGCCGCCGGAGCCGGTCTCCGGCCGGCTGCTGCCGCTCGGCGTCGACCTGCACGAGCACGACACCGCCTTCCAGGCCCAGGTGCACGCCGTGTTCGAACCGGCCGGCGGCGGCACCGTCCGGCTGGTCCGGGTCAGCGTGGCCGCGGCGAAGGTCGCCACCATCGTCGGCCCGGCCGGCTGGCGGCTGCTGGAGGCGTACCCGGTGCTGCTCAAGGCCCTGGCCGAACGACGGAGCGTGACCGTCACCGACATGCCCGCGCACGGCGGCGACCTGCGCTGGGTCGACGAACGCGCCGCGCTCGGCGACCCGGCCGACCCGTTCGCCACGGCCCGGGTGCTGCTCGCCGACGCCACCGCCGCCGCGACCCCGCCGCTGCAACGCCACCCCGCCGCGATCGCCGAGCCGGTCCTGGCCGAGGGCCGGGTCACCCGCGACGGCGACGGCGCCCTGCTCGTCGACCTCGGCGGCCGGGCGATCCCGCTGGCGACCGACCGGCTGCCCGCGGCCGGGCCGCTCACCCCGGCCCTGCTCGCCACCACCACCGCCTGCCTCGGCCTGCTGCGCTGGGACGACGGCCGCTGGCTGCTGCAACCCCTCGCGGTCCGGGCCACCGTCAAGAAGCAGACCGTCGAGGCGCACAACGGCGACTGGGCGTGCGGCGTCACCGACGCCAAGGTCGCCAAGGCCGAGGCCAGGGCCGGCGACGCCGTGGCCGTGCTGCGCGAACGCGCCGGAAGGTTGCTGCGCCGATGACCGCCGACCACGCCAACCGCCGCCAGGTGCTCTACTGGCGGCTGCTCGCCCGCCTGTTCCACCCCGACGAGCAGCCCACGCTCGAGTCCGCGAGCGTCGCCGTGGTCGACGACCTCGGCCTGCCGCCCGCGCTGCTCGACCCGGCCGTCTCGGTGGACACCGTCGTCCAGCGCTTCCCGGCGCTCGCCGACGAGCTGCGCGGCCTGCTCACCGCCGACGACACCCCGGGCGGCACCGGGCCGTTCCAGCCGGGCGAGACCGAGGTACGCCGGGCCGCGCTCGCCGCCAAACTGCTGCTCAACGTGTTCGCCACCGGCGCCGGCGAGGTCAGCGCCGGGCAGCTCGCCCGCTGGCAGGCCGACGCCGGCTGGTTCGAGCAGGCGTGCGGCGTCCCGCCCGGCGAGTTGCGCCGCGACGGCACCGGCCTGGGCGCCACGCTCGCCGGCCTGGAGGGCGACCTGGTCCGCCGGATGCGCCTGCGGGAGGTCCTCGCCGACCCGGTGCTCGCCGCCCGGCTGACCCCGAGCATGTCCCTGATCGAGCAGCTCCTGCGCGACAAGTCGAACCTGTCCGGGGTGGCGCTGGCGAACGCCAAGTCGCTGATCCGCCGCTACGTCGACCAGGTCGCCGAGGTGCTGCGCACCCAGGTGGCGCAGGCCACCGTCGGCGCCGTCGACAGGTCGGTGCCGCCCAAGCGGGTCTTCCGCAACCTCGACCTGGACCGCACCATCTGGCAGAACCTGACCAACTGGAGCCCGGAGGACGAACGCCTCTACGTCGACCGGCTCTATTACCGGCAGACCGCCCGCCGCACCACCCCGGCCCGGCTCATCGTGGTCGTCGACCAGTCCGGCTCGATGGTCGACTCCATGGTCAACTGCACCATCCTCGCGTCCATCTTCGCCGGCCTGCCCAAGGTCGACGTGCACCTGATCGCCTACGACACCCGGGCGCTGGACCTCACCCCGTGGGTGCACGACCCGTTCGAGGTGCTGCTGCGCACCAACCTCGGCGGCGGCAACGACGGCCCGGTCGCCATGGCCCTGGCCCGCCCCAAAATCGTCGAGCCGCGAAACACCGTGCTGGTCTGGATCTCCGACTTCTACGAGTTCGACCGCTCCCAACCGCTGTTCGACGGCATCGAGGCGGTGCACCGCTCCGGGGTGAAGTTCATCCCCGTCGGCTCCGTCAACAGCTCCGGCCACCAGAGCGTCAACCCCTGGTTCCGGCAACGCTTCAAGGACCTCGGCACGCCCGTCATCTCCGGCCACATCCGCAAGCTCGTCACCGAGCTGAAGAACTTCCTCACCTAGGAGAGCACCCCTGATGTCCGACATGCTCCGCGCCCCCGCCGAGGTCAAGTACGCCGACGAGCTGGCCTGGCTCGAATCGGTCGACACCGGGCCGAAGCCGTTCTCCTGGCGCCTCAGCCCCCGCATGGTCCGCCTGTTCATCCTCGGCTCCGAACGCGCCGACGGCCTCGACCGGGAGATCCCGCAGAAGTGGTTCGGCGACCGCAGCTTCGTCGAACGCAGCATCGTCACGCTCGCCTCCGACCGGGGCCTGCTGCTCATCGGTGACCCCGGCACCGGCAAGAGCTGGCTCGCCGAGCTGCTCTCCGCCGCGATCTGCCGCAACTCCACCCTGGTCGTGCAGGGCACCGCCGGCACCACCGAGGACCACATCAAATACTCCTGGAACGTCTCCATGGTCATCGCCCGCGGCCAGTCCCGCGAGTCGATGATCCCCTCGCCGATCATGAACGCGATGGAACAGGGCGTCATCGGCCGCTTCGAGGAGCTGACCCGCTCCACGAGCGACGTGCAGGACGCGCTCATCTCGATCCTGTCCGAGAAATACGTCTCCATCCCCGAGCTGGACCATGACAACATCGTCTTCGCCCAGCCCGGCTTCTCGATCATCGCCACCGCCAACAGCCGCGACCGGGGCGTCAACGACCTCTCCTCCGCGCTCAAGCGCCGGTTCAACTTCGTCCGCATCCCGGTCGTCACCAACAAGCGCAGCGAGGCGGAGATCGTCCGCTTCCGCACCGGGGAACTGCTGCGCCGGCACCGCATCGAGCTGGAGGTCCCCCCGACCCTGCTCGACATCCTGTTGCAGAGCTTCGCCGACCTGCGCGCCGCCGCGTCCGCCGCCACCAGCGACGACGAGAAGCTCGAGTCGGCGCTGTCCACCGCCGAGCAGATCGGCGTGCTGGAGGACGCCGTCCTGCACAGCCAGTTCTTCGGCGACCGCACCCTGCGCGCCCAGACCCTCGCCGGCTCCCTCGTCGGCTCGCTGGCCCGCCGCAGCCCGGAAGACCTCGCCATCCTCAACAAATACCTGCACGGCGTCGTCGAACCCCGCGCCAAGGCCGACGGCGGCGACTGGGACGGCTTCCTCGACGGCGGCCGCCAGGCGATCGCGTCCCTGTCATGACCGCGCCCGCCCCCACCGGCCTGTTCGGCGCGCTGCGCGACCAGCTCACCGACGCCGCCGCCGCGTTCGCCGACTCCCCCGACGCGCTCGCCGACATCCTCGCCGGCATGGTCGACGACGTCGACCGGGCCCTGCGCGAACGGTTGGAGATCTTCCCGGTCTGCCACCACTCCCCCGCGTCCGCGCTGGCCATGGCCCGCCGGCTGCGCGCCCGCCCACCCAAGGTCATCTACCTCGAGCTCTGCGAGGACCTGCGGCCCCTCCTCGACGAGCTGCGCAACTGCCGCCTGCCGGTGGCCGTCCAGGCGTTCGCCACCGAACTCGACGGCTTCCCCGTCGAGTGGAGCCCACTGAGCGTCATCGCCCCGATCACCGAAGCCTCCGCGGAATACCAGGCCATCGCGTACGCCCTGGACACCCCCGGCGTGGAGCTGGTCCTCGTGGACCGCTCCACCGACCACGTCTACCAGTGGACCCCCCGCGCGGACGGCCCCGACGCCGCCCCGACGTCCGACGAGGACGCCGCGCTGCACGGCGAGGCGATCGGCGTGGAGATCGGCGACCTGCGCCCCCGGTTCGCCGAGCTGGAGGCGCACCTGCTGCACCACGGCAAGGTCCGGCACTGGTCGGAATGGTGGGAGCAGTACGTCGAACGACCCCTCGCCGACGCCGACCACGACACCTACCGGCAGGTCATGGTGCTCATCGGCAGCCTGTTCCGGCGGCTGCGCCCGACCCGGGCCGCCCACGACGACCGCGACGAGGACCGCGAACGCCACATGTGGACCCGGATGCGCCAACACCTCGCCGCCACCGGCGCCGACCCGAACGACTGCCTCTACGTGTGCGGCGCCTACCACGCCGCCAGCCACGTCGAGCAGTTCGGCCTCGACGCCACCGCGCCGGACTTCCCGATCAGCCCCCGCACCGGCACCCGCTGGCGCTACGGTCTCATCCCGTCCAGCCACTCGGCCATCGAGGCGCAGTTCGGGCTCGCCCCCGGCACCGTCTCCATCGCCGCCGCCAACTGGGCCACCGCGCTCGGCCGCAGCAAGCTCACGCCCTACCGGCTGACCGGGCAACCAAGCGGGAAGAAGGGCCGGCGGACCCGCGCGAGCACCGCGCCCGCCACGCCCGAGGCCACCGCCGACCGCCTCACCGGCTTCCTCGCCGCGCCACCCGCGCTCGACGACCTCGACGAGGCGCAGCTGCGCGGCTGGTGCGTCGACATCGTCCGGCTCGCCCGCCGCAACGGCTACCTGGCCAGCACCGCCGACGCGATCGCCGTGTTCGAGACCTCGATCCTGCTGGCCAACCTGCGCAACCGGGCCCGACCCACACCGTACGACTTCGCCGACGCCGCGGTCACCTGCATCGAGAAGGACGTGGTGCCCGGGCGGCGCGACGTCCGCCGGCTCTGCGAGATCCTGCTCGGCGGCGACCGGATCGGCCAGGTCGGATACGACTCCCTGCCGCCGCTGGCCCGCGACGTCCTCGACCGGCTCCAGCCGCTCGGCCTCGACCTGCAGCGGCGCACCGTGCAGCGGGCACTGCTCGACCTGCGTGCGGACCCGGCGCTGGCGCCCTGCTCCGACCTGCTCTGGATGCTGCGGCACCTGCTGCCCGCCGACGCGGTCCGCCCGATCATGGGGGAGCACCGCCTCGGTCACCGCTCCACCCAGGAGAGCTGGGACCTCGCCCTCGGCCGCAACCAGCGCGCCCTGATCGAGCTGGGCTACGAGGGTGTCACCGTCGAGCAGGTGCTGGAGCAACGACTCCGCCGGGCCGTCCGCGGCCCGGACGCCACCGCCGCCCGCGCGCTCGCCGCCGTCGAGGACGCCATCCGCCTGCTCGGCAGCCCCCGCCTGGTCGACGAACTCGGCACGCGGGCGGTGGAGCTGCTCGCCGCCGAACGCACCGTCGACGACGCCCCGGAGGTGCTGCGCCGCATCCGCCGGTTGCTCGCCCATCACCGCACCACCGCGCCGGCGCTGCCCGCCTGGTGCCGGGCGTTCGTCACCACCGGCTACGCCCACTACTGCACCCTGCTGCCCACCGCGTTCGTCGACGAGGCCACCGGCGTACGGCAGGTCGGCGCGATGCTCGGCTTCCTGTTCAGCATGGAGAGCCTCGCGTTGTCGCTGGGCTGCGACCGGTCCCAGCTCGAACTGGCCGTCGCCCAGGCCCACCCCGAGGCGCCGGCCAAGCTGGCGCTGCTCTGGGCCGCCCGCCACCAGCTCGGCCTGCTGCCCCTGGCGCGCCTGCGCGAGCGCTGCGCCGAGCTGCTGGCCAACCCGCTCGTGGTGCCGGCGTTCCCGCAGTACCTGTCCGGCTTCGTGCACGCGCTCGACCCGGTGCCCGGGCTCGCGCCGTTCGTGGTCGAGACCATGTCCGCCGCGTTCGCCGGGCTGCCCGACCCGGTGCTGCTGCCCTGGCTGCCCACCCTGATCACCACGCTCCGCGAGCACGGTCCCGAGTTGGTACCGCTGCTGGTCCGCGAGGCGGAACGCACCTTCCCCGCCACGCTGCCCGCGCTCGACGGCTGGACCCCGCCGTGGGCCGCCGACCCGGGCGCGCCCGCCGCACCGACGCCGACCGTCCAGGCGGGGCCGGCGCACGACCTGCTGACCGCCCACCCGGAGGCGGTCGACGCGATCGCCGCGCTGCTCGGCTGCGACGCACCGTGGCGTTCCCCCACCGACGCGGCCCAGATGTCCGGCGGCGCTGGCGGGGCCCCGGTGGCGGGCGCCGCGGCGGCGCTGCTCACCGCGCATCCGGCCACCGCGCACGCCGTGGCGGCCCTGGTGACCACGCCGGACCGCACCGCGGTCGGCACGGGGTGACCGGCGTCCGCACGAGAGCTTCGAGGACCTCGACGTCGCCGACGTGGCGGGCGTCAGGTCCGAAGCCCGGCGTGGATCAGCACCAGCTCGGCGGGGTGGTTGCGGGCGGCGGGCACCATGGGGTGGTGATCCGCTTCCTGCTGAACCTGCTGTGGCTCGTCTTCGGTGGCGGCCTCGTCCTCGCCCTCGGCTACGGCGTGGCCGCCCTGATCTGCTTCGTCCTGGTCGTCACCATCCCGTTCGGCGTCGCCTCGCTGCGCCTCGCCTCGTACGCGCTGTGGCCGTTCGGGCGCACGATCGTGCCCAAGCCGGGCGCCGGCGTGCCCTCCGGCCTGGCGAACGTGCTCTGGGTGCTGCTGGCCGGCTGGTGGCTGGCCCTGTCGCACATCCTCGCCGGGGTGGCGCTGTGCGTGACGATCATCGGCATCCCGTTCGGGGTGGCCAACTTCAAGCTGGTCCCGGCGGCGCTCTGGCCGCTGGGCCAGGAAGTCGTCGAAACCCCCTGAGTTCATGATCCGGGGCGACGTCTGGTTGCCCCGCTCTCGCCTCGGCGTGGCGCACCGACGCCATGTCCCTGAGGTGGCGGCATCCCCCTTCCCTTGATCGACTCCACCTCGGCGAGGTGGTGGTATCCGGCGGCGTGATCGACTCCACCTCGGCGAAGTGGTGATATCCCGACGCGGTGATGCCACCACTTCGGCGGACTGGAGTCGATCAAGGACGCGTTCTCGCTCAATGGGAGGACCTTCCACGTCCGGAACGGACCCGCGTTGCCCGGTTTTTGGCCTTTGCGGCATCTCGAACGACCGGGTCACCTGCCACGAAATGTCCCTGGAGGGAACTCCGGCGAGCCGGAGTACCACCGCTCGGGCGTCCTAGGAGGATGGGGTGGTGGGCGGACGGAAACGCGTCGACCCGCACCCGACGATCAGGGGCGGGCTACGGTCGGTGGTGTGGAAGATCGCAACGAGGTGATCGCGGCGCTCAAGGCCGATCCGGCGATGTCGGGCCTGCGCCGGTCGCTGGAGTTCTACCACGGTGATCCGGCGCGGGAGGCGGCGCTCGACGCGTTCTACGCTTCCCTGGTCGGCGCCGGTGACCTGGTCTTCGACGTCGGCGCGCACGTCGGCGACCGGCTGGACAGCTTCCGCCGCCTCGGCGCCCGGGTGGTCGCCGTGGAGCCGCAGCCGCTCTGCGCCCGGGCGCTGCGGGCCCTGCACGCCGGCGACGGCGCGGTGACGGTGGTGGAGGCGGCCTGCGGGCGGGCCGCCGGACCGGTGCGGCTGCACGTGAACTCCGCCAACCCGACCGTCTCCACCGCCTCCCGGAGTTTCGTCCGCGCCGCCGATCGGGCCGCCGGCTGGGAGGGCGAGACGTGGGACGGCGAGATCGAGGTGGCCGGCACCACGCTTGACGCGCTCGTCGCCGCTCACGGCGTCCCGGCGTTCGTGAAGGTGGACGTGGAGGGCTTCGAGGACGCCGTGCTGGCCGGGTTGAGCCGTCCGGTGCCGGCGTTGTCGTTCGAGTTCACCACCATCGCCCGCGACCTGGCCGAACGCTGCCTGGATCGGCTCACCGCGCTCGGCTTCACCGGGTTCGCCGTGGCGCTCGGCGACGAGATGGCGTTCGCCCCGCCGGGCTGGCGGTCGGCCGCCGAGGTGGCGGCGTACCTGCGCGCGCTGCCGCACGAGGCCAACTCGGGCGACGTGTACGCGCGGATCTGACCTCGGTCCACTTCGGACAGCATCTTCGGCACCACATCGACCCTGCTCACCGCCCTGATCGGCACATCCGCTGCCCGACCGCTTTTTTCAGGCGTCGAACTTAGCCGTGTTTCGTTACCTGGCCGTTATTGACGTGACCGGCGCCACTTCGGTTGACTGCCACGGAACCGCTACCGCAACCGGTTCCGAAACACCCCCCTCATCCCCGCGACCCGGGAGCGTCACGTGCCGATCACCATCGCCGACGTCGCCACCCGCGCCGGGGTGAGCAAGACGACCGTGTCCCGGGTGCTCAACGGCAAGGGCGAGGTGCACATCCGCACCGCCGACCGGGTCCGCGCCGTCATCAGCGACCTCGGGTACGTGCCCAGCGCCCGCGCGGTCGGCCTGGCCCGCGGGCGTACCCGGGTGGTGGGCATGCTGGTGCCGGCGCTGACCTGGCCCTGGATGGGCGAGGTGCTCCAGGGCGCGGTGGACGCGGTCGAGGCCGCCGGCTACGGCATGCTGCTGTTCACCTGCACCCACGGCGACGAGTCGATGCGGCGGTTCGCCTCCCAGGTCTCGGCCAAGTCCTTCGACGGCCTGCTCGTGGTCGAACCGGAGGGCACGCTCGACTACATCACCGGGCTGCACCGGCGCGGCCTGCCGGTCATCCTCATCGACGACCGCGGCCACCAGCCCGGCTTCCCCTCGGTGCGCACCACGAACGAAGCCGGGGCCCGGGCCGCCGCCGTGCACCTGCTGGCGCTCGGACGCCGCCGGCCGCTCGTCGTCACCGGCCTGCGCCGCTTCGGCTGCACCCGGGAACGGCTCGCCGGCTTCGCCCACGCCTACGCCGAAGCCGGCGTACCCGTGGAGGCGATCCGGGTGGTGGAGGGCGACTTCACCTTCGAGTGCGGGCGCGCGGCGGTGCGGCGGCTGCTCGCCGACGACGCGCCGTTCGACGCCGTCTTCGCGCACAACGACCTCTCCGCCGCCGGCGCGCTCCAGGCGCTGCGCGACGCCGGCCGGCGCGTCCCGGAGGACGTGGCGGTGGTCGGCTTCGACGACCTGCCGCTGGCCGGGCACACCCACCCGCCGCTCAGCTCGGTGCACCAGCCCATGCGGGAGATGGGCGCCGCCGCCGCCCGGCTCCTCATCGCCCACCTCACCGGCACGCCGCTACCCGACGCCCCGACCGTCATCCCGACCCGCTTCGCCGCCCGCGCCTCCACCGGCGTCACCTGACCCCGATACCGCCGAACCCGGCGACCACGCCGGCGGGCACCCGCCCGCCGGTGGCACCACCGCACACCCTTCATCCACCACATCCCGCCCGAGACACGCGGGACCACCGAGGGAGACCTCCATGAGAAGAAGGCAACTCCTCGCCGTCGCGCTCGCCGGCGCGATGGTCACCACCACGGTCGCCGCCTGCGGCGACAGCCCCAACGCGGAGAAGAAGAACGGCCAGGCCGCGACCGTGCTGAACGTCGGCATGCCCAACGGTCCGCAGGCCGAGAACAACAACCCGTTCCTCACCACCTCGGCCGCGGCGTCGCTCGGCTACCGCTGGCAGATCTACGAGCCGCTGATGATGTGGAACCCGGTCAAGCCGGCCGAGCCGTTCAAGCCGTGGCTGGCCACCAAGGCCGAGTGGTCGGCGGACTACAAGTCGGTCAAGGTGACCGTCCGGGACGACGCCACCTGGTCCGACGGGCAGAAGGTCACCGCCGAGGACGTGGCGTTCACCTACAACCTGGTGAAGAAGTTCCCGGCGCTCAACGACCAGGGGGTGCCGTACACCGACGCGACCGCGAGCGGCAACGACGTCACGATCACCATGTCCAGCCCGCAGTTCGTCAACCAGCAGAAGGTGCTGTGGCGGGTGCCGATCGTGCCCAAGCACCTCTGGGAGAAGATCGCCGACCCGACCACCGACCCGGTGAAGCAGCCGGTCGGCAGTGGCCCCTACACGCTCAAGTCGTTCACGCCGGCCACCACCACGCTCACCGTGCGCGACAGCGGCTACTGGCAGGACGCGCCGAAGGTGAAGGAACTGCGCTTCACCTCGTACACCGACAACAGCGCGCAGACCACGGCGCTCGCGAACGGCGAGTCGGAGTGGAGCTTCGTCTTCATCCCCAACTACCAGACCGTGTTCGTGGCCAAGGACGAGAAGAACCACAAGGTGTGGGCGCCGGCGGTGCTTGGTATCCACGGCCTCTACCTGAACACCACGAAGAAGCCGTTCGACGACCCGACGCTGCGCAAGGCGATGAACATGGTCGTCGACCGGGCGGACATCTTCACCACCGCCGAGGCCGCCTACTTCCACCCCGAGGTCAAGAGCGTCACCGGCCTGCCCAGCCCGGCCGGTGACTCGTTCATCGCGCCGGAGTACCAGGGGCAGGAGCACAAGGTCGACGTTGAGGGCGCCAAGACGCTGCTCACCGGCGCCGGCTACAAGCTCGACGGCACCACGCTCAAGGACAAGACCGGCAAGCCGGTCACGATCAAGCTGACCGACCCGGCCGGCTGGTCCGACTACCAGACCAGCCTGGAGATCGTGAAGGACAACCTGTCGAAGATCGGCATCGCGGCGACCATCGACAAGGCCAACCAGGACGCCTGGTTCCGCAACGTGGAGCAGGGCAACTTCGACGCCACGTTCCGGTGGACCGAGAGCGGCGCGACGCCGTACGACATCTACCGGACGATCATGGACGGTCGGGTGCTCAAGCCGATCGGCACCGCCTCCCCCGCCGGCAACTTCGGCCGCTTCGACAACAAGACGGCGACCGACGCGCTCGTCTCGTACGCCAACGCGACCGACGACGCCACCCGCACCACGGCGCTCGCCACGCTGCAGAAGATCTTCGTCGAGGAGACGCCGATGATCCCGGTCGGCGCGGACAACATCGGCGGCGCGTACAGCGCGAAGAACTGGACCGGCTGGCCGGACGACTCGAACCCGTACGGCGCGCTCCAGCCCACCCAGCCCAACGCGCTGGACGTGGTGCTGCACCTCACGCCGACCGCCGGCTGACCCGGCGTCGCCTCTCCGGCCGGCCCGCGCCGGCCGGGGAGGCGGCCCCCGTCCCTCACCCCGGCAACCCCAGACAGGAATTCGGCATGACGACGACCGAGAGCGCCCCGGCGCCGGCCGACGAGGTGGTGCTGGAGGCCGTCGGCCTGACCAAGCACTTCCCGGTCCGCCGGCGGCTGCGCGACCTCCTCTCCCGGACCCCGGCGGCGGTGCACGCCGTCGACGACGTCTCGATCGCGCTGCGCCGCGGCCGGGTGACCGCGCTGGTCGGGGAGTCCGGCTCCGGCAAGTCCACGGTGGCCCGGCTGCTGGCCCAGCTCTACCCGCGCACCGCTGGCGACATCCGGCTGCACGGCGTCTCGACCCGGGTCCGCGGCGGACGCCGGTTCCGGGCGTACGTGCGCCAAGTGCAGTTGATCCTCCAGGACCCGTTCGCCTCGCTGAACCCGGTGCACACCGTGCGCTACCACCTCACCCGGTCGCTGCGCATCCACGGCAACGCCGGGTCCGGCCCGGACGAGTTGGAGAAGGCCCTGGCCGACCTGCTCACCCGGGTCAGCCTCACCCCGCCGGAGCGCTACCTCGACGCGTTCCCGCACGAACTCTCCGGCGGCCAGCGCCAGCGCGTCGCGATCGCCCGGGCGCTCGGCGCCGACCCCGAGGTGCTGCTCGCCGACGAGCCGGTCTCCATGCTCGACGTCTCGATCCGCCTCGGCGTGCTCAACCTGCTCCAGGACCTGAAGGACCGGCTCGACCTGGCCATCCTCTACATCACCCACGACATCGCCTCGGCCCGCTACTTCGCCGACGAGACGATCGTGATGTACGCCGGGCGGATGGTCGAGGGCGGCGACAGCGAGACGGTCACCCAGCGGCCGGCCCACCCGTACACCAGGTTGTTGATCGACTCGGCGCCGGACCCGGAGCGGATCACCGGCGCGGTCACCGACGCCGACGCGGCGGGCGAGCGCGGTCACGGGGAACCGCCGAGCCTGATCCGCCCGCCCGGCGGCTGCCGGTTCCACCCGCGCTGCCCGCACGCGATGCCCCGGTGCAGCGCGGAACTGCCGCCGCCGATCCCGATCAACGACCGGCCCGGGCACTGGGCGGCCTGCTGGCTGTTCGACCCGGCCACCGCCGCGGCCGGGAAGGCCGACCCCACCGCCACGGCCGGGAGGGCCAACGCCACCGGACGGGAGGCGAGCCGATGAGGTTCCTGCTGCAACGGACGGCCTTCTACCTGTTCACCGCCTGGGCGGCGATCACCCTCAACTTCTTCATCCCGCGGATCGTGCCGGGCGACCCGGTGCAGGCGCTGATCTCCCGCAACCAGGGCCGGATCAGCGCCGACTCGATCGCGTCGCTGCGGGTGCTGTTCGGGCTGGACTCCGACCGCAACCTGTGGCAGCAGTACGTCGCCTACTGGGGCCAACTCCTGCACGGCGACCTCGGTTTGTCGTTCACGTTCTTCCCGGCGCCGGTGTCCGAGGTGATCGGGAGCAGCCTGCCGTGGACCGTCGGCCTGGTCGGTGTCACCACGATCATCAGTTTCCTGCTCGGCACCGCGCTCGGCGTGGGCGCCGGCTGGCGGCGCGGCTCGTGGGTCGACGGGCTGCTGCCGGCCACCACGTTCCTCTCCTCGATCCCCTACTTCTGGCTGGGGCTGGTGGCGATCGCGTTGTTCGCCGGGCCGGGCAGCTTCTTCCCCTCCTCCGGCGGCTACGAGCCGGGACTGGTGCCGGCGTTCGACGCCTACTTCATCCCGAGCGCGATCCAGCACAGTCTGCTGCCGGCGGCGACCATCCTGGTCTCCTCGATGAGCGGCTGGATCCTCAGCATGCGCAACATGATGGTCACCGTCGCCAGCGAGGACTACATCACCGTCGCGCACGCCAAGGGGCTCTCCGAACGGCGGGTGGCGCTGAGCTACGCCGCCCGCAACGCGCTGCTGCCGAACGTCTCCGGCTTCGCGCTGTCGCTGGGCCTCATCGTCGGCGGCACGCTGCTCGTGGAGATCGTCTTCTCCTATCCGGGTCTGGGATTCCAGCTCTTCCAGGCCGTCGGCTACAAGGACTACCCGCTCATGCAGGGCATCTTCCTGATCATCACGATCTCGGTCCTGGTGGCGAACCTGCTCGCCGACGTCGCCTACCTGCTCCTCGACCCGCGGACCCGAAAGAGCTGAGCGATGACACTTTCCCCGTCCAGCATCGACCAGGTCACCCCCGGCCAGGGGGCGGTGGCCCAACCGTCGGCCCGGCCCCGACGCCGCCGGTTCCGCTTCGTCGCCAACCCCAAGGCCGCCACCGGCCTGGCCATCCTCGGGGTGTACGCGCTGCTGGCGGTGATCGGGCCGTGGATCGCGCCGTACGACCCGGACGCGCGCGGCGCCGACGTGCTGCAGGCGCCCTCGGCCCGGCACTGGTTCGGCACCACCCACCTCGGCCAGGACATCTTCAGTCAGATCCTGGTCGGCGCGCGCAGCGTGATGGTGGTGGGGCTGATCGCCGGCGTGCTGGCCACCGTCCTGTCCATCCTGATCGGGGTGACCGCCGGCTACCTGGGCGGCGCGGCCGACGAGAGCCTGTCGGCGCTGTCCAACGTGTTCCTGGTGATCCCCGCGCTGCCGCTGATCATCATCGTGGCGTCGCTCGTCGACCAGGCCGGCGAGCTGCTGGTCGCGCTGATCATCGGGCTCACCTCGTGGGCCTGGGGCGCCCGGGTGCTGCGGGCACAGACGCTGTCGTTGCGCCGCCGCGACTACGTCGAGGCCGCCCGCGCCACCGGCGAGCGGACCTGGCGGATCATCGGCTTCGAGATCCTGCCCAACCTGACCGCGATCATCGCCTCCGGCTTCGTCGGCACGGTGATCTTCGCGGTGATGTCGGAGATCACCCTGGCGTTCATCGGCATCTCCTCGGTGTCGTCGTGGAACTGGGGCACCATCCTGTTCTGGGCGCAGGGCCAGCAGGCGCTCGCGCAGGGCGCCTGGTGGTGGTTCGTGCCGGCCGGGCTGGCCATCGCGCTGCTCGGCACCGCGCTCGCGCTGATCAACTTCGGCATCGACGAGTTCGTCAGCCCCCGGCTGCGCACCGGCGGCCGGACCCGGATCCGCACCGCCGACGGCCGCACCGTGCGGATGCGGGTGGGCTTCACCCCGGTGCTGGCCCCGAAGGCCGCCGCCGTGCCGATGCAGGACAGCCGGAAGGACGTTGAGCCGTGAGCGCGAGGAGCGCAGCGCAGCGGAGCCCCGCAGTCGCGAACGAAAGGAGGGCCCGATGAGCGACCAGGTGCTGGAGATCCGTGGGCTGTGCGTCGACTACGGTGTCGGCGCGGACGCGGTGCACGCGGTCCGTGACGTCGACCTGACGCTGCACCGGGGCGAGGTGCTCGGCCTGGCCGGGGAGAGCGGCAGCGGCAAGTCCACCCTGGCGTACGGGCTGACCCGGCTGCTGCCCCCGCCCGGCGTGGTCAGCGGCGGCCAGGTGATCTACCACCCGGTCGACGGCCCGCCGGTGGACGTGCTGACGCTCAGCCCGGCCCGGCTGCGCGAGTTCCGCTGGGCGGAGACGTCGATCGTGTTCCAGGGCGCGATGAACTCGCTCAACCCGGTGCACAAGGTCTCCACCCAGCTCCTCGACGTGATCAAGGCGCACGAGCCGGGGAGCACCGCGTCCGGCCGGCTGGCCCGCGCCAAGGATCTGCTGCGGCTGGTCGGCATCGCCGGCGACCGGCTGGACAGCTATCCGCACCAGCTCTCCGGCGGCATGCGGCAACGGGTCATGATCGCGATGGCGCTGGCGCTGGAGCCACAACTGGTCATCATGGACGAACCGACCACCGCGCTGGACGTGGTGATGCAACGGCAGATCCTCAGCCAGCTCGCCGAACTGCGCGAACGGCTCGGCTTCGCGGTGCTGTTCATCACCCACGACCTGTCGCTGCTCGTGGAGTTCTCCGACCGGATCGCCATCATGTACGGCGGTCGGATCGTCGAGGAGGCGCCCGCCGCCCGGCTGTACGCCGAGCCGCTGCACCCGTACACCGAGGGGTTGCTGCACTCGTTCCCGGCGCTGCACGGGCCGCGCCGCGAGCTGACCGGCATTCCCGGCTCCCCGCCGGACCTGCGTGCCATGCCGGCCGGTTGCGCGTTCCACCCGCGCTGCCCGAAGGCGTTCGAGCCGTGCGACGAGCGGGTGCCGGTGCTGGGGCCGCCCAGCGTCGACGATCCGACGCGGGCCGTCGCGTGCTGGCTGCACCCGGCCGTCGCACCCCTGCCCCGCTGACCCGCCCGAGCCCACCGCTACCGCGAGGAGAACCATGGACACCGACCTCAACCGCAAGAGTGTGGATCAGGCCGACCCGATCGACACGCTGCCGCCTACCTTCCGGTGGGGGGTGGCGACGTCGTCGTACCAGATCGAGGGCGCGGTGGCCGAGGACGGCCGCACCGCGTCGATCTGGGACACCTTCTGCCGGGTCCCGGGGGCGGTGGCCAACGGCGACCACGGCGACGTGGCCTGCGACCACTACCACCGGATGCCGCAGGACGTGGCGCTCATCGCCGACCTGGGGCTGGACACCTACCGGTTCTCGGTGGCCTGGCCACGGGTGCAGCCGGGTGGGCGCGGCCCGGCCAACGCGGCCGGGATCGGCTTCTACGACCGGCTGGTGGACGAGCTGCTCGGCCGGGGCGTCGACCCGTGGGTGACGCTCTACCACTGGGACCTGCCGCAGGAGCTGGAGGACGCGGGCGGCTGGCCGAACCGGGACACCGCCTACCGCTTCGCCGACTACGCGGAGCTGGTCTTCGCCGCGCTCGGCGACCGGGTCCGCACCTGGACCACGCTCAACGAGCCGTGGTGCTCGGCGATGCTCGGGTACGCCTACGGCGACCACGCCCCGGGCCGGCGGAACCTGGGTGACGGCATCGCCGCCGCGCACCACCTGCTGCTCGGGCACGGCCTGGCCACCCAGCGGCTGCGCGCGGCGGCGCCGGGTCCGGTCGAGCTGGGTCTGACGCTCAACCTGACCACCGCCGACCCGGCCACCGACAGCGCGGCGGACCGGGACGCGGCCCGGGCGGCGGACGGGCTGGGCAACCGGCTCTATCTCGATCCGGTGCTGCGCGGCACGTACCCGCAGGACGTGGTCGCGGACCTGGCCGCCGAGGGGGTACGGATCCCGGTCGAGGACGGTGACCTGGCGGTGATCGCCACCCCGATCGACGTTCTCGGGGTGAACTACTACTTCGGGCAGCTGCACTCCGGGGTGGACGAGCAGGGCCGTGAGCGCGACGACGACGGCAGGCCGGTGCGTCGGGTGGTCCGCCGGGATCTGCCGCGCACCGCGATGGACTGGGAGATCGTGCCGGAGTCCTTCACCGACCTGCTGGTGCGGCTGCACCGCGACTACCCGGGCGTGCCCATGGTGATCACCGAGAACGGGGCGGCGTTCGACGACCGGGCGGACGCCGACGGGTTCGTGGCCGACGACGACCGGGTGGCGTACCTGACCGAGCACCTGCGGGCGGTGGCGCGGGCCCGGGCGGCCGGCGCGGACGTGCGCGGCTACTTCGCCTGGTCGCTGCTGGACAACTTCGAGTGGGCGTACGGCTACGACAAGCGGTTCGGCATCATCCGGGTCGACTACGACTCGCAGCGCCGCACCCCGAAGCGCAGCGCGTTGTGGTACCGCGACACGGTCCGGCGGGTGCGCGGGCAGCGCTGACCCGACCTGTCCGGGGTGGCCGCGCGGGAGCTTCCCGGGTGGCCGCCCCGGCGCGCCCCGGACCACTTTTTTCATGCCTTGACATAAGGCGGGATGAGCGGTTTTCTCATTTGCGGATGTCGATTCACTGGAAGGAGCATCCGTGTCCCCCACCACCGTTCCCCGCCTCGCCGGCCGCGTCGCCCTGACGCTCTGCCTCACCGCCGGCGCCCTCGTCCCCACCACCGCGGCCCACGCCGCCGGCGAGACCGTCAACATCTGGCTCACCACCACCTCCGACGCCGGCGGCCGGACCGTCACCCGGGGGCTGCAACAGCAGAGCCCGACGAGCTTCGCCCCCACCAGCGCCGGCGCCACCCACACCATCACCGTCGACGAGAACACCCGGTACCAGCCGTTCGAGGGCGCCGGCGCGTCCATCACCGACACCACCGCCCACCTGCTGCGCGGCGGCGCGGTCAGCGCCACCACCCGGGACGCGGTGATGCGCAAGCTGTTCAGCCCCACCGACGGCATCGGGCTGTCGTTCGTGCGCAACCCGATCGGCGCGTCCGACCTGTCCCGCCCCGGCAACGTCTCCCTCGACGACACCTGCTGCGACCTCAACGACTTCGGGGCGAACGGCTACGACACGAACGTCGAGCTGCTCACCGCGCAGGCCCGGCAGCTCAACCCGGCGCTGCGGGTGATGGTGGTGCCGTGGAGCGCCCCCGGCTGGATGAAGGACAACGGCCGGATGGACCAGATGGGCTGGCTGAAGTGGGAGCACTACGCCACCTACGCCCAATACCTGGTCAAGACCATCCAGGCGTACGCGGCGCGCGGCGTGAAGGTCGACTACCTGTCGGTGCAGAACGAGCCGAACTGCTGCCAGTCCGGCAACCCCACCGCGATGGACTACCCGGGCATGAGCTGGAACGCCTCCGGCCTGGTCGAACTGACCAAGAACTTCGTCTACCCGGCGTTCCGGGCCGCCGGCCTCACCACCAAGGTGCTCGTGCACGACTGGAACTACGGCGACTACGCCACCATGGGCGCCGGGTTGCTCGGCGACTCCGGCGTGCGTGACGACCCGCTCTTCGGCGGCATCGCCTGGCACGGCTACTTCGGCGACCCGGCGGTCGGCAGCCAGGTCCGCGGGCAGTATCCGGCGGTGCCGCAGTTCAGCACCGAGCACTCCGGCGGCACCTGGATCACCAACCAGCACAACGAGGACATGGCCGACATCGTCACCTACGCCCGGAACTGGAGCCGCAGCGTGGTGAAGTGGAGCCTCGCGGTCAACCAGAACATGGGCCCGCACAACGGCGGCTGCGGCACCTGCACCGGCCTGATCACCGTGCAGGAGGGCGGCGCCCGGGCCGGCCAGGTCGACTACACCATCGAGTACTACACCACCGGGCACCTGACCAAGTTCGTCCGGCCCGGCGCGACCCGGATCGACTCCACCGCCAACGGCGCCGTGCCGAACGTCGCCTACCGCAACCCGGACGGCTCCAAGGCGCTGCTCGCGCACAACGGCGGCACCTCGGCGCAGTCGGTGCGGGTGGTGTGGGGCGGGCAGTCCTTCACCTACACGCTGCCGGCCCGCACCACCGCCACGTTCACCTGGTCCGGCACCCCGTCCGGCGGCGGCCCGACGCCGACCGGCCCGGTCACCGGCATCGGCGGCAAGTGCCTGGACGTCACCGACAACGCCAGCGCCGACGGCACGCCGGCGCAGATCTGGAGCTGCACCGGCGGGACCAACCAGCAGTGGACCCGGGCCGCCGACGGCACGCTCCGGGCGCTCGGCAAGTGCCTGGACGTGGCCGGTGGCGGCACCGCCGACGGCACGAAGGTGCAGCTCTGGACCTGCAACGGCACCGCCGCCCAGCAGTGGACCTGGACCGCCGGGCGGGACCTGGTCAACCCGCAGGCGAACAAGTGCCTCGACGTCACCGGCAACACCTCCGCCGACGGGACGAAGACGCAGGTGTGGAGTTGCACCGGCGGCGCCAACCAGAAGTGGACGCTGCCGTCCTGACCAGCGTGGCCGGGTCGGCGGAAACGCCGGCCCGGCCCGTCAGCGTCCGCGCGGCCGTCGCGCCGGTGGTGCCGGGCGGAACGCCGGTTCGCGGGGCACGCCGCCGTCGCGCAGCAGCCGGGTCATCGGCAGGGTGGCCGCGCCCATCGCGACCGCGTCCGGTCCGAGCCGGCACAGCTCGATCGAGGTCTGCGCGTACGGCTGGCGCAGCGCGTGCCGCGCGGTGGCCGCGCGGATCGCCGGCAGGTGGCGCTCGCCGAGCGCCAGCCCGGCCCAGCCGCCGAGCACCACCCGCTCGGGGTTGAACAGGTTCACCAGGTTCGCGACGCCGGCGCCCAGGTAGCCGACCGTCTCGTCGATCACCTTCGCGGCGGTGCGGCCGGTGGCGCGCAGCAGCTCGCCGAACGCGGTCTCCTCGTCCCCGCCGGCCGCCGGTCGACCCCGGTTGGCCTGCCGGAACCGGTCGAGCACCCCCTCCGCCCCGACGTACGCCTCGAGGCAGCCGTGGTTGCCGCAGCGACAGCGCCGCCCCCCGTACACGATGGTGGTGTGACCCCACTCGCCGGCGCTGCTGTGCGCGCCGCGGTAGCCGACGCCGTCGGCGACCACGGAGGCGCCCACGCCGGAGCCGACCAGGGCGACCACCGCGTGCCGGACGCCCCGACCGGCGCCGAACCACATCTCGGCCTGGCCGAGCGTCTTGGCGCCGTTGTCGACGTGCACCGGGACGTCGGTGCCGGCGCGCAGCATCGCGCCGAGCGGGACGCCGTCCCAGCCGAGGGTCTGGGCGTGCACGACGGCGTCGGCGGTGCGCTCGACCGTGCCGGCGACGGCGACGCCGAAGCCGAGCACCGCGGCCGGGTCGACGCCGGACTGCTCGGTCACCGCGGCGAGGCCGTGCCGCAGGTGGTCGGCGACCCGCGCCGGGTCGGGCTCGGCGGCGGCGATCGGGTATTCCGCCTTTGCCAACGCGGTCATGTTCAGGTCGAACAGCTCGACCTGCACCCGGGTCTCGCCCACGTCGGCGCCGACCAGGTAGCCGTAGCCGGGGGCGACGCGCAGCAGCACCCGGGGGCGCCCGCCGTCGGACTCGACCGAGCCGGCCTCCTCGACCAGCCCTTCGGCGATCATCTCGCCGACCAGGTTGCTCACGCTGGCCAGGCTCAGCGCGGTCGACTGCCCCAGCTCGTGCCGGCTGAGCGGGCCGTCCAGCCAGATCCGGGTGAGCAGGACCGACCGGTTGGCCCGGCGCATGTCGCGCACCGTGGTGCGTCTGGCGTCCACGTCCGCCGCCGTCCTTCCCCCGGCCGCCCGCCGGCGACCTGCTTTCACGTCGTGAACCAAGTGGTGACAGACTACTGCGCATTTACATTTAACAAAGTTAACTGATAGCCTGCGGCGCATCGACGAGGAGGTATGTCATGCGACTCGGACGTCTGATCACCGCTGTGCTCGGCGGCGGCGCGCTGCTCGCCGCCACCGTCGCCCTGCCGGCCGCCAGCGGCGGGGCGACCGCGCGCGGCGCGCTCGTGGCGTGCGACGCGCCAGCCTGGGCCGAGGGCGTCACCTGGACCGCCGGCAGCCGGGCCAGCTACGCCGGCCGGCTCTACCAGGCGTTGGTGACGCACACCCCGCCGGTCGGCGCGGGCTGGAACCCGGCCGCCGTACCGGCGCTCTGGACCGACCTCGGCGCCTGCACCGGCGGCGGCACGCCGTCACCCAGCCCCACCACCCGGCCGCCGTCACCCACCCCCACCGCGTCCCCCTCCCCCACCCGGACGCCCACGCCGACCCCGACCGCCACCGGCGGTGGCACCTGCGCGCTGAAGTCCCGGCCCGGCGGGAAGGTGCTCCAGGGCTACTGGGAGAACTGGGACGGCGCGGCCAACGGCGTGCACCCCGGGCTCGGTTGGATCCCGATCACCGACGCCCGGATCACCGGGCACGGCTACAACGTCGTCACCGCCGCGTTCCCGGTCATCCGCGCCGACGGCACCGTGCTGTGGGAGGACGGCATGGACGCCGGCGTCAAGGTGCCCACCCCGGCGCAGGTGTGCCAGGCCAAGGCCGCCGGGCTGACCGTGCTGCTGTCCATCGGCGGCGCCGCCGCCGGCATCGACCTCAGCTCCGCCACGGTCGCCGACCGGTTCGTCGCCACCGTCGTGCCGATCCTCAAGCGGCACAACTTCGACGGCATCGACATCGACATCGAGACCGGGCTCACCGGCAGCGGGAACATCAACCAGCTCTCGCCGTCGCAGGCCAACCTGATCCGGATCATCGACGGGGTGCTGGCCCAGATGCCGGCCGGTTTCGGGCTCACCATGGCGCCGGAGACCGCGTACGTCACCGGCGGCAGCGTCACCTACGGCTCGATCTGGGGCGCCTACCTGCCGATCGTCAAGAAGTACGCCGACAACGGCCGGCTCTGGTGGCTGAACATGCAGTACTACAACGGCTCGATGTACGGCTGCGCCGGCGCCTCGTACCCGGCCGGCACGGTGCAGGGCTTCACGGTGCAGACGCAGTGCCTGAACAACGGGCTCAGCGTCCAGGGCACCACGATCCGCGTCCCCTACGACAAGCAGGTCCCCGGCCTGCCGGCACAGCCCGGCGCGGGCGGCGGATACCTGAACCCGTCGTCGGTGGGCCAGGCGTACCGCTCCGTCCCCGGCCTCAAGGGGCTGATGACCTGGTCGATCAACTGGGACGGGTCGAAGGGTTGGACGTTCGGCGACAACGTCCGCGCGCTCCAGGGCCGCTGACACCGTGGGGCCCCGCGCACCACGCGGGGCCCCACGGCTGGCGTCGGGCCGCACATCCTGCGAGGCTGACTCTCGTGTACGACTACGACCTACTGGTGCTGGGATCAGGACCGAGTGGACAGAAGGCGGCCATCGCCGCGGCCAAACTGGGACGACGGGTGGCCATCGTCGACCGCCGCGACATGCTCGGCGGGGTGTGCATCAACACCGGCACCGTGCCGTCCAAGACGCTGCGCGAGGCCGTCCTCTACCTGACCGGGCTGAGCCAGCGTGACCTCTACGGCAGCAGCTACCGGGTCAAGGAGGACATCACGGTCGCCGACCTGGCCGCCCGCACCCAGCACGTGATCACCCGGCAGACCGACGTCATCCGCAACCAGCTGGCCCGCAACCGGATCGCGATGATCACCGGCACCGGGCGGTTCGCCGACCCGCACGCGGTCTGGGTCGACGCCGGCTCCGGCCGGGAGACCCGGGTCAGCTTCGACAAGGCGGTCATCGCCGCCGGCACCCGACCCGCCCGCCCGGACAGCGTCGACTTCGACGACCGGACCATCGTCGACTCCGACGGCGTCATCAACCTCCAGGCCGTGCCCCGCAGCATGGTGGTCGTCGGGGCCGGCGTGATCGGGATGGAGTACGCGTCGATGTTCGCCGCCCTCGGCACGAAGGTGACGGTGGTCGAGCGCCGCGACGGGATGCTCGACTTCTGCGACGACGAGATCGTCGAGTCCCTCAAGTACCACCTGCGGGACCTGTCGGTGACCTTCCGCTTCGGCGAGGAGGTGGCCGCGGTGGAGAAGCACCGCACCGCCGCGCTCTGCGTGCTGCGCAGCGGCAAGAAGATCGTCGCCGACACGGTGATGTACTCCGCCGGCCGGCAGGGGCAGACCGACGACCTCGCGCTGGAGGCGGCCGGGCTCACCGCCGACCACCGTGGCCGGATCGAGGTCGACGCCAACTACCGCACCGCGGTCGACACCATCTACGCCGTCGGCGACGTCATCGGGTTCCCGGCGCTCGCGTCCACCTCGATGGAACAGGGCCGGCTGGCCGCGCAGCACGCCTGCGGCGAACCGGCCCGCACCATGTCGGAGCTGCAACCGATCGGCATCTACACCATCCCGGAGATCAGCTTCGTCGGGAAGACCGAGGACGAGCTGACCGAGGCATCCACCCCGTTCGAGGTGGGCATCGCCCGCTACCGGGAACTCGCCCGGGGGCAGATCGTCGGCGACTCGTACGGCATGCTCAAACTGCTCGTCTCCCCGGACGACGGGCGACTGCTCGGGGTGCACGTGTTCGGCACCGGCGCCACCGAGATCGTCCACATCGGGCAGGCCGTCATGGGTTGCGGCGGCACCGTCGACTATCTGCTCGACGCGGTGTTCAACTATCCGACGCTCGCCGAGGCGTACAAGGTGGCGGCGCTTGACGCCGCCAACAAGATCCGCAACATCACCCGGATCGACGGCTGAGCGGGGGCGGGGTCAGCGGCCGGTGGCGTAGCCCTGGGCGCCGCGGGGGTTCGCGGCGGCGGACAGGACGCCGGTGCGCGGGTCCCGGGTGACCGCGCACAGCCGGCCCAGGCTCCACGGGCCGGAACGGCGGACGGTGTGCCCCCGCGCGCCCAGCGCGGCCAGCACGTCCGGGTCGATCCGGTCCTCCACCACCAGCACGCCCGGCTCGATCTCGCGGGGGTGGAACGAGGCCGGCAGGCTCGTGGTGTGCCACGCCGGGGCGTCGATCGCCTCCTGCAACTCCACGCCGCCGGCCAGGTGGCGCAGCAGGAACAACAACTGCCACTGGTCCTGCTGGTCACCGCCGGGCGTGCCGCAGGCCAGCACCGGCTCGCCGTCGCGCAGCACGAGCGTCGGGCTCAACGTGGTACGCGGACGCCGGCCCGGCCGCAGCGTCGAGGCGAGCCCCTCCTCCAGCCAGCACATCTGCAACCGGCTGCCCAGGGGGAAGCCCAGCTCCGGGATGACCGGCGAACTCTGCAACCACCCGCCGCTCGGCGTGGCCGAGATGATGTTGCCCCACCGGTCGACCACGTCGACGTGACAGGTGTCGCCGCGGGTCACCCCGTCGGCCCGGACCGTGGGCTCGCCCGTGGTGGGATCCGGCGGGCCGGCCCGCCGGGCGGCGTCGGCGTGCAGGTGCGCCGGCAGTCGCGGCGACGCGCCCGCCGGGCGGCCCGGGCGCAACGCGGTCGAGGCACGGTCACCGATCAGCGCGGCCCGCTCCCGCGCGTATCCGGGCGACAGCAGCGCCCCGCCCGGCACGTCGGTGTCGCCGTACCACGCCTCCCGGTCGGCGAAGGCGAGCTTGAGCGCCTCGGCCTGGGCGTGCATCCCGTCCACGGTGGACGGATCGAGCGCGGCGGGATCGTCAAGCGCGTCGAGCGTCGCGAGCGTCTGCAGCAGCACCGGACCCTGGCCCCAGAAACCGGTTTTCGCCACCGTGTGCCCACGCCAGTCGAGCGTGACCGGCTCCTCCCAGGTGGCCGACCAGCCGGCCAGGTCGTCGCCGGTGACCAGCCCGGCGTGCGGCCGGCCGCTGGAGTCGCGGAACGGAAGACGGCTGAAGCTGTCGACCGCCTCGGCGACGAAACCCTCCCGCCAGGCGCGCCGGGCCGCCTCGATCTGCGCGGTCCGGTCCGCCCCCGCCGCCCGGCCGGCGTCGACGAGCCGGCGCAGCGTCTCCGCGTACGCCGGGTTGGTGACCATCTCCCCCGGCGCCGGTGGCCGGCCGTGGCGCAGCCAGAGATGCGCGGAGGTCGGCCAGTGCTCGGTGAACAGCGCCCGGACCCGGTCGATGGTCTGCCCGGCGGCCCCGACGAGCGGATGGCCGGCGGCGGCGTAGCCGATCGCCGGTGCCAGCACCTCGTCGAGGGAACGGGTGCCGTGGTCCCGCAGCAACAGCAGCCAGGCGTCCACCGCGCCGGGCACCACCGCGGCCAGCGGGCCGGAGCCGGGCACCAGGTCCAGACCGAGCGCGCGGAAGTGCGCGACGGTGGCGCCGGCCGGGGCCGGACCCTGGCCGCAGAGCACCCTCGGGGTGGGATCGCCGGCGGTGGCCAGCACGGCCGGCACTTCGCCGCCGGGGCCGTTGAGGTGCGGCTCGACCACGTGCAGCACGAACCCGGCGGCGACCGCGGCGTCGAAGGCGTTCCCGCCGCGCTCCAGCACGCCCATCGCGGACTGGCTGGCCAGCCAGTGCGTCGAGGAGACCATGCCGAACGTACCGCGCAGCGTCGGCCGGGTGGTGAACGTCATCGCGGCTCCTGGGGTGGGTCGGCGGCCCGCCGAGCCTACGCCGTGCCGCCGCCGGGCTCGCCCGCGTCGCGGGCCTCGCCGGTGGCACGGGCCGCCGGCCCGGCGGCCGGGTGCCGCTCGCCGTCGAGCGGGAACAGGCAGGCCGCGTGGTGGTCGGCGCCGACCTCGGCCAGCGCCGGGTCGGTCTCGGCGCACTCCGGGCGGGCCTGCGGGCAGCGGGTACGGAAGCGGCAGCCGCTGGGCGGGTCCACCGGGCTGGGGATGTCGCCGGAGAGAACGATGCGGCGGCGTTCCCGCTCGACCCGCGGATCGGCCACCGGCACCGCCGACAGCAGCGCGGCCGTGTACGGGTGGGCCGGCCGCCGGTAGATCCGCTCCGGCGGGCCGGTCTCGACGATGCGACCGAGGTACATCACCGCGATCCGGTCGCTCATGTGCTCCACGGCGGACAGGTCGTGCGCGATGAACAGGTAGGTCAGCCCGAGGTCGCGTTGCAGGTGCCGGAGCAGGTTCATGATCTGCGCCTGCACGCTCAGGTCGAGCGAGGCGATCGGCTCGTCCAGGACGATCAGGTCCGGCTCGCCGGCCAGCGCGCGGGCCACCCCGACCCGTTGGCGCTGGCCACCGGACAGCTCGTGCGGGTGCCGGCCGGCGGTGTCGGCGCGCAGGCCGACCAGGTCCAGCAGCTCGGCCACCCGGTCCCGGCGGGCGGCGGCGGACGACGCCAGCCGGTGCACGGTCAGCGGCTCGGCGATGCTGTCCCCGACCGTGCGACGCGGGTCCAGCGACGCCTGCGGGTCCTGGAAGACCATGGCCACGTGCCGGCGCATGCCGCGCAGGCGACGCCGGGACAGGCGGGTCACGTCCGCGCCGGCCACCCGGACCCGCCCGGCGGTCGGGTCGACAAGTCGCATCAACGCCAGACCGGCGGTGGACTTGCCGCTGCCCGACTCGCCCACCAGACCGAGCGTCTCGCCCCGGCGTACCGCCAGGGTGACGCCGTCGACGGCGCGGACCAGGCCCGCGGGGGTCGGGAAGTGCACCGCCAGGTCGTCCAGTTCGGCGACCACGTCCGCGGCAGTCATGACGTCTCTCCCGGGTAGAAGGTGCGGACGGTGTGCCCGGCCCCGACCGGCGTCAGCGGGGGCAGCTCGTGCTCGCACCGGGGGTCGGCGCGCACCGGGCACCGCGGCCAGAACGCGCAACCCGGCGGCAGGTCGAGCGGGCTCGGCGGGGCGCCCGGGATCGCCACCAGATCCTCGCCCCGCCGGTCCGGGTCCGGCCGGGCCGCGAGCAGGGCCCGGGTGTACGGGTGGCCCGGCGCGTCGAACACGTCGTCGACCGGCCCCTGCTCGACGATCCGTCCGCCGTACATCACCGCGACGGTGTCCGCGATGCCGGCGACCACGCCCAGGTCGTGGGTGACCCAGACGACCGCGGTGCCGAGCCGCCGTTGCAGGTCGGCGACCAGCTCGACGATCTGCGCCTGGGTGGTCACGTCGAGCGCGGTGGTCGGCTCGTCGGCGATCAGCAGGTCCGGCTCGCACGCGAGCGCCATGGCGATGACGACGCGCTGGCGCATGCCGCCGGAGAACTGGTGCGGGAAGGCGTCCACCCGCTGCGCGGCGGACGGGATGCCCACCAGGTCGAGCAGCTCCACCGCCCGGGCGCGGGCGGCACGGCGGGTCAGCCCCAGGTGTTCCTCGGCCGCCTCGGTGACCTGCCGGCCCACCGGCAGCACCGGGTTGAGCGACGTCATCGGGTCCTGGAACACGAACCCGACGTGCCGGCCGCGCAGCTTGCGGCGGCGGTCGTCGGGCAGCGCGCTCAGCTCGGTGTCGAGCAGCCGCACCCGGCCGGTGACCGTCGCGGCGCGCGGCGCCAGGCCGGTGGCCGCGAGCAGCGTCATGCTCTTGCCGCTGCCGGACTCGCCGACGAGCGCGAACGTCTCCCCGGCGCGGACCTGCCAGGACACCCCGGCCACCGCCCTGGCCGGCCCGCGCCGGGTGCCGACGGTGACGGTGAGGTCCTCGACCGAGAACACGGCCTTCTCGCTGCTGTGCTGGCTGGGCATGCGCTCGTGGCCCTCGCTCCGCTCGGTGCGCTCGCTCATGCGGTGCTGGCTGGGCATGCGCTCGTGGCCCTCGCTCCGCTCGGTGCGCTCGCTCATGCGGTGCTGGCTGGGCATGCGCTCGTGGCCCTCGCTCCGCTCGGTGCGCTCGCTCATGCGGTGGTACCCCTCCGGGCTTCGCTGACGGTGAGCTGGCGCGGGTCGAGCACGTCCCGCAGCGCGTCGCCGACCAGGTTGAACGCGAGCACGGTCAGGAAGATCGCCGCGCCCGGGAACACGCCCAGCCACCAGGCGTCGGTGACGAACCCGCGCCCGTCGAAGAGCATCCGCCCCCAGGCCGGGGCCGGCGGTTGGATGCCCAGGCCGAGGAAGGACAGCGCCGCCTCGGAGAGGATCGCGAACGCCAGCGACAGCGACGTCTGCACGATCAGCGGCGCGGCGATGTTCGGCAGCACGTGCCGACGCATGATGCGCAGGTCCGACGCGCCGATGGAGACGGCCGCCCGGACGAAGACCTGCTCGCGGACGGAGAGGACGCCGGCCCGGGTGATCCGGGCGAAGATCGGCGTGTAGACCACGCCGATGGCGACCATGGCGGTGAGCAGGCCGGGGCCCAGCACCGCCACGATGGCCACCGCGAGCAGCAGCACCGGGAACGCGAACAGCACGTCCATGCAGCGCATCAGCACGCTGTCCAGCCAGCCCCGGTAGTAGCCGGCGAACAACCCGAGCGTCACGCCGGCCACCAGCGCGATGCCGACGCTCACCGCGCCGACCTCGAGCGAGACGCGGGCCGCGACCAGCACCCGGCTGAGCACGTCCCGGCCCAACTCGTCGGTGCCGAACAGGTGCGATCCGCTCGGTGGTCGCAGCATCTGGTCCACGTCGACGTCGTTGACGCCGGCCGGGGCCAGCCACGGGCCGGCGACGCCCACCACGACCAGCAGCAGCAGGACGACCGTGCCGCCGACGGCGAGCGGGTCGCGGCGCAGCGCGTCCAGGACCCGGCGTCCGGTGCTCTCGGATGCGCCGCTCACTTGACCGTGATCCTCGGGTCGAGGCGGGCGTAGAGGATGTCCACCAACAGGTTGACGAGCAGGAACAGCGCGGCGACGAGCAGCACGGCCCCCTGCAGGACCGGATAGTCCCGGGACTGCACCGCGTCGAAGGTGAGCCGGCCGATGCCGGGCCAGGCGAACAGCACCTCGATCACGATCACGCCGCCGAGCAGGCTCGCCAGTTGCACCGCGACCACGGTGACGACCGGGATCAGCGCGTTGCGCAGCACGTGGCGCAGGATCACCACCCGGTTGCGCAGCCCCTTCGCCTCGGCGGTGCGCACGTAGTCGGCGGAGAGCACCTCCAGCACCGACGAGCGGATGAACCGGGTCAGGATCGACGCGGTGACCAGGCCGACGGTGACCGCCGGCAGGGCCACGTGCGAGGCCCACCGGCCCGGGTCCTCGGTGAGCGCCACGTAACCCGACGGCGGTAGCCAGCCCAGCACGCCGGCGAAGAGGATGATCCCCATGATGCCCATCCAGAAGTCGGGCACCGAGACACCGAACTGGCTGAACACGCGGGCCGCGTGGTCGACCGCCGAGCCGCTGCGCACCGCCGCCACGATGCCCAGCGGGAACGCGACGAGCAGGGCGAACACCACCGCGGTGACGGCGAGCGACAGCGTCGCCGGCAGCCGTTCCAGCACGATCCGGCTGACCGGCTGGCCGGTGCGGAAGCTGACCCCGAGGTCACCGGTGAGCGCGTGACCGAGATAGCTGACGTACTGCACCGGCAGCGGCTGGTCCAGGCCGGCGCGGGAGCGCAGCGCCTCGTACGTCTGCGGGTCGAAGCGGGTGCCGAGCGCCACCCGGACGGGGTCGCCCGGCACCAGCTGCAGCAGCAGGAAGACCACCAGGGTCACCCCGAGCAGCACGACGGCGGACTGTAGGAGCCGCCGCAGGACGAAGCGGGTCATCTCACTTGCCGAGGGCGACCGTGCGGAACCGGATCGCCCGGTCGCTGCGGACGTCGTAGCCGGAGACCTTCTTCGACCACGCCTGCACCACGTCCGGGTTGTAGAGGTAGAGGTAGCTGGCGTCGTCGACGATCTGCTTCGCCGCCTGGTCGTACGCCTGCTTGCGGGCGTCCTGGTCGGTCTCGGTGCGGGCCTGGTCCAGCAGCTTGTCCACGGCCGGATTGCTGTATTTGTGGAAGTTGAACGCGCCGCCGGTGTGGTGCTGGGCGTAGTAGAACTCGTCCGGGTCGACGTTGCCCAGCCAGCCCAGCATGAACCCGTCGAAGTTGCCCTTGGCCTGCTCGTCGAGCCACTGGGCGAAGTCCAGCGTCCGGATCTTCACGGTGATCCCGACGTCCTTGAGCTGCGCGGCGATGACCTGGGCGGCGGTGACCGTCTCCGGGTACTCGCTCGTGACCATCAGGTCCATGGTGAGGTTGCTGACGCCGGCCTGGCCGAGCATCTGCTTCGCCTTGCCCGGGTCGTGCGAGTAGGGCGCGTAGTCGTAGAAGAACGCGCTGTTCTTCGGGATGGCGGTCTGGTTGACCGTGGCGAGGCCGAACTTGGCCGCCTTGGTGATCGCCTCGCGGTCCAGGGCGTAGCCGATCGCGCGCCGGACCTCGGGGTTGTCGAACGGCTTGCGGGCCTCGTTGAGCGCCACGTACCAGTAGTCGGTGGAGGGCGCCGACTCGACCACCGGGTCGTCCCCGTCCTGCAACGACTTCACCTGCTGCGGCGGCAGGTTGTCGGTCCACTGGACCTGACCGCTGCGCAGGTTCTGCAACGCCACCGTGGGGTCCTTGACGAAGGTGAAGGTGACCCCGTCCAGCTTCGGCTTGTCTCCCCAGTAGGCGTCGTTGCGGACCAGCTTGATGCTGTCGCCGGAGGTGTAGCTCGCCACCTTGAACGGGCCACTGCCGACCGGGGCGGTCTTCGCCTTGCCGGACTCGACGTTCTCCTTCTCGACGATCGCCACGCCCTTGAACCCGCCGAGGTTGGCCAGCAGGTTCGGCGTGGGCGCCTTCAGCGTCACCACGACGGTCGCCGGGTCGGGCCCGGTCACCGACTTGACGGTGTCGAACTTGTAGGCGTTGTTGAGCTTCTCCTTGATGATCCGCTCATAGGAGTAGACGACGTCCTCCGAGGTCAGCGGCGAGCCGTCGGAGAACGTGACGCCGTCGCGGAGGGTGAACGTCCAGGTCAGCTGGTCCTCGCTGGTGGTCCACTTGGTGGCCAGCGCGGGCACCATCTTCAGGTCGGCGTCCGGCTCGACCAGGGTGTCGTAGACGTTCTCCAGAACCTGGAAGCTGTAGTAGGCCGAGGTCTTGTGCGGGTCGAGCTGGTCCGGTTCGCCGCCGATCGCGGCGTTGAGGACACCCCCGGCGCCGCCGGAGTTCCCCCCGTCGTCGCCGACGTCGACGCTCTCACCGCCGGTGCATCCGGACAGGACGCCGACCGCGAGGGTGAGCACGGCGCCGATCACGCCGATCTTGTTCCTGGACATTGGCCCCCCTGCCGCTTTCCGAACAAAAGAAAGTTTCGGCGAGTCTTCTCGCCGGGCGGGATGATGTCAAACGAATCGAGCCAAACTGACTGGTCCACGCGCGGTTGCCGGCCGGGATTGAACGGTGGTTCAATCCACCTTCCGCCACCGTGCGCCGGGAGTGTCACCGTGACCACACACGAGGTCGTCAACCAGGTCCCACCGCTCGTCTGGTACGACACCGCCGACGACCCGGCGCTGCTCGACGGGCTGGCCCGCGAGGGCGCCGACTGGGCCGCCGCCGGGCTGCACGACCTCGGCCGGCTGGCCGGCGACGAGCCGGCCGCCGAACACGGCCGGCTGGCCAACGAGCACCCGCCGGTGCTGCGCACCCACGACCGGTACGGCCACCGCGTCGACGAGGTGGAGTTCCACCCGTCCTGGCACGAGCTGATGCGCACCGCGGTCGGGCACGGCCTGCACGCGGCGCCGTGGGCCGACGACCGGCCGGGCGCGCACGTGGCCCGGGCCGCCGGCTTCTACGTGTGGCGGCCCGACGCCGGGCACGGCTGCCCGATCTCGATGACGTACGCGGCGATCCCGGCGCTGCGGCACAGCCCCGAGCTGGCGGCCCGCTACGAGCCGTTGCTCACCAGCACCGAGTACGACTTCGGGCTGCGCCCGCCGCTCGGTAAGCGCGGCCTGCTCGCCGGCATGTCGATGACCGAGAAACAGGGCGGCTCGGACGTCCGCGCCAACACCACCACCGCCCGACCCCAGCCGGACGGCAGCTACCGGCTGGTCGGGCACAAGTGGTTCACCTCGGCGCCGATGTGCGACCTGTTCCTCACCCTCGCCCAGGCGCCGGACGGGCTCACCTGCTTCCTGGTCCCCCGCGTGCTGCCCGACGGCAGCCGCAACCCGATGCGGCTGATGCGGCTGAAGGACAAGCTCGGCAACCGCTCCAACGCCTCCGCCGAGATCGAGTACGACCACGCGGTGGCGTGGCGGGTCGGCGACGAGGGTCGGGGCGTACGCACCATCATCGACATGGTCAACCTGACCCGGCTGGACTGCGTGATCGGCGCGGCGGCCGGGATGCGCCAGGGCGTCACCACGGCCGTGCACCACGCCACGCACCGGCGGGCGTTCGGCCGCTATCTGGCCGACCAGCCGCTGATGCGCAACGTCCTGGCCGACCTGACGGTGGAGTCGGAGGCCGCCACCGTGCTGATGATGCGGCTGGCCGGCGCGACGGACCGGTCGGTGCGGGGCGACGCCGGTGAGACCGCGTTCAAACGCCTGGCGCTCGCGGTCGGGAAGTACTGGGTGTGCAAACGGTGGCCGGGGCACGCCGCCGAGGCGCTGGAGTGCCTGGGCGGCAACGGCTACGTCGAGGAGTCCGGCATGCCGCGGCTGTTCCGCGAGTCGCCGCTGAACTCGATCTGGGAGGGCTCCGGCAACGTCGCCGCGCTGGACGTGCTGCGCGCGCTCACCCGCGAGCCGCAGGTGCTGGCCGCGTACGAGACGGAGGTGGCGGCGACGGCCGGCGCGGACGCGCGCCTGGACGCCGCGGTCCGCCGGGTGCGTGACGAGCTGTCCGACCGGACCGATCTGGAGTCACGGGCCCGCCGGGTGGTCGAACGGCTGGCGCTGGTGCTCCAGGGCGCGCTGCTGGTGCGCCACGGCCACCCGGCGGTCGCGGACGCGTTCTGCGCGTCCCGCCTGGACGGCGACCACGGCCAGGCGTACGGGACGCTGCCCGGCGGGCTCGACCTCGCCGGGATCATCGACCGGGCCACCCCGAAGGTCGGCTGAGGCGTGCGGCTCGTCTCGACGCACATCCACCCGGTGAAGTCGCTGGCCGGCGTCGACGTGGACCGGGCCACGGTCGAGCCGTGGGGGCTGCGCCACGACCGGCGCTGGATGCTGCTGCAACCCGACGGCGGGGTGCTGACCGCCCGCGCCGCGCCCCGCATGCTCGGCCTGACCGCCGTGCCCGGACCCGGTTCGGTCACGCTCACCGACTCCGGCGGCGCGTCGCTCACCGTCGCCGAGCCGGTGCACGGGCCGCCGGCCGCCACCTCCCTGTCCCGGCTGGACACGGTGCGGCTCGCGGCCGGCGAGGCGCACGACTGGCTCTCCGAGCGGCTGGACCGCCAGGTGCGGCTGGGCTGGCTGGACGACCCGCGCCGCCGGCCGGTCTCCACCGCGCACGGCGGCCGTCCCGGTGACCCGCTCAACCTCTCCGACGCGGGTCCGCTGCTCGTCGCCACGCTGCCGTCGCTGCGCCGGCTGCGCGACTGGATCGTCGAGGGCGCGCTGGAGCGGGGCGAGCCGGCGCCCGATCCGCTGCCGATGGCACGGTTCCGCCCCACGGTGGTGCTCGACGGGCCGGTCGAGCCGTTCGCCGAGGACGGCTGGACGCGGCTGCGGATCGGCACGGTCGACTTCCGGGTCGCCGACCGCTGCGACCGCTGCGAGCTGACGCTGATCGACCCGGTGACGTTCACCCGCGGCAAGGAGCCGATCCGGACGCTGGCGCGGCACCGCCGGCAGGACGGCAAGGTGTGGTTCGGCGTGTGGCTGATCCCGGTGACCACCGGCGAGATCCGGGTCGGCGACCCGGTCGTCGCCGGCTGACCCCCGGCTCAGCTCGGGCGCGACCGCCACTCGTCGGCCAGGACGGCGAAGACGAGCTGGTCGGCCCACCCGCCCCGGAACCGGTAGCTGCGCACGTGCCGGGCCTCCCGCCGCATGCCGAGCCGGGTGGCCAGGCGGGCGGACGGCTCGTTGCCGGCGTGGCACCGGGCCACCACCCGGTGCAGCCCGAACACGCCGAAACCCCAGTCGAGCAGCGCCCCGGCCGCCTCGGTGGCCAGGCCACGGCCGCCGTGGTCGGGGTGGAAGACCCAGCCGAGCTCGGCGGTGCGGTCCGCCGCGCTGCGCCAGACCAGCTCCACCGCCCCGACCACCCGGCCCCCGGCGACCGCGCCCAGGGTCAGGCAGTCACCCTCCGCGCGCAGCGCGTCCTCGCCGGCCATCGCGGCCACCGACGCGAGGGACCGCGCCCGGGTACGCGGCTCCGCGTCGCGCATCCAGCGGACCACGTCCGGGCGGCGCTGCCAGGCGTGCACGTCGTCGAGGTCATCCACGGTGACCGGGCGCAGCAGCAGCCGCGGGGTGTTCAGCGGGTACGTCGGGTGGGCCATCGGGCGATGGTAGGCAGAAGCCTAGGGTGGCCCCATGCGTGTTTCCGCCGACGACGGCAATCCGCTCGCCCGGCTCACGCTCGACCAGCTCCGGCAGCGCACAAGCGTCAAGTGGCGGCTGCACCCGCCGGACGTGCTGCCGCTGTGGGTGGCGGAGCAGGACGTGCCGCTGGCCCCGCCGGTGGCCGACGCGCTGCGCCGCGCGATCGACCTGGGCGACACCGGCTACGCGTACGGGACGGCGTTCGCGGAGGCGCTCGCCGGGTTCGCCGCGCAACGCTGGGGCTGGGCCGACTTCCCGGTCGGGCGCAGCGCGCTTGTGGCCGACGTGATGACGGGCGTGGTCGAGGTGTTGCGTCTGGTCACCGGGCGGGGTGACGCGGTGGTGGTCTGTCCCCCCGTCTATCCGCCGTTCTACGCGTTCGTCACGCACGCCGACCGGC
The DNA here is from genome assembly GCF_027497235.1 of Micromonospora sp. WMMD1128. NCBI lineage: Bacteria > Bacillati > Actinomycetota > Actinomycetes > Micromonosporales > Micromonosporaceae > Micromonospora > Micromonospora sp. WMMD1128. The sequence continues at coordinate 3,069,839 of NZ_CP114902.1, forward strand.
GGGTGGTCGAGGCTCCGCTCGGGCCGGACCTGCGGCTGGACCTCACCGCGCTGGACGAGTCGTTCCGCCGGGCGCGGGCCCTCGGCGACCGGCCGGCGTTCCTGCTCTGCAACCCGCACAACCCGACCGGGGTGGTGCATCGCGCCGACGAGCTGGCGGCCGTCGCCGAGCTGGCCGCGCGGCACGGCGTGCGGGTGCTCTCCGACGAGATCCACGCGCCGCTGGCGCTTGCCGGCGCGCGGTTCACCCCGTACCTCATGGTTCCCGGCGCGGAGGACGCGTTCGCCCTGCTCTCGGCGTCGAAGGCGTGGAACCTCGCCGGCCTCAAGGCGGCGGTGGCGGTCGCCGGCCCGGCCGCCGCCGCCGACCTGGCCCGAATGCCGGAGGAGGTCAGCCACGGCCCCAGCCACCTCGGCGTGCTCGCGCACACCGCCGCGTTCCGCGCCGGCGGGCCCTGGCTGGACCTGCTGCTCGACGGCCTCGACGCCAACCGCGCGTTGCTCGGGACGTTGCTCGCCGAGCATCTGCCCGAGGTCACCTGGCACCGGCCCGAGGGCACGTTCCTCGCCTGGCTGGACTGCACCCGCCTCGGCGTGCCCACCGAGTCGCCGGGTGACGGGCCGGGGGTGGCAAGCGACCTGGCCGGCCCGGCGCGGATGTTCCTCGACGAGGCCCGGGTGGCGCTCAGCTCCGGGCACGTCTTCGGCGCCGGCGGCGCCGGCTTCGTGCGCCTCAACTTCGCCACCTCACCCGCCGTGCTGACCGAGGCGGTGACCCGGATGGGCCGGGCGGTGGGGCCGGCCGCCGCCTGACCGGCCCCCGCCGGGTTCAGCCGGCGCTCCGCCGGTCGAGCGTCTCGCGCAGGATCTCCGCGTGCCCGGTGTGCTGCCGGGTTTCGGCGATGACGTGCATCAGCACCTCGCGCACGCTCAGCACGGTGCCCGGCTCCTGCCAGGGCACGTCCGGCACCGGCTGCGTCGCGGACAGGTCGTCGACGGCGGCGATGATCTCCTCGGTGCGGGCGGCCACCCGGGCGTACCGGTCGAGGATGGCCGGCAGCGTGTCCTCGGGCAGCATCTGGAACGTCCGCTCCCGGTCGATCGCCCACGTCGGCAACTCGCGGGCCGTGCCGGCCATGAAGTCCGCCCAGGTCACGCCGTCAGGCAGGGTGAAGGCCATCACGTCCGGCCCTTCGGTGACGAACCGCAGCCAGTCCTCCTCGCCGGACGCGACGTGCTTGAGCACGCCGCCCAGGCAGAGCGCGCTGACGGTGGGACGCTCGCCGGCCTGCGCGTCGGTCAGGCCGCGCACGGTGGCGGTGAGCGCGGCGCGGGCGGCGGCGAGCGCGCGGAGCAGGTCGGCCCGCTCGGCGTCGAGCGCGGCAGGGGTCGTGGTCGGGACGGTCATGGTCATCGGTTCCTTCCGGTCCTGATCGGGTACGGGTCCCACCGTCCCAGCCGTAGCGGACAGGTTGTGTCCGCTACTGCCGGCAGAATGCGGACCATGTCGACGACCTCCGCCCGGCTGCTCTCCCTGCTGTCCCTGCTCCAGGCCCGCCGCGACTGGCCGGGGGCGGTGCTTGCCGAACGGCTCGGGGTCAGCCCGCGCACCGTGCGCCGGGACGTCGACCGGCTGCGCGAGCTGGGCTACCCCATCGCCGGCGCCAAGGGGCCGGACGGCGGCTACCGGCTGGGCGCCGGCTCGGCCCTGCCGCCGTTGCTCTTCGACGACGAGCAGGCCGTCGCGCTCACCGTGGCGTTGCAGACCGCCGCGACCACGGTCACCGGCATCGAGGAGGCCGCCGCGCGGGCGCTGACCACGGTCCGGCAGGTGATGCCGGCGCGGCTGCGCCACCGCGTCGACGCCCTGCGGGTCGTCGCCGTGGAGCGCGCCGGCGCGCCGGCGAAGCCCCGGGTCGAGCCGGCCCTGCTGATGACGCTCAGCGCCGCCGTGCACGCCCGGGAGGTGCTGCGCTTCGACTACCCGCCCGCGCCGACGGCCGACCCGACCGACGGCGCGCCGCTCCCCCGGCGGGTGCAGCCGCACCACCTGGTCACCTGGGGCGGGCGCTGGTACCTGGTCGCCTGGGACCTGGACCGCGACGACTGGCGCACGTTCCGCGTCGACCGGCTCCGTCCGCGTACTCCCACCGGCCCCCGGTTCACGCCCCGGGAGCTGCCCGGCGGGGACGTGGCCGCGTTCGTCGCCGGGCGGTTCCGTGGCGCCGGCGGCCCCGGCGACTGGCCGTGCCAGGGCGAGGTGATCCTCGACCTGCCCGCCCGGACGGTCTCCACGTGGACCCGCGACGGCCTGGTCGAGGAGATCGGCCCGGACCGTTGCCGGCTGGTGCTGGGCGCCTGGTCCTGGCCGGGCCTGGCGGCCGTGCTGGGCCGCTACGACGCCGACATCGAGGTGGTCGGGCCACCGGAGCTGCGGGCCGCCTTCGCCCACCTGGCCCGGCGTTACGCCGCCGCCGCGCGCCGCCCGGACGGCGGATAGGGCCGGTCAGTCGGCCGTCGACCGTTCGGCGACCACCACGGAGATGCCGTCGAGGACCCGCTGGAGACCGAACTCGAACGCGTGGTCCGGCCCGTACGCCGCGCCGTGGGCCATGCCGGCGGCGGTGCCGACCCGGGCGGCGAGCGGGAACGTGCCGGCGGTCATGAACTTCTCCAACCAGGGCGCGTGCGTCTGCCACCACTGGTCGTCAGTCATCCCGGTCTCGCGCTCCAGCTCGACCACGTCGAGGGCGGCGCGGGCCGCGCTCTTGGCGTGCCCGAGCACGAGGGTCAGCACGGCGTCCATCTCCACGTCGTCGAGCCCGATGTCGGCGACCGCCCGCAGCTCGTGATCGTATTTGGCCAGCACGTTGGGGCCGAGGACCGGCCGGGTGGTCTCGGCGCGCAGCAGCCACGGGTGGGCGCGGTAGAGCGCCAGATTGTCCCGGGCGATGCGCTCCAGCCGGCCACGCCAGCCGCCCGGCACGTCGGTCGGGCGGGGCAGGTCGCCGAGGACGGCGTCGACCATGACGTCGAGCAGCTCGGCCTTGCCCGGCACGTAGGTGTAGACGGACATGGTGCCGACGCCGAGCGCGTCGCTGACCCGGCGCATGGTGAGCGCGTCGATGCCCTCGGCGTCGGCGATCTCGACGGCCGTCCGCACGATCCGGTCGACGCTGAGGCCGGGCCCGGCGCCGCGGCTGGTCGGCTCCCGCGTACGCCAGAGAAGGGCCAGGCTGCGGGCGGGGTCGGCCTTGCGCCTGCGGTCGGTCGACATGGTGCCGTCATCCTACCGACCGCGGAATCCGCACGCGGCCGACGGGACAGGCGCAAAAAGAATGGCGGGATCTCCCGCCACTACCAACATATAGCGCACCCCCGGTCTTGCGGCAAGCCCCCGGTGACGGCGCAGAATTGCCGGCCGAAGCCCATTTCCCCGCACCTGAGAAAGCCGTGAAGAGCGGAGGCCCTCGCGTGCCCGCAGATCGGAGCCCACGCCCGTGAACCCGTCCACCACAAGCGTCTTCGATCTTCCCGACCGCCTCTCGGCGAAGGCCGATCCAGCCCTGGTCGCCGACGACGAACGGCACTTCGCGACCATCGCGGACAGCCTGCGCCGGTCGGTCGCGGAGCTGTCCGACCGGCTCGGCACCGCACGCCGGGCCGCCGGCGGCAAGGGCCGGCAGGCCGTCGACCGGGACCAGGAGATCCGCCGGCTGACCGCGCGCCTGCGTACCCTGCGCCGCTACGGCCTGGACCTGTGCCTGGGCCGGATGGTCGGCGCGGACGGCGCCGAACCGGTGTACGTGGGACGGCTGGGCCTCACCGACGGCGCGGGCGGGCGGCTGCTGCTGGACTGGCGCTCCCCCGCCGCCGAACCGTTCTTCGGCGCCACCCACGCCGACCCGATGGGGCTGGCCAGCCGCCGCCGCTACCGCTGGACCCTGGGCCGGATCACCGACTACTGGGACGAGGTGTTCACCGCCGACGGGCTCACCGGGCACGCCGCCCTCGACGACCAGTCCGCGTTCATCGCCAGCCTGGGCGACACCCGGTCGGCGCGGATGCGCGACGTGCTCGGCACCATCCAGGCCGATCAGGACGCCATCATCCGGGCCGGTTCCCGGGGTGCGCTCGTCGTCGACGGCGGGCCGGGCACCGGCAAGACCGTCGTCGCGTTGCACCGCACCGCGTACCTGCTGCACGCCGACCCACGGCTGGGCGAACGGCGCGGCGGGGTGCTCGTCGTCGGGCCGCACCAGCCGTACCTGAGCTACGTCTCGGACGTGCTGCCCAGCCTCGGCGAGGAGGACGTGCAGATCTGCACGCTGCGTGACCTGGTGCCCGAGGGCGCGGCGGCGGGCGCCGAGACGGACCCGGAGGTGGCCCGGCTGAAGTCGTCCGCGCGGCTGGTCGACGCGGTCGAGGAGGCGGTGCGGTTCTACGAGGAGCCGCCCACGACGTCGTTGACGGTCGTCGTCGAGGACGCCGAGCTGCGGTTGACCGCCGGCGACTGGGCGGAGGCGTTCGCGGCGGCCGGGCCCGGCGCGCCACACAACGAAGCCCGCGACGACGTGTGGGAGGAGCTGGTCACGATCCTGCTGGAGCGGTACGACGGCGACACGCCGGAGCAGGCGGTCCGCCGGTCGCTTGCCGGCAACCGCGAGCTGGTCACCGCGTTCGGCCGGGCGTGGCCGCTGCTCGACCCGGCCGACGTCGTCGCGGACCTGTGGTCGGTGCCGGCCTACCTGCGCCGGTGCGCTCCCGACCTGAGCGTGGACGAGATCCGTACGCTGCGGCGGGCCGACGCCCGGGCCTGGACGGTGGCCGACCTGCCGCTGCTGGACGCGGCGCGGCGGCGGGTCGGTGACCCGGAGGCGTCCCGGCGGCGGCGCCGCAACGACGCGGCCCTCCACGCGCAGCGGGAGCGGATGGACACGGTCGTCGACGCGCTGATCGCCTCGCACGCCTACGACGACGGCGAGGGGCTGATGACCATGCTGGCCGGCGCGGACATGCGGACCAGCCTGGTCGACGACAGCGTGCTGGCCGTCGCCGACCCGGACCTGTTGGCCGGGCCGTTCGCGCACGTGGTGGTGGACGAGGCGCAGGAGCTGACCGACGCCGAGTGGCAGATGCTGCTGGCGCGCTGCCCGTCGCGCAGCTTCACCGTGGTCGGCGACCGGGCCCAGGCCCGGCACGGGTTCACCGAGTCGTGGCGGGAACGGCTGGAACGGGTCGGTCTCGACCGGATCGAGCTGGCCTCACTCACCGTCAACTACCGCACCCCGGCACAGGTGATGGCGGAGGCCGAACCGGTCATCCGGGCGGTGCTGCCGGACGCCAACGTGCCGACGTCCGTCCGTACCGGCGACGTGCCGGTGCGGCACGGCGCCCGCGCGGACCTGCACGCGGTGGTGGCGGCGTGGCTCGCCGCCCACGCCGAGGGGATCGCCTGCGTGATCGGCGACCCGGAGTTCCCGGCGTCGGACCGGGTCCGGTCGCTGACCCCGGAGCTGGCCAAGGGCCTGGAGTTCGACCTGGTCGTGCTGGTCGCCCCGGAGGCGTTCGGCGACGGGATCTCCGGGGCGGTGGACCGCTACGTGGCGATGACCCGGGCCACCCGCGAACTGGTCGTCCTCGCCGGCGGGGGCGGCGGGACCGCCCCCGCCGGTCGCGCTACCGGGTGAGCAGTTCCCGCAGCGCCTTGCTGATCTCGGCCGGCGCCTCCTCGGCCATGAAGTGCCCGGCCGTGGTGGTGCGGTGGTCCAGGTCCGGCGCCCAGGCCCGCCACACCGCCGCCGCGTCGTAGCCGAGCGCCGCGCCCCAGTCCTGCTGGACCACCGTGACCGGCATGGTCAGCCGCCGGCCCGCGTCCCGGTCCGCCCGGTCGTGCGCCACGTCGATCCCGGCCGAGGCGCGGTAGTCGGCGACGATCGAGTCGACCGCCTCCCGGGAGGCCCGCAGGTACTCGGCCCGCACGTCCGCCGGAACAGCCGCCGGGTCGCTGGTCCAGGCGTCGAGGAAGTGACCGAAGAAGTCGTCCGCGCTCGCCGAGATCATCCGCTCCGGCAGGCCGGGTGGCTGCGCCATCAGGTAGAGGTGGAACGCCACCGACGCGGACACGCCGTGCAGCACGTCCCACATGTCGAGGGTGGGCAGCACGTCCAGCGACGCCAGGTGGGTGACCGCGTCCGGGTGGTCGAGGCCGGCGCGGACCGCCACCAGGGCGCCCCGGTCGTGCCCGGCCAGCGCGAACCGGTCGTGCCCGAGCGCCCGAGCCAGGGCCACCACGTCCGCGGCCATGGTCCGCTTCGCGTACGTCTGATCGGTGTGCGCGGGCGGCTTGTCGCTGGCGCCGTATCCGCGCAGGTCCGGGCAGATCACGGTGTGGTCGGCGGCCAGATCGGCGGCGACGTGCCGCCACATCAGGTGGGTCTGCGGAAAGCCGTGCAGCAGCATGATCGGGCGGCCCGCGCCGCCCACCGCCACGTTCAGCGCCACACCGTCGGCGACGGTGACACGCTTGTGGTCGAATCCGGTGATGCCTGTGGTCATCTCGGTGCCTCTCTTCTCCGTCGTACCGGCCAAGCGTGGCGGCGTCGGATGAGCAACCGATGAGCGCGGTACGGTGACCCGGTCGAGGAGGGGTCGGTGCCTGTCAGCTTCGGGGTGCTCGGGCCGGTCACGGCCTGGGACGGCGCCGGCGCGCCGGTCGACCTGAAGGGCCCCCGGCACCGCGCGGTGCTGGCCCGGCTGATCGTGGCCCGGGGCCGGGTGGTGCCCGTCGGCCACCTCGTCGAGGACCTGTGGGACGACCCGCCGCCGGGCGCGGTCGGTGCGGTCCGCACGTTCGTCGCGGCGCTGCGCCGCCGGCTGGAACCGCACCGCCCGCCCCGCGAGCCGGCGCGGCTGCTGATCACCGACGGACCGGGGTACGCGCTGCGCGCCGCCCCGGACACCGTCGACGCCTGGCGGTTCGCCGAGGCAGTCACCGGCGCCGCCGACGCACTCCCCGGGTCGACGCTGCACCGGCTCGACGCGGCGCTGGGCCTGTGGCGCGGGCCCGCGTACGCCGACTTCGACAGGCCGTGGGCGCGCGCCGACCGCCACCGACTCGACCAGTTGCGGCTGACCGCGGTGGAACGGCGGGCCGAGGCGCTGCTGGCGCTCGGGCGGGCCGCCGACGCCGTACCCGATCTGGACGCCCACGTCGCGGACCACCCGTGGCGGGAGGACGGCTGGCGGCTGCTGGCGCTGGCGCTCTACCGGGCCGGGCGGCAGGCCGACGCGCTCGCCGTGCTGCGCCGGGCCCGCGAGCTGCTGCGCGACCAGCTCGGCCTGGACCCCGGCCCGCGACTGCGTGGGCTGGAGGCCGACCTGAGACGCCATGCCGACGCGGAGCCGACCGGCCCGGCCCGGGTGTGGGCGGACGCCGCGGCGGCGTACGAGCGCAGCGTGGTGCCCGGCTCGCGGGCCCGGCTGGAATCCACCGTCGGCCTGCTGCGCAGCCTCGCGGTGACCGGGCCGGGCGGCCTGGAGGCGGCCCGGGACCAGCGGGTCGCGGCCATCGACGCGGCCGAGCAACTCGGCGACCCGGACCTCACCGCGCGGGTGATCGGCGGGTACGACGTGCCGGCGATCTGGACCCGCGCGGACGACCCGGAGCAGGCGGCCCGGGTGGTGGCCGCGGCGGAACGGGCCCTGGCCGGCCTGGGTCCGGACGGGCCGGACGCGACCCGGGCCCGGCTGCTCGCCACCGTCGCGGTCGAGTCACGCGGCCTGCCGTCGACGCGCGGTCCGGAGGCGGCCCGGCAGGCCGAGGCGATCGCCCGACGCCTGGCCGACCCGGCGTTGCTGGCCCAGGCGCTCAACGGCGTGTTCATGCAGACGTTCCACCGGGCCGGGCTGGCCGCCGAACGGGACGCGGTCGGCGCGGAACTGGTCGCGCTGGCCGCCCGGCACGGCCTCGCCCCGGTGGAGATCCTCGGGCACCTGATCCGGGTGCAGGCGCGCGGCGCGCTCGCCGACTTCGGCACGGCCGACACGCACGCCGACGCCGCCGACCGGCTCGCCGCGCGCCACGAGTCCCCGCTCACCGGTGTCTTCACCACCTGGTACCGGGCCATGCGCACGGCGGCGACCGGCGCGCCCCACCCGGAGGCGGAGGCCGCCTACCGGTCGGCGGCGACCCGGCTGGCCGGCTGCGGCATGCCCGGCGTGGAACGCGGCCTGCTCCCGCTGGCGCTGCTGTGCCTGCGGGTGTGGCACGACCGGCCGGCCGACTTTCCCGACGACACCGACTGGGGACCGTACGCGCCGTGGGCCCGCCCGCTGACCCTGCTCGCCGCCGGTCGCCGCGCCGACGCGACCGCCGCGCTGCGCCGCACCCCCGCACCGCCGCGCGACCTGCTTCAGGAGGCGCTGTGGACGCTCACCGGCCACGCGGCGGTGGCGCTCGGCGACCGGGACGCGATCCGGCGGGCCCGGGCGGCCCTCGCCCCGGCGGCGCACGAGCTGGTCGGCGCCGGCAGCGGCATGCTCACCGCCGGCCCGGTCGCGACGCACCTGGACCGGTTCGACGCCGCCCTCGGTCCCGACTGACCGACGGTCGCCGCCGCCCCGGGGCGGCGCGACCGGGAAGCGGGGCTAGGGTGCGGCGATGGACGAGCTGAGGGACCTGTTCCGGCGGGCCGCCGACCACGCGGCCGACTACCGGCGGTCGCTGCCGGAACGGCCGGTCGGGGTGCCGGTCGACCAGGCCGCGCTGCACCGGGCGTTCGCCGTCGGGCTGCCGGCCGCCCCCACGCCGCCCGAGCAGGTGCTCGCGGAGCTGGTCGCCGCCGCCGGGCCGGGACTGGTCGCCACCGCCGGGCCGCGCTACTTCGGTTTCGTGGTCGGCGGCGCGTCCCCGGCGGCCACCGCCGCCGACATGCTCGCCGCCGGCTGGGACCAGATCGCGTTCAACGCCGTCACCGCGCCGGCCGCCATCGCCGCCGAGACTGCCGCCGGCACCTGGCTCAAGGAGCTGCTGGGCATCCCGGCGTCGGCGTCGGTCGGTTTCGTCACCGGCGGCCAGGCCGCCAACACCGCCGGCCTCGCCGCGGCCCGGCACCAGGTGCTCGCCGACGCCGGCTGGGACGTGGAACGACGCGGCCTGACCGGCGCGCCACCGGTGCGGGTGCTCGCCGGCGCGGAACGGCACGCCACCGTCGACCGGTCGTTGCGCCTGCTCGGGCTCGGCACCGACGCGCTGCGGGAGGTGCCCGCCGGCCCGCAGGGCGCCGTCGACCCGGCCGCGCTGGCGGCGGCGCTGCGGCACGCCGGCCCCGGCCCGACGATCGTCTGCCTCCAGGCCGGCAACGTGAACACCGGCGCCTGCGACGAGCTGCGCGCCGCGTGCGACCTGGTCCACCGGCACGGCGGCTGGGCGCACGTGGACGGCGCGTTCGGGCTGTGGGCCGCCGCCAGCCCGACCACCCGGCACCTGGTGGACGGCATCGAGGCCGCCGACTCGTGGGCCTGCGACGGCCACAAGTGGCTCAACCTGCCGTACGACACCGCGTTCGCGTTCTGCGCCCGGCCCGACGTGCACGCGGCGGCCATGTCGTACTCGGCCGCGTACCTCGTGGGCTCCGGTGGCGTGCCGGCGGGCGCGGACCTGACCGCGGAGTCCTCGCGCCGCGCCCGTGGCTTCGCGGCCTGGGCCGGCCTGCGGGAGCTGGGCCGCGACGGCGTCGCCGCGCTTGTCGAGCGGTGCTGCGCGCTGGCCCGCCGGTTCGCCGCCGGGCTGACCGCGGCCGGATTCGAGGTGGTCAACGACGTCGTCCTCAACCAGGTGCTTGTCGGCTTCGGCGACGACGCGCGCACCGACCGGACGGTGGCCGCGGTGCAGGCCGACGGGACGTGCTGGGTGGGCGGTACGACGTGGCGGGGCCGGCGACTGATGCGGATCTCGGTGTCGAACGCCACCACCACGGAGGCGGACGTCGACAGGTCGGTGGCGGCCATCACCCGGCTGGCGTCGGCCGCCTCCTGACCGGGCACCACGGAGCGCGACCGGTTGGTATCGTCGCCGTCACCGATGTCCCCTGGGGAGGGTGGCCATGTGGGCGGACGAGGCCGCGCTGGACGCGGCGGGGCGCCGACTCGACGAGTGGGAGTCCGGCCTGGCCGACCGCGCCGCACGGGCGCAGGCCCTGTCCGCCCGGGCGCAGACGCTGACCGGCGCCGCCCGCAGTGACGACGGCCTGGTCGAGGTGACAGTCGACGCGTCCGGGTTGCTCGCCGACCTGCGGCTCGACGAACGCACCCGGCAGCACTCCGCCGCCCACACCGCCCGGCAGGTCGTGGCCACCACCCGCGCCGCCCGCGTCGACCTGCTGCGCCGGCTCACCGAGGCGACCACCGAGACCCTCGGCGTGGACGACCCCGCCGGGCTGGCGATCGTCGACTCCCACCGGCGACGGCTCGACCCCGACCAGGGCTCGCCGGATGAGCGCCGGTGAGATCCTCCGGGTCGACCCGGACGACCTGACCGCCCACGCCGCCCACCTCGACCGCTGCGCCGACAGCATCGACACCGCCGGTCGGGCCGGTCAGCATGTCCGGCTCGGCGCCGATGCGTACGGGCAGCTCTGCGCGGTGATGCCGGTCCTGCTGGGCGATCTCCAGCGCGCCATGGTCGACGGCGTCGCCGCCGCGGGCACCTCGGTGCGCGACACCGCCGGCAAGGTGCGCGGCAGCGCCGAGCGCTACCGCTCCTCCGACGCCCAGGCCGCACACCTGCTCGACCAGGTGCGCAACCGGCGATGACCACCAACCCGCTCGTCGCCGGCGCGGCGGACACCAGGCCCAGCGCCTGGGCGGGCATCTGGATCTGCGAGGACATCGAACTCATCGCCCAGGGCGTCCGCGCCGGCAGTTGGATCGACGGCAGCCTCGGCGTGGTCAGCGCCGGCCTGGACGCGCTCGCCCTCGTCTCCGACCCGGCCAGCGCGCTGCTGCAATACGGCATCGCCTGGCTGATCGAACACGTCAAACCGCTCAGCGAGGCCCTGGACTGGCTCGCCGGCGACCCCGCCGAGATCACCGCGCACGCGCAGACCTGGCGCAACGTCGCCGTCTCGCTGCGCGAGGACGCCGCCGACCTGGCCCACGCGGTACGCACCGAGGCCGCCGGCTGGACCGGCGCCGCCGGCACCGGCTACCGGCGTTGGGCCAGCGAACAGCAGCAGGCCGTCACCGGGCTCGCCCAGGGCGCCGAGGCCATGGCCGCGATCACCGAGGGCGCCGCCGGCCTGGTCGCCGCCGTCCGGCTGCTGGTCCGCGACGCCGTCGCCGCGTGCGTCTCCCGCCTGATCGTGTACGCGGCGGAACTCGTCGCCAGCGCCGGGCTCGCGACGCCGCTGGTCGTGGAACAGGTCACCACCACGGTGGCGTCGTGGGGCGCGCGGATCGCGCGGTTGTTGCGGGGATTGCTGGCGAGCCTGCGGCGGCTCATGCCGGAGGTGCGACGGCTCGGCGACCTGATCGAGAAGCTGAAGCAGGCGCTGAGCCGGCTGCTCCACGACTCTCCCGAATCTCGTCCGCCGCACGACGCGGAACCGCCTCAGGCACCTCGTGATCCCGCTACCCCCGACTTTACCGACCCCGAGATCGACTCACAGAAGATTGCGGGGTACGCCATGAACCCCGAGCATCCCGTGGGCAAGAACAAGTACCGGGTCATAAACGCCGCCACCGGGCTCGGTCCGGAGGACGCCGCGACCGTTGAGCAGCAGATCCGCGCCGGTGTCCAGCACGGTTCACCGATCCCTGGCAAGGCCGATCAGTACGGCCATCGCTGGTCAGTCGACGTGCCGCTGACCGGTCCATCGGGAACTATCCTGGTACGGACCGCCTGGATTCTCGAAGCTGGTGCGCCCACACCACGTCTGGTCACCATCTCCTTTCCCCCTAAGTGAGGCTGGCTGTGGAGTTGTACGACCTGGTCCGACTCAGGGAAGCGCTCCCGGAGGAAAACCTGCCGGCCGGCATGCTCGGCACCATCGTGCATGTGTTCCACCAACCACAGCTTGCTTACGAGGTGGAATTCGCCGATCAGGACGGTCGCACCCTGAGCAGCGTGGCGCTCACGCCGGAAAAAATTCTCCCCGTATCGGCGAGTGACGCCGGCCGTCAGCCCTCGGGGCCGGGCTACGAGTAGCGCTGCCCGGGGGCGGCTGCCGGACGGGTCACGGCGTGGGCGGAATGGAGACTCCGTTGGCGTCGAGTAAGGAGCCGTCCATCGCGCGGTCCGTCTCGACGGCGGTCAGCGACACGGTCACGTCGCCGTCCGGGGTCGGGAAGCGGGTGAAGTGCAGCAGGACGAAGCCCAGTCGTTTGTTTCCCCGCACGGCGTTGTCGAGCGGCCTGGTGTTCACCCCTTCGACGAGCCACTGGTAGACCGGCTGCGCGTCCTCCTCCTGCCATCCCTTCAACGCGGCGTGGTGGACGGCCAGGGTCAACTTCTCGGCCAGGTAGGCGGGATCGCAGACGCTGATGATCGTCAGTTCGAGTTTGTCGAACCGGTGTCCCGCCCCGAAGTGCCACAGCGCCCGCACCTTGCGAACGCCGGGGGTCAGCGGCCGTCCGACGAACATCCACTGGTACGCGTCCAGGTGGGGCGCGTGGTCCCTGAGCCACCTCTTCCGGTCCCGCTCCGCCACGACCCAGGGCCGGGGGATCTCGCTGAACTCGTCGGTCCAGACGATCTCCGGGATCTCCCACGCATCAAGCCAGGACCTGACGCGTTCCCGGTTGGCCAGGAACGTCGCCGGTGACTCGTCTCTGGACGTCATTGTTCACTCCCGTGGTCCCAGTCGAGGCCCCAGACCCGGACGTTGCCCTGGTGGTCCCCGGTGACGATGGTGCGGAACGAGGCGTCGGCGCGGATCGCGTTCACCCGGACGGGGTGGCCGCGCAGCGACCGGATCCCGCGCCCGACGCGGAGGTCCCAGACGTCGACGGTCTCGTCGCCGCCGGCTCCCGTCACGGCGAACCGCCCGTCGGGCGACACCGCCATCTCCTCGATCCCGTGCAGGGGATGCTCCGCGCCGGCCCGCCCGTCGTACACCAGCTCGCCGGTTTCGGCGTTCCACACCACGAAGCCCGTCATTCCGGCGATGGCGGCGAGTCGGCGCGAGTCGGCGAACGCCAGGTCCGCCGACGAGCTGTGTTTGACGCCGTCGAGACGGTAGAGCGGACGCCTGCGGCCCGGCCGCCACGCGGTGAGGCGGCCCATCTCGGCCAGCAACAGCACGCCGGAGGCGAAGCGGATCTCCGTGTGCCGGTCGACCTGCGCGAAGGTTCGCAGCGGCTTCCCCGTGTCGATCGACCGGACCTCCACGCTGGTCGCGTCGCCGTCCCGCAGGTGCACGGCGATCGAATGGGACTTCTCGTCGGCCGTGACACCCGCGATGAGCCCGTGCCCGGTGCGGATCGTCGCGACGCGGGCCGCGGCGTCGAGTGACCACACCGTCGCCAGCCCGTACCCGAATCCGACCGTGACCAGGTCGCCGGAGACGTCGAGCGTCGTCTTCCCCTCGTCGTGGGGCTGGGCGCCGGCGACCTTGAACCGCGGCTCGGCCGTCACGGTGTCGTGGCACGCGACCGACCCGTCCGAATAGCCGATGATCAGGTCGCGTCCGCCCCGGGCGAAACGCAGGCTGGTGGCGGGGTTCCGCTTCTCGACCACGGAACCCACCTTCTGGAGCGTCTCCAGGTCGACGATCTCCACCTGGTCGATGTCGGTAGGAAAGGCGAACAGCCGCCCGGAGTCGCTGACGTCGAAGGCCCCGTGGGTGAGCATCACGTCGGACAGTTCCTGCTCCAACCAGATGCCGTGCAGGCCGGTGCGCTCCAGGTCCCGGCCCGCTGCCCGGGCGGCCCGGCGTAGTCGTGGATGGCGTTCGAAACCGGGAATCGCCCTGGCCTCGCGGATGGTCTCGGTGGCGCGCTGCCCCTCACCGGCCGCGATCATCCCGTCGATGCGCGCCATGACCTGGTCGAAGGCCCGTTCCTCGTGCGCGAGGGCGCCGACCGGGCGGGGCGGCGCGTACGACCAAGGGGCGAGATGTCCGGGCAGCGGCATGGGGAGGCGCGACAGCGAGGTCCGGTCGCGGAAACCGTCCCGCTCGGCGACCACGGCGTACCCGCAGTCGCCGCTGAACGTCGTCACCTCGCGATGGGAGCCGCGGTTCCAGTCCTTGGGGAAGGTGCGGACGCAGCGGCGGATGGCCAGTTCGAGGACCTGGAGGTCACCGCTGCCCGGGTCGAGCAGGGCCCAACCGGCCCGGCCGGAGACGCCGAGCACGTCGCAGCCGAGAAGCCAGGGGACCTCCCACCGTCGCGGCTCGTCCCACACCCGCATGTCCACGGTCATCATCGACCGGACGCCGAGCCGCAGGACGATCGACCCGTCCGTCGCCAGGGCGGTCCTCCGCTCCGGGTTCAACCCGTCGGGCGGCAGGTGCAAACCCCGCATCCTGGTACGACGCAGGGGCCACCACTGCTCCACCCGGTCATCCGCGTCGGGATGCCCCAGCGAGGCGGAGACGCACACCTCCGCCTCCGGGGCGAGAATCACCCGCGTGACACGCCCCTCGTGGGGCCGGATGTCGACGACGGGCTCCCACCCGCCGGCGCGGAAGACCAGGACGCGGCCGTCTGCCGTACCCACCGCTGCGGAGCCGCCGTCGGGGCTGAGCGCCACGGCCGTTCCCCCGTCCAGCCGGCCTTCGAGTTCGGCGGACCCGTCGGTGAGGCGCCACCGCTCGACCACCGAGTCCTGGTAGCAGACGAGCACCCGCGCCCCGGCGTGGTCGATCGCGACGTCGACGGGCGTCCGGCCGGAATCGGCGAGTTCGGTGACCACGCGCCCCGCGATGGCGTCCCAGATCCGCACCCTGCCCGACGTCTCGGCCACCACCACGTGCGTCGCGTCGGCGTCGCTGGCCATCGCCGCGACCTCGCCGGTGAACTGCCCGAACACCTCGAGCGTGCCCCGGGGCGCCAACCGGGCGCAGCGGTCGCGCGCGGTCGCGATCTCGGGTGCGCCCGGATGCTTCCGGTCCGCCTCGGCCAGGTGCCGCGCCGCGAGGACGCCGTCGCCGCGTTCCAGGTGGACCATCGCGGCCAGGTAGTCCGCCTCCCAGGAGTCGCCGGTGGCGCGCAGCTCCGACAGCAGGGTCTCGTCGGTGACGAGGCCGTCGGCCCACCTGAGGAGCCCGTGGTTGTAGACCACGTGGACGTTGTGCGGGTCGATCGCCCTCGCCTGCTCGAACAGCTCGACCGCCCGGCTCTGCTCGCCGAGGTCCCACAGCGACAACGCCTTGTTCGACAAGCCGTCGGCCTTCAACGCCGGCGGGACCCGGTCGGAACGCGGGTAGGTGCCGCCCGCGCAGTCCGCGTACAGGCCGGCGAGGACGGCCTCCGCCTCGGCGGTGTCGCTGATCCGCGACCGGGGATCGCGCGCGAGGCAACCGGCCAGCAGGTCGCGCAGCGCCTGCGGGAGATCGGCGCGCAGCGCCGCGAGCGCGTCCGCGCCCTCGTGGCCCCACTCCCAGAGCCGACGCCCGTGCAACACCTCGATCACCGTCAACGCCCACGACCACATGTCGCTGGCCCGACCGATCCGGCCGTCCGGGTCGACCTGCTCGGGAGAGCAGTACTGCGGCGTGAACCCGCCGAGGGTCGCGTAGGCGGTCCCGGCGTCACCGGGCGCAGGCTCCGAGGCGTACGCCTTCGCCTTGGCGGTGCCGAAGTCGGTCACCCGCGCCGTCTCGCCGTCGTACATGATGTTGGAGGGTTTGATGTCCTGATGGACCAGGCCCGCGGCGTGGGCGTGCCCGATGCCGCGCAGCGTCTGGATCGCGACGTCGAGGGCCGCCCGGAGGTCGCGGCAGCGACCCTCCCGCACCGCCGCGGTCAGGTCACCGCCCGCGATCCATTCCGCGAAGACCACCGGGTACGCGCCGACGCGCCGCACGTACGCGCACCCGACCACGTTCGGGTGCGGGCCGAGATCGGTCCAGGACTGCGCCTCCTGGGCGAGCAGGTCGAGGATCCCGGGCGACGCGGCCAGGTCGGGGCGTGGCGTCTTCACGGCCAGGTCGACATTCCAGGTGAGATGGTGGGCGCGGTACACGAAACCCATCCCGCCGGTCTCGACCACCTCGTCGATGCGGTACGTGTCGAGGACGGTCTCCCCCGGCCGCCACCGGATGACCTCCCCCGCGTCCACGCCGAGGCCCTAGTCGGCGAGCGCCACGTAGATCGGGCTGCCCAGCAGCGCGCCGCCCGGTCCGGGCCTCTCGGTCAGCCGCTTGGCGATGAACTCGACCCACTGCGCCGGCCCCGGAAGCCCCGCCCCGATCTGCGACAACGCCTCGTGGAAGCGCTCGTCGTCGAACTCGCCCGGATCCGGTCGCAGCTCCTGAAGCTTGCGGAACAGGTACGGCGGGACCGACCCGACCGGCTCGGCGGCACCGCCACCGACCACGTGCGACGCCGACCCGCCCAGGACAATGGCCTGGCCGTCGAGTGTCCCCGCGAAGACCACGATGCCGGCGGTCGGGAAGACCTGCCAGCGCATCCTCATGCCGGCCTGGAAGTAGGGGCGGGAGTCGCCGGCGGCGCCGATCTGGTCGGCGTCCTGCAGGTGCCGGACCACCTTCGCCAGCTTGTCGAGGTCGTGGCGCTCCGGCCGGACCGCCTTGCGGCTGTAGCGGACGAACTTCAGATCCACGGCGACTTCGGTCTCGTGCTGCGCGTCGGAGGTGAGCTGGGCCGCGAGGAGGCCGAGCTTCAGGTGCGACAGGTAGAGGTAGTACGTGAGGGTCAAGGCGCGCTCCGGTGACAGGGAGATGGCCGGATCCAGCCTACGTGGGGCGTGCCCGCGTCGTTGGCCCCCGCATGTCTGGTCCGGGTCAGGCGCTTCTCCCGCTCGCGCCACCGCGCGATGCAGGCCGCCGTCCTGACGGTCAGGACGCGAGCAGGTCCAGGAGGGTTCCGAAGATGAGAAAGGTGAACGCCGTCCATCTCAGCGCGACGAGCAGCTGCGGCTTGCCCAAATCCCGCCCGACGGCCCGCTGCAGACCGCCCAGGACCCGGTGCGACAGTGCCGACAGCACCAGACGCACCCGCCACGACCAGGAGAGAGGCACGAGCAGAGCGCCGGGAACCAGAAGTCTCACATCCTCGGTCGCTACGCCGGCGGCGACGACGGCAAGGCCGATGAGCGAACCGATGAGCGCGCCATAGCCGCCGATCTCCACCACTTTTGCGTCCTCGATGAGACGCCGTTGATGCGGGGGAAGTTGCGCCGCCACCAACTCGTCGATCCTGCGCCCGACGTAATCCTGCAGTTTTCCGCATGTGGAGCGGTCCGGGTCCGTGCACGTGTGCTCGCGTAGCACCTGGCCCACCACCTGCCGGTGGTAGTCACGGTATTCATCCAGGGTCAACCCGAGACCTCGAGGCACGCGATCCGGCGGCGCGGTGACCAGGAGTATCCGCACCACCGCCGAGGCTGGGCCCGTCATGAAACTGCGGTTGGCAAGGAACTGGCACGCCACCGCCTCGCGCAGGCGGATGATCCGGCGAAACGCACGGCGTTCCTCGGAGCGACGGAAGAACAGCTTTGAGTCGTCTTGCAAGGCCGCACCCCGCCGCTGGAACCAGGCGGGGCCGAGCAGGTCGATCACGACGGCTCCACCGGCGACGAGCTGGATCATCTTGCCCATTCGCCCCCAGATGAGCATGCTGTGGCCCCAGACCACGACGTCGGTGGTCGGTTTCCCGTCCAGCCACAGTCGCAGCACATCTACGATTTCGCTCACGCGGGTCCTCGACCGACGCCCGACACTCCTCCATTGTGGCAGGCCCGGCGAAGCCCGCAGGGTTGCGGCTCCGAGGTGATCCGCGAGAACTCATCAATCAGTTGGACGGCTACGCGTTTCTGTACGATTGAGGAGCAAACTGCGTCATCGCCGATCGGTCCCCGTCAGCTGGAACTCGTAACGGTCCGCCTCGCGGGCGACCGCGCGGACGAGCCTCTGGAAGGCTTGCGCGGTCAGTCCGGCCTTGGGCGTCCAGCCGTGGGCGACCATCCGGCCTTCGCCGTCGACTCGGAATCCCACCATTCGGCTGTGCCGGTTCTTCTCCCACGCCTCGCGATAAAGGCGGTGCCACTGGCCGACGACATCGGCGCCGGCGACCACGGCGGTGAGGAGGTATCCGTCCGGACTCTCTTGTATGCGTACGGAATGCGACCGGCCGCTGGCGAACGAGACGTTCACGTGCTGCCGCTTCGCCCGCATGTCATCGACCGAACACAGCCGATGCCAGTCATCGCGAATGCCGAACATCCCGCTCCAACTCCGTCCTGAACTCCTTGAGCAGGCGATCGCGTTCGGGAAGGTGCTCCCGTTCGAGCCCATCGGCGAGCGTCGCGACCCGCCGGATCAGCGCCGCGACCCGGGGCGGGTCGTGCTCCGGCGTGGTGAGTAGGACATCTTCCTCGACTGTGACGTCGTAGCTCCCGCCGCGGGACTCTACCGTGCCGAGCCGCGCCGGGATTCCGGCCGACCAACTCGCCAAGTCGTCCCACTGGTCCGAACTGTTGATCCGCCCGATGGGGCTCACACAGTGAACGAGCAGGTATGGGCCCTCCCGTTCGAGTTGCAGGCTGAAGGGCTGTTGCCGCCCGCTGTCGAAGACGACCGTGCCGAGTAGTGTGCCCCGTCCTGGTTGGCTCCGCTCCCACTCGATCGCGAGGCCGGGTAGAGCCGCGCGTACCAGCGAGTTGAAGCGGTCGAGCTGCTGCCTGGCGATCGTCCCGTCCACGGCCAACGGCCGGTCCGGTCCGGTCAAGTGCTCTGGACGCACCGGGAAGGACGTTTGGAGCGGCCCGGCCGGCAGCGGGGGGACGCCCTCGTCGATGAGCGTTTCCCGGCTGACGTCGAGGTGGCCGTCGCCGGCCGCCGGCAGCGTCAGGCCTTCGTGCATGAGTCGGAGGAAATCGTTCATCCTGCGCAGTACGCGACGAACCTGCAGGCGTTCGACTGTGTCGGTGAGGTGGGGGTAGTACACCTGCAGTAGGTCGTCACCGGTCGCCGAGCCGGTCAGGTTCGTCAGCCGGCGCTCGCTCTCGGATCGCACCCGGTCGACCCGTCCAATCCGCTGCTCGATGGCCGACGGGGTCCACGCGAGCCCGTAGTGGTAGACACGGGAGCAGAAGGTGTGCAGATCCTCGCCTTCCTGTAGGAGGTCGGTGCAGATCAACACGAGCGGATATCCGGGGAGTCGGAACTGCTGCACGTGCCGGTTGTTGACCCGCCCGGACATCCCGGCGACGGGTTCCTGCGCAGTGAAGAGCCGGCTGACGAGGCTGCGCGCCTCCCGCAGATCGCCACGCCGCGCATCGGGAAGATTGATGTCGAGCACCAGGTCGTGGTGCTCGGCCAAAGCCTTGAACTCGTCCACCGCCGACCAGTCCCGATCTCCGGTCGGAACCACTGCCTGTCGTTCGAGTTCGTCGAGGTAAGCGCCGATCAGGCCATCGGCCTCGATCGTGGCCGCCGGATCCAGGGTAGGCAGGTGATCGCTGACGACGGCGTACAGATCGAGGAAGGGGTGCCCGAGACGGGCGGCGGCCGAAAGGATCTGTGCCCGGAGGTACTGTTCTCGGAACGATTCACCGAGGTTAGCCGGCGAGGGTTCCGGCCAGATCAGATTGCGCAACTCGGGCCGCTGCCGAAGCTCGGTGAAGAATGTGAGGGTCTCCAGAAGCATCGGATCGGCGTCGGCCGAGACGGCGCTCCGCTTCTCGGGGCGATACAGTTCGCGCCAGAGCAGCTCGGCACGTTCGCGGTACGGCCCCTCGTGATGAGCGAGTAGTTCGAGCGCGGCGGCCTGAACGGCGTCGTACCGAGCGCCGCGGGTCGACTGCTTCGCCTCGGTCAGATAGTGACGTGAGTGCTCGCGGACGAGCCGGTCGACCTTGTCGCGCTCCTTGCCGAGCGCGGCCGCCAACGAGTCTCCGACCTTTCCGGGGCGTGTGCCCAGAAGCGCCATCACGTGGTTGTCGTCGAAGAACGTGCCCAGCGGGCCGGCCTGGTTACGGAACCTCGCCTGGATGGTCGCACCGCTGACGATGCCGGCGGGGCCGGTGCCGCGGAAGAACCACGCGAAGAAGGTCTCCGGCCCGCCGGCGTCGTCGTCCTCCCGAACCTGGTCGGCCGTCACGGC
Organism: Micromonospora sp. WMMD1128; assembly: GCF_027497235.1. Taxonomy (NCBI): domain Bacteria; kingdom Bacillati; phylum Actinomycetota; class Actinomycetes; order Micromonosporales; family Micromonosporaceae; genus Micromonospora; species Micromonospora sp. WMMD1128. The sequence continues at coordinate 3,090,130 of NZ_CP114902.1, forward strand.
GGCGACCGACTCGCGCAGCGCCCGCTGCCGGCGGAACTCGTTGGCGGCGCCGTCGAACGCGGCCCGGTGCCGCTCGTTCAGCCGGCTCCGCAACCTGTCGACGAGCCAGTCGCTGTATTCGTCGTCCAGCTTGCGCTTGAGTTCGGAGACGGACGCCACGCGGCGGACGAAGACGAGCCCTTTGCGGCCATCGCGCCAAGAGGTGTCGAGCGCACGGACCACGGCGTCCATCTTCGGGTGCGGCAGTTCGCGACCGAACCGCCTGAAGTGGTCGCGGGCCAGGTCGTCAAGCATCGGTACGTCGATGCCCTGCCGCTCGACCGCTTCCGCGGCCTGCTCCGCGTCGTCGAAGTTCGCCTCCACTGTCTCGTCGGCGATGTCGTCGGAATCCTCGGTCGCAGCCACCTTCTTCGGCGCGCTGGTTTCGAGGAACGACTCGAACGACGCGAGCATCCCGACCTGGAAGCGGGTGCCGAACCGTTCATCGTCGAGCAGCTCGCTCACCTTCTTCTGAATCAGCGCTACAGTCAGCCGCTGCCGGTCGTCCGTGATCCGGATCGGTTCATCGTGCTCGGCAACTCCCCCTCCACGCCACTCCCGTCGGTAGAGGTTCTTGGTCAACCGCTGCCCGGAGACCTCCAGCGATGTCACCCGGCGGATCAGGAACTGTCCCGCAATATCCCGCCTCTGTTGCTCACCGGCGTCCGGGTCCCGTAGCAGCCGGAAGGGTTCGGCGAATCCGAAGACATCTAGCTGGTTCCACAGTTGCCGGTAGTCGTCATCCACTGGCGTCGCGGAGAGCAGCAGCACCTTGCCCGCGCGCCGGCCGTATTTCCTCCGCAGTCCCGGATCGAGGTCGTCCCGATCCCGGCCGAGCACGGTGGCGAGAACTCGGTTTCGGGACGACGACTGCGGGCCCCAGCCGTGCTTGAGGTTGTGCGCCTCGTCGACGATCACGAGATCGAAGTGCGGCAGCGCGGCGTTGACTGCCTGCGCGAACCGGTCTTTGATGACGTCCGCGTTGGCGCGCAGGTCGACCAGTTCCTCGGGAAGCCATGGCACCTGCTCACGCAGCCGGTCGCGCAGGTTGCGTCGCTGCTGCGCATCCCGTCGCATCGGGAGGCTGAAACTGGGGAGGCGGACGAAGAAGTCGCGGTCGGGGCCGACAGCGGTCTCCTCGAGTAATTGGATCAGGTCGCGGCAGTGTACGAGCGGACGCGCCGGCAGCCCACCCGGCATCCGTACCCGCAGGTCGTCGAGGCGCACGTTGTTCTTGACGAAGACACCCTGCTCCCGCCGCCATTTCTGCTGAATGTTCTGCCGTGGCGTGATGACGAGCACCCGCAGGTCCGGTGTGAAGTGGCGCAGCAGCGCGACGACGCCGAGGGCGACGTAGGTCTTGCCCATGCCGACCTCGTCGGCGAGGTACGCGACGTGATGGCGCTGCAGGATGTTGTGCAGGGCGACCGCCCCGTGGAGCTGGTCCCTCGCCCGCTGCGGGTTGCGGATCACCCGGTCGAAGTCCAGCAACTGCGCGGCGGTGTCGACACTGATCCTCATGCTGGCACCGCCTCCGTCTTGAGGAAGCGGGGTTCGTACCAGTCGAGGAACTCGGCCATCTCGGCGTCGTTCCGCGCTACAAGTTGGTTCCGTAGGACTGCTCGCACGGCGAGCGCCTGTTCCAGCCGAAAGACCCCGCTCGGATCCGACTCCCAGAACGCCGGGAAGCCGTCGAGTACGTCGTCGGCGAGCTGTTGCGCGCAGAGCACCATGAGGTACCGCTCCAACGGGTCTCCCGCGGAGTCGTCCGCCACCTGCTCGACGAGGACGGGCAGGGAATCGTACTTGGCACCGAACATCCGGAACCGAGCCTCCTCGACGCGGCCCTCGTCGAGGGCCTTGCGCACCGCGCGACGCAGCGACGCGAACCCGTGGAAGATCCCGGCGAATCGATCGAAAATCGTGTCGACGGGCTTGACCGGAACGGACTCCACGGCCAGATCCGCCCCGCTGCCGGGCAGCTTGCCGCCATGCTGGGCAAGGTAGGCGTTCCGCTGCTCGGCCGTGAGCATCGACCAGTAACGCAGGATGTCGGCCGGCGTCAGGTCAAGCAGGATCGATGGCCGGTGCGCCATGCCGGTCTCGTGGATCAGAACGATTCCGCGCTGATCGCCGACGACGGCGGTGAGGAAGCTGGTCTCGCGGAGTCGCTCGCGCAGAATCGCCGCGTCGTCGGCGGCGAGGGCTGTCCAGATGGCGGGCTCCAGGCGGCCGATCTCGAAGAGGTGTACGCCCCGGTCGTACACCTCGATTCGCGGGCTGTCGCCGGCACCGTCCCAGAGAACCTCGGCCTGGCCGGACGCCCAGTCGAACCGCGCCAGCAGCGGCACGTAGCCCTGATCGACGGCGTCGTCCTCGCCGACCGGTTGTGCGAACGGTGGCGGCTCCTCGATTTTCTCCAGCCAGAACCTCGGGCGCCGATCGGTGGTCACCTCCGACAGCATCCCGGTCTCGACGTTGCCACCGCCCGAGTGCGCCGGGTTGGTCAGGTTGAACGACCCCACGAGGGTGACTTCCCAGTCCTCGGCGAAGAAGCGGTACACCTTCGCATGCACGGTCCGGCTTGTCGCTCCCGCCGCCTGCTTGCCGCCGCGCGCGAGGACCGCCCTGGGTAGCCGTCCCCACTCCCCGCCTCGCTCGCGTACCCAGTCGTATAGCTCTGGACGGCACCGCGCCACACCGCCCTCCTCGGGAAGCAGCACGCGCCACTTGCTCGGCTGAAAGCGGTCGATCAGGCTCTTCAGCGGCGCCGAGGCGTCCGCGTCGTCGAGGTACGGGGACAGGACTTCCAGATTCACGCCATACAGCCGCTGGCCGGCGATCTCGTCGAGTTGATCGACGAGGGCCATCGCTCCGCGCCGACCGTTGTAGAGGAAGTGGGGGTGCAGCCGATGGTTCGCCGAGCGGTGCACGATCGGTTGTACGGTGCGAAGTAGACCGCGAATGTCGTCCAGGGCGATGTGGGACTCGAAATTCCTGGCCATCCTTCGCACATGTTCGAGGAACCGCTGGATCTCCGGGGCAGTGCGCGACCGGCCGTGCTCGCCGATCTCCTCCAGGTGGGCGCATTCGACGTTCTCCCACCAGCCCGCCTGCGTCAGGTTCGCCGACCCGGTGAGCACCACCAGCGACCGCTCCTGGGTCGACGGATCGCGCACGAGAATGATCGCGTTCTTCGGATGGAAGTAGCCGGTGCGGGGTCGGACCGGGATTCGGCGTACGTCCAGGCAGGCTGTTCCGTCCCCCGTCACGATCGCACCGGGGTCGTAGTAGACGGCGGCCCGGCCGGCGAGCGGTCGCAGCGCCTCCTCGAGCTGGACGCGCCGGATCTGCGGGTCCTGGTGCAGTTGAACGTCGAAGAGAGCCGGCAGGATCTCGCGCTCGAAGAAGCCGGGGTCGAAGCGGAAGGTGCAGAACACCGCGGCCAGCACCTCGCGACCCTTGATCTGCTCACGAAGTGCCTCGGTGAGCACCGCCCGGGGAATGCCCTCGCTCACGCCGCACCCTTCCCGATTGCCCTCAGTATGGACACCAGAGACGGGATGAAGTACGGGTATCGCCACAGCTCCCGGACCTCGTCACCGGTGGGCAGATCGGCCGGCTCATCCCGGAACCGCACCCGCAGGTGGTCCTGGTCGGTCACCTCCAGCCAGGCGAGCGCCGCACCACGCTCCTGCATCGCCGTGGCGTTACGCTCGGCCAAGGCCCTGATGAGCTCCGGGAATTCACCGTGGGCGAGCGCCTTGGCGATGCGTGGCCACTCCTGGCCGGGCAGAGCGGACGCCGCAAGCGGATCAATCGATTCAAGGCGGTCCCCCCAGGACGATCGGAGGTCGGCCACGACGTGGTCGAGGCCAGCACCATCCCGTCCGAGCAGGTAGCCGAAGAGTATGGAGGCCGGCGCGAGCACGGATTCGCAGGCGATGATCCGGCGCACCAGGTCGGCGATGTCACTCCAGCCGCGCGACTCTGCGTCGTCGGCGATTGATGTCAGGTACGGCCGTGAGGGGCGGATCGAGTTGGGGGATCTGGTTTCGAGCAGGACGGCGAGTCTCGCCTGCCGCCCCTTGGTGAGATCACCCGGTCCTCCCTCGACGAGGTGGTGACGGTAGAACTCGATCTCCCGCTGCGACATTTCCGGCGTGAAAATGCTGGCCACCGCCCCACACTTTGTGCTTTCGCCCAGGTCGAACACAACCCGCTCCCGCCGCAGTTCTCGTACGAGAGAGCGAACATCTCGGCCCCACCCGGATTCCAATCGCGGCAGGTAGACATCGTCGACGAAGGCGCTCGTCTCAGGGGTGAGCCGCACGGGGCTTCCCGGCGTGACGAGCCCGGACACCCGGGCCGGCGCGGTGTAGTTGCCGAGCAATCCGTCCGTTCGCTGGTTGCTCAGGATCTGGTGCTCCGGCTGGGCAGACAGATACACCTTGCCGCCGTTGCTGCCGGCCTTCGCTGCTCGCGCGGCGATCCGCTGCCGCCCGAAGAAACCCCGATGGTCGTGCACGACGTGCCGCACGTACGCCGCCATCTGCTCCCAGATCAGGAAGGCGGTCGTGGTGTTGCCCAATTCGTCTGGAGACGCGAGTTCGGCCAGGCGCAGCCCAACGAGCAAGGTGGTGAAGTCCGTCAGCGAGTCCGTGACCGTGGTGAGATTGCCGATGAGCGGGCGTCCCGCGGCTGACCAGACCGCCTGCGCACCGAGCCCGTCGCGGGATCCCTTGATGCGTGCACGCGGATCGAGGTCAGTCAGGAAGAGCACCACGGGCGCAATCCTTCTCAACTGGATTTCGACCGCCAATCGTCCATACCGGCACAGATTTCGGGCGTTCCATCCTCGCCTGGTGCCATCATTAGGTTGTCATCGGTAAATCAGCGCGTCGAACGATGACGTGGTGGACGATATGTCGGCCCGCTGGTGCTCAGTAGGTTGGGCGGATGTTGACGGCGGGGATCGACCTTGCGGCGGAGGACGCCAACACGGCGATGGCCTGGATCCGGTGGACTGCGACCGGAGCCGTACTGGAGGAGCTGACAATCGGGGCGGGCGACGACCAACTCCTGCGGGCCGCTTCGGCGACGGACAAGGTCGGGATCGACTGTCCGCTGGGCTGGCCCGAGCCGTTCGTGGAGTTCGTCATCGCCCACCATCGCGGAGATCTCATCGCCCCTACCGACCTGGTCGGGCGCGACTGGCGCAGACGCTTGGCTTGGCGTCAGACCGACGCGGTGACCCACAGGGTGACCGGTCGCCCGCCACTGAGCGTGGCCGCGGACCGCATCGCACACACGGCGATGCGATGTGCCGCCCTGCTGGCGCGGCTCGCCGCGGGCGGGCAACCCGTGGACCGCAGCGGCGGCGGAACAGTTGTCGAGGTCTACCCGGCGGCGTCACTCAAGAAGTGGGGATTGCCCAACCGGGGATACAAGGGACGACAGAACGGAAGCGCGCTGAACGACTTGATGGACCGGCTGATGGATGCTGCGCCGTGGCTGCAACTCGCCGACTTTGAGGCAGCGTGCCGGAGTAGCGATCACGCAGTCGACGCGGTCGTGGCCGCACTGACCGCTCGTGCGGCTGCCACCGGCCAAGCCACCCGCCCCGGCTCCGCCGACCTGGCCGCCGCCTCCACCGAGGGCTGGATCGCCGTACCGACCACGCCACTTGCCAGCCTCATCAAGGCAAGCGCGTGACGCCGATGCCGCCTGACCAGGGAAGCGGCCTCCTGCACGTTCGATCGAGGCGGTGAGTGCGACCCTACCGGCTACCGGATCCGTCGGACTGGACCGCATAGGGTCACCGACTGTGAGCTGTCCATCATCTGACAGTCATTCGCAATCGCTTGGCTTCGGCGAGTTCCAATATCCACACTGATGTATGGCCCGCTCGGACGGTACGCCAGACGTAAGCCCAAGCCGCCGCCCGTCGCCCCGGCCGCAGGTACGCGCGCCCGACGGCTTCCCTCCGACACTGCAGCCCCTGCTGGCGCGAATCGCCGACCGGCGCGCCGCCCGCAGCGAGGCGACCCTGCAGGCCGACATCCGCCAGCTGCTGCTGACCGGCGATTTCGGGCTCTCCGACTCCCACCTCGACGACGTCGACCTCGAGGCCCCGGCCGGCGGTGGCCGGCGCATCGACATCGAGGTCGGATACACCATCATCGAGGTCAAGCGACGGCTGCAGGCCGGCCGCTCCCTGCTGGAGGCTGAGCGCCAACTCGACGGCTACGTGCGATCGCGGAGCATGGAGAGCGGCCAGCGGTACGTCGGCATCCTCACCGACGGCGCCACCTGGCAGGCGTACCAGTTGGCCGGCGACGCGCTGGCCCTCATCGACACCCACGCGGTCGCTGCCACCCGCCCCGACGGTCTGGCCCTCTTCTACTGGCTGGAGGGCGTGCTGGCGACGAGCCGGCGGGTCCGCCCGGCTCCCGCCGAGGTGGCTCGCCGCCTGGGCGCGCAAAGCACCTCCCACAAGCTGGATCGTGCCGCGCTCGCCGCCCTCTACGCCGAGCACGAGCACCTGCCGACCGTGGAGTTGAAGCGGAAGCTGTGGGCTGAGCTGCTGGACAGCGCCCTGGGCACCCAGTTCGTCGACGACCCGGACCTGTTCGTCGAGCACACCCTGCTGATGAACAGCGCATACATCATCGCGCACCTGGTTGTCGGCATCGACGCCCTGGAGTTGCAGCCGCAGGATCTCATCACTGGGCAACGGTTCGACCAGGCCCGCATCCTGGGCGTGGTCGAGCACGACTTCTTCGGCTGGACCACCGAGGTGCCCGGCGGTCGCGAGTTCATCCAGGGGCTCACCCGGCGACTGGCGCGATTCGACTGGTTGCGGGCCGACCACGACATCCTCAAGGTGCTGTACGAGTCGATGATCGGGCCGGAGACGCGCAAGCGGATGGGCGAGTACTACACACCCGACTGGCTCGCCGAGCACCTCGTCGATACCGTCGTCACCGATCCGCTGCGGCAACGTGTGCTGGATCCCTCCTGCGGCTCCGGCACCTTCCTCTTCCACGCGGTCCGCCGGTATCTCGCCGCCGCCGAGGCGGCGGACCTGCCGCTGGATGCCGCACTGACGCAGCTCACGCATCAGGTGATCGGCGTCGACCTGCACCCGGTCGCCGTGGCGCTCGCCCGCGTGACCTATCTGCTCGCCATCGGCCACCGGCGGCTGACCGACCAGCGGGGTGCCATCACCATTCCGGTCTATCTCGGCGACAGCATGCAGTGGCGGGAGCGCCTCGATCTGTTCACGGAGGAGCACGTACGAATCAGTGCGGGCTACAACGCGAACGACGCCGAGGAGTGGCTCCGGTTTCCGAACAAGCTGCTCAACGAGCCGAGCCGCTTCGACCAGATCGTCTCCGGACTCGCCGGCATCGCGGCCAAGCCGCGGGACCCGGACAACCCGCCGTCGCTGGCGGCCTTCTTCCATCACCTCAAGATCGAGCCGGACGACCAGCCCATGATCCGTGGCACCTTCGAGGCGATGTGCCGGCTGCACGACGAGGGCCGCGACCACATCTGGAGCTACTACCTGCGCAACCTGGCCCGGCCGGTCTGGCTGGCCATGAGGAACAACCGGGTGGATGTTCTCATCGGCAACCCACCGTGGCTCTCGTACCGTCACATGCCGGCCGGCATGCAGGTGATGTTCAAGAAGCTCTGCGGTGATCGCGGGCTGTGGCGTGGGAGTCAGTTCGCGACGCAGCAGGACCTCTCCGCACTCTTCGTCGCCCGAACCATCCAGCAGTATCTTCGCGTCGGTGGCGCGTTCGCCTTCGTCCTGCCCAACGCCGTGCTGGACCGCGAGCACTTCGAGGCCTTCCGCAACGGGCGGTACACGGACGAGGCCGAGCCGACAGATGTTGCCTTCACCGGTTCCTGGGACCTGCGCCGCCTGCGTCCCCACCCATTCCCGCGCGGAGCCAGTGTCGTCTTCGGCAACAAGGCGGCCACGGGCAGCCCGCGCGGCCTTCCCTCGGTCACCGAGCTGTGGACGGGACACCTCGGCAACGACGCCAGGAGCTGGGCACAGGCCGCGCCGTCCATTCACCGGGAACCTGCCCCGCTGGGAAGGTCGCCCATCGCCGAGTCACCGTACAAACCACATGTGCACAACGGCGCGACGATCTTTCCCAAGATTCTGTTCTTCGTCGAGACAGATTCCGGTGGGCGACTGGGTCTCGGCGTGGGCCGTCACGCCGTTCGCTCGGCCCGCAGCATCATGGAGAATCCCCCGTGGAAGGATCTGCCCGCTCTCGAAGGCGTCGTCGAGAGCGAGTTCATCCGGCCGGTGCTGCTCGGCGAGACGCTGCTGCCGTACCGGATCTTGCCGGCAAAGCAGGCGGTGCTGCCGCTCGACGGTGCCACGCTGATGACCGGGCCGGACTCTCGACTCGACTACTACTTCGGTCTGGCCGAATGGTGGCGGACGGCGGAAGCCACCTGGGAAGCGCATCGCAGCAGCCCACGTCTCACCCTGGGTGAGCAACTCGACTTCCGACGCAAGCTGACCTCGCAGCTCCCCGCACCGCCCCTTCGGTTGGCCTACGCGGCCTCCGGGATGCACGTCGCCGCTGCCATCGTCGACGACCCGGCCGCGATCATCGAGCACGCGCTCTACTACTGCGCGATCGACAGCCGGGCGGAGGGTCACTATCTCGGCGCGATCCTGAACAGCCCGGCTCTCACCACGCTCGCCCGCCCCCTGATGTCCTACAGCAAGGACGAACGGCACATCGACAAACACGTCTGGAAACTACCCATTCCCCGGTACGACGACGCGGACCGGACACACCGACGGCTCGCCGAACTCGGCCAGGACCAGTGTCAGTTCGTGGCTGGACTGGACCTTGAGGAGGGGCGGTACTTCGTGACCCTGCGTCGGCGGGTCCGAGCCGCACTCGCCGGCCATCCGACCACCGCGGAGATCGAAGCCGCGGTCATGGAGATGCTCGCCTGATGGACGCTCCCGATGGGTCGAAGCAACGACCGCGTGGGAGAGGATTCTGCGGCGGCACGCCGGTGTCGGGTACCGCGATGAGCCTCGGCATCTGATAACGCTCACCTGAGCACAACCATCGACCGCGCACATCTGGAGGACCGATGCCGGCCATCGAGGCGATCACGATTTGCAGCAGCTCCAAGTTCTACGACACCGCTCAGCGTGCGGAGGCGTCGTTCCGCGCCCTGGGCTTGACCGTCTACACCCCGCGCTACGACTTCAGCGAGCAGCACGTGCAGGTCGACGAGCCGGACAAGATCCGGCTCACCCGGGACTTCCTCGCGAAGATCGCGAAGTCGGATGCGATCTTCGTCGTGGCCACCGGTGGGTACGCGGGCGTAAGCGTGTGCATCGAGGTCGGCTACGCCGTGGGGCAGGGCAAGACGGTGTTGTTCTCCGAGCAGCCGACGGAGTTCGCCCTCCGAGCACTGGTCGACGCGGTGGTCCCCGTCAGGGACATCAGCTCCGAAGTGCACTCGGTGATCAGCGCTCCGGCGCAGGGCAGGTCCCGGTAACCCGGCGCACGCCGACGTTGCCCCCTCAGCTATCCGGCCGCAGGGCGGCGACCCGGGCCAGCATCGGCCGGAACGGGCCGTCCTCGCCGTCCGGGCCGATCTCGACGCCTTCGAGCCACACCCACTCGCCGTCGTACCACTCGCTCAGGTCCGGCCGGACCCGCACGACCCGCAGCCGCAACGGAGCCCTCGGCGTAGCGGCAGTCGGTGTCGGCGACCTGGACCACATCCCCGGCGGCGACGGACACGCGCGGGACGACCGGCACGGGGGCCACCGCCGCCGGCACCGACGCGCGGTGGGGCTAGGGTCGATGGCGCAACCAGACACGGCTCGGTAAGGGTGGCGGGCATGCCAAGGACCGTGCAGATCCGCGTTTACACCGTGCGGGCTGGGCTGTTGGACGAGTGGGTGGACAAGTGGCAGCGCCTGGTCGTGCCGTTGCGCCGTGATCTGGGCTTCGAGATCCACGGCTCATGGAAGGACCATGGGCGCAGCCAGCACATCTGGGTGATCTCCTACGACGGGCCCGAGTCGTTCGAGGAGGCGAACGCCGCCTACTGGGCCTCGGAGCGCCGCAAGACGCTCGGCCTGGACCCGGGCGACTACCTGGTGGGTGAGGAGACCCGCGAGGTCGAGCAGACGCTATGAGCCCGGATCGGCCGGTAGCAGGTGGGCCCGCCGCTCGTCCTCGCTGAGCGCACGGAACACCCGCAAACGTGCCGCTGCCGTCAACTCGTCCACGTCGACGGAGTCCGCCCAGACGCGGGCGGTGCCGTCAGCCGAGCCGGTGGCGACCTGTCGCCCGTCCGGCAGCCATACCATGCTGGTCACGCCATCGCGGTGCACGCCGATCACCTCGCCCTGCTCGTCGTCGGGGCTCCAGAGCCGCACGGTCCGGTCGTCGGAACCGGAGGCGAGGCGCTGGCCGCCGGGTGCCCACGCAACCACACGCACCCGCTTCTCGTGGCCGGTCAGCACCCTCGGCCGATCGGCGCCGGTGAGATCCCACACCCGGAGGGTCCAGTCGGCTGAGCAGGAGGCGAGCCGGCGTTCGTCCGGCGCCCAACTGAGCCCGTCCACGTAGTTCTGGTGGCCGGCGTGGACCGAGGAGTCACCCGGCTGCTCGATGTCCCAGACCCGGACGGTGCGGTCGTCGGAACCTGAGGCGAGGTAGCGACCACTCGGCGACCAGGCCAGCGCGCCCACCCAGTCCGCGTGTCCGCGCAGGACGCCGGCGGCGCTGCGCGTAGGGACGTCCCACAACCGTATCGAGTTGTCCTTGCAGCCGGCCGCCAGCCGGGAGCCGTCCGGTGACCAGGCGAGCGACTCCGCTTCCTCGCCGAAGCGCACGTCCCCGTCCGCACCGACCAAGTGGACCGAGCCATCTCGCAGTGCCACAGCCAGCACGTCAGCCGCCGGTGAACAGGTGAGCGCCACGACCGGCTCGGGCCATGTCGTCACGGCGGCCGTTCCGTCCGGCTGCCACCGCCGTACGCTGCCGTCGGCGCCGCCGGTCACGATCTTCGCGGTCCGATCCAGCGCGAGAGCGGTGACGGGCCCCTCGTGCCCGGTGAGCAGCTGGCTTTCGGCCCCGCGTGGCTGCACCGCCCAGACCCGGGCGGTGCCGTCACCGGAGCCGCTGACCACCCGTCGTCCAGATGGGGACATCGCGACGGACCAGGCGACCTGGGTGTGTCCGCGCAGCTCGGCGACCTCACGCAACCGCTGGACGTTCCAGGCGCGGATGCTGCCGTCGCCGCTGGCGAACACCAGCGTGCGACCGTCCGGGGACCAGGCGACCGACCACACCGGTGCCCCGTGACCGCCGATCACGTGCCGAGTCTCGCCGGTCGCCACGTCCCAGATGCGGACGGTCTGGTCGCCGGACCCGGTGACGATTCGCCGGCCGTCCGGTGACCAGGCGACGGCCTCGACGAAGTCACCGTGCCCGGTCAGCCTCCGCTCGGGACGACCAGCGGCCAGGTCCCAGACGATGACGGACCGGTCGTGCGAAGCCGAGGCCAGCGTTCGGGAATCGGGGGCGAAGCGCAGGCCCCACACGTCGCCCTCGTGGCCGACCAGGTGTCTGGTGAGCTGCCAGGCCGAGGTGTCCCACACCCGCACGGTTCGATCCCGGCTTGATCCGGCAAGGCAGCGGCCATCTGGTGACCAGGCGACGCCGCGTGCCACGTCGCCGCAGGGCAGCACTGCGACCGTCGTACCCGTCGTGGCCTCCCACACCCGGATGGTGCCGTCCCGGGAGGCGGTGGCGAGCCGGGTGGCGTCGGGGGACCAGTCGACAGCCTCCACCATCCCGGTGTGCCCGCGCAGCGCCCGGACGACCGTGCCGGTGTCGGCGTGCCAGATCCGTGCGGTGCCGTCCCGGGAGCCCGTCGCCAACTGCGCGCCGTCGGGTGACCAGGCAACGCCACGCACGGCGTCGGTGTGACCGGCGAGCACCGCCTCGGCGTGGCTGAACGCCAGCGACGCCATCAACGCCTGTCGGGCGACCGGTGTGGGCGGACATTCGCGCAGGGCCGCTGATGTCAGCAGCACCGCCAGCTCCGGATATCGGTCCACGTTGCCGAGCGCGAACTGGCCGATCGCTTCGGAGACCCGGTGCAGGAACGCGATGTCCCGGCTGCGGGACGCGGTCACCAGGGCACGGGCGGCGGGGCTGTCCTGGCCGGCCGACTCCATCGCCTCCAGCCACTGCCCGGCCAGTTGAAGCCGTTCTCCGGTGAGCAGGTAGTCGGCGTTGCGCCCGGCGTGCGCCCAGTCCGCCGCCCACCGTTCCAGTTCCGTGCGCCGCCGGAGCTGCTCCGAACGCGCCTCCACCTGCTGTCGCAGCGGTGCCCACCGGCGGAACAACGCCTCGTGGGCCACCTGCGCGTACGGTTCACCGTCGAGCACATCGGTGGTGAGCAGCCTCGCGTCGGTGAAGGCGACGATCACCCGCCGCTGGTCAGCGGAGAACTCACGCAACGGCACCCGACGCCTTGTCGGTTCGATGCCCTCCATCGCCACCAGACGAAGCAGGGTGGCCAGAACCTCGTCGGTGCTGCTGTCGCCGCGCAAATCTGCCATCACACTGTCTGCCTGGCGGCCCAGCGCCCCCGCGACGCCGCCGACCGCCCGGTATGCCTGGCGGGTGGCCGTCCGGCCCGACCCGGCTGCCCGGTGCAGCTCCTGAAGCAGGTACGCCAGCAGCGGCAACGCGTCCGGCGTGGCCGCGTCGGCGATGATCTCCTCGACGAGGCCGTCCTCGAAGCGCATACCGGCGAGCTGTGCGGGCTGCTCCACCACCGCGACGAGGTCCGCCGGCCGCATGGTGCCCAGCGTCACCGGATTTGCGAACAGGTCCGGACGTGGACCCGCGAGCAGACCGGCGAGGAACTCGACGCGGAGCGTCGCGACAACCCAGAGCCGCCGATCGGTGTCGAGCGCGGTCGCGACCTGCGCCAGGAACGTGGTCTGCTCCGCGGCGCTCGACAGCGTGACCAGTTCCTCAAGCTGGTCGAGAATCAGCAGGACGCGCCCGTGCCGATGACCCGTTCGGGTCCGCCAGGCCGCCAGGCTACGGGCGAGACTGTCCGGACGGGACCGCACGTCCCGCAGCGCACGGGCACGGTCGCCAGCGCCCAACGTGACTGCCAGATCAGCGAGCCCGGCAAGGGGTTCGCCCCCTGGTGTCACCGCCGGCAACACCTGCCACCGTCCGCGTCGCAATAGGGGAACGACGCCCGCGTGGACCAGCGACGACTTGCCGCTGCCGGACGCGCCGGTGACACAGATGAATCGATCGGCCCCGTCCAGGCCCAGCTCGTGCAGCCGTCGCACCAGCTCGGTGGCCTGCTCGTCCCGCCCGAAGAACACCGACGCGTCCTGCTCGGTGAAGGCGGAAAGCCCAGGGTAAGGGCTCCGATCCGACTGCCACACGGGCCGGGTGCTGCGGGGCGCCTCCCACCACAGCACCAGGCCGTTGCCCACGATCAGCACCACCAGCAGGACGATCAGCGCAGGCCCGGCGACCTGACGGATTCCGGCGTTCAACGGCGAGGTGTCGGCGTTGGCGAAGAAGTTCGCCGCGATCTCCAGCAGGACTGCGACGATCAGAAGTGACAGTTGCAGGACGACAGGTGGACGTCGACTCGGCCGCACCGATCCTCCCAGCGATGATCCCCGATGGGATCACGTTAGCTGGTTGGCGCTCGCGTCGATGGCCCACTGAAACACCTGGCGACACCCGGACACCGCTCACCGGCTCTCAGCCGGGGTCCAGCTCCTCGCCCGTCTTGACGATCAGCCGACGCGATTCCTCCTCGCTCAGGGCCAGCGCGTCCAGCCCCGACCAGGCCCGCTCGTACGCGGCCCACTCCGCGGGCCGGTCGAGGTAGAGCGCCCCGGTCAACGACTCGCGGTAGACCACCGGCGGGTCGGGGTCGACGCGCAGCCCCGGCGGGAAGTCCAGCAGCACGAACGGGCCGGCGAGCGCCCCTGCGTGCGCGCCCGCGGCGAGCGGCAGCACCCGGATCGACACGTGTGGCAGCCGGCCCGCGTCGGCCAGGTGCCGGAGTTGCCCGGCCATGGTCGCGGCGCCGCCCACCTGCCGCAGCAGCACCGCCTCGCAGAGCATCACCTCGATCCGGGGCGGTCGGGGCAGACGCCGCCGGAGCAGGTCCTGCCGGCGCAGCCGCGCATCGAGCAACCGTTCCCGATCCCCCTCCGTCGTGCCGAGGCGGGACCGGCAGGTCGCGGCAGCGTACCCCCGGGTCTGCAACAGCACGGGGACCAGCGCCCCGGCGTGCTCGCGCAGCCGGCACGCGGCGGACTCCAGGCCGCCGTAGAGGTCGAACCAGTCGGGTACGGGATCGCCGTACGCGTGCCACCAACCCCTCCCCCGCGTCTCGCCGGCCAGGGCGACGAGCGCTGCGGTCAGCTCGCGCCGTGCGCCGTACAGCTCGCACATCGCCCGCACGTCAATCCCGCGCACCACGCCGATGCCGCTCTCGATCCGCCACACCTTCTGCCGGCTGCACTCCAACGCCGCCGCCGCGCCCTCGAGCGTCATCCGCGCCTCGGTGCGCAGCTCCCGCAACACCCGCCCGAGCGCCCGGCGCGGCACCGACGACCCCGCCAGCTCAACCATCCGCGCCCCTCCCCCGGCCGTAGCGGTCCGCGCGCTGGTTGCGCACCACGCACGCCGCCCGCCGCCCGGCCCGCTGGTAGACCTCCGCGCCGTCGCACCGCGAGGTCACGAGCACATCGGGTACGCGGACAGCGGCGCTCTGCTGCTGCCGACGCCCCGGCACGTCACCGTCGGGTATGACCGGTTCGGCCGCGTCGACGGCGATCTGTCCCGACCGCTGGAACCACTTCCACCACCTACCCACGCCATCCCTCCCCTGCTGAACGTCTTGATGCACCCTACCGCACCTGTAAAGCCTGTAAGTACAGGATGGGGACGCTTGAGACTCCCCGTCATCTGGCTGCTTTGCTCACCGCATGCCCTACGCCCAGCCACTATGGCGCCAGATCAGAGATGATCTCCGCGCGAAGATCAGGGCTGGGATCTATCCACCGGGCAGCAAGCTCCCGTCAACGCGACTCCTCGCAGAGGAGTACGACACGAGCCACATGACGGTCCGGCGAGCACTGGACTCGATGATCGAGCTGGACGAACTCGTGGGCCGGACAGGTATCGGCGTCTTCGTGAGCGACATGCCGGGACGCAACAGCTAATCCTTCATCTGCACGCAGCCGGCCGCCCCTCCTGACTCTGGGCGGTCGGCAGACCACCTACGATCCTCGTACCCTCAAACCCCGCCGTTCCTCGCGACCCTGCGCCGAATCTCCTTGAGGGTGACCGTCTCGCCAGTAAGGGCGTCCTCGGCCGACCAGAAGTCGAGCCCGTCGGTGGCCTTGCGTGAAGGGGTGATGCCCGAACCGTGCAGCCGAATCTTCACCGCCTCCCCTGCGGCTGACGGCGAGGAGAAGGCTTGCCCGTGGTAGCGAATGCTCCCATCGGGCAACAGTTCGGCAAGGTGCTGCTCGCCCCAGTATTTCGCATACAGGCGCGATCCCGGGCGGAGACGTCCTGCGTTGATCATGTCTGTGGTCCTGATTGCCCGCTCCTCCTTCGACACCGGCCCCTTGGCGGGGCGGCGTGGCCTGGACAGGGCCGATGCCGAGGGGAGCCCTTCGCTGAGCGCTGGTTCGGCAATCGTCTCGGGCCGATCCGCAGGGGCCATCGTTGGCTCTGACGTGACCGAGTCCGCAGGCGAACCTGCGTTTGACGACGGGAAGTCGAAAACAGCTCGCACTCTCACCAGGCTCGACCTGATCTCTTCTCGGTTCAGCTTTGCCAGACGCCGTGCAAGTAGCGCCACCATCTCGGGTGCCGGCTCCCCTCCCCCGAACAGTTCACGCAACTCTGCGTGTACCTGCCGGTCGACGAAGTAGCCTTTCCACAACTCTTCGATGCGGTTGTCCCGCATGTTCTCCTTGCTCAACAGGGACAGCAACTCGACAGCGCCCTCGAAGTCTTCCTCGATCCGCACGGCGCGGAAAAGCTTGTGCTCGACAGGCACAGGCGCATGGGCGTTGTAGACGCGCCACTCCGCACCGTTCGTCAGAGCGACCCACTCCACTCCAGCTACCGTGGCGTAGCTGATGGTCTGGTTCGCCCAGCGCGGGTCGTCGAGGTTCTCACCGAGCCCCTTGGCTTCAATGAACAGGCGCGGCGTACGCAACATGAGGAGGGCGTAGTCAACCGGATTGTCCGCGCCGCGCCGGCGGTACTCCCGATGCACCTCGTCCAGGTCGAAAAGGTCCCAGCCCAGCGCACCGATGACCGGCTCGATGAGTCCGGCTTTGGTGTTCTGCTCGCCGATGCGCTGGTGCTGACGCCGGAACCGCGCCAAGCGCTCGACACACTGCTTGACCGCGTCTTCCAATTCGAACATGCTTCTCATCCTTCATGCGGAGTGCCTCGTCCGGATGCTATGTCGGTCGACCCGGAAACTTGGTCTCCCAGCCGGTCCAGGTGGTTCAGCAACGCCTCGACCTCGGCGGTCGGGGCGGATCTTGTGCCGTGCAGCTTCCTGACGTCGCGCAACAGTTCCTTCAGTTCGCGCCGGGCCTCCGGCACGTCACCCAAACCGGCGGCGAGCATGGCGATCTGCTGCCGCAGGGGGAACAGTTCCGGCGAGTCCGCCCGCGTCGCCTGCTGTTCCTCGGCGAGGAGCGCGCGTAGCTCTCGCAACGCCTCGGTCGCCTCACCCAGCTCCGCCTGGCAGCTTGCCGCCTGCTGCCGGCACTGCCAGATCAGTTCCTGGTCGGGGACCGGACGTTCAGCGAGATCGACGACGAGCCTTTGGAACTCGGGGAGCGCCTGCCGGAACGCGCCGGCGAGGACGTACAGGTTCGCCAGGTTGAGCCGCAGCTCCAGAATTCGAGGCTGCTTGGACCCGTGTCCTCTGCCGACCGGCCGCAAGGCCGATTCAAGCAGGTCGGCGGCCTGGGTAAACCGCTCTTCCTCGGCGAGCGCCCAGACGCGGTCCTCCACCTCGGCGAGCTGGGCCAGCGACAGCGGCTCGACGATCTCTGCCGCGACTCGCGGCCGAGCGATGTCGACGCGGGTCGGCGGCAGCGGTGACCGGGGTGGCAACGGTCCGAACGGATAGCGGTACGGCATGGTCGGGTCGACCCGCTGCCCGTCCGCCACCGTCAGGGCGACGTCGGCTGCCGCTTCGGTGGCGACCGCGCCGAACGGCGCGAGCAGTTCGTACACCTCGACGGCCGACTCCGGCCGGTGCTGCGGATCCTTGGCCAGCAGCCGGACGAGGAGTTGCACAAGCACGTCCGGCACACCCGCGCGGTGGTCGGTGACCGAAGGAATCGGGTCGTTCATGTGCCGGTGCAGCATGCCGAGCGGGTTGTCGGCCCGGTAGGGCGGCTGGCCGGTGAGCAGCTCGAACAACACGCAGCCGAGCGCGTAGAGGTCGGCGCGTGGGCCGACGACGCTGTTGAGTGCCTGCTCCGGAGCCATGTACGTCGGCGTGCCGAGCGTGTGCCCCGTGGCGGTCAGCCGGGGGACGTCCGGCCCGAGCAGGGCGGCCACGCCGAAGTCGAGGACCTTGACGGCGCCGGTGGGGGTGACCATCACGTTCTGCGGCTTCAGGTCGCGGTGCACCAGCGACGCGGCGTGCGCCACCGCCAGCACCGAACAGATCTGCGTACCGATCGCGGCGGCCCAGGGCACCGCGAGCCAGCCGCGCTCGGCGATCAGGTCCGACAGGAGTACGCCCGGCACGAGCTGCATGACGATGTAGAGGTCGTCGCCGTGGTGACCGACGTCGTGCACGCTCGGCACGCCGGGGTGGTCGAGCCGCGCGGTCACCCGGGCCTCGCGGACGAACCGGTCGATCGCGGTGTCCCGGTCGCCTTCCGCCACGGCGAGCTTGCGCAGGAACTTGATCGCGACCGGTCGGTCCAGTTTCTCGTCGAAGCCGGCCCACACCTCCCCCATGCCACCGTGCCCGACCGGATACGTCAGCTCATACCGATCGGCTACCCGCTCCTGGGCCTGCAATGCCTCTCCCCTCGGCGCCCCGTCAGCTACTTTCGGCAAGCCGCCGACTAATACCGCTCGCCGTAGACATCGGCCTGCTCCCGGTACGCCTCGCGGACGGCCTCGCCGACGCTCGGCTCGTGAGCCGCGTTCTCGGCGGCGACGGCCGCGAGTTCGAGAGCGTCACGGATGCGGGTCAGTTCCGCCTCGGTCTCGTCCCAGAGGCTTGATGCGCGTCGCCGCTGCTCGGTGAGCGCCTGGGAGACGCGGCTGCCCGCATCGCCGGCCGTGGCGGCCTGCTGCTGGCGGCGCACCTGGCCGCGCAACTGCTGCCGGCGGCTCAGCACGTCGCTCGCCGCCCACAGCACCTGCGCCAGGAGTTCGGCACCTTCCACGTTGTCGATGACGTTACTGACTTCGGGCAGGGCGCGGCCGGCGCGTTCCGCCAGCTCGACCAGGTCGAGGAAGTCCTCCCGCTCCTCGCCACCGGTCAGGGTGTGATGCAGGTCGGGGTAGGCGGCCTGGTCGGGCGCCTCCACCCGGGGCGGTGGCTTCTTCGACGTGATGCCGGCGGACCCGAGGGCCAGCAGAAGCCCCACGAGCAACAGTGTGACGATCAGAGGGGCGCCGGAGGCGCAGAGCCCGGCGGAGACGAGCAGCGCGATGGTGCAGAGCACGATCACGGCGGGCGTCTTCGACGGCTCCGGGCCGACAGGAGCCGCTCGCAGGTCGGTGATGCTGCCCCAATCGTGCCGGAGGGGCGAACTGGTCACCTTGAGCGGCGCGAGCGCGGTCATGACCCGCGACGGGTCCACGGCGACCCAGAGGTGGAAGGTGGGTTCGGACGGGGACAACCGTCCTCCTCTCGGTGGGTATTCAGTTAGGCGATGCCCTTGCGGCGGCGGATCATCTGGTACGCCTGCCGGCGCGCGAACTGGTTGAGCTGCGACCGCAGGCTCTCGTCGTCGAGGTAGCGCTGCATCAGCTTGCCGTTGTCGTCGTGCCGGGACAGGATCACGTCCTCGATCCGCCGGTCGCAGACGACACCGAAGTTGCTCTCGTCGTTGACGAGCGCGGCGGCTTCGAGGGTGCCGTCCTCGGCCAGCGCGACGATCTGCTGTTCGACCCAGACCTTGTCGGCCTCGCCGAGCCCGATGCCGAACCGGTCGTTGAACGCGTCGATCAGTTCCGAGAGCGCGACCTTCTCCGGGTCGTGCTGGGAGCCGACGCCGCCGCCGACGAAGCCGGGCAGCATCTGCTCCCCCTCGGGCGACAGCGAGGCGTCGTGTTCGCCGGTCTTGCTGACCCGCAGGTGGGTGAGCTGCACCTCGCCGATGTCGACGGACGGGTCCTGCCGGCGCGGCAGCCGGTTGAGCAGCGCCCGCCCGTACAGGTAGAGCCGTTCCAGGTCCTCGTCGTGGTAGGGCACGACCTGGCTGAGGAACGCGTACATCCGGGTGTAGTCGCGCAGCGCGGACCGGAAGCCGTCCGCGGCCTCCGGGTCGTCGGCGGCCAGGGCCTCGAAGCGCTGGACGGCTGGTTCGGTGAAGCGGTAGAGCGAGGCGTGGGCCCGCTGGAGGCCGGTCTCGGTGGTCGCCTTCCGCTCTGCGGCGAGCAGCGCTTCGGCGTACGCCTGCATCTCGGACCGGACCAGCACCGGGTAGCCGGTGACCGCGTTCTGCGCGGTGTAGAGCAGGTTCGGGTCGGTGGGGGTGGTGGCGGCGGTTTCGAAGTACGGCTTGAAGTGCGCGGCGATGTCCCCGGCCTCGTTGACGAAGTCGAGGACGAACACGTCACCCTGGTTCTTCAGCGGGTGGGTGCGGTTGAGCCGGGACAGGGTCTGCACCGCGGCGACGTTCTTGAGCAGCTTGTCGACGTACATCGTGGTGAGCAGCGGCTGGTCGAAGCCGGTCTGGTATTTCTCGGCGACGACCAGGATCTTGTATTCGGTGTGCTGCTTGGCCTTCGGTGTGCCGGCGTGCTTGTCGTCGGCGGCGGTGTAGGCGAACTTCTCGGGCAGTTCGCCCTCGCCGAAGCCGTTGGTCCGCGCCTCGGTGTGCTCGATGCCGTCGACCTCCAGGTCGCCGGAGAACGCGACCAGCGAGTCGCAGCCGGCGTAGCCCTGCATGTCGACGTACTTCTTAATGGCCGTGTGCAGGCGGACGGCGGCCTCGCGGGAGCCGGTGACCACCATGGCCTTGGCGCGACCGCCGAGGCGCGGCGCGGCGTGCCGGCGGAAGTGCTCGACGATGATCTCCGCCTTCTGGGCCTGCATGGTGGGGTGCAGGCTGGCGAAGCGGGCGAGTTGCGAGCCGGCCTTCTTCGGGTCGACCTCCGGGTCGTCGGGGTTGGCGTTGGCCAGTTTCCAGTACGACTTGTAGGTCAGGTAGTTGCGCAGCACGTCGAGGATGAACCCCTCCTCGATGGCCTGCCGCATCGAGTAGGTGTGGAACGGCTGCGCGTCCCCGGTCACCGGGTGCGGCGTGCCGAAGAGTTCGAGTGTCTTCGCCTTCGGGGTGGCGGTGAACGCGAAGTACGACAGCGTCTCGTGCCGCCCCCGGGCCAGCGCCGACGCGGTGAGCAGGTCACCCGACTCGTCGACGTCGTCGCTGCCGAGCTTGAGCAGAACCTTCTTCAACGCGGCGGCCGAGTCGCCCGACTGTGAGGAGTGCGCCTCGTCGACGACGACCGCGAACCGCTTGCCCTTGAGCCCCTGCACCTGGTTGAGCACGTAGGGGAACTTCTGCATGGTGGTGATGACGACCTTTGCCGTCTCACCCTGGAGCGCGGCGGCGAGCTGGGCCGAGTCCTTGTCGATGCGCTGCACCACGCCGGGCACGTGCTCGAACTGGAACACGGTGTCCTGCAACTGCCGGTCCAGCACCACCCGGTCGGTGATGATGATGACCTTGTCGAAGACCGGCTCGTTGGGGCGCAGCCCCTCCGTGGCGACATCGGGCGCAGTGTGCAGGCTCGACAGCCGGTGCGCCAGCCAGGCGATCGTGTTCGACTTACCCGACCCGGCCGAGTGCATCACCAGGTAGTTGTGGCCGGAACCGTGGTGGGCGGCGTGGTCGGTGAGCTGGGTGACCGCGTGCCACTGGTGGTAGCGCGGGAAAATCAGCGCCTTGGATTCCTTGTCGTAGTGCAGGAACCGCCGGACCAGGTCCATGAAGACGTCCGGGTGCCAGATCTGCTCCCACAGGTAGGAGCTGCGGTAGCCGGCGCCGGTGGCCGGCGGGTTGCCGGCGCCGCCGGACACGCCGGGCCCGTTCGACCCGGTGTTGAACGGCAGGAACCGGGTCTTCTCCCCCGCGAGCTTCGTCGTGACGAAGACCAGGTCGGGGTCAACGGCGAAATGCACGAGGGTACGCCGGGCGAAGAGCAGTTCCTTCGGGTCGCGCGTCTTGCGGTACTGCTCCTTCGCGTCTTCGACGGTCTGCCCGGTCAGCGGGTTCTTCAGCTCGGCAGTGGCGAGGGGGATGCCGTTGACGAAGAGGACCAGGTCGAGGGTGTTGTTGTTGCTTGTCGAGTAGGCGAGCTGGCGGGTGACGGTGAGGCGGTTGGCGCGATAGAGCTTCAGGGCGTCGTCGGTGATGGCGTGCGCGGGCTTGAAGTAGGCGAGCCGGATCGGCACGCCCTTGTCCCTGACGCCGCGACGGAGGACGTCGAGCGGGCCGCGCTCGTCGATCTGCTTGGCGAGGTACTGAGCGAACTGGCGTTGCGCCTCGTCCGGGTCGTTCCCGTGGTACGCCAGCAGCTTCGCCCACTGGTCGGGCTGCGTCGCCCCGATAAACGCAAGAAGTTCGGCCGTGTCGAGCCCGAGCTGTCGCTCGTAATTGCTAACCGCGCCGCTCGCCCACCTGAGACCAAGCAATCCCCGCTCGATAGCCGTTTCGAACGACCACTCCTGGTGCCCCCACTTCACGCTGAGACCTCTCGCCCTGTCACCGCATCGACCTGCCCAGTGACAGCAGCCGTTATAACAGCTAACTCCAGGTCCATGATTGAGCGGCGGCAAATTTCCAAATGCGATATCACACGGTCGCGAATCAACCTACACTCCGCCAACTCATCTTTGAGGGATGAAATCGCAGCAGATGATTCGGGAAAGTTCACCTCAAATCCGGCCAGGTCTCCCATGTTCAACGCCGGCTGCGCAGCAGCAACGCTTGTCGCGATAGCTGCTTGCTGACGAAACCAAGAAGAATCGAACCAAGCCGCTAAGAGGTCTGCGGGAATTTCCTTCGCGGGCTGGAGTCGAGCCAAGGCTCGACTGACGTTACAACCCCGAGCACCCTCAGGAACGATATCATATCGGCCGATAGTCGCACCGACGACTGTAAGCAATACATCACCAGCACTTAGGCGCGTCCTCGAATACTCTCCGGCCTGAGCATGTTCGATTCGCGGAAGCAAGTCAATGCGCTCTTCTATTGCACCAAGATCAGATACGCGAATTAGTGGCACTCCCTCAGCAGTAAAGCGAGGTACAAGCACTCCGTAGCATGGCGGTTTTGCCAGCAGGCGACCGAATCTCTGACGGATTTTGCCAGACTCCAGCCTGAAGCAGTTGTCGACCCTACTCCGATACCACTCCTCAATCAACTCGGCCTGCCGGAGCCTAATCGAGCCCAGTTCTCGCAGACGTGCAGTCTGGGCGTCGAGATAGTCGGCAATCCGGCGCTGTTCATGCGAGGAAATATCTATCACGGGAAAGGTTCGGACGAACTCGTCAGGAACGCGCTGGAGTCCCGCGACTCCCTGGAAAGCCGCAACGCCCTCTTGAAGAAACGCGGCGCTTCGACAAACATAGGATATGAAGCGGGGATCTACGCCTGCTCTTGGGCGCAGCACATGCAGTTCCGTACTCCCAGCTCCTGCCAGCGTGTCGATCTTGGCTACCGGAACGCGACCAGCCTGAAAAGTGGGAGTTACTTTGGGAAGCAGAACATCGCCACTACGAAACCTCGTGTATCCGGTCATCACTTCCCGCTTTGGCCTGCGGCGTTCAAAGTCGGACGCCACGCCGGCCCACACCGCCTCCAGCGGAACAAATGCCACCTCCGCGCCGGAGTCGATCAGGTCAAACTCTGGGGTCGGCGGATTGACGTAGGCGACTCGCCGCAGCCGTAAGGTTTTCATCTTAAAGCACCGAGCCAATCAGCGACTGAATTTGGTGGTTCAATTGCTGCAACTCTTCCCGGATTTCCTCCACCGAACGAGGCTGCAAATACTTGTAAAAGTAGCGCGGAAACGGCATCTCGTATCCAACCTTGGTTCTGGATTCGTCGATCCATGCGTCGGGAGCGTGCGGTAGCACCTCGCGCTTGAGGTAGTCGTGGATGTTCTCGTCCAGCGGCACGTTCTCGTTGTCGCGCAGGTCGGCGTCCGGCAGCGGGTTGCCCTTGCGGTCGGTCTGCATCTCCCCCTCGGGGTCGCTGACCGAGAACGCCTCCCAAACCGCCTTCTCCACCGCCGCCGGCAGCTTCCCCAGCCCGTTCAGCCTCATTGCGAACTCGGCCCGCGTCGCGGACGACGTGCCGACAAGTGATTTCGCCGCCGCCAGCAGGGACTCCCGCTCCGCGTACTTGAGGACCGCGCGAGCCTCCGCGAGCAGCGCCACCGTCTCCTCGGTGACCTCGAAGCGCAGCCGCAGTGGGCGCTCGACGGTGATCCGCTGGTAGCCGAAGTCGGTGGTCTTGAAGACCTTCACCTTGGCGTGCTGCGGGTGCTCCGGGTCGTCCGCGATGGTCAGCGCATCCACGTATGCCCGGGTCAGGTCCGTGATGTGCTCATCGGTGAGCATCTTGCGCTTGTCGCCGAGGCTCTTGCGCATCTTGGTCCAGAATTCGCGGCCGTCGAGCAGCACCACCTTGCGGGCCCGCGCCGGGTCCTTGCGGTTGGTGAGGATCCAGAAGTACGTGGAGATGCCGGTGTTGTAGAAGAGCTGGTCGGGCAGCGCGACGATGCCCTCCAGGAGGTCGTTCTCCAGGATCCAGCGGCGGATCTCCGACTCCCCCGAGCCGGCCGCGCCGGTGAACAGCGGCGAGCCGTTGAAGACGATGGCGAGGCGGCTACCGCCGTCCTCGGGGCGTTTCATTTTTGAAATCATGTGTTGGAGGAAGAGCAGCGAGCCGTCGTTGATCCGGGGCAGCCCGGCACCGAACCGGCCGGCGTGGCCGCGGGCCGCCTCGTCCTTGACGAACTTCTCGACCTTCTTCCACTCCACCCCGAACGGCGGGTTGGCGAGCATGTAGTCGAACCGCTCGCCCTCGTGGCCGTCCTGGTTGAACGAGTTCCCGAAGGTGATCTTCGTCGGGTCGCCGCCCTTGAGCATCATGTCCGAGCGGCAGATCGCGTACGTCTCGCCGTTGAGTTCCTGCCCGTACACCTCGACGGTGGCGTGCGGGTTGTGCGCCTGGATGTGCTCCTGCGCCTCGGTGAGCATGCCGCCGGTGCCGCAGGCCGGGTCGTAGACCTTGCGGACGATGCCGGGCGTGACCAGGTCGTCCTCGTCGGGGGCGAGCAGCAGGTTGACCATCAGCCGGATGACCTCGCGCGGGGTGAAGTGCTCACCGGCGGTCTCGTTGCTGATTTCCGAGAAGCGGCGGATGAGTTCCTCGAAGACGTAACCCATCTGGTGGTTGGTGACCACGTCCGGGTGCAGGTCGATGTCGGCGAACTTGGCGACCACCTGGTAGAGCAGCCCCGCCTCGGCGAGCCTGTTGATCTGGGCGTCAAAGCCGTACTTCTCCAGCACGTCGACCGCGCCGGGTGAGAAGGCGCCGATGTAGGCGCGCAGATTGAGCGCCACGTTGTCCTGGTCGCCGAGCAGCTTGCGGAACGACATCTCGCTCGTGTTGTAGAACGACAGCCCGGCGGCCCTCCGCAGCACCGGGTCAACGTTCTGCACGCCCGCGTCCTTGAGCTGCTGGTGCCGGGCGAGCACCGCGTCCTTGGTCGGTTCGAGCACGCAGTCCAACCGGCGGAGCACGGTCAACGGGAGAATCACCCGGCTGTACTCGGACTGCTTGTAATCGCCGCGGAGCAGGTCGGCCACCGACCAGATGAAGTTGGCCAACTCTTGGTGCTTGGTGCTCACCAGGTTCCTTTCGATTGCCTTAAGGCGAGCAGTATGCCTGCCGCCCTGCATCGTCGTACTCGCCCACTCGGCCGAGTTGATCAACCGACTGTCAGCGTGTTGTCGCTGGCAGAGGAAGCACGCCCGGCCACCGGCCCGCAGGCTTCCGCATGTGTCGTCGGAGCGCCGCGCCACCGTCGGATATCTGACGGGATGTCATCGCCGCTCCCCCTCGGGGCGGACCGCGCCGCGCGCCAACCCGTCAGCGGTGAGCTGCACCAGGTCAGCCCCGAGCGTCGCCGCCTGCCGCAACGCCGACTCGAACGCGTCCAGCCGCCGGAACGCCTCCCCGTACGCTCCCTGCGCCTCCCGCGACACCCGCCGCACCTGCGCCCGCCGCACGTCGAACCGCAGCGTCCCCGACAAACTCGACGCCTGCCGCTCATTCGTGGACGTCCGCAGTTGCCCGGCCAGGAACCACGGGTCCAACGCCGCCGGATCGGGCCGCAGCAGATAGAGGTTGCGTCCCAGCAACACCCCGTCGACGGTCACCACCCGCGCGGTGAGCTGCCGCGCGATCATCGGCACCACCACGTCCCCGACGGCAAGCGGAATCTCCTGCCCGAGCCGCCCGTCGTCGCGTCCCGACGCCTCCGCCCCGCCGAGCACGTCCGGCACGGTCAGTACCGGCCGCCCGTCGCCGGCCGGCTCACCACCGTCACCAGCCGCGCCCCGGATCGGCCCGAGGAGCTGCAACGCGCCGGCCCTGGCCAGCTCGCCGACGGTGAGGAACTCCCCGTCGGCCCCGTCGGGCGCGGGCGTGACCTGCGGCATCAGCGCCGGCAGGTCCGCCACGACGGCGGCGAGGCGCTCGCGCGTGCGTACCAACTGCTCTCCGCTCGCCTCGCCCACGACGGCGGGTTGGCGGCGGGCGGGGGTGAGGTCGACCTCCTCGTCGAGCAGCTCGATCACCGGCACCGCGCGGGCGTAGCCGGGTTCCTCGACGTCCGCGCCCGCGGTGAAGGCCCGCCAGGTGTCCAGGACACGGGTGAGGTCGGTGGCGTCCACGAGCAGCGTCCGCGCCGGTGGCGGCGCGTCGGCGGGCGGGCGTCGCAGCACCCACAGATGCAGGGGTACGCCGTGCGGTGCCGCCGCCCCCGGTGGCAGCGCGACGACGGCGCGCAGCGCGCCGCGGCGCAGCAGTTCGGCGCGGATCCGGCGGCCGGCGCGGCGGCCGGCGACGGTGGGGGGCATCAGGAGTACGGCGTGGCCGCCGGGGCGTAGGTGCGCGAGGGCGTGTTGGACCCAGGCCAGTTCCGGTTCGGTACGCGGGGTGGTGCCGACGATCCAGCGGGGGTCGTGGCCGAGTTCGTCGTCGCCCCAGTTGCTGGCGCCGAACGGCGGGTGGCAGACGACGGCGTCGAACGTGCGGCCGGGGTGGGCGTCGGCGCGCAGCGAGTCGCCGGTGCTCACCTCCCCCGGCACGTCGCGTAGGGCCAGCCACAGTTCGGCGAGCCGGGCGAGGTCGGGGTCGAGTTCCTGCCCGTACGCGGAGGTGCAGCCGGCGCGGACGGCGGCGCGCAACGTGGCGCCGGAGCCGGCGGCGGGGTCGAAGACGGAGCCGCCGCCGACGCCGGCGAGCCCGGCCATCAGGTCGGCGAGGTCGTCGGGGGTGGCGAAGGGGCGGCCGGGTCCGGGGGCGGAGAAGCGTTGCCACAGCGCGTCGAAGGCGCCCTGCGGGCCGAGTTCACCGGCAAGCGCGTCCACGTCGGGCAGCAGCGGGGTGAGGTTAAGGCGGGGGCCCCGCTTAACGCTTTCGGTATAGGCGGGGCCCCCGCTTAACAACCGTTGCCGGGCGAGCAGCCGGGCACCGACGGCGGCGAGGCCGGCGGCCGGGGAGGCGCTGGTGGCGGCGAGGTGTCGCCAGAGCCGGTCGGCGGTGGCGACTTCGGGGAGCTTGCCCTGGGCGTGCAGCCACCGCTCGACCTGCCCGAGGTCGAACT
Source organism: Micromonospora sp. WMMD1128 (assembly GCF_027497235.1). Lineage (NCBI taxonomy): Bacteria > Bacillati > Actinomycetota > Actinomycetes > Micromonosporales > Micromonosporaceae > Micromonospora > Micromonospora sp. WMMD1128. Next base: position 3,117,384 of record NZ_CP114902.1, read on the forward strand.
CGGGGCTGGTGGCGCTGCCGCCGACCGGCGCGGGGAAGTCGTCGTGCCGTTTGCGCCAGTTGCTGACGGCGGCGCGGCCGACCCCGGCGAGCCGGGCGATCTCCGCAGCGGTGACGGTCGGTGTCTCCTGCACGGTCGGAGTGTGTCACACCCGTCAAGCATCATGTCCGTTGACAGCGTTCACAGATGATGCTCTCATTGACGCCGCCACGTTCACAGCAGGAGGAAAACGATGCGCAAGACCACGATGCTCGCTCTGATCGCCGGTGCCCTCGTCACGCTGGGCTGCGGCGCCGGCTCCACCGACGACGCCACCGGCAGCAGCAAGGCCGGCGCGGGCACCGGTGCCGGTGCCGCCAAGGGCGACGACAAGCCGGAGACCGCGACCATCGGCAAGCCGGCCCGCGACGGCAAGTTCGAGTTCACCGTGAAGTCGGCCAGGTGCGGCGTCGCCAAGGTCGGATCGTCGATGCTGGGCGCCAAGGCGCAGGGCCAGTTCTGCCTGGTCACCGTCAACGTGAAGAACATCGGCAAGGAGTCGCAGATGTTCGACGGCAGCAGCCAGAAGGCGTACGCCGCCAACGGCACCGAGTACTCCGCCGACGGCACGGCCGCGCTCTACGCCAACCAGGACGCCGAGACGTTCCTCAACGACATCAACCCCGGCAATCAGGTCACCGGCGTGGTCGTCTTCGACATCCCGAAGAACGTCAAGCTCGCCCGGCTCGAGCTGCACGACTCGCCGTTCTCCGGCGGCGTCACCGTCTCCCTCACCTGAGCCTCCGCCCGCGCGGGGCGGGCCACGCCGTCCGCCCCGCACACCTCCCCGTTGACCTCAGCCGCTCCGAGACGTCAGGAGGCACCCGTGCGACCCGACGAGTTCCGCCAGGCCCTGAGCCTGCTCCCCGCCACCCTGCACGATCGCGTCCGCCCGCTGCGCCGCTACGTCTTCCGCACCAACTGCCCGCAGTGCCAGCGCATCGGCGACGCGGTCACGCTGGCGCTCACCGCGGCCCACTACGACCAGCTCACCTCCGCCGGTCAGCTCCTCGACAACGCCACCCGGCTGGCCGCGGAGCACGGGCCCGCCTGCCGGCCGCAACCGGACCAGGAACGGGGACGCGGCCAGGTCGAGGGCTGGGCGGCGACGTCCGCGCCGGTCGTCGCCGCGACCGACGCCAGCTGGAAGGGCCGTGCCGGCGGCATCGGGTACGTGGCGAGCGACGGCCGGTACGGCCTCCGCAGCCGGGGCACGGGTCGCCTCGACCCGACCGGTGTGTCCCGGGTGCTTGTCAACGAGCTGCGGGCGGTGGACTTCCTGCTCACCGCGTACCCGGAACCGCCGGCCGGGATGACGGTGCTGGTGGACAGTCTCGCCGCGCTGCGCTGGCTGCGTCGCTGGCAGGACGGTGAGGTGGTGGCCATGCCGGCCGGTTACAGCGTGCGGCAGCGCCGGTGGGCCGACCGGCCGACGCTTGTGCGCCTCGCCGACCGGGTGAGCCACCGGCCGGACCTGGCTTTCCGCCACGTCAAGGGCCACAGCGGGCACGCGCTGAACGAGGCCGCGGACGGCCTGTCGCACATGGCCCGCCGCCGGGTCGAGGAGACCTTCGACGTACGGCCCCGGGCGCGGGCGCTGGCCGAGGCGTTCCTGCGGGACTGGCACGCCAGCCTCACCCGCTGACCTCCGGGCCGAGGACCCGCGCCACCTCCCCACGGACGGCCGCGGACGCGGCCGGCGCCCATGCGGCGAACAACCCCCGCAGGTACGCCACATGCCGGTCGGACACGCGGGGCAAGTGGTCGAGCACGTCCAACTCGTTGACGATGCTCAGGTCGATCAGCGGGGTCAACTGGTCGCCCCGGACCGTCGTCGTCTCCCCGGTGAAGCGGTCGTGGACCGTCCCGGTGGTCGCGAGCCGCGGCCAGGAGCGCTTCCGGTCGCACGCGCCGTAGAGGTAGACGAGGGCTTCGGCGTCGGCCCCGACGAGGTCGCGCAACGCGTCCCGGTCGGTGCGGTCGAGCAACGCCACGTCGAAACCGTCGGTGCCGTACACGGCGTGCGCCAGGCCGGCCGTCCGCACGGCGGGTTCCTGCCCCAGCTCGGCGAGGCGGTCCCGCACGCGGCACAGGTGGGCGTACAGGGTGCCGCCGGGATGCTCGATCGTCTCGGCTCCCCGGTCGCGCAGCCACGCCCGCACATCGACGTCGGTGCTCATGGATTCGACCCTACGCGGGGCGGACGGCACCAGGTCTGCGCCGTTCGTCACAACGCTTGCCGCGCGTCCGGGCCGGATAGTTGGCTTGCGGCATGGCGCGCATCGCGTACGACGACACCGACGCGGAAGCCTTCGCGGCGACCCGCCACCTCAGCGACGACGGGCTCACCGCCTGGCGGGACGCCGTCACCCGGCACCTCGCCCCACGGCCGGGTCTGCGGCTGCTCGACCTGGGCGCCGGCACCGGGAGCTGGGCGCGACGCTTCACCGCCTGGTTCCCCGGGCTGGAGGTCGTCGCCGTGGAACCGTCGGCGGCGATGCGGGCCCGCTGCGTGGTCCGTCCGGTGCTGGCCGGGGACGCGGCGCACCTCCCGCTCGACGACGCCAGCGTGGACGCCGCGTGGCTCTCCACGGTCATCCACCACGTGCCCGACCTGGCCGCCGCGGCCCGGGAGCTGCGGCGGGTGGTGCGGCCGGGCGGGCCGGTGCTCATCCGGTCAGCGTTCGCCGGCCGGCACGAGGCGATCACGCTGTTCCGCTTCTTCCCGGAGGCAGTGCGGGTGCTCGACACCTACCCGAGCGTCGCCGAGGTCGAGGCGGTCTTCGCCGACGCCGGTTTCGCCTCCGCGTCCGTCGAGCCGGTCCCGCAGGTCACCGCGGCGTCGCTGCGGGAGGCGGCGGGCACGCTGCGCCGGGAGGCGCACACCCCGCTCCAGTTGATCACCGACGAGGAGTACGCCGCGGGCGTGGTGCGCCTGCGCGAGGCCGCGCGGGTGGACACCGGCCCGATGATCGACGCGCTGGACCTGCTGGTGGCGCGTTGATCCGCAGCGCCACCCGCCACCCCAGGTGATCCGCAGCGCCGCCACCCCAGGCGATCCGCAGCGCCGCCGCCACCCCGGGCGATCCGCCGTGGCGCCGCCCGCCACCCCAGTGTGATCCGCAGCGCCGCCCGCTACCCCAGGTGATCAGCCGTGGCGCAGGCGCAGCCGCGGCGTACGCGCCCACCACCGGCTGCTTCCCGATGCCTGAAAACGTGACGGCACGGGTGACTCAGCGCGCCCGCGTGTGGTCCGGCGTCGCCTGAGTCATTCACGCCATCAAGTTTGTAGGACAGGAATCGGCACCCTCGGCCCCTGCCGTCCTCAGGACCGGGGCCACCGGCGGACCGAGTCGCGGCCGGGTCGCCGGCTACCGGCCGTCGGCCAGGTGCAGCGGCAGGACCTTCGCGGCGCTGACCGCCAGCTCCCGATCGAGCACCTGGTCGCGGGGGATGAACACCATCGCCTGGCCCTCGCCGAGCACCACGTCCTCCTGCCGTGCGTCGGTGGCGCCCCGGAACACGTACACGGTGACGGTGTGCGGGAAGCCCTCCTCGTCCGGGCGGGGGCCGCTCCATAGCAGGTGCAGCTCGCCGGCGGTCAGGCCGGTCTCCTCGAACAGCTCGCGACGGGCGGCCTGCTCGGGTGTCTCGCCGGGCTCGATGCCGCCGCCGGGCAGGCTCCACTGGTGGGGCGAGACGGGCGCGTTGCCGTCGCGGTGCTGCATGAGGACCGCGCCGGACGGGTCGACGAGCAGGACGAGGGCGACGTCGTAGCTGGCCACCGCCCGAGCATGCCACAGGCCCGGCCGGCGGCCCACCGCGTCCAGCCCGGCCAGCCCCGTCAGCCCGGTCAGTCCGGCGGCGGCGCTTACACCGGGGCAGCGCAGCCCTTAACCGAACCCCGCGTCGCGGGCGCGCCCGTCGATCTAGGAGTTGTGGCACCTCGCACAAGGTGCACAAGCCGCAGACATTGGCATCACAAGTCCAAGATTGACGAGGCGAGGGCAGCGACGAGGCGAGGCGAGGGCAGCGAGGGCAGCCAGGAGCAGCGGGGCAGGGGGTCAGCGGTGCCAGTGTTGGCGTGGGGCGTAGCCCTCGCGGCGTAGCCAGTGCTCGGTGTAGACGATCCGCTCCGCCTCGACGACCACGAGCGTCTCCTGGGGCGGTTCGGCCAGCGATCGGCCCCGCTCGGCGTGCTCGTTCTGCCAGCGGAACGCCGACCAGTGGTGGGCGTGGTCCGGGTGGTCCGGGGCGAGCACCCGGGCGGCGCCGAACACCTGCGCGCCGCGACTGCTGGCCAGCCCGACCAGCGGCGCGAAGACGCCGACGGACACGCGCGGGTCGGCGGCGATGTTGCGCATCTTCGGCGAGCGCGGCGCGGCGGTGAACATCAACGTGAAGTCGAGCGGGTAGTAGCGCACCGGCGTGGCCAGCGGCCCGTCCGGCCCGGCGGTGGCGAGGACGCACATGTTCTGCGCGGACAGCAGGTTGTGGATGCGTTCCTCGAGGCGCTCCCGGTCGAGTTTCCTCGTCGGCGTCGGCCCGGCCAGCCACGGATTGGTCAACGGCACGCCGCGTCCTCGATCATGGCGGCACCCTACCGGCCCGTGTCAGCGCCGGGCGAGCACGTCCACGGCCAGCTCGCGCACGACCGACTCGTCGACGTCCACGCCGAGGCCCGGCCCGGTGGGCACGGTCGCCACCCCGTCGTGGATCCGCACCGTCTCGCCGGTGGCGTAGGAGGAGGTGAGGAACTGCCGGCCGTTGAGGTCGACCGGGGTGTCGATGCCGTACGCGGCGAACAGGTGCAGCGAGGCGGCCAGCCCGAGGTCGGAGTCGGTGAGCCCGGAGCCCATCAGCCGCACCCCGGCGTCCTCGGCGAGCGCGCACAGCCGCCGGGACAGCGTCAGCCCGCCGCTGCGCTGCACCTTGGCGATGGCCACGTCGACGGCGTCGAGCTTGACGAAGGTGGCCAGGTCGCTGGGGTGGCGCAGGCTCTCGTCGAGGGCGACCGGCACCGGTGAGGCGGCGCGCAGCCGGCGCAGCCCGGCGACGTCGTTGGCGGGCAGCGGCTGCTCGAACGCGGTGACGTCGAGGTCGGCCAGGTGGCGGGCCATCCGCAGCGCGGCGTCGGAGGTGTACGCCTGGTTGGCGTCGACCCAGAGCGCGGCGTCGGGGGCGGCGTCGCGCACGGCGCGGACCACTGCGGCGTCCTCGGCCTCGGTGTGCAGGCCGACCTTGACCTTGAACGCCCGGTAGCCGGCGGCCCGTCCCTCGGCGACCGCGTCGGCGACTTCGGCGGCGTCCTGCCCGGCGACGATCCAGCCCAGGTCGACGGTGTCCCGGCGGCGCTGGCCCCAGAGCACGCCGACGGAGACGCCCAGGGCGCGGCCGAGCAGGTCGTGCAGCGCGATGTCGACGGCGGCCTTGGCCAGCGGCGCGCCGATGGTGAAGCCACGGTTGACGGCCCGGTCGAAGGCGGTGGTGACGCCGTCGAGGTCCCAGGCGGGACGGCCGAGGATCGCCGGGGCGAGGTAACGGTCGACGGTGGTGACGATCGACTCGGCGGTCTCGTAGGTCCAGGCCGGGATCGGGGTGGCCTCGCCCCAGCCGGTGATGCCGTCGGCGCTCACCTTGACCAGCACGCGGATGCTCGGGGTGCCGGCGACGGCGACGGCGCCGCCGGAGACGCCGAACGAGCGGATCGTGGGCAGCGCGACCGCGTACGTGTCGACGCGGTCGACGGTGAGGCCGGCGAGCGCGGTCACGCGCCCACCTTGGCGGTGCTGGCGCGGAGGACGACCTCGCCGGTCATGCGCAGGATCCGCCGGCGGCGGCCGGTGTTCTCGGTCAGTGCCATCTCCATCACTTTCTCGCCGAGCTCGCGCAGCGGCAGGGCGACAGTGGTCAGGGGCGGGGTGAGGTCGCGGACGATGGGGATGTCGTCGAACCCGGCGACGGAGACGTCGGCGGGCACGGACAGCCCGTGGTCGCGCAGCGCCGCGTACGCGCCGATGGCCATCACGTCGGTGAGCGCGAACACGCAGGTGGCGTCGAGGCCGCGGGTGAGCAGCTCGGTCATCGCCTGGTAGCCGCCGTCGCGGGTGAACGGCCCCTCGACGACGTGCGCCGGGTCGAGCGGGACGCCGGCGGCGGCCAGTTCGTCGCGGAAACCGCCGAGCCGGTCGGCGACGGTGGTGAGCGCGCGGGGGCCGGAGAGCACCGCGAAGCGGCGGTGGCCGAGTTCCAGCAGGGCGCGGGCCATGGCGGCGGCGCCGGCCCGGTTCTCCGGCAGCACGCTGTCGACCTTGAGGCTGCGGTGCCGGCTGACCACGGCGACCCGGCCGCCGCCGTCGAGGTAGGGCTTCAGCTCGGCCTCCATGGCCCGTTCCCAGCGGGCGTCCTCGAAGCCGGAGCCGACCAGCAGGATGGCCGGGGCGCGTTCGGCGCGCAGCATCGACACGTACGCGATCTCGCGTTCCGGGTCGCGGAAGGTGCTGGCGAGCATGACCAGCAGGTCGTTGGCGCCGGCGACGCGCATGACGCCGCCGGCGATGGCGGCGAAGTAGGGGTCGGTGACGTCGTGGCAGATCACGCCGACGGTGCGGTGGGAGGCGCCGGCCAGCGCCCGGGCGTGCGCGTTGGGGGCGTAGGCGAGGTGCGCGGCGGCGGCGAGGACCCGGTCCCGCAGTTGCGGGGTGACCCGCATGCCGTTGAGCGCGCGGGAGGCCGTGGCAAGCGAGACGTCGGCGGCCTTGGCCACGTCTTCCAGGGTCACGTGCGTCCGTGGCTGCATCGTTTTCCCCCTGCGGTACGTCTTGACCTGCTCGTTTCGGCGTGGTTACGGTAACACCCTGAAAGCGCTTACTGAAAGCGCATTCAGTGTCGATTCCCGACCTCACCGGGTTTCGGCCCCACCGAGAACGGAGGGTCATGGCCGCGCAGAGCACCATCGAGCAGCCCGGACGGACCAGCCCGCCCGGACGCGACGCCCCGGCCGCCCGCCGTACGCGCCGGCCCGGCGCCGCCACGCTCCGGTTCGCCTCACGCACCTGGCGCCCGGCGGCGGTCCTCGCGGCGATCCTCGTCCTGTGGTGGGTGGTCACCGCGGCCGACCTGGTCAAGCCGTACCTGGTCCCCTCGCCCGCGGACACGCTCGACGTGGTGCGGGCGCAACCCGGCTACTTCGCCCACCACACCTGGATCACCACCTACGAGACGGTGCTCGGCTTCGTCATCGCGATCGCCGTCGGCGTGTTCTCGGCCGTGGTGATGGTCTACTCCCCCACGGTCGAGAAGAGCCTCTACCCGCTGCTGCTGTTCGCCCAGGTCATCCCGAAGATCGCGATCGCGCCGCTGTTCGTGGTGTGGCTCGGCTTCGGGCTGTCGCCGAAGGTGGTCGTCGCGGTCCTGATGGCGTTCTTCCCGATCGTCATCTCCACCGTCACCGGCCTGAAATCCATCGACCCGGAGATGCTGCAACTCTCCGCCACCATGGGCGCCGGGCCCGCGCAGACTTTCCGGAAGATCCGGTTCCCGGCCGCCCTGCCGCACCTGTTCGCCGGCCTCAAGGTCGCCGCCACGATGGCCGTCACCGGCGCCGTGGTCGGCGAGTTCGTCGGCGCGAACGAGGGCCTCGGTTACGTGATCCTGCAGGCCAACGGCAACCTCGACACCCCGACGCTGTTCGCCGGGCTGGTCGTCATGTCGTTGCTCGGCGTCGTCCTGTTCGTCGTCGTCGAACTGCTCGAACACATCCTGCTGCCGTGGCACGCCAGCCGCCGCACCGACGCCACCACCACAACGATGTGAAACGGAGTCATCCGCAGATGAAGAAGCGTTTCCTCACCGCCGCGCTGCTGCCGGCGTTCCTCATCTCCGTCACCGCCTGCGGCTCCTCCTCCGGGGGCGAGCAGGCCAAGAGCGCCGACGGCAAGGACAAGGTCACCCTGACGCTCAACTGGTACCCGTACGGCGAGCACGCCCCGTTCTACCTGGGCCAGAAGAAGGACATCTTCGCCAAGCACGGCATCGACCTGACCATCAACGCCGGGCAGGGCTCGCAGAAGACCGTCCAGGCCACCGCCGCCGGGCAGACCGACTTCGGCTGGGCCGACACCCCGGCGCTGCTCGCCGCGGTCGGCCAGGGCATGGACGTCAGGAGCGTCGGCGTCTTCCTCCAGACCACCCCGTCGTCGGTGCAGTTCTTCAGCGACAAGAACATCAACGCCCCGGCCGACCTCAAGGGCAAGACCATCGCCTCCACCGCCGGCGACGCGCTGAGCAAGACGTTCCCGGCGTTTCTGAAGGCCAACGGCCTCTCCGCCGGCGACGTCACGCTCCAGAACACCGACCCGGCCGGCAAGATGGCCGCGGTCATGTCGGGCAAGACCGACGCGCTGCTCGGCTTCGCCAGCGACCAGGGCCCGACCATGCAGGAGAAGGCCGGCAAGCAGGTGTCGTACCTGAAGTTCGCCGAGCACGGGCTCAACTTCTACAGCAACGGGCTGATCGCCTCCACCGACACCATCAAGAACAAGCAGGACCTGGTGAAGCGGATGGTGGCGGCGAGCAGCGAGGCGTGGACCGCGGCCCAGTCCGACCCGGCCGGCGCGGTCGCGGCGATGGCCGGCGCGTCCCAGCAACTGCCCTCGGAGAAGGTGCTCACCGACCAGTTCAACGCCACCCTGCAACTGCTGCACACCGACGCCACGAAGTCCATGGCCCCGGGTGTCAACGACGAGGCCGACTGGCAGAAGACCATCTCCGTCTTCGCCGACTCCGGCGTGATCAGCAAGGCGGAGTCGCCCGCGTCCTACTGGGACGCGAGCTTCGCCCCGAAGGGATGAACGCGATGACGGTCGGCAACCCCACCGCCGCTGCCGCCGCGGACGCCACGGCGACCGGCGCCGCGGTCGAGATCGACCAGGTGGCGGTCCGCTTCCGCACCAAGAAGAAGGACACCACGGCGCTGCGCGACGTGACGCTGCGGATCGCCCCCGGCGAGTTCGTGGCCATCGTCGGCGCGTCCGGCTGCGGCAAGTCGACGCTGCTGAAGCTGGTCTCCGGGCTGCTGCGTCCGACGTCCGGCCAGGTCCGCCTGGACGGCGAGGACGTCCGCGGGCCACGCCGCGACATCGGGTACGTCTTCCAGCGCGCCGCGCTGCTGGACTGGCGCTCGGCCCGGCGCAACATCCTGCTCCAGGCGGAGATGCGCCGGATGCCCAAGGCGCAGGCCCGCGCCCGGGTGGACGAGCTGATCGCGATGACCGGGCTGACCGGCTTCGAGGACGCGTACCCGAACGAGCTGTCCGGTGGGATGCAGCAGCGCGTGGCGCTGTGCCGCGCGCTGCTGCACCGCCCTCCGGTGCTGCTGATGGACGAGCCGTTCGGGGCGCTCGACGCGCTCACCCGGGAACAGATGAACGTCGAGCTGCGACGCATCTGGCGGGAGACCGGCACCACCGTCCTGCTCGTCACCCACTCCATCGCCGAGGCCGCCTACCTCGCCGACCGGGTGATCGTCATGACCCCTCGACCCGGCACCGTCGCCGAGGTCATCGACGTCGACCTGCCCGCGGAACGCGACTACGGCCGGACCATGTCCGACCCGGTCTTCGCCCGGGTCACCGAACGCATCCGCGATCTGCTGGGCGCGACGACGTCGGCCGACTGAGCACTGGGAAGGACACACACGTGGAGCGCACGTCTATCGGGATCATCCTCAACGGCGTGACCGGACGGATGGGCTACCGGCAGCATCTCGTCCGATCCCTGCTCGCGATCCGCGAGCAGGGCGGACTGCCCGCCCGCGACGGCAGCCGCATCTGGCCGGAGCTGACCCTGGTGGGCCGCAACGAGGCCCGGCTCGCCGAGATCGCCGCCCGGCACGGGCTCACCTCGTACACCACCGATCTGGACGCGGCGCTCGCCGACGACAGCCACCAGATCTACTTCGACGCGCAGGTGACCGCCCAGCGGGAGAAGGCGATCCGGGCGGCGATCGAGGCCGGCAAGCACATCTACACCGAGAAGCCGCTCGCCGAAGGGCTGGACGGGTCGCTGGAGCTGGCCCGGCTCGCCGCCGCCCGGGGCGTCAAGAACGGCGTGGTGCAGGACAAGCTGTTCCTGCCCGGCCTGCGCAAGCTCAAGCGGCTCGTCGACGGCGGCTTCTTCGGCCGGATCCTGTCGGTGCGCGGCGAGTTCGGCTACTGGGTGTTCGAGGGCGACTGGCAGGACGCGCAGCGCCCGAGCTGGAACTACCGCGCCGAGGACGGCGGCGGCATCACCGTCGACATGTTCCCGCACTGGCACTACGTGCTGGAGCAGATCTTCGGCGAGGTCACCGCCGTCACCGCCGTCACCGCCACGCACATCCCGGAGCGCGTCGACGAGAACGGCGTCACCTACCCGGCCACCGCCGACGACGCCGCGTACGGCATCTTCGAACTCGCCGGCGGCATCATCGCCCAGATCAACTCCTCCTGGGCGGTGCGGGTCTACCGGGACGAACTTGTCGAGTTCCAGGTCGACGGCACCCACGGCAGCGCGGTCGCCGGGCTGCGCGACTGCCGCATCCAGCACCGCGGCGCCACCCCGATGCCGGTGTGGAACCCGGACCTGCCGGTCACCGAGCCGTTCCGCGCGCAGTGGCAGACCGTGCCGGACAACGCCGACTACGACAACGGGTTCAAGGTGCAGTGGGAGGCGTTCCTGCGGCACGTCGTCGACAACGAGCCGTTCCCGTGGGACTTCCTGGCCGGCGTGCGCGGCGTGCAGCTCGCCGAGGCCGGGCTGCGCTCCGCCCGCGAGGGCCGGCGGATCGAGATCGGGGAGATCGACAGGTGACCGCGCGGATCACCCTGCCCACCCGGGGCGGCGGCGTCGAGACGCTCACCCTGCGGGCGCCGGCCGGCTGGCAGCGGCCGGCCGCGCCGCCGGCCAGCCGGATCGCGTACGCGGCGGCGCACGTGGTCGCCGACCCGTACGCCGACAACGCCCCCGGCGCCCCGGCCCGGCTGGACTGGGACGCCACCCTCGCGGTGCGGCGCGATCTCTGGTCCTGGGGGCTGGGCGTGGCCGAGGCGATGGACACCGCGCAACGCGGCATGGGGCTGGACTGGGCGGCCACCCGGGAGCTGATCCGGCGCAGCGCCGCCGAGGCCGCCGTCTGCGATGGGCGCATCGTCGCCGGGGCGGCCACCGACCAGCTCACCGGCGTGCCCGACACGCTCGACGAGGTCGTCACCGCGTACGCCGAGCAGGTCGCGTACGTCCAGGAGTGCGGCGCGGTCGCGGTGGTGATGGCCAGCCGGCACCTCGCCGCGCTCGCCACCGGACCGGACGACTACCGGCGCGTCTACGAGCAGGTGCTGCGGTCCGCCGGCGCGCCCGTGGTGCTGCACTGGCTCGGCGACATGTTCGACCCGGCCCTCGCGGGCTACTGGGGCTCGACCGACCTGGACGACGCCACCAAGACGTTCGTCGCGCTCGTGCACGCCCACGCCGACGTGATCGACGGGGTGAAGGTGTCGCTGCTGGACGCCGGGCGGGAGGTGCGGCTGCGGGAGCTGCTGCCGCCGACGGTGAAGGTCTACACCGGCGACGACTTCCACTACCCGGAGCTGATCGAAGGCGACGGCGCCCGGTCCAGCCACGCGCTGCTCGGCGCGTTCGCGGCCATCGCCCCGGCCGCGTCGGCGGCGCTGCAACGGCTGGACGCGGGCGACCCGGCCGGCTTCCGGGCGATCCTCGACCCGACCGTGCCGCTGTCCCGGCACGTGTTCGCCGCGCCCACGCCGTACTACAAGACCGGCATCGCGTTCCTGTCCTGGCTGAACGGGCGGCAACCCGGCTTCACCATGGTCGGCGGCCTGCACGGCGGGCGCAGCGTCCCGCACCTGGTCGAGACGTTCCGGCTGGCCGACGCCGCCGGGCTGCTGCTCGACCCGGAGCTGGCGGCCGACCGGATGCGCGGCTACCTGACCGTAGCGGGGGTGACCGGATGACCGCCGACCCGCGACTGGCGAAGCTGTCGCTCAACCAGCGCACCACGCAGCGCTGGTCGGTGCGGGAGGCGGTCGACGGCTGCGTGCGCGCCGGCATCCCGGCGATCGGGCTGTGGCGTGAGCCGGTCGCCGAGATCGGCGTACCGGCCGCGGCGAAACTCGTCGCGGACGCCGGGCTGCGGGTGTCGTCGCTGTGCCGGGGCGGGTTCCTCACCGCCGTCGACGAACGCGCGCGGGCCGAGGCGCTCGTCGACAACCGGCGCGCCATCGACGAGGCCGCCGGGCTCGGCACCGACTGCCTGGTGCTCGTCGTCGGCGGCCTGCCGCCCGGCTCCCGCGACCTGGCCGGCGCGCGGGCCCGGGTCGCCGACGCGCTCGCCGAGCTGGCCCCGTACGCGGGCGAGCGCGGCGTGCGCCTGGCGTTGGAGCCGCTGCACCCGATGTACTGCGCCGACCGGGCGGTGCTGTCCACGCTCGGGCAGGCGCTCGACCTGGCCGAGGCGTTCCCGACCGAGCAGGTCGGCGTCGTGGTGGACACGTTCCACGTGTGGTGGGATCCGGACGTGTGGCGGCAGATCGCCCGCGCCGGGGCGCGGATCGCCAGTTTCCAGGTCTGCGACTTCCTCACCCCGCTGCCGGCCGACGTGCTGTTGGGTCGCGGCATGATGGGCGACGGGCACATCGACTTCCCGCCGCTGCGCCGGGCCGTCGAGGCGGCCGGCTGGACCGGGGACACCGAGGTGGAGATCTTCAACGCCGAGGTGTGGGCGACCGACCCGGACCAGGTCCTCGCCACCATGGCCGACCGCTACGTCGAGCTGGTGCTGGCCGACTGATGCGGGTCGTCGTCGCGCCCGACTCGTTCAAGGGCTCGCTCGCCGCCGCCGACGCCGCCCGCGCCGTCGCGGACGGTTGGCGGGCCCGCCGGCCCGACGACGACGTACGGCTGCTGCCGCTCGCGGACGGCGGCGAGGGCACGCTCGACGCCTTCGCCGCCGCCCGGCCCGACGCGGTCTGGCACACCACCACCGTGCCCGGGCCGGACGGGCGGCCGGTCGACGCCGGCTGGCTACTGCTGCCGGAGGACCAGGTCGCCGGGCAGGGCGTCGGCACCGCCGGCGGGCGCACCGCCGTGCTGGAGCTGGCCCGCGCCAGCGGGTTGCCGCTGCTGCGTGGCCCCGACCCCCGGCACGCGCACACCTACGGCCTGGGCGCGGTCGCCGCCGCCGCGCTCGACGCCGGGGCCACCGCGCTCGTGATCGGTCTCGGCGGGTCCGCGAGCACCGACGGCGGCACCGGCGCACTGCGCGCCCTCGGGCTGCGGCTGCGGGACCGCGAGGGCCGGGACCTGCCGCTCGGCGGCGCCGCGCTGGCCGGGCTGGCATACCTCGACCGCGCCGGGCTGCGTCCACCACCGCCGGGCGGGGTACGGCTGCTGGTGGACGTGACCGCGCCGCTGACCGGGCCGGCCGGCGCCGCCGCCGTGTTCGGGCCGCAGAAGGGCGCCGGCCCGGACGACGTCGCCGTGCTGGACGCCGCGCTGCGCCGCCTCGCCGACTCCGCCGGTGGCGATCCCGACCAGCCGGGCGCGGGTGCGGCCGGCGGCACCGGGTACGGGCTGGCGGCACTCTGGGGCGCGCGGATCGTGCCCGGCGCGGCGGCGGTCGCCGAGCTGGCCGGGCTGCCCGAGGCACTGGCCGGGGCGGACCTGGTGGTCACCGGCGAGGGCCGGTTCGACGAGACGTCGCTGCGCGGCAAGGTGGTCGGCGCACTGCTCGACACGGCCGCCGCCGCCGGCGTACCCGTGCAGGTGGTCGCCGGTCAGCTCGGCGCGGCGCCGCCGGAGCCGGTGACGGCGGCGGTGTCGCTCGTCGAGCTGGCCGGGTCGACGGCGTCGGCGCTGGCCGAGCCGGGCCGCTGGCTGCGCGAGGCGGGCGGCCGGCTCGCCGCACAAGTCCGGCCTGTCGGGCAAAACAGGTGGCCGTCCGGCGGGTAGCTGCGCCACGATCGGATCATGACCTCCCCGCACCCCTCGATCACCACGCCGATCACCCCCGAGCTGCTGCGCGGCGCGCTCGACCTGGAGACCACCGCGCACGGCGTGCTGCCGCACCGGCTGCCCGCCCGGGCCCGGGCGCAGAACACCGACCCGCAGGTGGCGATGGCGGAGGCGATGCCGTCCGGCGTACGGCTGCTGTTCCGCACCCGCGCCAGCGTCGTCGAGCTGGACGTGCTCGCCACCAAGATGGTCTACCGGGGCGCGCCGCCGCGCCCGGACGGCCGCTACGACCTGCTTGTCGACGGGCGCCTCGCCGGCCAGGGCACGGCCGGCGGCGGCAAGGTGCTCGCCATCGACCTGACCACCGGCGCCGTGACCAACGAGCCGGGTCCGGTCGCCACGGTCGGCTTCACCGACCTGCCCGCCGGCGACAAGGAGGTGGAGATCTGGCTGCCGCAGCGGGAGATCACCGAACTGGTGGCACTGCGCACCGACGCGCCGGTGGAGACCGTCGGCGACCGCGGCCGGCGGGTGTGGTTGCACCACGGCAGCTCGATCAGCCACGGCTCGGACGCCGAGAGCCCCACCAGCACGTGGCCCGCCATCGCCGCCGGGCTCGCCGGAGTCGAGCTGGTCAACCTCGGGTTCAGCGGCAGCGCGCTGCTCGACCCGTTCACCGCGCGGGCGATGCGGGACACCCCGGCGGACCTGATCAGCGTCAAGATCGGCATCAACCTGGTGAACAGCGACGTGATGCGGCTGCGCGCGTTCACCCCGGCGGTGCACGGGTTCCTCGACACCCTCCGCGAGGGGCACCCGGACACCCCGCTGCTCGTCGTCTCGTCGATCTTGTGCCCGGTGCAGGAGGACACACCCGGCCCCGGCGCCGCCGACCTCAGCACCGGCACGCTCCAGTTCCGCGCCACGGGTGACCCGGCCGACCAGGCCGCCGGCAAGCTCACCCTGCGGGTCATCCGCGCGGAACTGGCCCGGATCGTGGCCGCCCGGGCCGCCGAGGACCCGCACCTGCACTACCTGGACGGGCTGGAGCTGTACGGGGAGGCGGACTTCGCCGAGCTGCCGCTGCCCGACCAGCTGCACCCCGACCCGGTCGCGGACCGCCGCATCGGCGAGCGCTTCGCCGCGCTGGCGTTCGGCCCGGGCGGCCCGTTCGCCGCCGTCCCTTCCTGAGAAACCGGCCCGGCCGGGACGCCGCGAGCGTCCCGGCCGGCTCCGTCAGGGAGTGCGGGTCCCCACGATCGGGGGTGGCTCCTGGCGGCGGACGTCGAGGATCGGTGCGCCGTACTCCTCCTTGGCCGCCTCGAACGCGTCGCGGAAGGCGCGGAACCGCCGCTTGACCTCCGGCGCGGACTGCGACTCGTCCGACTCGCTGTGGAACACGCGCAACGTCCGTTGCAGCCTGACCGCCTGCTGGTGACCGAGCATGGACTGTTCGCGGTCACGGACGATCCCCTGCACGAGCTGGCCGGATGCGGCGAGGAGCCCGAGCGCCGCCGGCACCCAGGTGGGCGCCGAGACCGCCAGCGCGAACGGAACCGCGAGCGCCGAGACGCCCGACGCCACGGCGACGCACTGGTAACGGATCGAGCGGACCCGTGCCACGCCGACCACCGCCGCGATGTGACTCTGGGCCCAGCTCACGTAGTCACGCTCGGCCTTGTTCAACTCGCCCGGCGGCTCGTACCTGCGGAACGCGCGTGGATCGGGTCGGCTCTCCTCGGTGAGCAGGGTCCGCGCCACCGCCAGGATCACCAGCGGCACGGTCACGCCGACGACCGCACGTCGAGGCATGCGTACCTCCCGATCAGGCTCCGCGGCCGAGACGTCGGCGCGTCCTCGCCCAAGCCGCAGCGTAGACAGTGCCGGCAACCGGCGCCGCGCCGATCACGTCCGGCACACGCCGTATCGACCGCGGAGCGGACCCCGGCATGACGCCGGGGTCCGGGCGCGGACCCGCCGTCATGCCGGCCCGGGGGTGCGGTCGGGTCAGAGTCGCCGTCGGCCGTACGTGCCGGCGACGATGGCCACACCGACCGCGGCGAAGATCACCTGGATCAGCAGCTCGATCCAGTCGATGCCGCTGGTGTCGGCCACGTCGAGCGCGCCGGCGACGGCCGTGCCGAGGAGTGCGGCGACCACGCCGATGACCAGGGTGAGCCAGATCGGGATGTTCTGTTTGCCAGGTACGACCAGCCGGCCCGCCGCGCCGATGACCAGGCCGATGATGATGCCGGAGACGATGCCGCCGACGTGCATGGTTGCCGCCCTTCCACGGGGGTACGAGTCGACCGACTGATTGCCCGGGGCAACGAAAAATCAAACCGGGTGGCGGGCTGGCCGGACCACCGTCGACGGGGTGTGATGGTCGGACGAACCGGCGCACCCGAGGAGGACCCCATGGCGCACGGCCCGGTGCTCGTCATCGGACTCGACCCGGTCCGGATCCCCGGCTGGGACCCGGAGCCGGTGGTGGCCGCGATCGCGCGCGGCCACGCCCGCTTCGCCGAACACGGGATCGAGGCCGACCTGTGCCTCACCGCGACCGACG
This sequence comes from Micromonospora sp. WMMD1128, assembly GCF_027497235.1. Classification (NCBI taxonomy): domain Bacteria; kingdom Bacillati; phylum Actinomycetota; class Actinomycetes; order Micromonosporales; family Micromonosporaceae; genus Micromonospora; species Micromonospora sp. WMMD1128. Next base: position 3,134,002 of record NZ_CP114902.1, read on the forward strand.
CGGACGCCGAACGGGAGATCGCGGCGGCGTTGACCCGGCGGGACTACGCCTGCGTGGTGATCGGCGGCGGCATCCGCAAGCACGAGCCGCTGCTGGCGTTCTTCGAGCAGGTGATCAACCTGGTGCACCGGCACGCGCCGGGCGCGGCGATCGCCTTCAACAGCAGACCTGACGACACCGTGGACGCCGCCCTGCGCCGGCTCGGTTCCGACCCCGCCGATTCACGGAAACAGTGGCCATCCCCCACGGAATAGCCACGGTTTCCGTGAATCAGCGCGGCGGAGGGGGTGCGTCAGGCCGGCTTGCCGGTCACGGTGAGGTTCCGCGTGCGACCCTCGTTGTCGAACGAGCCGAAGCCCACCCGACCCGAGGTGAACGTGGTGTCCCTCGCGGTCATCAACGGATCGGAGTGCCCGTCGACGTAGACGGCGATCTCGCCGGTGGCGGGCAGGTGCACCACCCGCACGTCGTGCCACTTCGCGTCGGTGACCGCCGGGTTCGCGCCCCGGGAGCGGCCGTTCCACTGGTGGTCGATGCGCTCGCGGTCGGCGTTGTCCACCTTGAAGATGCCGTTGTGCGGATAGATCGTGTTGTCGGTGGACAGGTGCGCGTAGTAGTACTGCGTGTCCGACTGCCAGCCGAACACGATGATCACGTCGCGGTTGGTCACCTCGACCGGGGTGTCGAGGCGTACCTTGGCGTCGATCCGGACCGACGTCCAGGCCGGGCCCTTGGTCAGCACCGCGTACTCGAAGGGACGCCGCGGGCCCTCGGGCGCGTCGCCGGCCTCGGCGAGGATCACCTGGTTGCCCTCGAACCGCCACTTCGACGGCGTCCGCGGCGCCCAGTTCCCGGCGCCGCCGGTGTTGGTCACCCGGGTCCGGCCCACGTCGCCGTCCGCCACCTTCTTCGTGCCGACCACCTTCCAGATTGTGCCATTGGCCTTGGCCAGCAGGTAGAGCTCGCCGGCCGCGTCGGTGCCGAAGCGCAGGTCGACCCGGTTGGGGTCGCCGGGCGCGCCGGGCGCGGACAGGTCCTGCATGCGCACCAGGTCACCGGCGGGCGTGTACAGCGCGAGGCGGTGGATCTCGGCGAGCCCCCGGCCGCGCCGCATCTCCCTCGCCTCGGTGTAGAGGACGCGGCCGTCGACCAGGTCGCCGAAGACGTACTTGCCGGTCAACGCCGGCAGGGTCCGGCCCCGGTAGACGAACCCGCCGGCCACCGCGACCCCGACGTCCGAGGTGCAGTTCCAGTCCGCGGCCGGGTCGTGGTCGTACGCGGCGACCGGGTACGTGTAGCCGTACGTCGCGTCGTCGGCCGGCAGCGGGTAGAGCTTGTCGCACGGGTTCGTGGCGGTCTTGTCGAACACCCAGTTGCCCTCGCGCTCGCTCCAGCCGAAGTTGTCGCCGGCGCGTACCTCGTAGATGGACTCGACCGCGTGCTCGCCGATGTGGCCCAGGTACATCTTTCCGGTGGCCTGGTCCCAGGAGAACCGGTGCGGGTCGCGGAAGCCGACGGCGTAGATCTCGCCGAGCGCGCCGGCGCGCGTGACGAACGGGTTGTCGGCGGGGATGCCGTAGCGGCCGTTGGGGGCGTTGGCGCCGCGCGGGTCGATGCGCAGCAGCTTGCCGTGCGGCAGGCCCATGTTCTGCGGGTCGCCGTTGCGGTAGCCCTGGCCGCCGTCGCCGACGGCGAGGTAGAGCATCCCGTAGTCCCGGTCGCGCGGCTTCGCGGTCGGGTTGAAGTTGATCTCCTGAACGCCGTGGATCTGGCCGGCGAAGCCGATGCGCAGCAGCTCCCGGTGGGTGCCGGCGAACGTGTCGGCGGCCGGGTCGCTCGCCGTCCACTCGGTGATGACGGCCTGGTAGATGGTGTTCGGCTGGGCGTAGTCGGGCGTCCGGGTGGCGAGCGTGGCCTGCTCGGTGTGGATGGTGTAAAAGCGACCGTTGCGGCCGAACTCCGGGTGGAACGCCACGTAACCGAAGCCCTGGCCGAGGCCGCGGCCGGAGAAGAACTGCGGCGCGAAGGTGGCGGCCACGTCGAGGTAGACGTGCGGCACCCCGTCGCGTACGAGATAGAGGTTGCCGTTGAGGTCGGGCACCGCGCGGCGGCCGGAGCGATCCGGCAGCTCGCTGATGGTGTTGATCCGGGCCTTACGGTTCAGGCGCTCGTCGACGGGCGTCGGGTTGGGGGTGGACTGCGGGAAGCTGGCGTACTCCTGGAGCACCAACCCGAGGCGGGACTGGGTGGGGCTGGCCGGGATCGGGTCGTAGACCGCCCCGGCGGCCTGGGCGGGCACGCCGACCACTGTGGACAGGACGAGGGTGGCGGCGGTGACGCCGGCGGTCAACACGGCTCTGCGGAGCCGGCCGGCGCTGCCACGGCGGTGGGACACGCGGTTCTCCTTTTCGGTCGGGCGGTGGCGCGTCATCGGCTCATCAGCCGGTACTGCGCGGCGATGTCGCGGGCCGGCACGACGGTGTCGAGGAACATCAGCCCGTCCATCCGGCAGTCGCAGGGATTGCGTTCGAGGGTGTCCTGCGGGAAGCTCCCGCCGAGCTTGATGCCACGCGGGTCGGTGGCGCTCGTGACGTGCGGGCCGGGGCCGTCGAGCTGCCAGGGGTCGCCGGCGGTGGTGTAGAAACCGTCGACCGGGCGGCCGTCGCGGTAGAGCGCCATGGTGCCCCGGGTGAAGTCGTACGTGGCGGCCAGGTGCACCCACGTGCCCTTGGGCAGCAGCGTGCGCCAGTCCTCCCGGGCGGCGAACGTCTGCGAGGCGCCGCCGTCGACGCGCCGGCCGAGCGCGACCAGCCGCAGCTCACCGTTGACGTCGATGAGTTCGAGCAGCGCGCGCACGCCGTGCCCGTCGGAGTCGCCGGTGAGCACGCCGGCCAGGCCGATGGCGTTGTAGCGGTCCGTCGGGTCGGCGGTGGTGGAGTTCAGCGCCGGGCCGTCCATCTCGCGCTTGAACCAGCCCATCACGGTGGTGCCGCCGGTCGCGGCGAACGGGCGAAGCGTGCGTACGCCGCTGGCGGACCAGATGCCCGCCTTCCAGTCGTCGTTGCCGGTGGCCGCCGGCGCGATCTGCCGGGTCTGCAACGCCCGGCCGCTGCCCGGGTACGCGCGGTCCGGCACCCGCATCGCCGCGCCGCCGTTGACCAGCTCGATCTCGGTGCCGGAGCGCCCCTGGTCGCGTTCCAGCGCGGGATCGCCGGGGACCGGGTGGTCGAAGTCGTAGTAGGCGACCAGGTGTGACCGCAGGGCGGGGTGGACGTCGGGCGGTCCGGGCCGGTCGGCGTTGGCCGGGCTCGCGGCGGCGACGAGTGCCAGCGCCAGCGCGGTGGTGGCCGCCGCGGCGGCCGTCTGAGGTCTTCTCATGGTGGTGGTGCTCCCTTCGTCGGTGTGAGGTGGTGTCGAAGGTGGATCACCAAGCTGCGAAAGCGCTTACGTAAGCGCTTTCGTACCCTATGCTTGTCGGCACGCCCCAGGCAAGAGCGCGGCGCGGATCAATGGCCTTCCAGGAGTTTGTCGATGCCCCGACCCGGTCCCCGGCTGCGCCTCGCCGACGTCGCCGAACGCGCCGGCGTGTCCCTCGCCACCGCCTCCCGCGCCCTGGCCGGCCGCGACGGCGTGAGCGAGGAACTCGCCCGGCACGTCCGGCAGGTCTCCCGGGAGCTGGGCTACGTCGCCAACCCGTACGCCCGCACCCTGGCCGGTGGCGCCACCTCCACGGTCGGCCTGATCGTGCACCAGGTCGACGACCCCTACTTCTCCGAGATCGCCAGCGGAGTCATCGAGGTCGCCGCCGAGCAGGGGCTCCTCGTCCAGATCGCCCACTCCGGCCGCGACCCGGAGAACGAGCTGCGCCAACTGCGGCACCTGATCGCCCAGCGGGTCGGCATCATCCTGATCGCCGGCTCCGGCTACGACGACCCGGGTGTCGAGGCGCAGGCCCGCGACGAGTTGGCCGATTTCCAACGCGGCGGCGGCCGGGTCGCCGTGGTCGGGCGACACGCGCTCGGCGTGGACGCGGTGGTGCCGGACAACGAGGCCGGCGGCCACGCCCTCGGCGCGCACCTGCTCGCCCTCGGGCACCGCCGGATCGCGGTGGCGGCCGGCACGCCCGGCCTGACCACCGTCGCCGACCGGCTAGCCGGGGTGACGGCCGCGCTGGTCGCCGCCGGCCACTCCCCCGACGAGATGGCCGTGGTGCACTCCGACTTCACCCGCGACGGCGGTCGGGTGGCGGCCGAACGGATCCTCGGCGCCCACCCGGAGAGCACCGCGATCGTCGCGCTCAACGACGCGATGGCGATCGGGGTGCTCTCCGTGCTGCGGGCCCGGCGCATCCCGGTGCCGGAGCGGATCTCCGTGGTCGGGTTCGACGACGTGTCGGTCGCCGCCGACCTGGCGCCGAGCCTGACCACGGTGCGGCTGCCGATGACCGAGATGGGACGGACGGCGTTGCAGCTCGCCCTGAAGCCCCGGGCCACCCGGCCGCGCCGGCGCTCCACCGGCCACACGCTCATCGTCCGCGACTCGACCGGCCCGGCGCCGACCCCCTGACCCGGCCTCCCGACACAGCTTTCCGGGCCGGGTCGGTCGGGTCGGTCGGCGGTCAGGTTGTGGGGAGCCAGGCCAGCGTCGTCATGCCGGCCAGGCCGGTCGCCTTCAGGCCGGCGTCGGAGACCGTCCAGAGCACGTCGCCGACCACGAGCGACCGGCGGATCCGCGTCCAGTCCACGCCGTCGGTCAGGGCCGGTGGGTGCTCGACCGTGCCGGCCACGGTGAACCCGCCGTCGCCGACCCGCAGCGCCAGCGCCCCGGTGCCCGGTTCACCCGCGCCCACCCCGCCGCCGGCCCGGTCGGTGGCCACGCCGGGCCGGGTCACCGGGATCACCAGCAGGTGTTCCGGCGCCCAGTAGAGGAACGCGTGCGGGTCGGACTCGGCGTCGGACCAGCCCTGCGCGACGTGGTGCCGGGCGACCCGGGTCGGGCGGGCCGGGTCGGCGACGTCGAACAGCGACACCTGCGTGCCCTGGACCCGGCCCCGGTCGGTGGCCTCCTGCCCGACGCCGAACAACCGGCCGTCCCCGGCCGGGTGCAGGTACGAGGAATACCCGTTGATCTTCAACTCGCCGGTCACCCGGGGCGCGGCGGGATCGCGCAGGTCCACCGTGTAGAGCGGGTCGGTCTGCCGGAACGTCACCACGTATCCGGTCTCGCCGAGGAACCGCACCGCGAAGATCCGCTCACCGCGGCCCAGCCCGGTGACCTGGCCGACCGGCTTGAGTTTCGCGCCGTCGGTGCGCAGCACGTACACCCCGGAGGTGGAGTCGGTCCCGCGACGCCTGCCGTCGTCGGTGGTGGTGGCCACCCGCAGGTGACCGTTCCACTCGGACAGCGCGTACTGGTTGATCAGCCAGCCCGGCACCGAGCCGGCGGCGACGTAGCGCGGAGTGCCCGAGCGGGTGTCGAACTGGTAGATCTCGGTGGTTTCCGCCGGCCGGACCGACGACGTGCCCGCCCGCCACCAGCGCCGGTCATTGGTGAGATAGAGCCGCGGGCCGCTGCTGTAGACGGTGTCGCCGTCGGCCGCGACGGTCACCGGGTCGCCCGTGCCGAGGGCGGTCGCGGCAAGGTCGAAGCTGAGCACGGTCACCATCGAGGCGCCGGAGAAGCCGGCCGGCCGGCTGACCCGGTCGCAGCCGACCCGCCCGCCGGTCGTGCGTCCACCCTCGCGGACCTCGTACCGGGGCAGCCAGTCGTCGAGCGTCGCCTTGGCGATGACGGCGCGGTTGGCGGCGGTACGCCTGGCGTCCGTGCCTTTGGGCGGCGGCGCGAAGGCCAGGCGGGGCGTGGAGCGGACCACCACCCGGGCGGTGGCGCCGACCTGCCGGGCGTCGACCAGGCTGCCGTCGATCCGGTAGTCGCCGACGACCTTCGGCGGCCCGGCCAGGTCCACCAGGACCAGTCGGGCCTCGGGTGCGCTCGGGGCCGGTCGACCCTTCGACGCGGCGGACTTGGCCACCCACCGGGCGGGGAGCAGCACCAGCGCCCGATCGCCGTGCAGCAGCAGGCCGGCGTCACCACCGGAGAACCGCTGCGCGGACGGCGTATCGATCGCCAGCCGCCCGGTGAGCTTGCGGCTCACCGGGTCCACCACGGACAGCACGCCCCGGGTGACCGTCACGATCCGCCGCCCGTCGGTCTTGACCAGGTCCGGCTCGTCCACCCCGGCCTCGTGCACGGTGGTGCCGGAGAAGCCGCCGGTGGACGCGCCCGCGGCGTCCTTCGCCGCGCCCGCCGCGGAGGCGCGTTCCGCGGCGGCGAACGGCGCGGCGTCGCCGTCCGGCCCGAAGCCCCACGGGCCGACCGCGGCCTTCGCGGCGCTCCGCAGCTGCTTCAGCGCCTCGTCGCACGAGTCGAAGGCGACAAGTCGCAGCCCGCCCGCCGGCCCGCCCCGGTCGCGGGGCGGTGGGGCGGACGGGTGCGCGGTGCATCCGGCGAGGGTCAGCGCGGCGACCATCGCCCATCCGACGGTCCGGGTTCTGCCAGTCATGGTTCGTCAGACGTGACCGCGCCGCACCTGGTTCCCCGACGTGCGGCGCTCAGCCGCCGGCCATCGCGCCGAGCACGATGAACGGCTCCTTGCCGGCGACCACCTCCTCGGGCAGCGGCGCATCCGGCGGCTCGTTCGACAGGTCCAGCTCGCAGGCGTAGAAGCGGACGAACGGGCGGCGCTCGCCGCTGCGCCGGTCACGGATCGTGCCCAGCAGCATCGGGTACGCCGCCTCCAGCGCGTCGAGCACCTCACGCTGGGTGGGCGGCCCGGCCACCTCGACGCGGACCTCGCCGGCGACGTGCGCCAGGTTCTTCAGGTGGGCCGGCAGCACGACCCGGATCACGGCAGCACCTGGACCTCGACGGAGAGCACCGCGGGCAGGTCGCGCACGATCGGCGCCCAGGTGTCGCCGTCGTCCGCCGAGTGGTAGACCTGGCCACCCGTGGTGCCGAAGTAGATGCCGCACGGGTCGAGCGTGTCGACCGCCATCGCGTCGCGCAGCACGTTGACGTAGCAGTGCGACTGCGGCAGGCCCTCGGTCAGCGGCTCCCACCGCTCGCCGCCGGTGCGGCTGCGGTAGACGCGCAGCTTGCCCTCCGGCGGGTAGTGCAGCGAGTCGCTGGTGATCGGCACGACGTAGACCGTCTCCGGCTCGTGCGCGTGCACCGCGATCGGGAAGCCGAAGTCGGTCGGGAGGTCGCCGCTGACCTCCCGCCAGCTCGCGCCGGCGTCGTCGGTGCGCATCACGTCCCAGTGCTTCTGCATGAACAGCGTGTCCGGCCGGGACGGGTGCTGGGCGAGGCGGTGCACGCAGTGGCCGACCTCGGAATCGGTGTCGGGGATCTCCCCCGAGCGCAGCCCCTTGTTGATCGGCAGCCAGCTCGCGCCGCCGTCGTCGCTGCGGAACGCCCCGGCGGCGGAGATCGCGACGTAGATCCGGTCGCGGTCGGCCGGGTCGAGGATGATCGTGTGCAGGCACATGCCGCCGGCGCCGGGCTGCCAGGACGGGCCGGTCGGGTGCTGGCGCAGCGCGGTCAGCTCCGACCACTTCTCACCGCCGTCGTTGGACAGGTAGAGCGCGGCGTCCTCGCCGCCCGCGTAGACCGTCTCGGGGTCGTGGCGGGACGGCTCGAGGTGCCAGATCCGCTTGAACTCCCACGGTCGGGGCGTGCCGTCGAACCAGAGGTGTTCCCCGACCTCGCCGGCGTAGGCGAAGTCGTTGCCGACCGGCGTCCAGGTCCGGCCGCCGTCGTCCGAGCGCTGGATGAGCTGCCCGAACCAGCCGCCGGACTGGGACGCGTAGAGCCGCTCCGGTGCGACCGGCGAGCCGGTCAGGTGGTAGATCTCCCAGCCGCCGAAGTGAGGCCCGTCGACCGTCCAGTCGCCGCGCCGCCCGTCGGACGTCAGGATGAACGCGCCCTTGCGCGTGCCCACAAGTACCCGTGTCGTCGTCACGTCTCGTCCTCCATTCGATGGTTCCCCAGGTCCGACCGTGCGCCGCGCCGAAACTCATCGCTGTCGTACTCCCCGGGTACGACAATCGGCGTAGGCGCAGGTGGCGGCGGGGTCGCCACGCCGGCCGCCGGGAATTGTCGGTGCGAGTCGTTACCCTGCGCGCATGACCGGGCCCGGAGACGTACCCCCCGCCTACCTCGACCGGCTGCGGCCGGTCTGCCTCGGCCTGCCGGAGACCTACGAGGAGCCGGCCTGGGTCGGCACGCGCTGGCGGGTCCGCACGCGCACGTTCGCCCACGTGCTCACCGTCGACCCCGACCACCAGGCGGCGTACGCGCGGGCCGCGGCGACCGGCGAGCCGATCTGCGCGCTGACGTTCCGCTCCCCCGGCGACGAGATCGCCGGGTTGATCGCCGCCGGTCCGCCGTTCTTCAAGCCGGGGTGGGGCGCCGACGTGGTCGGCATGGCACTCGACGGCCGGACGGACTGGGCCGAGGTCGCCGAGTTGCTCACCGAGAGCTACTGCGTGCTCGCCCCGAAGAAGCTTGTCGCACGGGTCACGCGCCCGTTCGGCCCGATGTGACCCGACCCGCCGGGGGTGCCGCCGTCACCCCGTTTCCGGCTACCGTGTCCGGGGTAGCACTGCCGTAACCCGGGCCCGTCGCCGCGCAGGTCCCGGGGGCAGCGACCGACGCGGCCGACGAGACCGCCGGGGGGTGAGCGTGCGGGTGCTGGCAGGGCGTTACCGGCTGGTCGAGCAGATCGGCCGGGGCGGAACGGCGATCGTCTGGCGCGCCGTCGACGAACTCCTCGGGCGGACCGTAGCGGTGAAGCTGCTCGACTCCGACGCCGCCGACGACCGCTGGTGGCGGGCCGCGGTACGGGCCGAGGCGCGGGCGGCAGCCCGCCTGAACCATGCGAACGTGGCCGCCGTCTACGACTACGGCGAGGCCCGCACCGCCGGGTTGCGCCGGCTGCCCTTCCTGGTGCTGGAATACGTCGAGGGCGAGACGCTCGCCGACGCGTTACGCCGCGACGGGGCCCTGGACTGGCCGCGGGCTGTCCGGGTCTGCGCGGAGGTCGCGGCCGGGGTCGCCGCCGTGCACGCCGCCGGCCTGGTGCACCGTGACCTGAAGCCGGGCAACGTGCTGCTGTCGCCCGCCGGGCCGAAGCTTGTCGATCTCGGGATCGCGCTCGCGGTCGGTGCCGACACCGTGAACGGTCGGGGCGAGATCCGGGGCACGCCCGCCTACATGGCGCCGGAGCAGCTGCTCGGCGAGGTCGCCGTGCCCGCCAGCGATGTCTACGCCCTCGGCCTGCTGCTCACCGAGTGCCTGACCGGGCGCCGCCCGGTGCGCCCCGACGAGCCCGAACGCGACGACCACCTCGCCGACCTCCCGGTCGACGGCGTCCCGGACGCCGTCGACGGCCTCCGACGGGCCTGCCTGGCGCCGCAGGCCGGGGACCGGCCGACGGCCGACGAGGTGGCCCGCCGGCTCGGCGCGACCGTCGCGGCCCCCCAGGCGCGGATGCGGCCCGCCGTGGCCGGCCACCCGGCCGCCCCTCCGACGGTGGCCACCGGGACCGCCCGTTCGCGACGCCGCCGGGCGCTGCTGGTGGGCAGCCTGCCGGTCGCCCTGGCGGGCGCGGTGCTCGCCGCCCAGCTGCCCGGGCTCTCGTCGACCGGCGACGCCGCCGAGGGCGCGGCGGAGCTGCCGTCCGCCGCGCCGTTCGGGTGTGCCGTCGCCTGGTCGTCGGACCGGGCGACGGACGGCACGTTCGGCGCCGACGTCACCGTCGAGGTGAGCGGGCCGCGACCGGCCGGCGAGCCGGTGTTGTCCTTCCGGCTTCCCCCCGGCCAGCGGCTCACCGCGCCGCTCGACCGCTGGCAGTCGGGTCGCCAGGTGCGCCTGCCGGTCACGGTGGACCGGGCCGGCACGACGCGGCTCCCGCTGCGGGGCACCTGGACGGACCGCACCGGCACCGCCGCCGACTCGTTCGCGGTCGGCGGCGTGCCGTGCCGACGGTCCGCGATCGTCACCATCGGCGACACCCGCTCCGCGACCGGCCCGTCCCGACCCGAGGCGCCCCCGACCACCGAGCCGGTCCGGGCCGACGCTCCGCCGTCCGACGCCATGCCCGACAGCGAGCCCACCGCCGATCCCCAGCCGTCCGGCCCGGCGAGCGACGAACCGTCGCACTCCGCCACGCCGTCGCCGTCCACCAGCCCGTCGCGCTCCGCCACCCCGTCGGAGTCGGCGACACCGCCCCCACCGACCGCCGACCCCACCGGGACGACCGAGCCGCCGACGACGCCCCCGACCGGGCCCGACGGCGAGGCGGCGGAGCCGACCGGCACCACAACGGCCGGCGACACCGATCCCGACACCCGGGCCTGAGCACCGGCAGGATCACCAGAGGTACGCCGAGGCGGCGCCGAACGGGCGACTAGGGTGAGCACCGGCGTGCCGGCAAGCCGGCCGGTAGTTGACCGTCGTGTTCCGAAGCTGCGGCAGGAGTCATCGTGCGAGCCCGAGACCTGGCTGTCCCGTTCCCCTCCATCACGCTGTCCTCGCCCGTGCTGGAGGCGGCCCGGTTGCTGGCGGACAACAACCTGCCCGGGCTGATCGTGGTCGACGACCGGGAGCGCCCGGTGAGCGTCCTGCCCGGCGCGCAGGTGCTGCGCCTGGTGATCCCCGGCTACTGCCGGGAGGACCCCACCCTGGCCCGGATGATCGACGAACCCACCGCCGACGTGTTCTTCCGGGGAGCGGAAGGTCGGACCGTGCGGGACCTGCTGCCCCGCGATCGACCGGAGCCGCCGGTGGTCGAACCGCAGGCGACGGTGCTGGAGGTCGCCGCCGTGATGGCGCAGCGGCTCAGCCCGCTGGTGGCGGTGGCGCCCCGCGGCGAGCCGATGATCGGCGGCATCACCCTGGACGCCCTGCTCGACCGGATGCTGGCCGCATGACCGGGCTGGCCTGGGCCTCGGTTGCCGTCTTCACCGTCGCGTACGTCCTGATCGCCACCGAGAAGATCCACCGGGTCGCCGCCGCGCTCGGCGGGGCGGCGGTGATGTTCCTGATCGGCGCCACCGACGCCGGGCACGCCTTCTTCTCCGAAGAGTCCGGCATCGACTGGAACGTGATCTTCCTGCTGATCGGCATGATGCTCATCGTCTCCGTACTCAAACGCACAGGCGGTTTCGAGTACGTGGCGGTCTGGGCGTCGAAGCGGGCGCGGGGCCGCCCGTACCGGGTGATGGTGATCCTCGTGCTGATCACGGCGGTGGCGTCGGCGGCGCTCGACAACGTCACCACCGTGCTGCTCATCGCCCCGGTGACGTTCCTGGTCTGCGAACGGCTCGGGGTGCCGGCGGTGCCGTTCCTCATCGCCGAGGCGATGGCCTCGAACATCGGCGGCACCGCCACCCTGGTGGGCGACCCGCCGAACATCATCATCGGCAGCCGGGGCGGGCTGTCGTACAACGACTTCCTGGTCCACCTCGCGCCGCTGGTGGTGCTGCTGCTCGTGGTCTTCCTCGGGTTGTGCCGGCTGATGTTCCGCGACGCGTTCCGCTACGACGCGGAGCGGGCCGCGCAGATCGCCGCCCTGCGCGAGCGCGACGCCATCCGCGACCGCCGGCTGCTGATCCTCGGACTGGCCGTGCTCGCGGCGGTGACCGTGGCGTTCGTGCTGCACACCGTGCTGGACCTGGAACCGGCGGTGGTCGCGCTGCTCGGCGGGCTGCTGCTGCTGGCGCTCTCCCGGCTCGACGCCGGGGAGGTCAGCCGGGACGTGGAGTGGCCGACCCTGGTGTTCTTCGCCGGCCTGTTCATCATGGTCGGCGCGCTGGTCAACACCGGCGTGGTCGAGCAGATCTCGCAGGCCGCCATCAACGCCACCGAGGGCCGGCTGCTGCCGGCGTCGCTGGTGCTGCTGTGGGGGTCGGCGGTGCTGTCGGCGATCGTCGACAACATCCCGTACGTGGCGACGATGAGCCCGGTGGTGGCGGATCTCGTGCACGCCCAGGGCGGCGGCGGGCAGTCGCGGGTGCTGTGGTGGGCGCTGGCGCTCGGCGCGGACCTCGGCGGCAACGCCACCGCCGTCGGCGCCTCGGCCAACGTCGTCGTGCTCGGCCTGGCCGAACGCGCCGGACAGCGGATCACCTTCTGGCAGTTCACCCGCTACGGCCTGCTGGTCACCCTGGTCACCGTCGGGCTGGCGATGCCGTACCTGTGGCTGCGCTACTTCGCCTTCGCCTGAGCGTCCCCGCTCAACCGAGCTTCTTGCGCAGCGTCTCGAACGCCAGGTCCGGGCGGCGCGGCAGACCGAACCGCTCGTCGCCGTACGGGAACGGGCTCAGCTCGCCGGTGCGGACGTAGCCGCGCCGCTCGTACCAGGCGATCAGGTCCTCGCGCTGCACGATCACGGTCATCCACAGCTCGCCGGCGTGCCAGCGGTCCCGGGCGAACCGCTCGGCCCCGGCCAGCAGCTCACGGCCCAGCCCGCCGCCCTGCTCGGCCGGCGCGACCGCGAACATGCCGAAGTAGGCGTGGTCGTCGCGCCGCTCCAGCTGGCAGCAGGCGACCAGGCGTCCGTCACGCTCCGCCACCAGGACCACGCCGTCCGGGCCCGCCACCGCTGCGGCCACCATCTCCGGGTCGGTGCGCTGCCCGTCGAGCAGGTCGGCCTCGTGGGTCCAGCCGGTCCGGGCGCGGTCCCCCCGGTACGCCGACTCGATCAGGTCGACCAGGGCGGGCACGTCGGCGGGCCGGGCGGTACGGGTGTTCATCGGCGCTCCACGGTCGGGGTTCGGCATACCGGGCCAGGGTACGCAGCATGCCGGTCCTCCGGCGGCGCGGGACGGCCGGACGTGGCGCGGCGTGGTTGACTGCCCGGCAAACGGCGAGACCGACGCGTGGGTCCCGATCGAGGAGAGCCTCGCGGTGTGGCGGCGGGCGGCCCGCGACGCCGAGCTGACCGTGGCGCGGCTGACCGGCTGCGACCACGCGACCACGCTCGACGAGCGCGAGGACCTGGCCGGTGTCAGCGCGCAGTACGAGGCGGTCCTGCTGGACTGGTTGGGCCGGCGACTGGCGGCTCCGGAATCGCCTCGCCGCTGACCGCCGCCGTGGCTAGGCTGCCCGCCATGACCGCCGCCGAGCTGCCGATCGCCGAGTTCGCCTTCCCCGGCCCGCTGCGCGACCAGCTGGTCGCCGCCGTGCTCGACGGGACCAAGACCAGCACCACCGGGCTGCTCCAGGACTACGAGATCGACGGCGAGGCGCTGCCGGAGGTCGGCGCCCGGTTCGCGGTGGTCGACTCCGCCGGCGCGCCGGTGGCGGTGATCGAGGTGGTCGAGGTCCGCGTCGCCCGGGTCGGCGACGTGGACCTCGACCACGCCCGCGACGAGGGCGAGGGGTACGAGTCGGTCGCCGACTGGCGCGCCGGGCACGAGCGCTACTGGCACGGCGGCGACTACCGGGGGTGGCTCGGCGACCCGGCGTTCACCGTGGACGACGACACGCCGGCCGTGCTGGAGCGCTTCCGGCTCGTCGAGACGCTCTGACCCGGCTCGGTCGAACCACCGGGCCCGCACGTCCGCCCCGCCCGGCGGGAAGCGCAGCACGGTCACCACGAGCGTGATCGCCCGGCCGCCCGTACCGCCGAACCGGCCGCTGCCACCGCGCACGGCGGAGCGCTCTGGTCCGGCGCCCTTTGGGTGCACTCGTTGTCGTCATAGCAACAACGGGTGCACCCAAAGCCGGGGGCGCGGAGCGCGTAGGGGTGGTGGTTCCGCTTGGGGGGCCGATACGGTCAGGGCGTGTGAGGTCGGCCGCCACGGCCGGCGCGGGAGCCGACGTCGGCGGTGGCCGGAGAGGGGCATTCGTGGCGCTGCTGAGCTGGCTCGCCGAGTCCACCGACGAACGTCCGGACGCGGTCCGGGTGGACGACCGGTCGATGTCCTGGGTGGAGCTGCGTCGGGCGGCCACCGCCGTCGCCGACGAGCTACGCGGGGCCCGGCGGGTCGCGGTGCCCGCCACAACCAGCCTGGAGACCGTGGTCGGCGTGGTCGGCGGGCTGCTGGCCGGTGCGGCGGTGGTGCCGGTGCCGCCGGACGCCGGGCCGGTGGAACGCGACCACATCCTGCGCGACTCCGGGGCCGAGGCGCTGGTGACGCCGCCCGGCGCTGGTTCCGCGCCCCTGCCGGTCGTGCCGGTGGACCTGACCCGGCGCTCGGACACCCGGCACCCCGAGCCGGACGCTGCGGCCACCGCGCTGATCCTCTACACCAGCGGCACCACGGGCGCGCCCAAGGGCGCGGTGCTGTCCCGTCGCGCGGTCGCCGCCTGCCTGGACGGGCTCGCCGACGCCTGGGCGTGGACACCTGACGACCTGCTGGCGCACGGGCTGCCGCTGTTCCACGTGCACGGGCTCGTGCTCGGCGTGCTCGGCCCGCTGCGCGTCGGCAGCCGGCTGCGCCACGTCGGCCGGCCCCGCCCCGACCGGTACGCGGCAGCCGGCGGCTCGCTCTACTTCGGCGTACCCACGATCTGGTCGCGGATCGCGGCGGAACCGGCGGCGGCGCGGGCGCTGCGCGGCGCCCGGCTGCTGGTGTCGGGGAGCGCCGCGCTGCCCGAGCCGGTCTTCGCGGCGCTCGGCGGGCTGACCGGGCACCGGCCGGTCGAGCGGTACGGGATGACCGAGACGCTGATCACGGTGAGCGCCCGCGCCGACGGTCCGCGCCGGCCGGGCACGGTGGGTGTGCCGCTACCCGGCGTGCGCACCCGCGTGGTCGACGAGCACGGCGCCCCGCTGCCCGCCGACGGTGACGCCATGGGCGAGTTGCAGGTGCGCGGGGAGACGCTCTTCGACGGCTACCTCAACCGGCCGGACGCCGACGCCGCCGCCCGGACCGCCGACGGCTGGTTCCGCACCGGCGACGTGGCGACCGTCGGCCCGGACGGCTGGCACCGGATCGTCGGCCGGGCCGCCACCGACCTGATCAAGAGCGGCGGTTACCGGATCGGCGCGGGCGAGGTGGAGGACGCGCTGCTGGCCCATCCGGGCGTGCGGGAGGCCGCCGTCGTCGGCCTCCCCCATCCCGACCTGGGCCAGCAGGTCACCGCGTACGTGGTCGGCGACGGCCTGGGCGAGGCCGAGCTGATCGACTTCGTGGCCCGGCAGTTGTCCGTGCACAAGCGGCCCCGGCAGGTGCGGCTTGTCGACGCGCTGCCCCGCAACGCCATGGGCAAGGTGCAGAAGAGCCGGCTGGCCGAGGGCTGACGCCCTCAGACGCCACGGTCCGGCGCGCTCATGTCCCCGGTCGCGGGCGTGCCGTCGGCGAGACCGTAGCGCAGGTAGACGGTGCCCTTCGGGTTCGCCACCGGCGGTTCGAGGAGGGTGACGTTCGTGGGCACCGCGCCACCGTCGAAGACCTTCTTCCCGACCCCCAACATGATCGGGTGCACCCACAGGTCGATCCGGTCGAACAGCTTCTCCCGCCACAGGGTCTGCACCAGGTTGAGGCTCCCGACGACCTTGACGTGCTCGTGCCGGTCCCGGATCTCCCGCACCGCGCCGGCCAGATCCGCGCCGAGCTTCGTGGACCCCGCCCAGGACAGGTCGGGCCGACCGCGCGACGCCACGTATTTCGGGATGCGGTTGAACAGGGTGGCGATCGCGTTGTCCGCACCGCCCTCCTGGTGCGGCCAGTAGGCGGCGAAGATGTCGTACGTCCGCCGGCCGAGCAGGAGGGCGTCGGTGCCCTCGTACGCCTGGTAGACCTGCGCGCCGGTGACCTCGTCCAGCAGGGGCGCCTGCCAGCCGCCGAACGGGAAGCCCACCGGGTCCTCGTCCGGGCCGCCCGGCGACTGCCCGACGAGGTCGAGGGTGGTGAACAGCTCGATGTGAATGCGCCCCATGCCGTGACTCCCGTGAGTTGATCGCCTCAGTCGCACGGTAGACCGCCCCACTCCCCCGAACTCATCGCCAGCGGAGGCGGTTCCGGTGGTGGGAGGAGCGTTATGAAGGTCGAACGTGCGCCCGTTACGGCCGTTCGGGGAGCGGTAGCCGCTACCCGGCGGCGAGTTGCCGGGTCAGCCGGTCCAGGCCGTCCCGGATCAGCTTGCCGTATCCGTCGTCGCCGAGCGCGTCGATGCCCGCCTCGGCCTGCCGCAGGTGCTCGCGGGCCCGGTCGAGGTCGCCGAGCCTGCGGTGGCACTCGGCCAGGTTGAGGTGAAGCGACGGATAGAGTCCGGCCACCGACAGCGGCACCCCCGACTCGGCGACCCGCTCGTCGGTGAGCCGGTCGGCCGCCGCCAGCGCGCGCCCGTCCCAGAGCAGTTCCTGGCGGATGTCGTCCTGCACGTCGGCCATCGCGTGGGCGAGGACACAGACGTGCAGCGCGTCGCCCTGTTCGCCGCCGATCTCGTCCCACACCTGGGCGAACAGGTCCCGCGCGGCGGCACGCTCGCCCTGCTGGTGGTGCAACTGCACGCCCTCGTTGATACGGGTGAGCGTGGCGTCGAAGGTCATCGGCACATGCTAACGGGCGGCGGCGGCCCGGCGGACCGCCGCGTCCGGCGGCACGCCGGTGGCGCGAACAGCGCCGATCGCCCCCCGACCAGCGTGATCGGCACCCCACCGGGAACCAGGTGGCCGGGCCGGACGACTATCTCTACATGGCGTGTGAGCAGTGGCGGGAGATCCTGTCGGCCCAGTTGGACGGTGAGGCGTCCCGGGCGGAGACCGAGGCGGCCGAGGCGCACCTGAGCGGCTGTGCCGGGTGCCGACGCTGGTTCGACTCGGCCGCGGCGGTCAACCGGCGAGCCCGTACCCAACTCGCCCCGCAGGTGCCCGACCTGGTCGCGTCCGTACTGGCCGCCGCGCCGCCGCCCCGGCGGAGCCGCCGCCGGCAGCTGGCGCTGGGGCTGCGCGCGGCGCTCGGCCTGCTCGGGGCCGTGCAACTGGTGCTCGGCCTGGCGCAGATCGGCCGGGAGGCGGTGGTCGCGCACGCGCACACCACCGGCCAGCACCTGTGGCACGAGTCGGCGGCGTGGAACGTGGCCGTCGGCGCCGGCTTCCTCTACGTCGCGCTGCGCCGGTCCACCCCGTCCGGGCTGCTGCCGATGCTCAGCGCGTTCGTCGTCACGCTCGTACTGCTGTCGGTGAACGACCTGATCACCGGGCAGGTGGCGGTGACCCGGCTGGTCAGCCACGGTTTCCTGCTGGTCGGTTGGGCGGTGATGCTGGTGCTGTCCCGGCCCGGCTGGCGGCCCGGCGACACGCCGCCCGACCAGCGGTCGTCCGGGTCGCGCTGGGCGCTGCGCACCGAGGAGCCACCCGCGCCGGCCCCGCTGCGGTTGGTGCCGCCCGGCCCGTACACCGCACAGGCCCACGACCGCCGCGCCGCCTGACGTACCCCGCCCCACCCGCCCTTGCTGCGCTTTCACGGAAAGAGTGGCTATTCCGCGCGGAATAGCCACTCTTTCCGTGAATCAGCGCTCGGCTCGTGCGGGTGACGCTGGCTCAGCGGGCGCGGCGGTCCCGGGTGTCGGTGGTCCAGGCCGACACCAGGTCCTCGCGGGCGCGGGCGACCCGGGACCGGATGGTGCCGACCGGGCAGCCGCACACCTCGGCGGCCTCGGCGTAGGACAGGCCGAGCACCTGGGTGGCGACGAACGCCTCCCGCCGGTCCGGCGCCAGCCCGGCGATGAGCCCGCGCAGCGCCACGCTGTCGTCCCCGCCGGCGGTCACCGCCCCGGCCGCCTCGGCGGCGGCCTGCCAGTCGGGAAGCGCGGCCACCCGGGGGCGTACGGTCGCGGCCCGCACCTGGTCCACGGCGACCCGGCGGGCGATGGTGAAGATCCAGGTCCGGGCCGAGGAACGGCCGGCGAAGCCGGGCAGGCTGCGCAGCGCACGCAGGAATGTCTCCTGGGCGAGGTCGTCGGCCTCCGCCGGCCCGGCCAGGTGGGCGAGGAACCGCCACACCGGGCCCTGGAGCGCTCGGACGAACGCCGCGGCGGCCTGCTGGTCGCCCTGCCCGGCGAGGTGCGCCCACCGGGTCACCTGCTCGTCGTCGGCGTCCAGGCTCATCCGCGGCTCGCCCGCCGCTCCGACACGATCATGTCGGACGGTACGGATGCGGGCGTCGTTCGGTTCATCCCTGGCGTCCTCTCCGTCACCCCGCCGCCGACCGCGACGATCGGTGACCCCGAGGTTGGTCGGCCGGCGGGCGGGAAAAGTTCCGGCGCACCCTCAGCCGTCGACGGCGACCGTGACCGGGCCGACCCGCAGGACGCCGTCGGTGAGCGGCTCGCAGCGCACGCCGGCCCGCCGCCGCAGCGCCTTCCAGGTGCCCGGCGCGACCACCACGTCCAGCCAGGCGCACGGCGGCGCGGCCCGGTGCACCCGCAGGCTGACCGGCCCGTCGCCGGAGTCGAGGATGAGCACCCGGCCGACCAGCTCGTCCACTGCGATGCCGCTGGTCAGCACGTTGCGGCGGAGTTTGGTCAGGTCGGCGCCGGGCGGCAGTGACTCCTGCGCGATGAGCGTGACGCTCGCCGTGCGGTGTGCCGCCCGACCGAAATAGCGGTCACCGACGACGCCCAGGCCGGCGCGTACGCGCACCCGGTCGACAAGCTCGCCGGGCGGTGCCGGGGCGGGTCCGTCCGCCGGCCGGCCCACGTAGCGGTGCACCGGCGAGGCCAGCAGCTGCACGATCCGGGCCATGGCGACGTGTGCCGTGCTCAGGTGGGCTGCGGGGTGAGCAGGTAGTCGCCGTCGTCCGGGCTCCACCGCAGCTCCACCGCCCCGTCGGTCGCGGCGGCCTTGCAGAATTGGAGGAAGCTGCGGTAGCCGAGTTTCTTCTCGCTGAAGTCGGGCCGGGCGCGCCGGAGCTGGTCCTTCAGGCCGGACAGCGCCACCGCGCCGCCCTCGCCGGTCAGGTCCACCACCACGGATCGGAGCAGCCCGAACGCGACCTCCCGGTCACCCCGCTCGGGCAACGACACCTCCGGGTCGCCCTTGGCCGGGCCGGCGGCCAACTCCACCACGTTGGAGGCGGCCAGGTGCCGCAGCAGCTCACCGAAGGTACGGAAGCCGTAGTCGGACTCGCTGAACGTCGGGTCCTTGCGGAGCAGGGCACGCTTCAGGCCGGACGCGGTGACCTCGCCGCTGGAGCTGCCCTGCATGCCGGCCACGGTCTGCACGAGCAGGACCGCGAGCGTGTCGACGTCGCGCGCCGACTCGTCCTCGGCCGGGGCGGTCTCCACCGGCGGCTCCGGCGCCGGCTCCACCGGCGACGGCCCGGCCGGCCGGGACGGGCGCGTGCGGCGGGCCGCGGGCGGCGGCACGTCGACCCCTTCGAGGCGGTCGTAGTAGAGGAACTCGTCGCAGGCCGGCGGCAGCAGCGCCGAGGTCGACTTCTCCACCCCGACACCGATCACCCGCTTGTTGAGTTCGCGCAGCTTGTGCACGAGCGGGGTGAAGTCGCTGTCACCGGTGCAGATCACGAACGTCGAGATGTAGCCACGCTCGAAGGCCAACTCGACCGCGTCCACGGCCATCTTGATGTCGGCGGCGTTCTTGCGCGAGAAGCCCATCCGCTGCGGGATCTCGATCAACTCGACGTGCGAGCGGGTGAGCATCCGCCGGTCCTCGTCGAAGTACGACCAGTCGGCGTACGCCCGGCGCACCACCACCCGGCCACGTTCGGCGAGGGCGTCGGCGATCGGACGGAAGTCGAACGGCCGACCGCCGTGATGGTCCCGTACGCCCAGCGCCAGGTTCTCGTAGTCGAGGAACAGCGCGATCCGGTCTTCCTGATCCACCCGGTCAGCCTAGCCGGGTCAGGTGGTCACGCCGGTCACCGCCGCCGCTCGTCGCGGTAGACGGTC
Organism: Micromonospora sp. WMMD1128; assembly: GCF_027497235.1. Classification (NCBI taxonomy): domain Bacteria; kingdom Bacillati; phylum Actinomycetota; class Actinomycetes; order Micromonosporales; family Micromonosporaceae; genus Micromonospora; species Micromonospora sp. WMMD1128. Next base: position 3,153,925 of record NZ_CP114902.1, read on the forward strand.
TCCCGGCGGGCCACCCGCTGGACGGCGTAGCTGGCCACCAGCAGCAGCAGGGCGAGCACCACCTCGACGCCGGCGACCGTGCCGGTGGCGACGGTGAGTGCGAGCAGCAGCAGGATCAACGCGACCACGGCCAGGAGGCCCGCCAGCAGTAGGCGCCTGCGCCGCCGCGCCGACCGGTCCTCGCCGCCTGCGCTCACCCTGCCCGCCTCTCGCCGGCGTCCTGGGTCGAGCCTAGGCGCTGCCCGGCCCGCCGGTGGCGATACGCCCCGACCCCCGCCGACCCATGGCGCGGCCCGGCCGACACGTCATCGGGCCGACCGCCGGCGGCGGTCGGCCCGATGCGAGACGGGCGAGGATCAGTGGATCGGCACCGGCATCGGCCGCTGCTCCTCCCCCGGCTCGCCGTCGAGCAGGTGCGACGGCTCGCGCCGGCGGGGCAGGAGGGCGGCGGGGATGAAGGTGAGCAGCACCAGGCCGAACGCCACCCAGAACGTGGTGGCAAAGGAGCTGGCCGCGAAGTCGAGCCCACGCTCGATCAGCGACGGCGGCACCGGGAACTGCTGCGCCAGCTCGGGCTGCTGCTGCACGGCGATGGCGAGCTGCGCCTCGGTGACCGGGGCGCCGCTGCCCGGATCGGTCACGCCGGGGATCGGCCGCGAGCCGTTCAGCTCGCTGGTGAGGATCACCGACATCACCGCCGCGCCGACCGAGCCGCCGATCTGCTGGAGGATGTTGACGAGCGTCGACCCGCGAGCCACCTCCGCGGCCTGAAGCGTCTTCAGCGCCGAGGTCATGATCGGCATCATGGTGCCGCCCATGCCGAGGCCCATCACGAACAGCGAACCGCAGAGCAGCAGGTAGGACGTGTCGGTGCCGAGCTGGGTGAAGGTGAAGAACCCGGCCGCGAGGAGGACCAGCGCGAACGGCACCGTCCGGCCGACGGGCACCCGGTCGGCGAGCATGCCGGCGATCGGCATGGTGATCATCGCACCGATGCCCTGCGGCGCCATCAGCAGGCCGGCGGTGAGCGTGGTCTCGCCGCGGATCTGCAGGAAGTAGCTCGGGAACAGCAGGCCCGCGCCCATGAACGCGATGATGAAGACGAACAGCGTCAGCGCGGCGACAGTGAGGTTGCGGTTGCGGAACAGCCGCAGGTCGAGCAGCGGGTGCCGGGGCCGGAACGAGTAGCGGACGAAGGCGACCACGAGCGCGGCGCCGACGGCCATGGGCAACCAGACCTCGGGGTCGGTGACCGTGCCGGCCTCCGGCAGCGAGGAGACGCCGTAGAGGAACAGCGCCAGGCCCGGCGAGAGCATCAGCATGCCGAGGAAGTCGAACGACTCCGACGGCTCGGGAGCGTCCTTCGGCAGCGCCAGCTGGGCGTAGACCAGCGCGACCACGCCGATCGGCAGGTTGATCAGGAAGATCCAGTGCCAGCTCGCGGTGTCGATCAGCCAGCCGCCGAGAATCGGACCGCCGATCGGGCCGAGCAGCATCGGGATGCCGAGCACGGCCATCAGCCGACCGATCCGGTGCGGGCCGGCGGCCCGGGTCATGATGGTCATGCCGAGCGGCATGAGCATGCCGCCGCCGAGGCCCTGGACGACGCGCCAGGCGATCAGCTCACCGATGGAGTCGGCCGTGGCGCACAGCCCGGAGCCGATGGTGAACAGCGCCAACGCCACCATGTAGAGGCGTTTGGTGCCGAACCGGTCCGCGGCCCACCCGCTGAGCGGGATCACCGTCGCCAGCGCGAGGGTGTAGCCGGTCATGGTCCAGGCGACGCGCGCGTACGAGGCGTCGAACTCGCTCTGGAACGTCGGGATGGCCACGCTGACGACGGTCACGTCGAGGATCGACATGATCGCACCGAGCACGACGACGCCGGCCACCTTGAGCACCGCGGCGTCGAGTTTGTTCGATGTCGCGACGGGTTGCTGGGTCACAGACAATCTCCTGGTTCCGGTCCGGTCCGAGGGGCCGTGGCGGCGCCGCGCGCCACGGGGCGCACGGGCGGACGTGAGGCGGGGACGACGTTCGGCGGAAAGCCTAGCCACGGGCTGCGACATCGCGCGGCCCGTTTTGCCGAGAGGCGAACGACCGCGCAGCCGCCGACCGGCCTCCGCGCCCCGCGCGCGCCCCGCTTTCCGGCGCGCGTACCGCACTTCGCCAAGCGGAAAGCACCGATGCGACCCGTTTCGTCGGCCGTTGCGGCACACCGAGGCGGCACCACTCACCGTGACGAAGGTCATGCCCCCGTCGAGCCCTCCCCCGCCCGAATCAACGGCAGCCGGGACCGCGGGCGAGCACTCCGCCGAAGTGGCAGCGTCCGCCACCGACCACAACCCCATTCCCCCAAGCCAGCGCCGCAACAACAAGCCCACACCAGTCCGTCCCCCACCCGCCCCCTTCCCTGCTCCCCTGCTCCCCTGCTGATCATGAAGTTGGCCACTGGGAGAGCGCTCCCCACCGCCGCTAACTTCATGATCGACGCCCTCCCTCCGGCTGCGGGCTGGCCGTCGGGGCGACGTCTCCGCGTGATCAAGGAGTTTGCGTCGGAGCTGGGTCTCCCGATGACGCGAACTCCTTGATCGCTCGCCCCCTGAGCCCGGGACGGGCACCGTCCGCCTCGACCAGCCGTCATCTCCCCGAGGTCCAGACCAGATCGCACCGGAGCAGACCAGCCCGGGGTGGACCGGGAGCGGAGCAGACCGGGAGCGGAGCAGACCGGGAGCGGAGCAGACCGGGAGCGGAGCAGACCGGGAGCGGAGCAGGCCCTCAGGAACGGGCCGGAACGGACCGGGAAGACGTCATCAGTGCCACCTCGGCCGTGCGTGAACGGTCGATCCGGGCGGCGAGGTCGCGTACCCGCTCGCTGGTGCCGGCGGCGACCTGCGCGCGGGCCAGAGCCGCGGCGGCGCGCTGGTGCGCGGCGAGCACCTCGCGTAGCACCCGGTCGAAGCCGGTGGCCGGGGCGGCCCGCAGCCGGGCCAGGCCGGCGACGGCGTCGCTGTGCCCGGAGTGGTCGTGCCGGGCGGCGGCGGCCGACGCGGACGGACCGGCCTCGCGCAGCCAGCCGCGCATGGTGGCCAGCTCGTCGGTCTCGGTGGCCCGGACGGCGGCGATCAGCGTACGGAGTTGGGGGTCGATGGCCCGGTCGAGGCCGAGCCCGACGATCTCCAGGGTCTGTTCGGTGTGCGCCACCATCATGGCGAGGAACAACGCGTCGATTCCGCTGGTCTCGGCGGCACCCGCCGACGTCGACGGCGCGCCGACGGGTGTCGCCGGCGCACCCCCGCACCCGCCCAGAGCGAGCACTACCCCCACCAGAAGAGCCGACCCCGCACGCCGGGCCGAGCGCTGATTCACGGAAAGAGTGGTTGTTCCGCGTGACATGACCACTCTTTCCGTGAAAGTGCAGCAGGCAACAGAGGGTGGGGGCGGTGTCAGAGCTGCTGCCACAGGGCGGGCACGTTCGGGGGTTCCCAACCGGCGATCGCGGTGTGCGCCTGGCGACAGCGGTAGCTGCGGCCGGCGTAGGTCACCGTGTCACCGACCTGGTACGTCCTGCCGGCGGCCCAGGTGCCGCCGGGCGCCGGCGTGGCGCTGGCGGTCGGGGTGGGGGTGGGCGGCGGCGTGGCGGTGCGGGTCGGTGACGGGGTCGGGGTGGGTGACGGTGACGGGTTGCCGCCGCCGATCTGGAGGTCGACGCAGGAGTAGAACGCGTTCGCGGTGTCGGAGATGTTCCAGACCGCGAGCAGCTTCTGCCGGCCGGAGAAGCCGCCCAGGTTGACCGTGTGGGACACGGTGGCGTCGGGTTGGCGGCCACCGCCGTCGACGACCGCGACCCGGGTGTTGCCGATCCAGTATTCCCAGTTGGCGGTGGCGTGGCGGGCGGTGTTGATCCAGGTGAACGTCACCGTGCCGCCGACCGCGGTGGCCGGCCAGTTGCGGCTGTCGTCGTTGAGCACCGCGAATCCGGCGATGTTGGCGTGGCAGTTCTTCAGGCCCTTGGGACCTTCGACGCTCTGCGGCTCGTACCGGATCTGGCCGCAGTCGGGCACCCGGTTCTGCGCGCAGAGCGCCTGGCGGCTGGGCGGCGAGGAGACGTAGCCGTGGGCCTGCGCGGGTGCGGCCAGCGCCAGCGTCGCAGTGACGGCACCGGTGGTGAGCAGCGGGAGGGTGATTCTTCGGCGCATGGTGGCAACTCCTTCGGGGGGTACGGAAGGTGTCACGAACATAAATTAAACCTTGTTAACAGTAAAGACTCCTGTCTATAAATTAAGCCTTGAGAGCTTCGCCTCGCGCGTGTGATCCTGATCAGCGCGTGGAGCCGATCGTCGTTCCTGGGCACCCGGGCGCCGGTAGGCATCCGGGAGGACGGCGGCACCGACCCGGGAACCCGCCTCTCGAAGGACACCCCCATGTGGAGATCCCTGCCCCACGTACGCCGCTGGACCGCGTACGCGGCCAGTCTGCTGCTCGCCACCACCGCGCTCGCCACCGTCGAGGCGCCCGCCGCCGGCGCCGCCGCCGACCCGGTCGCGGTGACCGTGAACGCCCGCGCCGGGCTGGCCACCGTGCCGGACACCGCGCTCGGCGTCAACCACGCCATCTGGGACGCCAAACTCGGCAGCGCCGAGACGTCCGACCTGCTCAAGGCCGCCGGTGTGCGGATGTTGCGCTACCCCGGCGGCTCGTACGCCGACATCTACCACTGGAAGACGCACACCGCGCCCGGCGGCTACGTCGCGCCGGACACCGACTTCGACACGTTCATGGCCGGCGCGCGCCGGGTCGGCGCCCAGCCGATGATCATCGCCAACTACGGCACCGGGACGCCCGCCGAGGCGGCCGACTGGGTGCGCTACGCCAACGTCACCAAGGGCTACGGCGCGAAGTGGTGGACCGTCGGCAACGAGAACTACGGCAACGGCCACTACGGGTCGGCCTGGGAGGCCGACGACCACGCCGACAAGAGCGCCACCCAGTACGCCAAGCTGGTGATCGAGTACGCCGACGCGATGAAGGCGGTCGACCCGAGCGTCAAGGTGGGCGCGGTGCTGACCATGCCCGGCAACTGGCCCGACGGGATCACCGCCGGCACCGATCCGGGACCGTGGAACCAGACCGTGCTCTCCCTCGCCGGCCCGAAGATCGACTTCGTGGACGTGCACTGGTACCCGGGCGGCACCGCCGCCGAGTCGCTGACCCGCACCAACCAGCTCCCCGACGCCGCCTGGCTGCTGCGCCAGCAGATCTCCCGGTACGCGGGCCCGGACTCCGACCGGATCGGGATCAGCCTCACCGAGCTGAACGTCGACGCCGGCCGGAACACCCAGCCCGGCGCGCTGTTCCTCGCCGACGCCTACAGCGGCCTGCTGGAACAGGGCGTCTTCACGGTGCAGTGGTGGAACGTGCACAACGGCCTCGGCACCGTCTCCGAGGTGGCCGGGCAGACCGACTACGGCGACTTCGGGCTGCTGTCGAGCGGCAACTGCACGAGCGACGGCGACGTCTGCGAGCCGCCGTTCAACACGCCGTTCGCGCCCTACCACGCACTGTCCATGATGAACCTGTTCGCCCGCCCCGGCGATCAGTTCGTCCGCGCCGGCACCGACCAGCCGCTTGTCGCCGCGCACGCGGTACGCCGACCCGACGGCAGCCTGGCGGTCCAGTTGCTCAACAAGGACCCGGACACCGCGTACCCGGTGGCGGTCGACTATGCCGGGTTCACCCCGGCGGACGAGGCGCCCACCGTGCACACGCTCACCAACGGCGCGACCGGGGTGAGCACCGACCGTTCCGGCAGCGCCACCACCCGGACGCTTCCGCCGTACTCCCTGACCACGCTCGTGCTGCGACCGGCCGGCGGCACGGCCGGGCGGCCGACCGCGCCGGGGCGGCCGACGGCGAGCGCGGTGACCGACCGCGCGGCGACCATCTCCTGGCCGGCGGCGACCGCGGGCGCCGCGCCGATCGCGAAGTACGAGGTGTACCGGCAGTTCGGCGCGGTGAGCGAGCAGCTCGGGGAGACCGCCGGCACCTCGTTCACCGTGCGCAACCTCGAACCGGGCGCCCGCTACACGGTCAACGTGCTCGCCCGGGACACCGCCGGTCGGGTGTCCTGGTCGTCGCCGCCGTTGACATTCGCCACCGGCAGCCCGGCCGACAGCGGCTGCGCGGTCCGCTTCCACAACGACAGCGACTGGGGCAACGGCTACGTGGCCACCGTCGACGTGGTGAACACGGGCCCGGACGAGGTCGACGGCTGGACGCTGACCTGGACCTGGCCGACCGGTTGGCAGCAGGTGAGCAGCGGCTGGAACGCCACCTGGACCCAGACCGGCCGGGAGGTCCGGGTGACCCCGACCGCCGACAACCGCCGGCTCGCGGCCGACGGCGGGAGCACGAGCGCCGGTTTCGTCGGGGCGTACAGCGGGCCGAACGTACCGCCGGGCGTGTTCCGGCTCAACGGCATGGTCTGCACCGTGCGCGGCTGAGCCGGGCCTCAGCCCCGGCCGGACGGTCGGAGCCGGGCGTCGGCCGTCGTCGGGACCTTCACGGTCCGGCGGCGGCCGGCGCGGCGCGGCACGGGCACCACGTGCGGGCGCGGCGGTTCGGCCGGCGGCGGTGCCGGCTGCCGGGACGGCTCGACGGCTCGCGGCAGCGCGGCCAGGATCAGCGCGAGCAGGAGCACCGCGACGACGGCGTCGAGCCAGTAGTGGTTGCCGGTGCCGACGACCACGAGCATGGTGACGAGCGGGTGGGCCAGCCAGAGCCAGCGCCAGCGCCCGGCGGTGACCGCCATCAGGGCCAGCGCCACCGCCACCGCCCAGCCCACGTGCAGCGAGGGCATCGCCGCGTACTGGTTGCTGAGCTGGTCGGCCTCGGGCGGGCCGTAGACGGTCGGGCCGTACCGGCGGCCGGTGTCCACCAGGTGGGTGAGCGCGGTCAGCCGGGGCGGCGCGAGCGGTACGCAGACGTGCAGCACGAACGCCGCGGCGGTCAGCGCCGCGAGGGCCCGCCGGAGCCGGAGGTAGTGCGCCGGCCGGCGCAGGTAGAGCCAGATCAGGCAGAGCACGGTGGCCGGGAAGTGCACGTAGGCGTAGTAGCTGTTGGCCAGCCGCACCGGCAGTTCGTGCGCCAGCAGCGGCGCCTGCACGAGCGCCTCGTTCGGCAGGTGCAGCAGCCGCTCCAGCCACCAGATCCGCTCGCCGTTGGCGAGCGCGGTGCCGGCCCGGCCGGCGACCAGTTGCCGGCCCACCTTGTAGGCGAGGAAGAGCACCGCGACGAGCGTCAGCTCGCGGGCCGCCCGGCGCAGTGCGCCTCCCCGTGTGGACGCGCCCTGGCTGGTCTGCACCCGCTCCTCCTTCACCTGGTCCGCCCGCCGGCCGGCACGCACGCACCAGGGCCGCCGCCGTGGTCGGCGACGGCCCTGGGGTACGGGCTCAGCGGCGGGCGTGTTCCTCCCGGCCGGCCGGGTCAGCACCCACCCCGTCGAACGCGGGCGCCCCGTCGACCGCGTCGGCGCCCACCGCCACCGATCGGCCGACGTCCGGAAGATCGAGGCTGGAGCGAAGAGTAACGGGGCGAAGCAACAGCGCCGCAACGACACCGACGACGGCGATCGCGGCCGAGATGAGGAAGATGTGGCCGGTGGCGTCCCCGTACGCGGCCCGGACGATCTGTCGTACCGGCTCGGGCAGCGCGTCGAGGTTCAACGTGCTGCTGCCACCGCTGCCGGAGGCGGGGATGCCGGCCGCGGCGAGATCGCGGGTGATCCGGTCGGTGACCTGCCGGGCCAGGATCGCACCGAGCACCGACACGCCGATGGTGCCGCCGAGCGAGCGGAAGAAGGCGACGCTGGCGCTGGCCGCGCCGATGTCCTTGAGCGCGACCGTGTTCTGCACCGCGAGCACCAGGTTCTGCATGGTCATGCCGACGCCGACGCCGACGACGAACATGGCCACCCCGACGATCACCAGGGAGGTCTGGTGGTCGATGGTGCCCAGCAGCGCGAAGCCGGCGACGAGCACGATCGAGCCGAACACGATGTACGGCTTGATCTTTCCACTTGAGGTGATCATCCGGCCGGCGACGATCGAGGAGATCAGCACGCCACCCATCATCGGGATGGTGAGCAGGCCGGCCTCGGTCGGGCTGTAGCCGCGGCCGATCTGGAAGTACTGGCCGAGGAAGACCGCGCCGCCGAACATGGCCATGCCGACCGCGAGGCTGCCGAGGATGGCGAGCGCGGTGGTGCGTTCCCGGACGATCGCCAGCGGGACCACCGGCTCGGCGGCCCGCGCCTCGACCCAGACGGCCAACGCGAGCAGCAGCACCGCGCCGCCGACCATGGCGCCGGTCTGCCAGGAGAGCCAGGCGAACGAGCCGTCGACGAAGGAGATCCAGATCAGCAGCACGCTGACCCCGGCCGCGATGAGCGTGGCGCCCAGATAGTCAATCTTGACGTTCTGCCGACGGACGGTGGGCAGGTTGAGCGTGATCTGGAGCAGGAACAGCGCGATGATCGCGACCGGCACGCCGACGAAGAAGCACCAGCGCCAGCCGAGCCAGGAGGTGTCGACGATGAGGCCGCCGAGCAGCGGGCCGCCCACCGTGGCGAGCGCCATGACACCGCCCAGGTAGCCGTTGTAGCGGCCCCGCTCGCGCGGCGGGATCATGGCCGCGATGGCGACCTGGACCAGCGCCTGGAGGCCGCCGACGCCGATGCCCTGGAAGGCCCGGGCGCCGATGAGCTGGCCGGCGCTCCGCGAGAAGCCGGCCGCGACGGAGCCGACCAGGAAGACCACGATGGCGACCTGGATCAACAGTTTCTTGTTGAACAGGTCGGCCAGCTTGCCCCAGATCGGGGTGGTCGCCGTGGCGGTGAGCAGGGTGGCGGTGACCACCCAGGTGTACTGCGTCTGCGAGCCGTTCAGCGCCCCGATGATCTTCGGCAGGGCGGTCGAGACGACGGTGCTGCTCAGCATGGCCACGAAGAGCACCAGCAGCAGCCCGCTGAGTGCCTCCAGCGTCTGCCGCCGGCTCATCGGCGCGGCCTCGGCCGTCGCGGTGGGTGCGCTCATCGCGCGTCCTCCAGGTGTGTCGGTTAGGGTGGCCGCTTGGTTGCCCCAAGCAATCATCAGCAAATGTTGCCCATGAGGCAAGTTTGCCCATTGAGAAAAGGATCACGTACGCTGGCCGGCATGGAGGAGTGCACCGGCCTGCGCGAGCGGAAGAAGGCGGCCACCCGCCTGGCGCTGCACGAGGCGGCCCTGCGCCTGGCCGTCGAGCACGGCCCCGACCGGGTCACCGTCGAGGCCATCGCCGACGCCGTCAACGTCTCCCGACGCACGTTCTCCAACTACTTCTCCGGCAAGGAGGAGGCCCTCTTCCACGGCGACACGCTGCGGCTGCGCCGGATGCTGGCGCTCGTCGCGGAGCAGCCGGCCGAGCTGCCGCCCTGGACCGCGCTGACCCGGGCCGCCGTGGCCGAGGCCGACGAGAGCCACGACGACCCGGCCGAGCCCTGGCTGGCCCGGCGCCGGCAGTTGCACGGCCACCCGAGCCTGGTCGCCCACCAGGTCGGCGCGTACGCGGCGATCGAGCGGGACCTGTCCACGGAGATCGCCCGCAGGCTCACCGGCCCGGACGCGCCGTTGCGGGCGCGCATCCTGGCCGCCACGTTCCTGGCCACCCTCCGCGTCGCCGCCCAGCAGTGGATCGAGCACCCGGACATGCCCCTGCGCGACGTGCTGCGCGACGTCCTCGCCCACGCCACGCCGGCGACCGGCTGAGCCGCCGCGTCACGCCGGCTGGGCGCGCGCGAGCCGCGCGTAGACGATGACGTTGTCGCGGTAGCTGTCCCGCTTCCGGTCGAACTCACCGCCGCACGTGATCAGGCGCAGCGCGGCGTGATCGGTCGGGCCGTAGACGTCGTCGCTGGGAAACCGGTCCTTCGGGTGCTGCTCGACCCGGGTGACGACGAACGTGGCGGTGCTGCCGTCACGCCGCCGCACCGCCAGCGGGGTGTCCGGACGCAGGCGGGCCAGGTCGAAGAAGGAGCCCTCGCGCCCCTTCCAGTTCACGTGTCCGGCCAGCACCGCCGGCCCGAGAGAGCCCGGCGTCGGGGCCCGGGTGAACCAGCCGACGTCGGTCGCGCTGTCCGGCACCTGCATCGCGCCGTCCGGCCGCAGTCCGAGCGGGACGATCGGCGCGTCCACCCCCAGGCTCGGGATGCCGATGCGCACCGGCGGGGACGAGGCCATCAACGGCCCGCTGGTCAGCACACCCGACCGCCCGGCGGGGGGCGGCGCCGGAGCCGGGCTCGTCGCCGCCGGGACCGTAACCCGCGGCGGGCGGTCGTTCCCACCGGACACCGTCAGGCCGACGGCGACCGCGGCGGCGACGGCGAGCAGGGCCGCCCCCGCCGCGAGCGCGGTGCGCTGACGGCGGGGGCCGGTGGCCGTACGATTCTCCGGGTTGTCCACGGCCGGCTCAGCCCTGCCGGCCGACGCGACGCCGCGCGACGACCAGGCCGGCCGCCCCGAGCAGGGCCAGTCCGCCTGCGGCGTACATGCCCATCGGGGTCGGCTCGGTGCTGCCGTCGCCGGTGGCCACCCCGCCGGCCGGTACGGAGCCCGCGGCGGCGCCGCTGACCATGCCGCAGGTGGCCGGGTCGGTGGCCTCCTCCGGGATGCCGTTCACGCCGACCGACTTGGCGAACGTGGACTCGCCGAGCGCCTCCATGTCGTACTTGCCGTTGCGGTTGGCGTCGATGCCGTGCTGCACCAGGTGCAGGTCCTTGAGGTGGTCGATGGTGCCGGCCGGAAGCTCGGCGGCCTTGATGACCCGGTCGTAGGTCAGCTTGCCCTGGGCGTCCGCCTTGGGCATCCGGTCCACCGCCAGCCCACTGGCCCGGGTGGTGTCACCGGCGGTGGTGAGCGAGATGAAGATGTCGCCGTACATCTTCAGGCCCTCCTCGGTGCTGACGTAGCCGTCGCCGTCGGCGTCGGCGGACTTGTCCGGGCAGTGGAAGTCCATGCCGTTCACCGCGCCGTGGATGTGCTGCGCGTGCGGGGAGTTCGGGGTCATCCCGGTGGAGGTGATCCGCACCCGCAGGTCGCCGCCGTCGGTCGTGGTCAGCGTGGCGGTGCCGCGGGCCCCGGTCTCGTTGAGGTCGAGCAGGGCCACCCGGACGCTCTCGTCGGCGTGCGCCACCCCGGGGAAGCCGAGGACGAGCGCCGCCGCCGGCAGCGCCAGCAGGGTTCGGGACAGTTTCACGGTTTCTCCTCGTCGCCGGTCCCGGCACCGGCGCCGGGACGTGTCAGGCATTCGGAGCGGCGCGGCGACCGGATGGGTCGCGGCTCACGCGGGCCGGCGGAAGCTCGCCAGCACCACCCGGTGGACCTCCTGCTCCGCCGACCAGCGGTCGTCGGCGGTGACCCAGACCAGCCGGTGCCGGCTGCCGGCCCCGGTGCCGTTGGCGACCAGGCGGCGGGCGTGCAGCCGGCCGTCGGGTCCGTCCCACGTGTACTCCCACTCGGCCGCGCCGCCCGGCCGGATCACCGGGCCGATGCTGACCCGCTCGTATCCGGGCAGCCCGCCGGCGGCGCGCAGCCGTTCGGCCTCGCGCCGCCACAGCCCGCTCGGGTCCGCTGCCCGGCCACCGGCGACCTGCACCCCCAGCACCCGG